>JAJFHX010000048.1 GCA_021775425.1 Hyphomicrobiales bacterium
GCGATTTAATGATCTGTTGATATGATCGCGCCCGTCACCATCAATAGACCTGCCAGAATCAAACTGCTTCTGGTCTTGATCCATGCTGAATTCAAGCAGCCGCATGCTAGCATCAAGTGAATCATTTTTTTCCTGCGTTGCTGCAAAGGCATCAAACGCACCTGCAAACTGACCCATTGCATTACCAAGTATCTGGAATGCTTTACCAGATGATCCAAAACCAGCCGTTGAGGGAGGTGATTGTTTTACTGTATTGGTCTGGACGGTTCTTTGTGTTCCCTGAATCTTAGGCATGGATGAAATCCCTATATTTATATCTTAATAGATATGTGAGTTATTAATCGCTCTTGGGACTGACAAGAACAATTTCAATACGGTCGGGAAATAGCTTCCCACCTTCACCGTCTGTTATTGCTTGTGGTGCTTTGCCATAAGCTCGATCAAGTAGCTCTTTAGCCGCTGCTATCTGCGCTCTTGCATCTGCCTTATCGTCATTTACAATATCTCCTAATCTTTTGATGGCCATCTCACCATATTTCTGAGCTATTTCTTTTACTTGAGTTGTACTTTTATTTAGGACGCCTTTAGGACGGCCTGCACCTTTTCTCTTTCCACCATTTCCAGCCATTGATTACCTCAATCCTTCATTGATATTCATTGATATTTTTTCATTTCAGTGAGCATAAAAAAACCCGCAATAAAGCGGGTGGATTATTGTTTATTTTCTCTTAAATTTTCTAAAGTGCTCTGACTTTACTAGGCTTTTCTATCAAGCCTAGGACAATACAAATCCTCACGTTAGATAACTACAAATATAGACACTGTATGCATTTTAATCGCATTAGGTCTACTTCTGTTAATTCTCTGTAACTACAGTTTTCTTTGTCTTAGCCAGAAATATTTTGTATGTATAAGAAGCATCCTCATTGAGGAAGACTAAGCTACAACTTCTCTCGCCAATTTAATCAAACTGCGACAATAATTGCTGCTTTGCTCTTTCCAGAAGCCAAAGCATATCGCAGCTATCTAAACCCGAGTGTGAATAATATTCTACTGTCCCATTCATACGACCAAGTATCAATACACCATCTAATTGGCCTGAAGCATTTTGTAGTATTTCATCTGGCGTCAAATTTGAACTTGTATTTTTAATTCCATCAAATGCTTTATTAGCAAATGGAATAACATTATCTTCTGACATATTGACCTCCAAACTTGAGTTGAAACGTATCAGGGGACGGAGATACTATAGATAGGTCCCTATTCGGTATCTCTAGAGAGAGAATACGTCCCCTGAACTCAGAATTAATCTGCCGAAGCCTTAGGCATGAAGCAGACATAATATTCCCTTTCAGATTTTTTAAATTTGATATCCGCTATATTTAATTCATCGGAGGACTGTAATAACTCATAACCTTGTGAGACTAAGAAACCTTCAAGTTGATTTCTCATTTCTGTTAATTCTGCAGGACTGAGACGATACTTTTCATAATCACCTGCTTCTGGTTTGACCGGGATGAATTCAATGTTATCCATGTGAGTCCTCTTTCAATTTCCCAAGAAAAAACCCATTCCTACCAAAAGTTAGGAACGGGTCTAAATAAATATTTCAAAATTTAAACGCAAAAATAGCGTTATTTAAGTGTACATTTTTAAAACTGCTTTGTCAACTATTTGAAGTAATCTATTGTTAAAAGATTACTTTATATTATTTGATAAGTGTCTTGGGTTATTTAGTGAAGTAGACATCGGTTACAAAAATGGCTGATATCGATTTACGGGCCTAAGCCAGTTACTCTATCCAAAAAATTATTAAGCCTGTGTCTAAAAATCGCCATTCACTTGCTAAGCAAGTTTATTTACTGGATAAACATACTTAGGATTTATTATTTCTCCTGAATATAGAAAAATCTTTAACTCTATTTATCAGGCTTGATTTGCCAGAAAGTCAGATTATCAAACGTGCCCTCTAAGAGCCCACGTTTCGACGCTACTTCACCAGACAAGATTACAACTTTCAGGTCACGTGCTGCTTCTGGCACGTCGAACGCATGAGAGTGATTAGCTTCAAACCACTCATTATCCACATCAGAAACATCTATCGTCTCAAGTTCCGACATCACTATCAAACTTGTCCCTGCCTGCCCAGCTAAGGAGCGTTTGTGTTTTGTTTTTGATAACTGTAGTGCGCGATCCCAGTCGGAAGCATAAAGATGAATATTGGTAGCACCACCTGCAAAATTAAGAACGCTCTGTCTAAAATTTGATCTAACAACATCAGGAGCTACAAAAATAAAGCGACCGATTTTCACATTAGAAGAATTCGCAGCCTTCAACAGATTTAACGCAACTCGACTACCCATACTATGGGCAACTATGTTCAACTTCGGCCCTGAGTAATGCTTCAAAAATTTACTGATAAATTTCTCGACATAGATCTGGTCCCACTCTACACTGTCTTCATCATAATCGTAATAACTGGGGTTTCCCATCGATGGCCATGACCACATTAGCATCGTGGAATCCAAGCCAAAATCCTCCTTAATCGCAACCGCCCTCCTCGCAGCTGTGATGAAATCATTCCAAAAACCGTGAATATAAATTGTTGGTGTACCGCCGTCGCTAATGAAACGCTGCGCTATCAACGAAACACACTGATCTATACCAGTCATCATCTTTGACTGATCAAGAGTTAACCCCCCCGAATAAAGGTCGCCAAGAGATTTATTTTCGGGCTTAAGATACAATAAAGCACCACATTTCAGTTTAGCATGATCCATTCTCTCAGCACCAAATTTGTTAATCAGCTTTACTACACCAGGGTATTCGTTGCGGCTAGTTGCAAACATAATAGAATTCTGATTTGTATTTCCTCGCTTCTCAGGCATTTCACTCTTTTGTCGTCTCTTCTTAGCATGCGAAATCTTATGAAAAAGCTGTAACGCTTGCTCCGCACTTTTACTGTTAGTTTTTTGTTGAGACCTCCAGACTGTCAATGCAAATGACGCTGGTACAATCCCGCTATCAGCTTTAAGCGCATTTCCCTTAGCGAAAGAAGTGAACACCACATTTTTTGTTTCTCTGACCAAGTCAGCTACTTGTTTTTCGGTATCATAAATTATATCTTTTGACTTGGACTTTGCGTTTCTTGCAGCAGATTTAATTGCATTACGTTGTTCTTGTGTTAAATGAAGCCAAAATCTAGAGTTTGCAGCTAAGAAGCCAAATCGATACTTAAAACCACCTAAATAAGTTCCGCCCCCAAGATTGGCGTAGTCTTTTGCGCTCCGTAGATTTGAAGTAATTTCAGCAGTATCGAACAACCCTGTTTGAAGGGCCGTAAACACTTCACTAGCAAGAACCTTAAGCGAAGTTGCCCCCAATTTATGCATGGTCTCATTCGCTACTCTTCCATAAGCTACTACCTGTCTTCCCTTAAAATCATTTACTTCAAGTATCCTTCCACTTGAATATAAATCCTTTGGAACACGATGCCAAAAATCAACAAATGCAAGATTATAATTACCAAGTTCGGACGCTATGATGTCACCGAACACACTATCAAAAAGTTCGAAATGTTTCTTTGAATGTTTAAAGAGCCCAGGTTGGGCAGCAAGAGAACTGTAAGGAGAGTCAGCTAAAGAAGCCGAAGCAAGTGCCTCATAAGGAAGGAGTGCAATTTTTGCGGTACCGTTTTCAATAATTTTTGTTAAATCACGCCAACTCCCAATTACAGAAATTGGCACCGGCTTAAATATAATCTCTGCCTGGCGTAGCGCTGGATCTTTTAATAGAGTATCTATAAATTCTTTTGTCGCTTGATCTGGGCGGTCAGGCACATACAGCTTAAATTGTTGTGCCCTGACCGAGCTGCTTGCAACCAGCATAAAAAGAGTTGCTAGTAAAATGCGAAAAAATATAGCCATTGTAGCCCCTAAACAGTTTTAGTAATCGGCTATCCCCAACTTAAACACAACTAAAGATGCCACAAACAATAGTCATTCGCAACTATCACACCTTTGATTTTCACCCAGTTTTCCAATCACACCGGTTGTCCGTATACGTCTTAAAACACATCGCCATCAATCATAAACTTTTTACTTCTCTGCCCAGTTGGTATCATTCTCTCGGCGTCCCAGATGTCATGAATTAATCCTTTCAGCCAGGCTTTATAACCGCCTCGAATTTCCTCTACATCTTCGGCCCCAGTCCAAGCTTTGCCAATACTCTCCAAAGTACAGCCGTTATATTGTCCGTCATTTGCAAAAATCTTATACACTAACAACAAGTGGTTTCTTTTTCTCATCGGCAAGTGCACAAGCATTAGATTCAGCCAATACATACGTTTTCTATCGTCCCTTGATACAAGCTCATATTCACTGGTCCTCTTACCATTTATGATAGCTCCACCTTCATAATTGGACGAACGAATATAATCTGAAGCCTGCATCGCTTTAATGCACTTACCAAGAGTGTAAAGTTCATCTGAACTCAATGATTTTTCAACTTCGGTTTCGCGTGTATTTGACGGAGCACCCTGAGGTCTAATTACAGAACTTACAAATGAAGGACTACTGAGGTTTTCCGGCTCCATAAAAGAGATCGATTTGTCAGCCCTTTCTTTTGTCGGAAAATTACAATTGAACGAGCAAGTAAATGGCATTTGCTTTCTAACTTTGCTCTTCATCATTCAACCCCCATAAATTTGCCTAAGTATTCTTTTCGCCTAAAAAGCGCGTAAAGACTCACTGGAGCGCTTAATCCATTTTTAGGTGGCAAAGGCTTAAATTTACAGTTTAGCGACTCTGCTGGATTCTCAGGCCCCTTAGCGGTCAAAATAACTGGCCATCTTGCCCTGCGCCTCAGCTTCAATTGCATTTTCAGAAATTTTCTGACTGCCATTATCCTTCTTCAGCTTTTGCCATGGGAGTAATTCATTCTTCCTTATTTCATCGTTTAAACTATGCCTTGAACAAACCTCAAACTCGTCAATTTCTAGCTTTTCACCTTCAGCAAGCAAACCAAACCTATTAATGAGGTTTTGCGCTTGGCTCTCAAATCTGTTTTCAGGCTTGTACTTTTCAATAATTGTCTCAACATAAACGTAATCATTCGGAACATAATCAAGATCTTTCTCTGCAATTGTCATGGCTGAAAATAAGAAAAACTCAGGATGTCCTGGCGGCGGACCAAAATTTAACCAATCCCATTTGACATCACATAATTTTAAATGCTCTACATGAATATCTATTCTTTTCTTCATTGATTCCTGTATCCAATAATCGCTTCTAAAACGCCTCCACCAACCCCATTTAACTTTTTGCGTCCCCTTGTGCTCATTTAGCCATCCTGACTCATTCAGCCAACTTGATGGGGTTTTTATATATTGGTCCTCAGTGCCCCTCATCGCAGTTTTGAAATACTGCATCCCCTCAACGATCTCTTCGGGCAGCGTCTTCTCAGCTTGGGGGTGTGTGCCGTTGATAATTGACATGAAGATTGTTTTTGTTTCCGGCTTATTTATTTTTTTTGGACAATAGTGCCAGAACAATTCGAATAATGGCTCAGCTTGATCACTCTCAACCACATCTGTTTCAGATGAATTTTCTATAACCAGAGTTGGACTTTGCCCGCCAATCTGTAAATGCGCTGCCTTGATGTCAGGGTGTATACCATTCATCTTCCGAGCATTTTTTTCGTAATCTCTCAAATACTCTTGCTCTGAAAAGCTGATATAACCGCCGCGTTGTTTTTCCAACAAGCGTCTGTAGTAAGTGGTATCGAACTTATTGACACATCCAAGAATTTGCAGAATGTCAGCTGGTGTTGGAAAATTCTGACTATTGCGGATATGTACATCAATAGCATCTGGTATGAACTCGCGATGACCTTCAGGCACGATGTTGAGCAAACCCTTTGCAATAAAAGGCAACTCATCAACAGTTCGCCCAAATGTGTTTTGCAAGACAAAAGCATTTTCTAACTTTTTTAAAATCCTTTCCTCAATCGTCATAGCGCCCCCCTTTTCTGTCGCGCTTCTGCGATCTGGTCTATTTTTGATTTTCCGCCTTTGTTGAAAAACCTCTTCTGATGTTGAGGTTCGTAATGTTGTTTTGAATTATCCAAAAAACCATCAAACCTTCTTTGAGAAATAAACCTCTCAGCATGCACTGGTCTGTATGTCGGGTTTTGTCTGCAATAGTTGAGAAAATATGGCATGGAATTCAGCGCTTTGGATTGATCAACTTCATCCAATTTTTCCCATTGCTCAAAAGTTTTCACTTTTGCCATGTTCGGGTCCGTTGGATATGCGTTCCAAAATACCTCAAAATCATCTGTGTAATTTACTTTAGTTCGTTTTTTTGTTTTTTTCTTATCCGGCGATTTAGGCTTGTCACCCTGAGCCTCTACTTTGATAAGTGGGTCCGAAATCTCTTTTTCGGACGACTCTAATTCTGAACGTAGTGAAGAATTAGATATAAAATTATATTGGTTATATTGGTTATTATCTTGGTTATTATATTGTTGCCCTTTTGGTTGCCCCTCTGGTTGCCTAGGCAATTCATCACGAGAGCATTTTTTACTTGTTTTACAACCAGTTACGGTTGCCCATTGGTTGCCCTGTTGGTTGCCCTTTTGGTTGCCCCTCGGTTGCCCTTCCTCTCTTGCTGCACCCTGATAATATGAATAATTACAAATACTTAGCACTTTATTTTGGTTGCCCCTGTACTTAGGCTTTAAGTCCCCTTTTTTCTGCCAATCTCCATTTATCATTTCCCATTCCTGAAGACGATTTAAGTAATTTCTAACTGCCTTAGGAGACCAATTCCATCGTTTAGCTAAGAAGGAATTTGCACACATTATATCGCCTCTTTCGAGTGTGACTTCCCTTCCCTTATTTAGGACTTTTCTGGCCTTATATGCAGCCTGCCTAAGAAGATCTACCCAAGCTTCAAATTTGCTATAAGCTCCCTTGCTTGGGTCATCTGGCTTCATGGGCTGCCCTGCACCCACAATAGGGTGATCAATCATCTCCCTAGTTATGATTATATAGCCACCTTTAGAAGCGCTATTGTGCCCTATTCCACTCATTGTCCGCACCCTACTGCATCTTCTTCAATCATCTGCTTAATTGAAGCAATCAGCTCTTCAAGAGGCACAAACTCCTTATTGAATTGAGATAAATAATCGTAGCGATTTAAGAGATATATTAGCTCTTCTTGATCATCCGGACCCAACTCAGAGAGATAATTAAATTTCTTAATTTTATTAATAAATTTTTGGTCATCAGCATCCTTGTCAACTACCATCAAAAAACAAATCATATGATTAAAAGGTGTGTCTAAATTATAGAAATAATCTTTATTCAGCATCAGATAGCACTCCTAGCTTGATTTAAAGGGCGGTCCCAAAATCCAAACTTTGAAGCTAACTCCAAAAGCGCCGATGCCGTTGGTTCCGGCACCTCATGCCAGGCCTTATAATGAAGGTGCACATTTGTGATCAAAGCGTATTCTATTTTATTGAGATCGCGGATAACATCACACGCGAGAAATCTGACAAGATCACTATATATTGTTGGGGGCTGTAAACCTGAATCTTCAGGGTGACACTGATTATTTAAGATTTGAAAATCTGTCATTTTGTCTTGACTTTCTGTACCTAAATTCTGTACAAAAAGAGCAATTGCTTTCATTCTTTTTGCACACAAATTGATTGAAACCTAACGCTGCTGATACAGCGTCATTATTTTTAAGCCCTGTCAGACATAAGCACCTGTCAGGGCTTTTTTATTTCCCTAAGCGGCGCTTTTTACAACTCCCTCTCGCTTCGCGATTAATGATTTTTCGTGCAATAATTCATACCATCTGTATCCACCTGGGCCTCGGAAGGCCCTTACATATTTTTGCGCTATCATTGAAAAACGGCGTCTGCTCAATGGCTTGACACGTGAAGCCACACATCGATTCACGTGCAATGCAAAACAAGCAGAACTTGATATGAAAAAATGATCGGGGTCAGTTTCAGGGGTAGAGAGCCACTCAATAGCATCAAAGCCAGCATCACTTTCCAAGATGCAATCTGGAATCTGCGGCGGCGCCCTCCTCGGGCTATTTTTAGTGTGTCGCTTTTTACATTTGTTAAACTTAACGACGTTGATTGATTGAAATTTTTTCATCAATCCCTCTCTCTATTTTTACTCCTTACTGAGATACAAATATAGTGAACGGACCTATCAATTCACCTGTCATGAAAGCAAAATCCGCTATTTAAGCTCCATTAAACGTGCCTATAGAAATCTGAGTTATATTTTTACAAAGATTAATCATCAATCAGAAAAAAATCAGGTCTAAGCTCATATCGAGAAATACCAGTTACTCGTTCAACTATTCGGACTCTTTCAATAGGGACTTTTTGCCATTGCGAGACAGCCTGCTTTGTAATACCAATTGCAATTGCTAGACGCTCTTGCGATTTTGCTACTGCAATAGCTCTCTGAAGACCAATATCTTTCATAAACAAGAGTAAAGCATAGCAGGTCAAAAAGGTCAAGCCTGTCTTGACATATTGATGTTTTTTGCAGTGAGAAACTGATGGAAAAAAATTATTATTTTGCTCGACGCTTAAAACGAGCGCGCATTGATAAAAAAATAAGTCAAATAACAATGGCTCAACAACTTAGCGTAAGTAAGCAAGCCGTATCTAATTGGGAAAATGCTTTGCATCTACCAAGCCAGCACAAACTATTGCAAATATGTGAAATTCTAGATTGTTCATTAGAATGGTTAATCTCAGAATCTGATGAACATGAGAACAATGATTATACCTATTCCAGCGCGAGTGAGTATGATATCTCACTAAGCAAATTTTCAATCCCAATTATTGATTTTAAAGAAGCAATAAACTACGTCCCCGGAGAATACCGTAAGAATCCTCATTTCAATATCAGACCTTTATATAATAAAAATTCTGAGGCATTTGCTTTAGAAATTATCGACACAAGTATGGAGCCTGAGTTCCAAAAAGGTGATATTGTCACAATAGACCCATCAATAAAACCACGCCCTTGGGATAGAGTTTGCGCTGCAGTTGAAGGGTTCGAAACCGCTTTTTTTCGAGTATTTGCGCCTGAAAGCAGAAAAATGCTAATGGAGGGACGCTTTAACTTAGCCCCACTAAACCCAGACTGGTCCACAAAAGAAATAAATGGAAATGCTGTAATTATCGGCGTCATGTCAGAACACATTAGTCTCCGTAGGAAAAATTACCCCCCAATCAAAAAGAAAAATTGAACCCTCAACATATAATGTCAAGCTAAGCTTGACTTGATGTGCTAACTTTGGTTTACTTCTCTTGAGCAAAGAAAAAAAAAGCTCTCTCTTAGAAAAGGAGAGTTTTGCAGCAATTATTCCTAGCTCTAAATTTTTGCAAATTAAAACTTTCTGAAAATTAGCGAGCCTTGCGGGTGGTAGTAACACCTGCAAGGCTCTAACCACCAAGAATTAAAAGGAAATTCAAGATGGCTAAACAAGCATTAAAATACGAAGAATTAGAACGCAATAATTATAGTGCCGATCCACAATTAGTGGACCTCGCGTTAGAAAAATTAAGGCAAGAAGATCGGCTTAATGAAATTTGGGATAATGAAAGTCACAAAGAAGAAGCCGACGAACTTTACAAATCAACTCGCGCCATCGTTGACGAGGCGATGAACATAGTACCGGATGGAGAAAAAGGTATAATCGCCATTTTATCGATGATCCATGACGATGGCAGCGCTAGAGAAGCGATGCGTGACGGGTGTTGGCAAACAAGGCTTGCAGGACTTGCATCGCTTTATGCATTAAGTGTCATACGAAATGGAAAACCCCACCCAATTGCTAGGATGGCACGAACAGTTATAGAACCTGATTTTTGCAAAGGTGCTGATAGTGAGTTTATTACTATCTGGATTGAAGGCTGTGAAACTGGAATACAGTTACCAGGCGATACTTCAATTGATGCTGCCTTTAATGCAGCTCGACAGCTAGAGCAAGATCATATGCAGAGACTTGATGTATGAAAAACAAGTCAACAATCCCAGCTCATTCTAATCATCTAATAATGAATGGCGGAGTATACTAACATGACCTTCAATCAACGCTTACTCACAAAAAAGCAAGCTGCCTCATATTGTGGCGTAAGCGTTGGTACTTTTGATCAAGTAGTTAATGTCCAAGCGATTGAATTACAGGAGGGAAGAGACAAGTTAAGAAGGTTTGATATAATCGATCTAAATAATTGGATAGAGGGCCGTAAATATCAACATGCCCAACCAATAGGAATAGATAAATTACTCAGCTCCCTAGGTGGCTAGAATGGTAAAATACGATATTGCAGGTATTAAAGAGTACTATGAACCAAAGACTGGAAAAACATATCGTTACCATAGAAAATCAGGGACAAGGCTCTATGCAGAACCTGGTACCATTGAGTTTTTAGAAGAAGTTGAATCCGCCAAAACAAAGCTCAAAACTAAGCCAAAGCCAATACCAGGAACTCTTGGATTAGTTATAAAAGAATACAAAGCTTCTGACTGGTTTACTACTCTCAAGCCTCGCACACAAACTGACTATAACAAAGTCATTGATTATCTAAGCTCCATTGATACTCTTAATCTCAGAACTACCACCTCCCCAGATATAGTAAAAATCAGGGACAAGACCTTCCAATTGAAAAAGCGGTCATTTGCAAATTATGTCGTTTCAGTTCTCTCCATCATTTTTGAATTTGCTAAAGAAAAAGGTTACTGCGACACAAACCCAGCTAAGGGCGTCAGAAAGATAAGAAAGCCCAAAGACGCTCCAGTTATAAACAGACCATGGACATTGAAAGAGTACGACATTGTTTTTAATTCTTTGCCCCAACATCTTTTAGTACCTGTCGCTATCTCCAGATGGACAGGCTTGAGAGAAGGCGATGTTTTAAAATTACCACGTACGATCTACAACGGATCAACTATTAGCTACAAAACTTCAAAAGCCAATGTGAAAATTAGCATGCCAGTAGCCACTCCATTAAAGGTCATTCTGGATAACTGGATAGAAGAGCTAAACTCCAATAAAAACTATGACGCTGTGACGCTTTGCGTGAATACACGAGGGCGCCCCTGGACGGAATCTGGATTCAGATCAAGTTTCTTTAAAAAGATAAAGGTTTTGGCTGAAAATGGATCTATAGGAACAGGCTTAACATTCCACGGATTACGTCATACTGTTGCAACTGAACTTAGAGAACTAGGCTTCGATAACAGAACCATTGCCGACATGTTAGGTCAAAAAACGGAGGCTATGGCAGCCCACTACAGTAAGGAAGCTGACCTTAGCAATAAGATGAAAGGCGTTATCCAGAAGCTGGAAATTGAACACAAAAAGAACAAAAGTGTCTAGAAAATACGGAAGAAAGTGTCTAGAAACCTCAGCCGTCGATTTCTAAAATTTATAAGCCAATGTTTTATAAAGAGAAAGTTGGTAGCGGGAGAGGGACTTGAACCCCCGACACGCGGATTATGATTCCGCTGCTCTAACCAGCTGAGCTACCCCGCCACTAATGAGTGAAAACAGGATTGAGATAATCCCAAAGGGCACAAAATAGCCCGGCACTCATAAATAAATTGGAACAACAGCTTTTAGAAACTTATCCAGCCCCCGTCAAGCTGCAAACGGAGCTGAAACTAAAAAAATTTTAAAGCTAAATTATTGCGTAACAACCGCTTCAGAAACGTATCTGTCAGATGAGCGTGACCGCGAGCGAGATTTCGCCAGTTTTGGCGCCATTTCTTTGTTAAACCGCAGCATCGTAAATAATCCGAGTGGCCGAAGTGAACGGCGCTCAACAAGCTCGAGGCTATCGCACCCCATCACCCGGTCAACCGGGAAAATCGGACGCCAGCCAAGAGTTGAGGCAAAAGGTGCCATCCGGCGCTCTATCCAGCCGCGCGTCCCGTGTTCCTGGCTAAAATGATTAACCAGAATAACCTGCCCGCCGGGCGCACAAACCCGCTCCAGCTCTTCCATCACAAGTTCAGGTTCAGGCACAACAGTCATCACATACATAGCAACAACCGTATCAAATTTATCGTCATCAAAATCAAGATTGCGGGCATCCATCTCATGCAGCCCGTCAACATTCTGCAATTCATTCTTGATAATTCGGTTTTCAGCCTTTTTCAGCATTTCAGGCGAAAGGTCCACACCGGTGATGCTGAGATGATCACCATAGCGCGGTAAAGAAAGCCCGGTTCCAACCCCAACTTCAAGAACAGAGCCAGCGCGGCGGTTTATAATATCAACAGCATGTCGCCTGCCGGCGGAGGCCACTGTACCAAATGTATGATCATATACAGGTGCCCATCTCCGATAGGCTGTCAGTACAGAACTTCTGTCCATAACTGCTTTTTTTACCGCTTCCACTAAGACTCTCCTAAAATCTCGGTATTCCCTTTAATTTACCTGCCCGCAAAAATGCAAATCATGAACAGATAAATTAAGTACCTTTTTAATTAGCTAACTGACACTTTCGCAGGGGCATCACCAACTGATTGCACCCCCTTACTGTTAAATTCAGAACCACTTTCCGCAATGGCCTTTTTAATCCAGCCGCCACCAAGAATACGTGATTGCCCATGCCCGTCTTCATATAAAACGCAAGCCTGTCCGGGTGAAACACCGTCTTCACCATCATGCAATTCAACTAGAAACCGGCCATCACGGCAAAGCAGCGTGGCAGCTTGTGGTTGCTGTGTTGATCGCACCCGCGCATAAACAGCAATGCCTTCTTCACCAATTTCTTCAATTGATTGAGAACCAAGCCAGTTAACATCTCTAAGCTCAACGGTTTTCGTCGCCAGACACTCACGCGGTCCAACAATCACCTTTGAATTTTCAGCGTCCAGCTCCACAACATAAACCGGCTCACCAAGGGCAATGCCAATACCACGCCTTTGGCCAACTGTATAATTAATAATGCCTTCATGCCGGCCAAGCACCCGCCCGTCCACATGAACAATGTCACCGGGTTCGGCAGCACCGGGGCGCAGTTTTTCAATAACCTGCGAATAACGCCCGGTTGGCACAAAACAAATGTCCTGACTGTCAGCTTTCTCAGCGATTGAAAGCCCGTATTCCGCAGCAATTTCCCTGACCTGGTTTTTATGCAGATTGCCAAGTGGAAAGCGCAGCAGTTCAAGTTGTTCTTTAGTTGTAGTAAAAAGGAAATAGCTCTGGTCCCGGTCAGGATCTTTCGCTCTGGTCAGCTCCCAGCCGTCGTCACCAAGATGACTTGAGATATAATGGCCGGTTGCCATCGCCTGCGCCCCAAGATCCCGCGCTGTATCCAGCATATCTTTAAATTTGATTTGTTGATTACACATGATGCATGGCACCGGAGTTTCGCCAGATAGATAGCTGTTGACAAAATCATCCATCACACTGTCAGCAAAGCGGTTTTCATAATCAAGCACATAGTGAGGAATACCGAGCGTTTCAGCCACTCTGCGCGCATCGTGAATATCCTGCCCCGCGCAGCAGGCCCCTTTACGGCCCACAGCTTCCCCATGGTCATAAAGCTGTAATGTTATTCCGACAACATCATAACCTTCAGCCTTGAGAAGTGCCGCAACAACAGAGCTATCGACGCCACCAGACATAGCAACAACGACGCGGCAACTCGATGGAGGCCCTTCAAGTGAAAGGCTATTTAGTTTGCTATTTGGTTTTATCATTCTTCTACTATTTATGTATTCACACTGAAATAACAATTCATTCGGTAACAAAACCCGAAAAAAACAAAAACTCTCAGTAATGACAATTTAACTGAGACCAAACAAAAAAATCGGCGCAAACAGAGCTTTTACCCGGGCGCATCAAAAACTGACAAACAAACTGTCAGAATATTCCAATATTGCCACTATGCACCCAAAAGATGAGAGCCGCCAGCAAATCTGATTTGTCTGACCAATAATAACTGGCCAATCATAACTGACCAATGAGATAATACAGACAATAAACTGACCAAACTATGGTCAGATTTTATTGTGCCTGAGCATTGACTAAAAAAATGTCTATTCACAATAGACATTAACGACGAAATTTCAAGCAATAAGGGCGGCAATTTACACCCCCCTACCCGGCAGAATTTGCAGGGCAGCCGCCCTGACAAAACCATCCCCAATTTGCTAATCATAGATAACATGCTGATATTTATGAATTTATTTTCAGCGCGCTCATTGGCCTGAATTCTGCATTTGCTATGGGAGCCAATATTGCAATTTGTAAATGAGTGCGACAAAAAACAAAATTACCTCATTCTGAAGCACATCCTTCAATGAACAGGGGTAACAACTGAAAATACAACCGGAAAATCGAACAGACGGTATCAGAACATGACAGCAGAAAAAATAGCACACACAAACACTTCAACTGGCATCAGATCCAACAATAATGCTGATGCTGGCAAACAGGGCAAAAACCCATCTGATATTTTTTCACGCCACCTTGATACGAAACTGGATCGCGTCGATACCGGCAGCATAAAAAGTAATACAACAGAGCAACTCGCCACAAAAACCGAAAAGAACCCAATAGCAAACTCACGGGCAGCTCAACAAAATGAAGACATCCGTCAGGCCAAAATAGATCAGTCAGAAAGAACTCAGGATCATCGCCTCGAGCAGCAACGCCAAAAAGAACTAAGAACCGAAGAAAAACGCCTTGAGCAACAACGCAAAGAAGAAAGAGCTGAAGCAAGAGCAAATGAGCGGCTCAAGCAGTCCAGACAAACTGAGATAACCTCAACAGACAACAAGTCTCCGGATGAAAATTCTGAAGTCTCTACAAAAACAACAGATGAAAATACCGTAACGTCATCAGAAGAGAATAAAGACACCTCCAGCACAACCGCTAAGGAAGGCGAGTCAGACCACATAAAAGAAGAAGCACCTGAAACACAACTGGCAAATGCAGACCCTCTGAACGAGGAACAATCTCTCAATGACACACCTGATGGCACCCCGCTAGCCGGTGATTTGCAGCTGGAAGACACAACCCCGGCCGGCCAGCATCAACCGGATGAAATTGAAACATCTGTAATTGTGGCTCAAACTCTCGCCGCCCATCAGCCAGCAGAAACAACCACAACTGACAAATCTTTGCAGAATAATCAGCTAAGCGGAACAGGCGTCGTCTCTAAAGCAACAGAGCCACTAGAAAGCAACCTCGGCCAGCCCGACCACGGCGAACAGAAACAGCAAAAAGGTAACGGAGCTGAAAAAGACCTGAACCAGCTAGCAGCCAGCCAAAAAGCAGCAACGCAAGCAAAAGATGTTGTTCAGATCCAGCCGCCACAAAATCAGGGCCCGGCACCCATTTTGGCCAGCACTCAACTCAACGACGCATCCTTTAAAGGCCAGCTCGCTAAAACCGGTTTTGATACCAGCCAGTTGCAAACGATTGATAAAACTGACGCATCCACCTCACTGAGCAACTCAACTGAAGCAAAATCAACATCACCAGCTAGTCAGCTGCATGCAAGAGGCTACACAAGCCCGACACAAGCCGTCGCCATCCAAATTGCTGCAAAAGCACAAAATGGCACCCAGCAGTTCGAAATTCGTCTCAACCCACCAGAACTTGGCAGGGTTGAAGTAAAAATGGAGTTTGGCAGAGACGGACAGATCAACACCCACCTGATCGTCGAGCGCCCGGAAACCCTAGATATGCTGTCAAAAGATGCCCGCCAGCTCGAACGCGCCTTAGCTCAGGCAGGCGTCAATCTTGAAAGTGATGGTCTCACATTCTCATTGAAAGATCAGGGAGACAATAACGGCGAAGGCAAAACAGGAAACGATGACCTGAAAGACAACAGCCAGCACCAGGCAAACGACAGTGATCTCGAACAGCAAATTGATCAGAACAGTGCAATCTATCGCCAGCTCACCAACCCGAGCGGGCTTGATATCAGCGTATAATTTTAAGGAGAGAGTAAATGCCTACCATTAATCCATTATCAGCGCTATCGAACCTTGGCGAAGCAAATACCGCCAGAAATGCGATCGCGAATGATTTTGATACATTTTTGACTCTTCTTACAACACAGCTGCAAAATCAAAACCCACTGGAACCTCTCGACACCAACCAGTTCACCCAGCAACTGGTCCAGTTCAGTGAAGTTGAGCAAACCATTAAATCAAATGAAAACCTTGAAAACCTGCTGAAATTGCAGGCAGCAACCGCTGTCACCAATTCCGTTGGCTATATTGGCAAAACTGTTGAACTTGCCAGCACAACACAGGAACTTAAAAACGGCACCGCCACTTGGCCATTAGTGGCAGAAAATCCTGCCCAGAATGCCACTTTCACCGTGAAAGACAGTGATGGTAACCTGATATTCGCTGAATCAAAACCGATTGAACAGGGCGCTTCAGATTATCAGTGGAATGGCAAAGATAACGACGGAAATAACGCTCCAGCCGGTAGTTACACCCTTTCTGTAGAGGCAACCAGTGCCAGCGGTGTGGCTGTAAATGTCAATATTGCAAGCTCTGGCACCGTTGATGGCGTCGATCTTTCCGGTGACACCCTCTATCTGCTGATTAATGGTCAGAAGGTCAAACTAGAAAACGTCACCACCATCAGACAATAGCTGATCATTCACCTGGTCAGTAAAGTGTTAACCCTTTTATAGTTTACTATCTGTAAGGATTAACGTTCACCTCAAAACATATGGATTTTAGAGGGCAAAGCACTTGTTTCGTGCAAGCCTCTTCGTGTGAGTGGTTAACCATAAGTCAATGGTGGGCCACATAATGGCACAGGATTTGCTGTTCTGTTCATTATAAAGCTTAGCGGTCTGTAAACCCGGCTAGGCTATAGTAACCTGAGTAATTTGGGTCAGAGTATAGTAGAGAGTAAAATGACCGAGCAAACATTTAGACCACGAGCCCGCTTCGTGATAGGCCCCGATGGGAGCCCCCTCACTGTCGCGGATTTACCACCAAAAAACACCAAGCGTTGGGTTATACGCCGAAAAGCTGAAGTTGTTGCTGCCGTCCGCGGTGGCCTCTTAAGCCTCGAAGAAGCCTGCGAGCGTTATAAACTCACAGTAGAAGAGTTTCTAAGCTGGCAAAAATCAATCGACCATCACGGTCTGGCTGGTTTACGGGCAACCCGCGTTCAGGATTATCGCGGCGCATAAAATATTCGCCAGCTGGCATCTGACGGCTGAGTGATAAAATTATGCGGGCGCCTGTTTTCAAAAGACCATTATGTGTGGCCTTTGATCAACGACTGGTGCGTTAAAAAATTTCGCTCAACGAAATAACGCTGAAATCCCCTGTTCAGCATCAATAAAATTTAAAAGCCCGGCTTTATTTAAAAAGCCGGGCTTTCATTATGCGCCCACCCCCTCATTTAGGCAGTCCCAGCACCTCACAGCAGGTCATTCCGCAATTCTCCCCAATTCCAAACACACATATGTTTCAGCATCGAACCTCAGCTGCATCGGCAATTTTTTCCTCTTTTTCTCATTTTTACTCAAAAATTAAATCTCTGTTTAACCTTTAGTGGGTAAATTTTGCCTAGAGGGAATCACTTGATTTATTTATCGCGAACGATGCGCCTGTATCCGGGCCGTGCCTCCCCGGTCTTTGGATGAAGTGTCGTAAAACAATAATAAAGTATGGAGCCAGTTAGTCAGATGAGTGAAAAAGTAAACATCGGTAATATTGAAATCAATAATAGTAGCGTTGTCAGTTTTTTACAAAAATTGGGCGTTGCCCGCGTCGCTGCCATGGCAACAGTCGCATTGGTGATGCTGGGTTTTTTCATTTATTTAATCACCAAATTCAACGAGCCTCATCTCTCCGTCCTTTATTCTGATCTTGAATTTAAAGATTCTATCGAAATCGTCAAAAAACTTGAAAGTCAGAACATCCCCCACGAAATCAAAGGTGATGGCTCTGTCATTCTAGTTCCAAAAGATCAGGTATTAAAACTACGTCTGACCATGGCTGAAGAAGGCCTGCCCATGGGCAACTCAGTCGGTTATGAGATTTTTGATAAAAGCAACACTCTGGGCGCGACCAATTTTGTCCAGAACATAAACCACCTTCGTGCCATTGAAGGCGAACTGGCAAGAACCATCAAAGCCCTTAATCAGGTTCAGCATGCCCGTGTTCATCTGGTATTACCCAAACGAAAGCTATTCGCCAGAGATAAAGCCAAAGCCTCCGCCTCCATCATCATCAAGTCCCGTGGTTCATTAGACAGAGGCCAGATCAGAGCCATTCAGCACCTTGTGGCTTCAGCCGTTGAAGATTTAACCCCCGGTCAGGTCTCTCTTGTTGACGAAACAGGCCATCTGCTCGCATCAGGTGAAAATCAGGATAGCCCGGGCGCCATGTCAAGCGAAGTGACCCAGCGCACACAGGCCTATGAAATGCGCCTGACAAGAGAACTTGAAGCCATCGTCGCCCGCATCGTTGGCAACGGTCATGTCCGCATCCGTGTCAACGCTGAAATGGATTACAACCGCGTCGTAAAATCTTCAGAAATTTTTGACCCGGACGGCAAAGTCGTCCGGTCTTCGAACACAAGAGAAGAAAGTTCAAAATCAGAACAGCCAACCAGCGATAATTCCGTAACCGTTGGCAATGATTTGCCGGACAGCAACGTCGCCAAAGGCAACAACGGCAAAGCAATTGATGATAAAGACAAAACCCAGGAAGTCATCAACTACGAAATCTCAAAAACCAACCAGACAGAAACCATTGAAGGCGGCCGTGTCAAGCGTCTCTCCGTCGCTGTTCTGGTGGATGGTGTTTATAATAAAAATGCTGATGGGGCCGTTGAATACGCACCAAGGCAACAGGCTGAACTTGAACAAATCGCTAAGCTGGTTCGCTCCGCCGTTGGTTTTGATGAAAAACGCGGCGATATTCTGAATGTGACAAATCTCAAATTTGCTGAAAACCCTGACCTCAAACTAGGAGAGCAGGAAGAAGCTTCTATGTTTGATTTCACAAAAGCTGACTATTTCTACATAGCAGAATTATTCATCACCCTGCTCATCTCTATGTTTTTCATTCTTTTTGTCATCCGCCCATTGGTCAAGCGTGTGCTGGAACCTGAAAACAACGATATCGTCATCGATCTGGTTGAGCATTTAGGAGAAGCAAACAGAGCCGAAGATGTTCCAATCGAAATCAACACAGACAAATTAGGTTCACTTGAAGACCTTGAAGGCCAGATGGTGGAAAACAAAACCGCCAAAACAATTCAGGAGGCAAAAATCAGTGGCGAACTACAGGCCGAAGCGATCAGACAAATCGGCACACTGGTCAAAAATAATCCGCAAGAAGCAACCGCAGTGATCCGTAGCTGGGTCGACAGTTCCAAAGCAGCATAAAGGGTAAACAATAATGGCACTCACACAATCATTGCAGGATCTGACATCCCCGACCCGCCCGGAAGATCACCCGGGCCTCGCCTCAGATGAACTTGATGGTGAAGAAAAAGCCGCCATCCTTCTTCTTGCCCTTGGCAAAGATTTTGGCGAACCTATTTGGGAATCTCTTGAAGATGATGAGATTGCAGAAATTTCAATCGCCATGTCAAAACTCGGCAAGGTTACAACTGACCAGGTGGAAGAAATTTTGGCCCGCTTCATTTCGGATATGTCTATCTCCGGCGCGGTTATGGGCAACTTTGAATCAACAGAATCCCTCCTCAAGCAAATCCTGCCTGAAGAACGCGTAAACCTGATCATGGAAGGCATCCGTGGCCCGGCGGGCCGCAACATGTGGGAAAAACTGTCCAACGTGCAGGCACATATTCTTGCCAACTATCTGAAAAACGAATACCCGCAAACCATCGCCGTAATCCTTTCTAAAATTTCTTCCGAACACGCAGCCAGAGTTCTAAGTCTTTTGCCGGATGATTTTTCAATGGAAGTTATCCAGCGCATGCTGGCAATGGAAGCCGTCCAAAAAGACATTATCGAGAAAATTGAACAAACCCTTCGAAAGGAATTTATCTCAAACCTTTCAAGCACCAACAGAACCGACGCCCACGAAACCATGGCCGGCATCTTTAATAATTTCGATCGCCAGACAGAATCACTATTCATGGGCAAACTGGAAAATATTGACAGAGAAGCAGCCGAGCGCATCAAAAACCTGATGTTCACCTTTGACGATCTGGCTCACCTAAATCAATCAAGCATTCAGGCCCTGCTGCGGGAAGTTGATAAAGACGTCCTCGCCCTTGCCATGAAAGGCACCAGTGAAAGCATCCGCGATTTCTTCCTTTCCAACCTCTCAAAAAGGGCCGGCGATATGTTGAAGGACGATCTTGAAAATATGGGCCCTGTCCGCCTCAGTGATGTAGATGAAGCCCAGTCAAAAATGATCAACAAAGCCAAAGACCTCGAAGCGGCTGGCACGATCATTATAGATAAAGACGGCAAAGAAGAAGAATTTATTTAAGGATTGAAAGAACTTCAAAATGATGAGTGAGCAAATGCCAGAACCACAAAAATTTATGTTTGAAAATTCTTTCGACAAGAATGCCGAAATCATTGACCCGCTCGTCGAGTTAAAACTGAAATTCGAACAGAAAATTGAACAAGCCAAAAAAGAAGCCTTTGAAGAAGGCAAAAAAGCGGGTGAACAGGAAGCCCTCGCTTCAATAGAGAACCAGTCAAAACTCGCCCTTGAGGCGATTGTTCAACAAGGCGATAATTTGACAAAAGCCTATCAGGAAGACTTAAAAAAACTCGAAGCAAAATCAGTTGAGTTCGGCATTGCAGCAGGCACTACCCTCGCAAGTGAACTCATCAAACGTGAGCCCATGCCATTGATTGAAAAATTCTTCAAAGATGCATTTGAAATAATCCATGGCGTCCCCGAAGTCACTGTAAGGCTCAACCCTGACTATACAGAACAAACCATAGAAGCCAGCAAAACCTGGATGAAAGAAGCCGGATATAACGGCCAGATGAACATCATCCAGGACAAAAGCTTAAAACAATCAGACGTCACCATCACCTGGAAAGATGGAGGATTGTCCCAGTCTGTTGAAGGCCTGATGCAATCCATCCGCTCCGCCTTGAAAAATTACTTTGCCTCAAGAGGTGAGGGTGAAATCAGTGTGAATGAGACTACAACACCCGGTTCAGAGCCGGAAACACCGCTCCTGAACATGCAAGATACAATACCAACCAAAGCGAGTGCTCATCATGAGTGAAGATCAGACAGCCGAAGAAAATCTTGATCTCAAAGATTTTTCACAGGAAAACCAGGTATCAGATACGGATAAAACCGAGGTTGCAGATAGCAAACCAAAACAGGTTGAAGATCTTCAGGCCGTGTTTGACGTACCCGTCAAAATTTCCGCCGTGCTGGGCCGCACCCAGCTTGAAATCTCAACCCTTCTCGATCTTGAAGAAGGCGACGTCATCGAGCTTGACAGAAAAGTCGGTGAAGCCATTGATCTTTATGTCAATAACCGCCTCGTTGCGAGAGGCGAGGTTGTGCTGGTTGATGAAAAACTCGGTGTGACGATGACTGAAATCATCTCAAACAACAAAGATATTATGTAATCAGGAAGGGCCTCAGACGAAACGGCCCGTAATTTTTATTAGATTTTGTTCAGAACAAAGAACAAAAGGACCAAGGAGCCAGAAAATGCGCTTAACCATCATCGGCAGTTTAAACGGAAATTTAAGCACCGCGACAAAAATTGCCATGGGCACTGGGGCCAAAGTCACCCACGCCTCGACCATAGAAACCGCTCTCAATGAATTAAGAAATGGTCAGGGCGCAGACCTCATCATGATCGAAGACAGCTTCAACATCCGCGAGCTGGTAGACCGGCTTGAAGCAGAGCATATTCACATCTCGGTCGTTGCCTGTGGCAGTGGCGAAGACACCAGAGCCGCAGTCGAAGCCATCCAGGCCGGCGCCAAAGAATATATCCCCCTCCCGCCCGATGCTGAGCTGATTGCCGCTATCCTCACAGCCGTTTCAAAAGATCAGAAAGCCATGATCTACAGAGACCCCATCATGGCCAAAGTCATCGCTATGGCTGATCAGGTCGCAGGCTCAGACGCAAGCATCCTCATCACCGGTGAAAGTGGCACCGGTAAAGAAGTCATGGCTCGCTATGTCCATGAAAATTCAGCAAGAAAATCAAAAATATTCATTTCCGTCAATTGCGCCGCAATTCCGGAAAACCTGTTGGAATCTGAGCTGTTCGGCCATGAAAAAGGCGCTTTCACCGGTGCCATGCACCGCCGCATCGGTAAATTTGAAGAAGCCAATGGCGGCACGTTATTGCTTGACGAAATATCAGAAATGGATGTCCGCCTGCAGGCAAAACTGCTTCGTGCCCTGCAAGAACGTATCATCGACCGTGTTGGCGGTAACAAACCTGTACCGGTAGATATCCGCATCATCGCGACATCAAACCGAAACCTGGCTGAAGCCGTAAAAGATGGCTCCTTCAGGGAAGATCTTCTCTACAGATTAAACGTCGTCAACCTAACGATTCCACCGTTAAAAGATCGCAAAGAAGATATCATCGCCCTTGCTGGCCACTTCGTTGAAAAATACACAGCCGCCAATGGCTTTGAGAGCAAAACATTTACCCAAGACGCAACTGAAAGCCTTCTGCAAAACCAGTGGCAGGGCAATGTTCGCGAGCTGGAAAATACCATCCACCGTGCCGTCTTGCTCTCTAACGGGCCGACAATCAGCGCTGAATTCATTCGCCCGCCAGAAGCACTGACCAACCTCAGTCAGGAACCGGCAGCAGCCGTTGCCGCCACTGCAGAAGCCCTGCAGCAAAACCTCGTTGGCATGACAGTCGCTGAGGTTGAGCGGGATCTGATTCTGAACACCCTCGACCATTGCATCGGCAACAGAACCCACGCCGCCAATATTCTGGGTATCTCAATCAGAACGCTTCGAAACAAACTCAAACAATATGGAGACGAAGGCGTTGATATCCCTCAACCAAACGAAACAAGGGTTGCCACCTGAAAAACTGTTACAAAGCCAACCTCAGTTATAGGGCATGAGACAGAATCTCAATAAACTGGCCGCTGAAAATGAGAAATGGCATGAAAAGTTGATGCGGTACAAAGAGGCAAAAGTACAAACATGGCAATGACTGAAACATCAACCATGATGGACAGAATGAAAGGGCATGGCGATATAGGTCTTGCCCTTGGCATCATAGCCATTCTCATTGTGCTGATCCTGCCCATGCCGTCTTTTATGCTGGATGCAGCCCTGGCCATTTCCATCACCTTTTCAGTGATGATTTTGATGACATCACTGTTCATCCACACCCCGCTGGAATTTTCATCATTCCCGACCATTTTGCTCATCGCCACAATGATGCGGCTGGCACTGAATCTCGCCTCAACCCGTCTCATCCTCAGCCATGGCCACGAAGGAACTGATGCCGCCGGCCATGTCATTGAAGCTTTTGGCAATTTTGTCATGCAGGGCAATTTCGTCATCGGTATTATCGTGTTTTCTATCCTGGTTCTGGTGAATTTCATCGTCATCACCAAGGGTTCAGGCCGAATAGCCGAAGTCGCGGCCCGCTTCACACTCGATGCCATGCCGGGCAAACAAATGGCCATTGACGCTGACCTTTCTGCTGGTTTGATTGACGAAGAGCAAGCCAAAGCCCGCCGCCAGCGATTAGAAAGTGAAAGTTCATTCTTTGGCGCGATGGATGGTGCTTCAAAATTTGTCCGTGGTGACGCTGTTGCCGGCCTCCTCATCACTGTCATCAACATTGTCGGCGGCATCATCATCGGCGTTGGCCAAAACGGTCTTTCCTTCACTGACGCCGCCCAGACATACACCCTCCTCACCATTGGTGACGGCCTTGTCAGTCAGGTGCCTGCACTAATCGTTTCAACCGCCGCCGGTCTTCTGGTTTCCAAAGCCGGTGTCGATGGGGCTGCCAACGTCGCCTTGTCAGAGCAGCTCTCCGGTTATCCAAAAGCCCTTGGCATGTCATCCGGCGTGATGCTGTTCATGGCAACATTGCCCGGCATCCCGCTGGCACCATTTCTCACCCTCTCTCTCGCAACCGGCCTCTTAGCCTGGCAGTCCAAAGGCTCCCAGAAAAAGAAAGAGGAAGAAATAGCGAGGGTAGAAGCCGTCAAACAACTCGAAGCTTCAGCCCCACCTGCCGAAGAACCAATCGCCAATGTGCTGAAAATTGACAGCCTGCGCTTAGAACTCGGTTATTCTCTTATCCCCATGATCAAAGACGGCGCCCCGGATGGCGACAGGCTGACAGAGCAAATCAAAGCCTTAAGACGCCAGCTCGCAGCAGATATGGGTTTTGTTATGCCGTCCGTGCGCATTCTTGATGATGTTCACCTTGGCCCGAATGATTATGTCATCAAAGTGAAAGAAGTCGCCTCAGGGGACGGCGTGATTTACCCTGGCCAGTTCCTCGTTATGGACCCTTCCGGGCGCGAATTAGACATCTCTGGCCTCACCACAACTGAACCAACCTTCGGCCTCCCTGCCAAATGGATCACCGTTGAAAATCGAGACGAAGCCCAGATCAAAGGTTACACCGTTGTTGACCCGGTCACTGTCATATCGACACATCTGACAGAAGTCTTAAAGAACAACATGGCAGACCTCTTGTCTTATACAGAGGTCAATGGCCTCCTTGAAAACCTAGACGCCAATCAGAAAAAATTGATGGATGACATCATCCCATCACAAATCAACATCACCGGCATTCAGCGCATCCTGCAAAATCTGCTCAAAGAACGCGTCTCAATCCGTGACTTGCCAGCCATTCTTGAAGGCATCGCAGAAGCCACAGTCTTCACTTCAAATGGCCAGGCAATTACCGAACATGTGCGCGCCCGTCTCTCCCGGCAGATTTCATCCTCCCACACCAACCCGGATGGCACATTGGCGATCATCTCTATGCACCCGCAATGGGAGCAGGAATTTGCTGAAACCATCATCGGCGAAGGGGAAGACCGCCAGCTGGCCATGGCACCAAGCAAACTCCAGGGCTTTATTCGCGCCGTCGCAGCCGCTTTTGAAGAAGCTTCAGCCAATGGTGATTATGCTGTCTTGCTCACAAGCCCTCCAGCACGGCCTTTCGTTCGCTCTATTGTCGAGCGTTTCCGCCCACAAACCGTTGTTCTCAGCCAGAACGAAATTCACCCACAGGCCAAAATTCGCACAGCCGCTCTGGTCGCTCCCATGCAAACTGAAAACGCCTGAGCCCAAGTCACATAATATCAATTCTGGTCTTTTTCAGCTATCATCACATGGCTAATGAACAATAGTCTTTACGGTGCAAAATGGATGACAGCCACAACAAAACCGCATTGAACGATAAAACAGCCACTCAACGGCAATTAGAGCGCCTGGAGGGCACATCAAGGCACATAGCAACCACCGTTATAGATTTCATCTTCCCGCCGCTGTGCCTCAATTGCCAGACTGAACTTGATGCCCCAAACCACCTTTGCTCACCCTGCTGGCAGGATATCACGTTTCTGGTGGAGCCCCTTTGTCATGTGAAAGGCACCCCGTTGCCCTATGATATCAACCCATTTAATAACGACCAGCTAACCATTTCAGCTGACGCCCTCGCCAACCCGCCAATATATGACCAGGCCCGAAGCATCGCTCACTATGACGGCACCATGCGCGCTCTCATCCATAAATTCAAATATCAAGACCGCCATGAACTCACCAGCCTGTTCGCCACCTGGTTGATGCATTTTGGCCGGACCCAGCTAAGCAGGGCCGATCTGCTGATCCCTGTCCCGCTTTATAAATGGCGCTTCTGGCAGCGAAGATTTAATCAGTCAGCAGAAATAGCCAAAAGGTTAAGCACACTTTCAGGTATCCCCTATGATGTAGAGCCCCTCATCAGAACAAAGAAAACCAGAGCCCAGGTTGGTCTCAGCTTTAAAGAGCGTCAGAATAATGTCAGAAATGCTTTCTACATCCCACCATCGAAAGTAAAAGCAATCGAAAATAAAACAGTTATTTTAATAGATGATGTAATAACCACTGGTGCAACGGTCAACGCCGCAGCAACCAAACTAAAGGACAGTGGAGTAAGCTCAGTAATTGTACTAAGTTTGGCAACAGTGATAAAAGAACTCATTGAAACTTTTTAATAACTACCGATTTATATAAAAATCAAATCACTTCATAAGATATATTCGAGTGAAATAAAGTATAAAACGAAGTACTATTACGCAGCCTTATTAAAATGGGCAGAATTGCCTTTTTTAATTGCATTATATCTTACAACTATAGGGTGAAATCAATAATTTCTAGCAATATTAGACTATAAATTTATCTACTCAAAAAAATATATTAGTAAAAATCTGCAGAAAAACAAATAAACCATAATATTTTTACTAAATAACTATCAGTAATATCTTTTTATTAAGGTGTTTATTGATATTAATATTTCAACTCATATATTAAGATGAAACAAAAAAATAACATTATTCGGAATGAATATTGTTTTTAAACAATGCCGAACAGAAATAGAAATATAAAAATAATTAATACTTCATGTAAGCAATCAGAAGCAAAGTCTTCTGTATAAAAATAATATTCTGCACGTAATGGGAGAGAAAAATGGATCAGGAAAATCAAAACGTCGCTGTCGTTGAACTCACCGCAGATATCGTCGCAGCCTATGTCAGTAATAACTCAGTTGTTGTCACAGAAGTCCCCACTCTGATCGCTGAAGTGTTTGATGCACTCAGCAAAGCAGCACGGGTCACACCAGGCAACACTCTGGAAGAATTAAAACCAGCCGTTCCGGTGAAAAAATCAATCACACCAGATTTCATCGTTTGCCTAGAAGACGGCAAACAGTTCAAATCTCTGAAACGACACCTGAGAACGCATTACAATCTCTCACCTGAGGAATACCGCGAAAAATGGAGCCTGCCACATGATTATCCGATGGTAGCCCCTAATTACGCAGCCGCAAGATCTCGGCTTGCCAAAAAAATGGGCCTTGGCCAGCGCGCGGCATAAATACGAATGCACAAAAGATGCAAAATTTAAAATTTGCAGGAACTGACCATAAAATCTCACTCAACAGGGTGAGATTTTTTTTGTGTTCTGACAAACGGTTAGCTTATTTCCGCTCAATATGAGAACAAATGTTCTCTTTTGTTCTTGACTTGTTCGCAATAAAAAAATAGAACATAAAAAGAACATAACTGAGTGAGAAGGCCACGATCATGAGAAAGCAACCCGAAATTTTATCCCACCAGCTAACAACCAATAAAGTCGCAGCAATGCTTGATCAGGCGCCTTCCCCCTTCACCAGCCAGATTAATGTTCCGGCCGGTGCGGCCAACACAACACCTGATAATATCAATCCTGAAGTCAAAGAATTTGCCAATATCATCAACAATTTTGCCGCGACCTCAATCAACACACAAACAGAACAAGCCGGCGAATTAAAATTTGGCGCACCTCAAATTGATCTCAGCCTGCCAGAAGGTACATTAGCAAAAGACGGAATTCACCAGTTTAACCCAAAACACTTCCGTGATCAGGAAAAAGCATTTCAATGCGCTCTGCTATTGGCTGCCCGGCAACGGGCCACCCAATCAGGCTCTCCCCTTTTCTGCTTTTTAACAGAAGATCAGACAAGCCTGATTGAATGGTTAAGCGGCCCGGCTTTAAACCTGACCGGTCTTTCAACAGATGATCTTGTGATCATTACAGCCAAACATAGCGATGAGTTGTTATGGGCAATGGAAGAAACCCTTCACACAACAAACACACCCGCGCTCGTTGCTCACTTTACATTGCTGGACAATCTTTCAGCACAACGCCTCGCTTATGCAGCAAAGCGAACAAACACTCCCTGTCTGCTAATCTGCAACCATAAAATTGAAGGCCCCATACACACAAGATCACAATGGGCAGTAGAAGAAATTACCAATGTTGAAAATACAGATGATGAAAATCAATTCAATGTAGCACTTTCATTATCAGGCTCTTTTTCAGAAAAAATGTCAGATAGAGAAAAAGATAATCTCAGCACCAACGAACTGAGCTGGTCTCTCAAATGGCAATCAGATAAAGGCAGATTCTCAGCCCTGTTAAATCAAGCATCACCACATAACAGTGCAACCCTGCACTAGCTGAATGTAAGGGGGACGGTTTCTACCAGGAAACCGTCCCTTTTTTCGCCTTCCCGAAGCAGTGATTATCCTCCTAAAATTTCGCCCTCCCTCTTGAAATTCAGTAAGAAACGCTTATCTGTCTCTATGTGTGGGGCAAGATTATCATCCCCCTCCTAAAGTTTGACAAAATCAAATTTTACAATCTATAACTAGAAGTCTATAATCGTATTTAATTTAAACCGGCTTCATGTCGGCAATTTTAACACCATAGTTATGCTCATAATGAGCATAATGTAAGTTATACCCGATCTGCAAAATAAATTTAAGAAGGCTTAAAATCTACTATTTGAGCAATACGTGCAAACCACATAAAGCATTTCAAATGCTTTAGTTTGCAGAACAAAGAGTGGAGCAAGTTAACAGAGTTCCACAACAGAAAAGAGGTTCGCCATGGCGGTAATGGAACAAACATTGATTAATCGGAAATCTGATCAGCAGATTAACCCGGCAGCAGTGCTATCGGCGTCAAAGCTCGAATATACCCCTGAAGTGGCAAAAGAAATGGCCCCTTTATATGAGCGGGTCAAATCTGTAGTCCCTCCAGTAGAATGGCCGCAAATGGCGCCCTTGATCAAAGCCATCAACGATCTGAAAAAGCAGCGCAATGCCGTGATTCTCGCTCATAATTATATGACGCCTGAGATTTTTCATTGTATTTCCGATTACGTCGGAGACAGCCTCCAGCTAGCTGTTGAAGCCAGTAAGGTTGATGCAGATGTCATCCTGCAATGCGGTGTTCACTTCATGGCCGAAACTTCTAAACTGATGAACCCAAGCAAAAAAGTGCTTATCTCAGACGTCAAAGCCGGCTGTTCATTGGCCGAATCAATCACTGCAGCTGATGTCAGAGCATTAAGAGAAGCTTACCCGGGCGTGCCGATCGTCACTTATGTCAACACCTCAGCTGATGTGAAAGCTGAATGTGACATCTGCTGTACCTCATCAAATGCGGTTCAGATCGTCAACTCATTTGAGTCTGACAAAGTGATCATGGTGCCGGATGAATATCTGGCTAAATATGTCGCCACACAAACGGACAAAGAAATCATTGCCTGGAAAGGTCATTGTGAAGTTCATGAACGCTTCACCGCCAAAGAACTCAACGAATACAGAGAAGCAAATCCGGGCTTAAAAATCATCGCTCACCCTGAGTGCCCGCCAGAAGTCATTGAAGCGGCTGATTACACCGGCTCAACAGGTGCCATGATCAGCTGGGTCAAAAACAACCGGCCCTCAAAAGTGATGATGGTGACAGAATGCTCAATGAGTGACAACGTTGCAGTAGAAACACCCGGCGTTGAATTCATCAGGCCATGTAACTTCTGCCCACACATGAAGCGCATCACATTGGAAAATGTTTATGAAGCTTTACTTGAAATGAAAGAGGAAGTCACAATCGCACCAGAAATTGCTGAACGCGCTAGACTTTCTGTCCAGAAAATGATCGACGCAACCACATAGAAGCGCCTCTTTCCTGAAAAGTAATGTCATGACATGGCAGACAAACGCCAGCAGAAAACACAGACCCGCAAGTCCCGCACCATCACTTTGAACCATGACGTCATTATTGTCGGTGCGGGGCTTGCAGGTCTATTCGCAGCCCTCAAGCTCGCCCCCATTCCAACCACCATCATCGCCGCAAAAACACTTGGTTCTGGCAGTTCCAGCGTCTGGGCTCAGGGTGGTGTCGCCGCCGCCATCGGTGAGGGTGACACAACAGATAAACATGCAGCCGATACAATCAACGTTGGTGCTGGCCTTGTTGATCATCAAATCGCCCAACTGATCACAAGCGAGGCACCCGCCGCTATAAAAGATCTGCTTCATTATGGTGTGCCTTTTGATAAAAACATCGAAGGAAAATTACAGCTCTCTAAAGAAGCCGCACACTCCAATCGGCGTATTGTCAGAGTTGAAGGTGACAGAGCTGGCGCCGCAATCATGGCCGCTTTGATTTCCGCTGTTAAACAAACACCATCAATTCAAATCCTCGAACAGATCGAAGTCCATAAACTAGCCAGAAAAAACGGCCACATTAAAGGCGTTTATTTCTGGCCATCAAGTGCCAAAGGCACAGGCAAAGGCACGCTGTTAAAAGCCCGCTCAGTGATTTTGGCAACCGGCGGCTGCGGCCATCTTTTTGAAAAAACCACCAACCCCGATATGGCAAGAGGCGAAGGCCTGGCCATGGCGGCAAAAATTGGGGCCGTTATCAGTGACGCAGAATTTGTCCAGTTCCATCCAACAGCCATTGATTCAGATATCGACCCTGCTCCCCTTGCGACTGAAGCCTTAAGAGGAGAAGGCGCACACCTGATCAACAACCAGGGGGAAAGGTTCATGCAACAACTTCACAAAGATGCAGAACTTGCCCCAAGAGACATCGTCGCCATCGCTGTTGACAGAGAAAGAAAAGCAGGCCGCGGGGCTTTTCTTGATTGTGCCAGCACCATCGGCAAAAACATGGAACAACAATTCCCCACCGTCATTCAAAAATGCAGGGAAATAGGAATAGACCCAACCAAAGACCCCATTCCTGTAGCCCCGGCCGCGCACTTCCATATGGGTGGCATCGTCACCGATGCAAACGGGCGCTCAACCATCGATGGCCTCTGGGCATGTGGTGAGATCGCATCAACTGGCCTGCACGGCGGCAACCGCCTTGCTTCAAATTCACTCCTTGAAGCCGTTGTCATGTCAAGCCGCATCGCCAGCGACATTAAAAACAACGCGACCCGTCTGAAGCAGGGGCGCACAACCGTGAAAAGCTTTAAAGAAAAAATCATCGACAAACAGCTGGATACAGACCTGAAAAGCGCCGTCAACTCATTAAGGCAAATCATGTTTCAGCATGTAGGTGTTGAACGTAGCGAGAAAAGCCTCCGCCTTGCAATTGAGCAACTTGAAAAGCTTGAACCAATCCTTCAAAAAAGCGCCCGCACCAAAAACATGCTGCTCACCGCCAAATTCATCGTCAAAGCCGCATATGACAGAAAAGAAAGCAGAGGCAGTCACCTTAGAACAGACCATCCTGAAAAAGTTGAGCCAGCCACAAGAAGCTATTTAAAACTTAAAGATATCGATAATTTCTTCAGTACAACCCGGTAAAGTTCTTTAAAATAAACCCCAGCACATTGATGCGGAACCATTGAAATTTAAGAGACCCACATATGTCAGAACGCTCACCATTCAAAAACACCATGCCCAACTTGCTTGTCAAAAAAGCGGTCATGACAGCTCTTGAAGAAGACCTCGGATTAAGAGGGGATATCACAACCAATAATATTTTCGATGAGAAAACGGTGGGAACCGCAACCCTGCGCGCAAGGGAGAAGGGAATACTTGCCGGTCAGGGTTTTGTCACAACCGCCTTCACACTGCTAGACCCAAATACAGAGATCACCTGGCATAAGCAAGATGGTAACACCCTCAGCCCAAAAGAAATTATCGCAACCATCAACGCCCCCGTCAGAACCATCCTGACAGCTGAGCGAACCGCCCTCAATTTCCTCGGTCATCTGTCAGGCATTGCCAGCCTGACCCGCCGTTTCGTTGATAAGATTAGCCACACCAATGCAAAAATTGCTGACACCAGAAAAACCACACCCGGTCTCCGTTTTGCCCAAAAATATGCTGTATTGGCCGGCGGCGGCACCAACCACCGCTTTCGCCTTGATGATGCTGTGATGATTAAGGATAATCACATCGCGTTTGCGGGCGGTATCAGCCAGGCCATCGAAAAAGTCAAAACCACTCTCGGTCATATGGTAAAAATAGAAGTTGAAGTTGATAATCTTGATCAGCTTGAAACCTGCCTCAAACACAACATTGACGCGGTACTGTTAGATAATATGCTACCGGAAACATTGAGGCAGGCAGTAAAATTAATCGACGGAAAACTGATCGCAGAAGCCTCCGGCGGCATAAACCTTGATACAGTGCAGGAAATCGCAGAAACCGGCGTTGATATCATTTCGGTCGGGGCATTAATCCATTCAGCACCCTGTCTTGATCTGGGCCTTGATATTGACATACCAGCCACCTAGATTATCAAAACAACCTGCCTAACCTATGTGGCGGTATAAGATAGAACCATCAACATAAAGTGACACAAAATGCGATCTGGCGAAATAATGACCATCGTTATGATAATCTGGATGGTAACACCACTTGTCTCCATCTACCTCGCCATGCGTAAAAAACGAGATCGTAACTTCTGGGTCTTTACCACTTTTCTTTGCCCGCCTTTAATCCTGTTTTTATTGTTTTTACCAAAACGCAGCAGCGCCCCAACCAAAATGTTTGGCCACGAACGCGAACAGGATGACGGTTTCTTTCCAAATCGCGATTAAGCCGATCAATCTAACCAACGTATCAAACTAATTTACAAGGGCAGCATAGCTCTGCTTTTTTCGATACAAAATTCTCTCATCCAGATTCATCTCAGCCCATACTTAGCTTCACACCAAAATAAAAGCACCGCCAGATTAATCTCTGGCAGTGCTTAAATCTAAATTATGGTCGTCCGCTTCTCTAAGACAATCTTATTATCAGATCTTATTGAATAGCTGCCACTTCTGTTGGCCGGGCAAAGAACTTCGCACGGTAAAAAATGTGCACACCAATCTGCTTGATCAGCTTCATAGAACGGCGCCATGATGGCTTAACATAATTTGCATGATAGTGGCTGGCATAACCAATATCTTTCAGCCATACTTTGCCATCTGTAACCTTTCTGGCAAGGTCCATCGCAATCACCCAGCGCTTCTTATCTCTTGGCTTATCAGCCGCGCCGTCACAGGCAAATGAGAACTGGCAGGCATTGCGCTTATGCGCCCCTTCATAGACCACACCACAAACAGTGTCGGCATAATACGAGCTGCGCACCCGGTTCATAATCACCTGGGCTACAGCCAGTTGGCCTTTAACAGGTTCACTGCGTGCTTCAAAATAAATCGCAGTTGCAAGGCAGCGATGTTCACGCTTACGAAATTCGTGTTCGGTCAGGCCACCAAAAAACTTTCGCGCACCGGCACCGGCTGTAACAGAAGCAACATGCTTCACTTCAAGGCCGGTATAATCAGGCTTTTCACCAGATTCGATTTTAGTATTAACCCGTGCCACATCTTTTCTGATCTGGCCCCCAACATGTTTGCGGTCCATTCCAAAATGCGCATCTCTGTGCATATCAAACACACCAGCAACACGTTTCTGGCTGATGATCGGTAATCCGGCAGTGACCTTCTGTGGCACTCTGATGCCCACAGGATCCGGCGCAACAGCTAGACCTTTAACACTCTGCCGGTTGCTTTTACCTTCACGGTTCACTTGTTGAACCAGTTCATATGTATTGTTCACGGTCTCGGCCTGAACAATATTTTCACTTTCTATCTCTTGCTGAGCCAGTCTGCGCCGCTCTTCATAATCACCATTATTGGCAACACGCTGGCGATATAGCAAATCAGCGCGCGGCCCTTTGCCTTTAATATCAAACAAATCATTCGCTTCAGCAATAATTGGAAGAATTGGCTGTGTCGCATCAGGAATCTTGCCATCATAATCACCCCCCTTACCAGAGAGAGACATTTCAAGATTCAACCGATAAACTTTCAGCATATCTCCATTCCCGGCTATATAGCCAAGTCCAAGCAACGGCACCGCCAAAGCAGCAATTGCTAAATAATGGAGTGGTGACAAAATAATACGGGACATACCCTAAAACCCTACTTACCTGTTAATTTTAAATCGCATCTGAGAAAGTTACGTAGCAATATAAAACGCTCATGTGTTTAATTTGCCAATAAATGATTAACAAACGTTAATTCTGGCAACAATATGTAAACAACTTATTGATTGATTCTCAATATTCCCATCAGATGCTCATCCGGACTATCCAGATATTTCAGAACTGCTTTGTACATGCTGCGTCGCAGCAATGCAACCAAAAATGCTGCGCTGCGGCGAGGTTAATTTTTTTTACAATAAAAACAATCAGATAACATTGCACAACTAAATTTCATCGTGATAATAAGTACAATCTCTGCCTTCTCAAGGCCACATTATGACGCATCTAACATCTGTCAGTTAAAACTGCACATTCAGCACTCAATCTGACAGCAGGGCAAACAAACACAAAATATAGGGAATTTCACCCCTTAAATGACAATATCAGCCCATTTTTTAATAACTGTTGCTTTTTAAACGGCCCCGAATCTTCAGCAATAAGCGCTTCAAAATTCAGAGTCTCAGCAACCAAAGCCAGACCTTGCTGACCATAATCTTTTAAAATCTCTCCTTCGAGCCATTTTATCGCTTGTTGCGCACGTCGGGAAGCTAAGCCCGTCTCTTTCCTTAAAACGATATCACCAGCTTCACTGGTAGCATCCGGAACTTCAGTTTCAAGCAAATCACTCTCTGACAACAAGGAATAATGATCGTCTATGGCCGTAATAAGACCATCAAGACCCTGATCTTTCAGTGCCGAAACGGTCAGCACAACCGGCCCATTTTGTCTGCTGTCAGTATTAGTCAGGGACAGCGCCCCCTTTAGGTCTGCTACCGCCCGTGAGACAATAGGCCCGATATCACCCTTGGTGACAACCGCAATATCCGGAATTTCCATAATTCCCGATTTCATAAACTGAAGACTGTCACCCGAGCCCGGCTGTACACAAAGCACAACACTATCAGCATGCGCAGTGATATCCGCTTCTGATTGACCAACACCTACAGTTTCAATCAGCACCACATCAAATATTGCCCGCATCAGAACAAGCGCCGGAAAAGTAAGTTGTGAAACTCCGCCCAATTGGCCCCGGCTGGCAAGTGAGCGCACAAAAATTCCCTGATCCTCAGGATCAGTGATCATCCGCGTCCTGTCTCCCAGCAACGCGCCTCCGCTTTTTTTCGAAGATGGGTCAACCGCAATCACCCCAACCGTTTTACCACTTGCCCGCCAGGCAGCAATCAGCTTATTGATCAGCGTCGATTTGCCAACCCCCGGCGGTCCGGTAAAACCAACAACATGCGCTTTCGGGTTAAGATAAGCCTCATCCAGCAATGCAGTAACCCTTGCTTCATGAAACGAATGCTCAGCCAGAGCCAGCACATCAGAAAGCGCCCGCTTTCCACCGCGCCGAATAGTTTCAATGGTCAAATCATGTTGCATAGCGGTCAGATCAGTATCAGGGTTGAACGCAAATCTTAAAGTCTTATGACGGAGCTGCTTCATTCGCTCTTATCCGTGCTTGCGCAGCGGCAAGCCGGGCAACCGGCACACGAAATGGCGAACAGGAAATATAATCAAGCTGAGCCTTTTCAAAAAACTCAATCGAAGCCGGGTCACCACCATGTTCACCGCAAATCCCCATCTTCATATTTTCACGCGTAAGCCGACCAGCATCAACAGCCATATCAACCAGCATCCCGACGCCCGATTGGTCAAGGCTGATAAAGGGGTCAACTTCCAATATGCCAGATGCTGTATATTCATTCAGAATAGAATTCGCATCATCCCGGCTCAGGCCAAAAGTCGTCTGGGTCAGATCATTGGTACCAAAAGAAAAGAACTCAGCCGTTTTGGCAATTTCACCTGCCATCAGCGCAGCTCGTGGCAGCTCAATCATGGTGCCGACATCATAATCAACCCGGGCACCGCGCTCTTCAAAAACTTTTTCAGCCGTTTTATCAATCACCAACTTCAAACGATCAAACTCATTTGATGTCGCAATCAGCGGAATCATGATTTCAGGATGAACCGTTTCCTCACCTGAAGATCTGTCCAGCGCAGCCTCAAAAATAGCCCGCGCCTGCATCTCAGTAATTTCAGGGTAGCTGATCGCCAACCGGCAACCCCGGTGTCCTAGCATCGGGTTAAATTCTTTCAGCTCATCAACCCGCGCCTTAATATCAGCAGCTTCTATACCCAGATGCTCAGAAAGCACGTCAATATCCGCCTGCTCATGCGGCAAAAATTCATGAAGTGGCGGATCCAGCAAACGGATAGTAACAGGCAAATCCCCCATTAATGAAAATAGCTCAGAAAAATCAGACCGCTGCATCGGTAACAATTTTTCAAGCGCCACCCGGCGCCCGGCTTCATCACGCGCCAAAATCATTTCTCTCATCGCCATGATGCGGCTGGTTTCAAAAAACATATGCTCAGTCCGGCAAAGGCCTATGCCCTCAGCACCAAACTTCAAAGCCTGCTCCGTCTCCCGGGCCGTTTCCGCATTCGCTCTGACCTTCATCCGGCGGATGCTATCCGCCCAGCTCATCAACGCGCCAAAATCACCCGTTAACTCAGCCTGACGCATCGGGTGTTCTCCCATCAGCACTTCACCGCTTGAGCCATCAATCGTCAGCAAATCACCTTCAGAAAGCGTCACCGCCCCAATGCGCATCTGTCTTTGTTTTATATCTATTTTGAGTGCGCCTGCACCAGATACACAAGGTCGCCCCATACCCCGGGCAACCACAGCCGCATGGCTGGTCATCCCGCCGCGCGCCGTTAAAATACCGGTTGCCGCATGCATACCGTGAATATCTTCCGGGCTGGTTTCAATCCTGACCAGCAAAACATCTTTACCAAGGCCAGCTTGTTTTTCAGCTTCATCAGCATCAAAAACAATAATCCCCGCCGCCGCACCGGGAGATGCCGGCAAGCCTTTCGTTAACACCTTGCGCTCAACACTGTCATCTAGTGTCGGATGCAAAAGCTGGTCAAGCGCTCTCGGGTCAATTCGCAAAATAGCTTCTTCCTTGCTGATCAGCCCCTCATTCGCCATATCAACGGCCATTTTTACAGCAGCGCCCGTCGTCCGTTTGCCAGAGCGGGTCTGTAACATCCAGAGCTTGCCGTCCTGAATGGTAAATTCAATGTCCTGACAATCCCGGTAATGCTTTTCAAGCCGGTCAGTAATCGCAACAAATTCAGCAAAAGCCTCAGGCATCACTTTTTCAAGCGAGGGGCTGTCATCATCAGATTTATCCCGCGCAGCTTCAGTCAGTGGTTGCGGCGTCCTGATGCCAGCCACCACATCTTCCCCCTGCGCATTTACCAGAAACTCACCATAAAGCTCATTTTCACCGGTTGCCGGGTTGCGGGTAAAAGCCACACCAGTGGCACTGCTGTCACCCATATTGCCAAACACCATCGCCTGCACATTCACAGCCGTTCCCCATTCATGGGAAATATCATGCAGCATCCGGTATGTATCCGCCCGGCGCGATTGCCATGAAAGAAACACAGCCTTAATCGCCCCCCACAACTGCTCATAGACATCAACTGGAAATGGCTCACCATGATGCTCCACAACACAAGCCTTGAACTGCTCAATAATATCAGCCCAGTCTTCAGCACTCAGCTCCGTATCACGTTGAAATCCATTAAGGTTTTTATAATCCTCAAGAATGTCTTCAAAGTAATCATGGTCAACTTCAAGCACAACAGAAGCATACATCTGAATAAACCGGCGATAGCTGTCATAAGCAAACCGCCTGTCACCCGACCAGAGCGCCAGACCTTCAACCGTTTCATCATTGAGGCCAATGTTAAGCACGGTGTCCATCATTCCCGGCATAGAAACCCGCGCACCAGAGCGAACTGAAACAAGAAGCGGTTTTTCCTTGTTGCCATATTGAGAGCCAACAATTTCACCAACCCGCTTCAAAGCGATTTCCGTTTGTTCCTGAAGACCAGAAGGCAGCGTTTTTTCATTTTTATAAAAGGCGCTGCACACTTCTGTGCTGATCGTAAATCCGGGCGGCACCGGCAAGCCAATACTGGCCATTTCAGCAAGGTTCGCCCCCTTGCCACCAAGCAGGTCACGGTCAACGGCACTGCCATCAGCACTGCCGCCACCAAATTGATAAACCCATTGTGGAATATTGGAATTGGCAGGCGTGCCAATTGTATGAGACATAACGCAAAAGCCTTTTATTTTGAAAGCTGTGTTTTTTTAACGGAGTTTAGTCGGCCCGTCCATGAAGAGCAATCAATCAGTTCCATTTAACAGGAAAAAACGCCTCAACTGCGCGAAATATCAGCAGAATTAAACAGCGCCGGTGGCTGGCTGGTAATATCCGGATGAAAGCATCCATTGCGGGTCAACACTATGCTGATAAATATAAACCCAGGCCCTGTAATCATTGCCATCCGTATCACGAACAGTGGCAATCACCCGTGTAAATTCATGCGGCAAATCGTCGTCAGCTGCGCAACCTTCATATGCATCAAGTAAAGAAAGCAACGCATTGGGGCGAAGAATTTCATAAATCTCGCCATAAACAGCCGTCCCGCAATCTTCTAACACCAGACCAGGATAAGGGCCAATATCATAAATTCGCCCGGCAATAATCGCCTCGGCAACATAATTTGCGTGCGCTCGCATCATCGCCCCCATCGGGTTAGCAATGCTGCGTTTTAATGTGCCATAAACAAAAAGATATTGTTTTTCAGGATTTTGTTCCAAAGCATCCATCTCACAAATCAGCCCCACACAAATCATCTGAAGGCTTTTCAAAAGGCCCCCAGAGAATTTATCAAATAGAATCAATTACAATCATAATATGAGATGGGCAAAAAGTCATGCCGGACAACACAGCTTTTTTAGTTCCCACAAATTAAAGCTTGCCCACAACCAAACAAGAACGCGCCAGCCCTCACCAGCAAAAGAGCCGGCACCCTTAAAAACGGTCATGAACTCACATCAATTCACCGCTCGCCACAAGAACAGCCTTGCCCCCAACTCTGACCTTCTTAATTGCCCGGTTAGAAAATTCGATTTCAAGTTTAATCTGGCTCGGCCGGCCCATTTCATACCCTTGCTCAATGGTCGTCTCAAACGAAGGCTGCCCGTCAATTTCAAATTTTTGCACAACCGCCGCAAAGCTGGCCGCCGCACTCCCCGTCGCCGCATCCTCATCAAACCCAAGCGAAGGCGCAAACATCCGCGCATGAAAACCGCTTGTTGCTAAAACACCATCCCGGCAATAAACATAAATCCCCATTGGTTCAAACTTACCAAACGCCTGATCCCAGTAAGAAAAATCTGGTGATACCTCCCGCACCACCTGAATATTCTTCATCGGCACAAACAACATTTTCGGCCCCGTTTGAACCATCATCATTTTGTGGTTTTCAAAGCCAATATCCATCAGCGAGACAGAAAGCGCATCCGCCACCAGGTCAGCTTCCGGAACACCTTCCAACACTTCAGGCAACGAAGGCGCGTCAAACTCAGCATATGATGCTTTCCCCGTACCAATTGAAATCGCACACCTGACCGGCCCAAGCTGCTCATCAAGCACTAGCAGAACATCCTGCGCGCAATCATTTTCCCGCGCCTTCGCTTCACCAAGAAACACCGCCACACCAACTGTCGGATGCCCGGCAAAAGGAATTTCGCCAGCAAGCGTGAAAATTCTCAATTTCGCAGCCGCCGTCGGGATCTCGCTTTTTTGTAAAAACACCGTTTCAGAATAACCAAACTCTTTGGTTATCTTCATCATCTCTTCAGATGTCAGGTCATCCGCATCTTCAACAACCGCCAGTTGATTGCCGCTATAAGCCTCACCCGTAAATACATCCAGAATATGAAATTTCCGCCCCATAAAATCCCCCTCAGATATGGCAGTTAAAATATGACCATGCTGTCAAAATAACCCGCAAAGCAAACCATACCCTAACCCAACCACAGATAAAAAACACAAGCTAAATTGCTCTCATTGCAACCATTGAACCTGAAACAGTTATACAAAAAAAAGCGCCCCTTCAGCGAAAGGGCGCTTTCATTGCTAATAAATTTAAGCATGCTTAGTTTTTGGTTTTATCAACCAGCGCACCTTCTTTAATCCATGGCATCATATCACGCAGCTTACCGCCGATTTCTTCACATGGATGCGCATCCGCTTTCGCGCGCATTGCTTTAAAGCTTGTCTGACCGACTTTATTTTCAAGCATAAAGTCCCGGGTAAAGCGACCTTCCTGAATATCAGTCAGAATATCTTTCATCCGCGCCTTGGTCTCAGGTGTAATCACCCGTGGGCCGGAAACATATTCGCCATATTCAGCCGTATTTGAAATTGAGTAATTCATGTTAGCGATACCACCTTCATAAATCAGATCAACAATCAGCTTCATTTCATGGAGGCATTCAAAATAAGCCATCTCCGGCGCATAACCGGCTTCGGTCAGGGTTTCAAACCCGGCACGCATCAGCTCAACAACACCACCACATAAAACAGCCTGTTCACCAAACAGGTCAGTTTCACATTCTTCACGGAACGTGGTTTCAATAATACCAGCCTTACCACCACCAATCGCGGTCGCATAAGAAAGCGCGAGGTCTTTCGCATTGCCGGAAGCATCCTGGTTCATCGCAATCAGGCAAGGCAAGCCGCCACCGCGCAAATATTCACTGCGGACAGTATGGCCAGGGCCCTTTGGAGCAATCATGATCACATCAACAGATGATTTTGGCTCGATCAGATTAAAATGCACATTCAAACCATGCGCAAAAGCAAGAGCCGCACCATCACGAATGTTTGGCGCAATCTCATCGCGATAGAGATCAGCCTGCAATTCATCCGGCACCAGCATCATCATCACATCAGCCCAACCGGCCGCTTCTGAAACAGACATCACTTTCAGCCCTTCAGCTTCAGCCTTTGCCCGTGATGATGACCCTTCACGAAGTGCCACCGCAATTTCTGTCACACCTGAATCTCTTAAATTAAGCGTATGGGCATGCCCCTGAGAGCCGTAACCAATAATCGCTACTTTTTTAGATGTTATCAGATTGATATCAGCATCCTGATCATAATAAACACGCATTAGATTTTTTTACCTTTTTCTAGTCATTCCTCCCCCGAGACGAACAGGGGCCCATACAATAAATTCCAACTTCGGTTATCAAACTTCAATTAAAAGGGGGGTAATACCACAGCCCCGCCTTGTCAATGACCGAGTTCACTTAAATAGCGTTTAACCGTCTCCTTAACGCCATAAATCAGACAATCAGCCGTAAAACAATGCCCAATCGAAGTCTCAGCAATATAAGGCACCCGTTGAATAAGCGCCGGCAAATTAAAAAGAGTAAGATCATGCCCGGCATTCACTTCAAGCCCGGCCTCACGTGCCGCGTCAGCAGTTGCCGAAATACGGTCCAGCTCAGCCTCAATTTGCGGCGCACTTTTCAGTGCTCCATACGGCCCGGTATAAATTTCAATCCGGTCTGCCCCAACTTGAACAGCACTGGCAGCAACCAGAGGATCCGTGTCCACAAAAAGAGAGACCCGGCACGAAACCTCATGCGAAATTCCAATAACCTTCTTTAACAAGTCTTCATTGGATAATATATCCCAGCCATGGTCAGAAGTATTCTGCATAGGATCATCCGGCACAAATGTCACCTGGTCAGGTTCAATATCCTGAATAAGCGCCATGAACCTGTCATCAGGATAGCCTTCAATATTAAATTCCTTACCCGCATATTCATGCCTGATCATTTCTTTCAGATCATAAACATCCTGCCGGCGAATGTGTCGTTCATCCGGGCGCGGGTGAACCGTCAGCCCATTTGCCCCGGCATCAAGCGCCAACGCACCAATGCCCGTCACACTTGGCCATGGCAAATCCCGCCGGTTCCGCAACATTGCAATCGCGTTCAAATTCACACTTAAATGAGTAGCCATCAAACCGATCCTGAAATCTAAGCAGAAAAACCAAAAACAACAAAGCACGAGGCATTAAAAACAACCCGGTGCCATCATCTATTTCTGATGATCATCCATCTTCTCAGGCCCACGAGATATCGCTGCGACACCGGTCCGCGCCACTTCCACCAGCCCGATCGGCTTCATCAGTTGAATAAACTGCTCAATCTTGCCGGACTTACCTGTAATCTCAAACACAAAATGGTCAGTTGAGGCATCAACCACCTGCGCCCGAAACGCCTCACCAAGCCGAAGCGCTTCCACCCGGTTTTCACCTTTGCCAACCACTTTCACCATGGCCAGCTCACGTTCAAGCGCTTTGCCCATCACAGTCAGGTCAGTCACATGATGCACAGGAATAAGCCGCATAAACTGCGCTTTAATCTGCTCAATCACCATCGGCGTGCCTTCGGTGACAACCGTAATTCGGGAAACATGGCGCTCATGTGATGTCTCGGTCACGGTTAAGCTGTCTATATTATAACCCCGACCGGAAAAAAGGCCGATCACCCGCGCCAGAACGCCAGGCTCATTATCAACTAGTGCGGATAATGTATGTTTTTCGGTCTGTTCTTCAACAACCGGTTTTAAAGTCTGAATAGAAGTGCTCATGATAAGGACTCAGTCTGAATATAATTTAAAATCAATATTTTAGGGTATTTCACCAGAAAGTCAGGCTCCGAAAGTCTGGCCTCAAAAGAAGGGTAAGCGCTACACAAGCACCTTACCCTCTTCCTTGATTGCGCTTTGCAGGTCTTCCGCTTCAACATCACTGGCCAGAAGCATGTTATTATGCGCCTCACCAGAAGGGATCATCGGGAAACAATTTGCAAGTTTTTCAATCCGGCAATCAAACAGCACCGGCTTGTCAGAATTGATCATCTCCATAATCGCATCATCAAGCTCATCAGGCTTATCAACTCGAATGCCAACCCCGCCATAAGCCTCAGCCAGTTTCACAAAATCAGGCAACGCTTCAGAATAAGAATGTGAATAGCGCCCGCCATGCAACAATTCCTGCCACTGACGCACCATGCCCATATATTCATTATTGAGAATGAAAATTTTAATCGGCAATTCATATTGCAGCGCCGTTGACATCTCCTGCATGGTCATCTGCACAGAGGCTTCACCGGCAATATCAATCACCAGCGCATCCGGGTGCGCAACCTGCACACCAACAGCTGCTGGCAATCCATAGCCCATCGTACCAAGCCCGCCGGAAGTCATCCACCGGTTCGGTTCTTCAAAACCATAATATTGTGCGGCCCACATCTGGTGCTGGCCAACCTCCTTTGTGATGAAGGTTTTTCTGTCTTTTGTCAGTTCATATAACCGCTCAATCGCATATTGCGGCATGATGGTCTTTTTGGAAGGCTTGTAGCCAAGGCTCTTTTTTGCCCGCCAGCCATCAATCTCTTTCCACCAGGAAGACAGCGCCTTTTTATCAATCTGCTCGGCTTTGTTTTTCCAGATGCGGTACATATCTTCAAGCACATGGCCAACATCACCGATAATCGGCACATCAACCGGCACCGTTTTATTGATAGACGACGGGTCAATGTCGATATGAATTTTCTTAGAATTTGGCGCAAAAGCATCCAGCCGCCCAGTGATACGGTCATCAAACCGTGCCCCGACACAAACCATCACATCACAATCATGCATCGCCCAATTGGCCTCATAAGTGCCATGCATACCAAGCATGCCGATCCATTGCTTATGGCTCGCCGGAAACGCACCAAGTCCCATCAAAGTGGAAGTAATCGGCGCACCGGTTTTCTTGACAAATTCACGAAGGATATCACAAGCCTGCGGCCCTGAATTAATCACCCCACCGCCGGTATAAAACAAGGGTTTCTTCGCCCCGGCCAATAGCTTAACCGCTTCACGAATGGCCGCTTGCTCACCCTTCACAACAGGACGGTAGGTCCGGTGCGTTATTTTTTTCGGGCCGATATAATCGCCCATTGCAAATTGAACATCTTTTGGAATATCAACCACAACCGGGCCGGGCCGTCCATTCGAAGCCACATAAAACGCTTCGTGCATCACCCGCGCCAGGTCATTAACATCTTTCACCAGATAATTGTGTTTGGTGCAGGGCCGGGTGATACCAACAGTATCACATTCCTGGAACGCGTCCGTGCCAATCAAATGGCTCGGCACCTGCCCGGTAATACAGACAAGCGGAATTGAATCGAGCAGCGCATCTGTCAGCCCGGTCACGGCATTCGTTGCCCCGGGACCAGAAGTAACCAGCAGCACACCAACTTTACCAGTTGATCGCGCATAGCCTTCGGCAGCATGGGCAGCCCCCTGCTCATGACGCACAAGAATATGCTCAATAGAGTTATTTTCAAATATCGTATCGTAAATCGGCAGTACAGCACCACCAGGATAACCGAATATATGTTCAACCCCTTGATCCAAAAGCGCTTCTAATACCATTTCAGCGCCAGTCATAGTCCGTGACATTCACTCTCTCCAACAATTCAAAACAAGCTTCTACGTTCATTTGCTCTTTAACGGCCATAGGGCTAAAGTTCAAATGAAGAGTAAAGCAAAAAGGAAGTTCAATTTGTTATTCGCTAAGAATAACAACCTAACACAAAAAAACTGCGCAAAATTCACAGTTGAGCCAGCAACACTACCCAAAGGAATCTCATTGGTCAACCATTCTCGTGAATATTTGAAAATATTTTTAGCTTATTTCTTTCCAAATATTGCAAATTCAGCCAATTCCACGAAATCATATTACGCCTCAGCCACGTTAATTGTCTTTTTGCATAACGCCGGGTTTGTTGTTGCGCCCGGCTGACAGCCTCTTCAAGCGTCACTTCACCCTCAAGATGAGCCATCAGCTCAGACACACCCAGCGCCCGAAACATCGGCAACCCATCGGTAGAGAGTCTACCTTGCTGCGATAAGCTGTGTTTCAAAGCCATAACAGCCCGCACCTCATCCAGCCCGCCTTGCCTCACCATTTCAGCAAAACGCCAGTTGATCCGCTCATAAAGCACTTCCCGCTCAAATGAGACCACAAACCGGTGTGTGTTGTCCTCACATAATAGTGGCTCCGAGCTTTCCTGCTGCCAGAGTTTTAGCGATCGTTTTGTGCTTTCAATCACCTCAAGCGCCCGGACAATCCTTTGCGTGTCACCCGGGTTCAGCACTTCTGCCATCAGCGGGTCTTTGTCTACCAGTATCCCATGCAGAGTTTCAGATCCGACCCGCTCCGCCTCTGCCCGCCAGTAAGCCCGGATCGAAGGCTCAATCTCCGGCACCTCTGAAAGCCCGTTTAAAAGCGCCTGAAAATAAAGCCCCGTCCCGCCTACAAAGATCGCCCGCTTACCAAGTTCCTTAATTTCACCCAGCACCCGTGACACATCATCAAGCCACAGCCCGGTAGAATAGGGCACAACACCACTGATTTGCCCATAAAGCCGGTGCGGAATGTCTTCCATATCAGCTACACTTGGCCGCGCTGAAATAACCGACAACTCCTGATAAACCTGACAAGAATCGGCATTAATAATCACACCATCAAATTCACGTGCCAAAGCCAGCGCAAATTGTGATTTGCCACTCGCTGTCGGCCCCGCAATTAATATCGGTTTTGTCATTTAAATATCCCAGCCAAAAATCAACTCGCCTCTTTTGTAATCCCTCCATTTGCCATATAGAAAGGAAGCTTACAAATAATCAACAGTGCTCTATTAGAGGAACAAATGACAAAAACGGCCTCAGTCCTCACCATCATCGCACCTGATGAACAGAATTTACTGAACGAGGAGTTTCTAAACTCCCTCAAAGAACATCTGAACATCGAAAAACAACCGGTGTGGCTGGCAGAAAAGAAGGCCGTTGATCTCTTTCTTGAAGTTCCCTCACAAATGGCAAGTGCACCTGACACAATCAAACAGGATATAACATCTTACCTCCAACCATACCCACTTGATTTCGCCCTGCAACCTTTGGAAAGCCGCCGCAAAAAACTACTCATCTCAGATATGGACTCAACCATCATCAGCGAAGAATGCATTGATGAGATCGCTCACATGGCCGGCATCAAACCCAAAATTGCCAGCATCACCGAACGGGCCATGCGCGGCGAAATCGAATTTGACTCCGCCCTGAAAGAACGCGTCTCTCTGTTAAAAGGTCTGGACACAAACGCACTTGAAACTGTCATCAATGAGCGCATCCACCTCAACAAAGGCGCGCGAACTCTGGTGCAGACCATGGCCCAAAACGGGGCCTTTTGTGCACTGGTTTCAGGTGGGTTCACATTTTTCACTGAAAAGATTGCGGCCATGACCGGCTTTCATACCACCAGAGCCAACACGCTCGAAATGAAAGATGATAAATTAACCGGCAATGTCATTCCGCCAATTCTCGGCAGTGCCGCCAAAAAACATGCTTTGCACACTTTTGTTGGGCAACATAATATAAATCTGGAATATACACTTGCAGTTGGCGATGGCGCTAACGATCTGGAAATGATTAATCTTTCAGGTCTTGGTGTGGCTTATTATGCCAAACCGATCGTCGCCGAGCAGGCAGACGCAGCCATCAACCACACAGACCTGACAAGCCTGCTATATTTCCAAGGGTATAAAAAGTCAGAATTTATCACCAGTTAAAGCACAACCTTAGCCAAGAAAACAGAACAAACACACCAATGAACAAATACCTGATCCTGATCTCAACCCTCATCTTGAGCGTCACACTTCTTACTACAGGACTTTACACAACTCGCCTTAGCGCCCAGAGCGATGAGGAAGAAAAAGTAAAGCAGGAGCAACAACAGGCCGAAGCCGTTGAAGCCCTGACCACTCTCGACCAGTTATTACAAAACCGGCAAACTCAACAACAGTCCATCAAAAGACTAAAAGCTGAATTGCGCGCCGCCAAAGAAGATGTGACAAAAAAAGAAATTGAAGCGACCCTCAAAGCTGAAACCGAAAAACTAGAGCGCACCGAACAGCAAATTTCAGCCCTCACTGCCGGCATCACAGAAGAAGCCTATTACGAACGCGAAACCAAAAAATTCAATCTCCAGGATGAGTTGCAAAACCTGGCCGAACCCTTCGTCAAAATGGTGAAAAGCACCACCGAAACCGCCCGCCAGATTGATACCCTCAAACTCACCATCAGCGATGCCATTCAACGCCAGGCCATAGCTGAAAGCGCCATAGATCGCATTCAAACACTAATCAAAACCAATGCAAAAACAAAATCATCCAATCTCAAAGCCACCAGTCGTCATCTTGAAAAAGAATTGAAAAACTGGGTTGAGCGGCAAAAAGAAGCCGCCAACCTGCAATCAACCTCAGAACAGCAACTGGCTCTGAAACAAAAAGCCGCGGCCAATTCAAATCTCGAAAACTATGCAACCGGATTCATCCGTACCAGAGGCCTCAACCTTTTAATCGCTATTCTGACCTTTTTCGGCACCTTTATGCTGCTACGCGGAATTAATAAACTCGCCGGCGTCCTGTTTCACAGAAAAGGCCGCAAGCACAGTTTTTATTCAAGGCTCATCCGCCTCCTCTATCAGGTCTTCACTATCCTTGGTGCCACCTTGATGATGATGATCGTGCTCAACCATCTAAATGACTGGATCTTATTAGGTGTCGCCGGCCTGTTCACCATCGCCCTTGCCTGGATCGGCCTGAAAATGCTGCCTGTCTTAACCGAACAAGCCATTCTGCTGCTAAACCTTGGCGCGGTTCAGGAAGGCGAACGCCTGATGATCGATGGTGTACCCTGGTTTGTGAAACGGCTCGATCACTACACCGTTCTAGAAAACCCCGCCCTTGATGGTGGCCATTTCACCGTGCCGATCCGCGAACTGGTTGGCCGTCATTCCCGCCCACCCGCAAGAGACGAAGCCTGGTTTCCAACAAAGAAAGATGACTGGGTTCAACTGCAAAACGGTACCATCGCCAAAGTTGTCATCCAGACGCCAGAACTCGTACAGCTGGTTGAACTGGGCGGCGCCCGCATTACCTATCTGACAACAGAGTTTCTAAATACAAAAATTCGCAACATCTCAACCGGCTTCCGCATCACAATGGAATTTGGAATTTCCTACAAACATCAGCACCAGGCAACGGATATCATCCCCGCCATGCTGCATGATCATATCAAAACCGGGCTGGATAAATTCATCGACCAGGAAAATCTTCTGGATCTTGAAATTGAACTACTGCGCGCTGGCAGCTCTTCCATAGATTATGAAATCGAAGCCGATTGCGATGGCAAAATTGCCCACCGCTATGAAGACATTGAAGGGGAAATCACAAGACTGGCAATTGAAGCCTGCAACAAATATGAACTCGAAATCCCCTACCCGCAATTGGTAATCCATAAGCCGGAATAAATAAACAAAGCCCCGCACCTCAATCAAAGAGGAGCGGGGCTTTGTTATAAAAAACTTGTTATTTCAGTTTAGCCGCTCAAATAAATGAGGGGCGACCAATTCCAGAATGAATAATCAACCCTGCGGGTTAGAAGGCAATGCCACAAAACTGAACTCACCACCCTCACGGGCAACAAAAAAGATGATGTTCTTTTTATTAGCAGCTTTAAGCGCCGTAACTTTTTTAACAACATCTTTGGGTGCAAAAACCTTTTCATGCATCACTTCAACAATCACATGTCCAGCCTGAAGCCCCTTCTCCTGAGCCCGGCTGCCCGGTGCAACCTTGGTGATTAAAACACCCTTGGTTTTGCTGCCAATCTTAAACTGACGGCGCAGTGCCGGAGTAATGTTAGAAAGTGTCATGCCCAGCACTTCAGCTTTCTTTTTCACTTCAGGCTTAATCCTGTTCTGGCTTAATTCAGGGTTATTCTTTTCAGCCTCTTCAAGCCGGGCAATCTCAACTTTAACAGTCGTTTCTTTGCCCTGACGCATCAGCTTCACATCAACCTTTTTCTCAACCGGTGTCAGCGCGACAATCTTCGGCAATTCACGAGAAGATTTTACATAGTGCCCGTCAAATTCAAGAATAATGTCACTCGCCACCATGCCCGCTTTATCTGCCGGGCCACCTTTAGTCACTCTGGCCACAAGCGCACCTTCAGCTTTTTTCATGCCAAAGCCATCAGCAATTTCAGGTGTCACTTTTTGAATAAGTACTCCAAGCCAGCCGCGCCGTGTTTCACCATATTTTTTCAATTGCGCAACAACATTCACAACAGTGTCTGAAGGCACAGAAAACCCGATGCCAATTGAACCGCCGGAAGGAGAAATAATCGCGGTGTTCACACCAATCACTTCACCCTTCATATTAAATAAAGGTCCACCCGAGTTACCCCGGTTAATCGCGGCATCAGTTTGAATAAATTCATCATAAGGGCCAGAGTTAATGTCCCTGTCTTTAGCGGAAACAATGCCAACAGTCACAGTACCACCAAGACCAAACGGGTTACCAATCGCCATCACCCAGTCACCAACACGCGCCGTTGAAGACTTCCCGAACGGTACCGCAGTCAATGGCTTTTTCGGTGTCACTTTAAGGAGCGCAAGGTCCGTTTTGCTGTCAACACCGATCACTTTGTCAACTTTCAGTTTCGAACCATCGACAAAATTAATGAAAATCTCATCAGCACCCTTGATAACGTGGTTGTTGGTAACAATCAGTCCATTAGGGTCAATCACAAAGCCCGAACCAAGTGAACTCACACGCTGCGCACGGTTATTCTCTTTGTTGTCGTCAAAAAAATCTTTGAAGAATTTTTCAAATGGCAAACCTTTTGGAATTTGCGGCGGGCGCCCACCAGGGCCTCCCTTTTTCGCAAAAGGATTTTTAACTTTCTGACTGGTAGAAATATTGACAACAGAATTTTGCAGGGTTGCCGCAAGATCAGCTAAAGTGCCGTCTTCTTGTTGTTTGGCATGAGCCTGGCTTGCCAGCAAAAGCGAGAGCAACAGAAATGAAACGGCAATTAAAATTAACCCGTCTCTGATGAAAGAAGCCGTTTTTTGCTCCTTTACGGCAACACGGGCCACCGCCCGGTTACGTCTTAAGGCATCCTGCCGGGTTAAAGAAGTTTGTCTCTTTGTTACAATGCGCGGCATCAATATTCTCCTGAAATGCACACCCAAATCCTTAGTATCATTAGCTAAAATAGCTGGCCATAAGGTCAAAATATGCAGAAAATTCTATAGCAAAACCAAGAGCACAGGCTCAATCGCTTCACCATTCCAATATAATATAGCCATCTACCGGCAAAATACCAGTAGAGGACCGATAAAACTCAGCCTAATTTCTAAAAAGAGTGAGGGTTTTTTATGTCTAAAACAAGCTGAAATCCGGCCAGATCACCAATAATTGAGAATTAGATTAACTCTTAAACCCTGAGATGCTGAACATACCAGATCAGCGCCACACCAAAAGCCAGTGAAGCCACACCTGCATAACGAAGGAATTGCTCATCCATTTCAATCATTTGCTGAATAACTCTGGCAATCTGGTGAGGGAAAAGGCCCCATAAAAGCCCTTCAATAACAAAGGCGAAGCCAATTCCCATCACAAAATCAAGCATTATCTCTCGCCAGATGACTGGTTAAAATATTTAAAGAACTGAGAATTCGGAGTAATCACCAGTCTCGTATCACCAGAAGCAAGCCCTTTTTCATAAGCCTGCATTGACCGATAAAAAGAAAAGAATTTAGGGTCCCGGTTAAATGCTTCAGCAAAAACATTATTCCGCAACGCATCACCCTGACCGCGAATAATTTCAGACTTTTTAGTCGCCTGAGCTTTCAGCTCTACAACTGAACGATCCGCCTGAGCGCGAATTGTGCGGGCAATCTCTTCACCCTGCGCCCGGTAAGTTGCCGCTTCCTGCTGGCGTTCACGCATCATCCGCGTATAAACATTATCACGCAACTGGTTCGGCAAATCGGCCCGTTTCAACCTGACATCAATCACCTCAACACCAAATGGAACAGCCTGCTGGTGAACAATTTTTGTCACCTCATCCATCAGCTCTTTCCGTTTGTCCCGCACAATATCATCAAGGCTGGCAGCAGCCAGAACCCGGCGGAAAGACGCGTTCACAAAGTCAAACAAGCGACTGTCAAACTGCAACCTTGAGCCGATATTCTGATAAAATTTCAGCGGTTCAGTAATCTTATAGCGGGCAAAAGCATCAATAATAATCCGCTTTTTACCGGCAATCAGAATTTCCCGTGAAGGCACATCAACTTCAAGCAGCTTCTTGTCAAAGAAAACCACATTCTGAACAAATGGCACTTTAAAATGCAGCCCCGGTTCTGAAATTTCTTTTTTCACTGCACCAAGTTGCAGGACCATCGCCCGCTCTGTCTGGTGCACAGTAAAGATAGAAAAGTAAGCCGCAATCGCAGCGACGACGCCAACAACGATCAAAAAACTAAAAAATCCACGCATCTTTGTCTCTCCCTATCTCTGAGCTGGTTTCTTATTTAATTCATTCAACGGCAGGTAAGGCACAACGCCCCCACCCTTGCCATCATTATCAAGAATCACTTTGTCCGTACCAGTAAACACCCGCTCCATCATCTCAATGTAAAGCCGCTCCCGTGTCACTTCTGGAGCTTTGCTATATTCCTGATAAATAGATTTAAAGCGAGCCGCTTCACCTTCAGCTTCAGCCACAACCCGCGACTTATAAGCTTCAGCATCTTCAGTAATACGCGCAGCAGCACCTCTGGCTTCAGGCACAACTTTGTTAATATAAGCTTTGGCTTCCTGTTCTAGCCGGCTCTTATCCTGCTTGGCGGCTTCCACATCGTTCACCGCTTTAATAACTTCGTTTGGAACGTCAGGCTTACCAATCAACACGACGAGAATGTTAATACCAGAATCATATTCATCCAGTGTCTTTTGCATTGAGGTCTGCACCTGGTCCTGATTGGCCGCAAAAGTTTCATTGAGAACCGCATTCAGGGTCTTCTGACCAACCACTTCACGCATCGCACTTTCACCAACCTCACGCACAGTCTTGGCTGGATGCTCAACATTAAACAGATATTTCTTTGCGTCCTTAATATTCCACTGGATAGTGAACTGCACATCAACGATGTTATTATCGCCAGTCAGCATCATGCTGGCATTCCTGTCAATCGGGCTATCATTAAACCCACGGCCACTAAATTCGCGCCCGCCACCAATGTTAATTTTCTGAGCAAATTGCGGTTTAATGAGATAAACCTGCTCAACTGGGTTAGGAAATCTGAGATGTAAGCCTTCAGGTAACGTACGATGATACTTACCAAACTGCGTCACAATACCAACCTGATCGGGGTTAACTTTAACCGTAAAGGCAAAGAAACCAACAATCGCAGCAAGCCCTGCCAGAAACAGATAAAACAGCGGTCCGCCAGCACTACCACCTTTGCCGCCACCAGGCATTGCCCGTTTTAACCGGTCCTGGCTTTTCTTGAACAATTCTTCAATATCAGGCTGTTGCCCGCCGCCTTTGCCACGTGGACCCCACGGCCCATCTCCACCACTTCTACCACCATTATTGCCGTTTTGACTGCTCCAGGGCATGCTTATTTCCTATTAAGGTTGAATGACATAACTCATCTTCGGTAATTCACCCCTCACCCGTCAGACTGAAATTTCAGCTTTCGAATGAATATAATTACCGAACACGAAGCTCTCTTGTCATAAATTTGTATCTTGCCATTTAAAATCTATATGCTGTTATTTAGGCGCAATTTCAATTTTTTAAAGGTATTCTGGCAAAAAATTGCTTAACGCACTATACAGCAAACCTTTGCCTAAACCTTATAAAACCCACTTCAACCATATGCAATGGGCCATTATCAAGAAAAAGGGCGGCTTTTCATCAAAGCCACCCTCAAAAATCTGTATTTTGCTATATTTATTCAGGCGTATAACCAATTCTAAAGCCGCCCCAGTGCCGGCCATTAATAAAGATCGGCGCGCTGATATCCTTCATCGGCACAAAATTCCCGCCGCCCATATCTCTCTGATACGTCTGTAATAGCAACGGCTCCTGGTTCATACCCGAACGCCGCCCGGTTAAATCAAGGAAATATCTGTGATTTCGGCAATTAGCTGTATTCCAAACCGGATCACTCCCCTGAGGTTTCGAAACTGCCAAAATATTTGCTGAAATATACGCAGTATCATCAATTAATGCGCACCATTTAATCCGTTCATCTGTTGATACAACATCTTCAATTAAATCCTGAAAAGTCTGGTCAACAAATTTCGAAAATTTAGCAATATGTTGAACCGGGTCTGTACCCGGCACTTCTTCATGGTTGCGATCAAACAGCTCAGCCTCTGAAATAGCACCACTTGCCATCGCTTCACTTATTTTCGTATTGATCAGCTCAACAGCAGCGCTGGCCTGATTGATAATTTTCGCTTCTTCTTTATTTGTCCCGCTGGTAATCGATTGAAGAACCAGGTCATCACTGTCGTCAGCGACTTTTCTCATTGTCCCTGAAACTTCAACCAGCTTAGAGCTGGATTTTTTCATATTCGTTGAAACTTTATTAGAAACCGCACTGAAATCTGAACAGGTCGCGTTCACGATCTCCATTTGCTGATCAATAATTCCATTGGTCCGGTCAATGGTTTCAATCGCACCTGAAACTTTTTCAAGAATCTCATTAAAAGAACTCGAACATTCTTTCACATTCTCAGCGGTCCGGCCTGTTTCCCGGCTGGTTGAATTCAGCAATTCAAAACCATTTTTAATCTCAGCCAGCGTGTCTTCAATTTGTGTCGTGGCTTCAGATGTTGATGAAGCAAGCGCTTTCACTTCATTCGCTACCACGCTGAAACCCTTGCCGGCTTCACCGGCACGCGCTGCTTCAATCGTCGCATTTAGCGCCAGCAGATTGGTTTGTTTGGCAATCCCATTAATGACATTGGTAATATTACCTACATTTTCAAGCGCCGCATTCAACTGCGAGAGGCGCTCATCACTAGCCTCAACCGCTTTAATAAGTTTGTTGATCTGCTCATTGGTAGATTCAACCGTTTCGCGAGAATGCTTAATTTCATTATTCGCTTCGTTCGAAACAACATTGGCTTCAGATATGTTATTTGAGATTTCAGAAGCTGTCGTCTGCAGCTCAATAAGCTGTTCTACAAAGCCATCAAATTCCTGCACATCATGTTGAGCAATATCTGCCACATCTTTAATTTCATCAGCAGAAACCGCAATATCAAGAGCAACACGGCTCAATGTGGTGGAAATGATATTTAAAGTGTCTCTTGCAACACCTTTCCCCTCAGTCGGTTTTGGCGCTTCATTCAAATCTTCTTCAACCTCAGCCATGTCAACAGCAACTGACATCCGCAAATTCTCCCAATGGACGTAAAATAACGATATGACGAGACTAAAGTTTAGTGATTAATGAAGTCTTACCCTGTGTAACATATTACCCCAATTATAACATGAAACTATTGGGCAATCAGGGTTTGTAACCAATGCGGAAGCCACCCCAGTGCCGTCCCTGCACCCAAACCGGGGCTGAGCAGTCCTTCATGACCACAAAATTGCCGCCGCCCATATCCCTGAGATAAGTCTGCAACAATATTTCTTCCTTGTTCGAACCAGAGCGGCTCCCGGTTGGGTCATCAAAAATCCGGCGGTTGCGAGAATGGGCCGCATTCCATACAGGGTCATCCCCCTGCGGCTGTGAAAATTGTTTGTTATGGGTAGGCAGATACGCCTTGTCATCAATCGCAGCACAAAACACAATGTTAGAATTTCTGGTGAGAATTTCTTCCTGCAAATCAGTCAGAACTTTATCAGTAAAAAGCGTATAACGTGTCATATGCTGAACCGGGTCAGTTCCTTCAATCGGCTGATAATTCCGGTCAAACAGGTCTTCTAAACCAATTTCACCCGAAGCAACACTTTCCTCAAATATCTGACTGACACGAGCTGCTGTATCCTTAGCATAGCCGATAATTTCCCGGTCACTGATATTGGCACCATTTGAAGCTGCCATAACCACTAAACTGTCGCCAGCATCACAAATCCCGCTCATCTGTGTTGAAACTTCATTCAGAGAATGCACCGCTTCTTCTACATTTTGCGAAACAACATCAGCAGTTGATAAAATATCATTACAGGTTCCAATCACATCACTCATGCGCTGTGCGATCCGGTCTGTTTCCTCATCAACCTCAGATAGTGATTGAGACGCACCATTAAGCATTTCAGTAAAATGTGAAGCTTGTGTTTCAACTTCATTGGCCGTCAGGGTCGCCGATTTACTCTGATCACTAAGCCGCCCGAACCCGTTCTTGATTTCGGTCAGCGTTTCTTCAATTTGTGCGGTTGCTTCAGAAGTAGATGAAGCAAGAGCCTTCACTTCTGATGCTACGACACTAAACCCTTTGCCGGCTTCACCGGCCCGCGCTGCTTCAATGGTCGCATTTAGCGCAAGCAGATTAGTTTGCTTCGCAATCCCGTGAATAACACTCGCAATGTTCCCGACATTTTCCAGCGAAGAACTCATCATCGTCATATGGTTTTCAATCGTCTCAACAGACTGAACCAGGCTGGAAATTTTCATAATTGTATTGGAGACAGTTTCCTGAGAGGCGCTCATCTCATGATTGGCGCCGCGTGCAACTTCACTGGAATGCTGCACATCCTGCCCGATTTTTTCATTTATTTCGCGCAGCTTGATAATCTGCTCAATAAACCTGGCGAATTCTGCTTTATCCGCTTTGGAACGCTGTGAGATTCCATCAACTTTTCCAGAAGCCGTGGCAATTTCAAGTCCCAAATGACTTAACCTGGTACTCAGCTCGTTAAAGGCCTTAATCACAACCTCAAGAGACTGCTTTTGTGGCACCACTGAAAGCTCATTCATGCCGTCAGGAGAATTTCCGGTTTCATCGATTGCAACTTGTTCTGCACTCATTCCGACCCCATAGATAAAGAAAAATGACAATACTCCATCACGCTCTTGGTAAAGAGACGTCATGAAATTCATTCAGCCAGGAGCTTTTTCGCTCCATTTTTAAGTCTTTGAATAAATCGTAGAGTGAAGTAGTTAATTTTCATTCAATGGAAATGGTGTCTAGAACTATAGTAGAGGGTCTGTAGAGCCCAAAAAAGCTCATATTAAGCTTTAACTGATCGCATCAGGTCTTTTTATAATATATATAACTATAGTCATTACTATCAGCGGCACTGGCTTTAAAATCATCACGCGATATTTCCTGCCATTCAGCCATATTAAGAGTGGGAAAAGTCGCATCGCCCTCAGGTTCTGCATGTACAAGTGTATAATAGATTGAAGTCGCAACCGGCAAAAACAGACGATACAGCTCCGCGCCGCCAATCATCATAATTTCATCTGCTCCGGCAATTTTAGCCCTCGCCAATCCGATTTCCAGCGCTTCATCCACTGAATTAACAACATATGCTCCTTCAATTTTCAGCGAAGGATCTCTGGTCACGATAATATTATCGCGCCCGTCAAGCACTTTACCGATCGACTGGAACGTCCGCCGGCCCATGATCATTGGTTTGCCCATTGTCAGACAACGAAACCGTTTCAAATCACTGGAAAGCCGCCATGGCAACTCGTTATTCCTGCCAATGACACCATTTTCAGCAACAGCCACAATCAAAGAAATTTCCATAGCGTTGCTCATCCCAATAGCTAGATTTTTTGAACGGCGGACTATACAGCAATTGGCGCTTTAATAGAAGGCGCCGCTTTATAGTCCTTTAGTCTAAAATCCTCAAAACTAAAATCAAATATGTCATCAACTTCCGGGTTGATCTCCATCTTAGGTAAAGCAAGCGGATCCCGGCTCAGTTGCTCTTTCGCCTGCTCCATATGATTGAGATAAAGATGTGCATCTCCAATCGTGTGCACAAAATCCCCCGGTTTTAACCCGGTCACCTGAGCCACCATCATAGTCAGCAAGGCATATGACGCAATATTAAACGGAACACCGAGAAAAATATCAGCTGATCTCTGATAAAGCTGACAGGAAAGTCGCCCCTCCGCCACATAAAACTGAAACAGACAATGACACGGCGGCAACGCCATATTATCAACTTCTGCCGGGTTCCATGCTGAAACAATATGCCGGCGACTGTCCGGGTTATTTTTCAGTGAATGAATAAGGTTTGCGATCTGATCTATCTTTCCACCCTCGCGCGATGGCCAGGATCGCCACTGTGACCCGTACACAGGACCGAGATCTCCATTTTCATCCGCCCACTCATCCCATATGGAAACACCATGCTGTTTTAAATAAGAGATATTCGTCTCTCCTTTTAAAAACCACAGCAATTCATGGATAATAGATTTTAAATGCAGCTTTTTCGTTGTCAGCACGGGGAAACCATCATCAAGATTAAACCGCATCTGATAGCCAAACAGGCTTTTCGTACCTGTTCCTGTTCGGTCACTGCGCTCAACGCCGGTTTCCATAACAGTCGATAAAAGCTCTAGATATTGTTTCATAATTCGAGTTTTGACCGAGATTCTGCACTGCGTCCAGTAACTTTAGGGGAGAAAACGTCCTATACAGACAAGTTATCCATAGAAATGACACCAATTCAGTTACCCTTTTGACAAACAATCCCTTTTTTTTGCCACGTGACTACACTATATTGAGTCTGCGGGAGAATTTCCGCTATGGCGATAAACTGTCATCGTAATAAACCATTCGGACCCGGGGGCGGTACCCGGCGCCTCCACCAAAAGCCCATAACACCGCAACGAATACCAAAATTAAAAGTGTAACTCGAAGTCAACTTTCAAACTTAGCGATTTACGCAAATGGTATTTTAGACAGGTTAGCCTGTGTGGGTTTTTGATGGGGGCGAAATAGGATCGACGAGGGTGTAAAGGATGGTCTTTCGCTCGGCATGGTACCACCGCATCGGACCATTATAGTAGTTGCAAATGACAACTATGCTCCAGTTGCACAAGCTGCTTAATGCAGTGACGTGTGCTGAAATAAAACTCCTGATCGGTTAAGCTCGGTCAGGCGCGGTTTGGAGAGCACCGGGCAACAGAAGCTCTCCATTTAATTTTGGCATGACCAGTTGCATCAAGATTCTGTCAGCAACTGAATTTGCTGTAGAAATGATCTGAACTGAATAAATTTTTTAAATTTTATAAGAATACTAATGTATAAAAAATTGGTATCAGTAGTACAAAGTGAAAGAGGCCTGACCCGTCATGAGCGGCCAAACAATTAATTATGAATTCCTGGCTAAAGAGGCTCTGCGCTCTGTTGTTCGCGCTGTCTTAAAGCAAATTAAAGAAGAAGGCCTCCCCGGAGATCATCACTTTTATATCTCCTTTCACACAACGGCGCCCGGCGTAAAAATCTCCAATCGCATCAGCGCCCAGTATCCAAGAGAAATGACCATAGTTCTCCAGCATCAGTTCTGGGATCTGAAAGTCGAGGATGATTATTTTGAAGTCCGGCTGTCATTTTCAAACATTCCTGAATTACTCGTCATCCCCTACAGCGCTGTCAAAGTGTTCTTTGACCCGTCTGTCCCCTATGGTCTGCAATTCGATCAGAACCTCAGACCAGAAGCTGTTGAAGATAAATCCGGCTTTATAGAAGATGTCTGGCAGATGACACCTGAAAACAGCGAGAATCCATTAACTGAAATGGGCATGGATGATATGAAGTTTTCAAACAATGACAGTCCTGATGGCTTTATCCCTGAATCTGATCCATTAACAAGTGACGAAGCTGAAGAAATTAGCAATATAGAAAAAAGTGAAGAAGTGCAGGACACAGCTACTGATAAACCAGAATCAGATGGCTCTGAAACAGATAGTGCTGAAATCGTCTATCTCGATACCTTCCGCAAAACCTGATCAGTTCTCACTTGTTTGATAACAGACCCTGCCTGCAACCTTTCTGGCTGCAGAACCGTATCAAAAATATCTCAATGCTTAAAATCTAACCTGAAAACCGATCCGGTTAACAGCTGAGTACGAAGTACATTTCTGTCTCAGAGATCATACATCCCACCAAAAGAAAATTGATCAAGAGATGATATAAAAAGTCGCAAAATGATTGGTTATATCAGAAAAACATCAGAGAATTATGCTATCAGCCAGTGTTAAATGCTTGTTGCTGCATCATTGACTAGTCTTCTTCAAACAAAACCATCTAAAAACAAAGTCAAAATAACCAGTTATATTTGAATAAAGTCGAAATTTAATTGACTTTTGCAGTCGAGTTACAGAATAAGATAGATTGAAAAGCATAGATAAAACCTAAAAGCTATAAAGGAGAATTTCCAGTGTCCACCCGTACAGAGACAGATAGCTTCGGCCCCCTGGAAGTCCCAACTGATAAATATTGGGGCGCTCAAACCCAGCGCTCACTGGGGAATTTTAAAATTGGTATCGAAACAATGCCAAAAGCCCTGATCAGAGCTTTAGGAATTATCAAGAAAGCAGCCGCTCTCACCAACAAAGATCTCGATAATCTCGAGCCTCACCTGAGCGAAGCCATTGCCAAAGCGGCGGACGATGTTATCGACGGTAAACTGGATGATCATTTCCCCCTTGTGGTCTGGCAAACCGGCTCCGGCACACAATCAAACATGAACGCAAACGAAGTCATCTCCAACCGGGCCATTGAAATTCTGGGTGGCACCATCGGCAGCAAAGACCCCGTTCACCCAAACGATCATGTCAACCGCTCACAAAGCTCAAATGATACCTTCCCGACAGCGATGCACATCGCCGCTGTTGAAGAAATTCACCGCCAATTAATCCCGGCATTAAAACACCTTCTGAAAGCACTCAACCACAAAGTAGAGAGCTGGGCCGAAATTATTAAAATTGGCCGCACCCATTGTCAGGATGCAACCCCGCTAACGCTGGGGCAGGAATTTTCCGGTTACGCCGCTCAGGTTGAAAATGGCATCAAACGCATCGAAGCCGCCCTTCCGCGCATGTATATGCTGGCCCAGGGCGGCACAGCCGTTGGCACCGGGTTGAATGCAAAACCAGATTTTGCGGTAAAATTCGCCAGTCATGTCGCAGATATCACAGGCCTTGAATTTATAACCGCACCAAACAAATTTGAAAGCCTCGCCGCTCATGATGCTTATGTAGAGATGTCAGGCGCATTAAATACTGTCGCAGTCAGCCTGTTTAAAATCGCCAATGATATACGCCTGCTGGGCTCTGGCCCCCGCTCAGGACTGGGTGAATTAAACTTACCAGAAAACGAACCCGGCTCATCTATCATGCCCGGAAAAGTCAACCCGACCCAGTGCGAAGCCCTGACAATGGTTGCAACCCAGGTGATGGGTAATCATTCAACCATCACCATCGCCGGCAGTCAGGGACATTTCGAACTAAACGTCTACAAACCGGTAATGGCCTATAACCTCCTGCAATCAATCCGCCTGCTGGGCGAAGCATCAGTTTCCTTCACAGATAAATGCATAGTCGGCATTGAGCCAAACCTTGAACAGATCAAACAATTAATGAGCCGCTCTCTCATGCTTGTCACAGCACTTGCACCAAAAATCGGTTATGACAACGCGACAAAAATCGCCAAAACAGCTCATAAAAATGGCACCACTCTGAAGCAGGAAGCCTTAAATCTCGGCTTTGTGACAGAAGAAGAATTTGACGCCATTGTAAAACCGGAAGATATGATCAGCCCCAGATAAAGATGACCATTTAGAGAGCGCTTGATGCAGGATATACCAAAAAAAAGATCACTTACTTTAAAAGGCCATCGCACTTCAATTTCCCTTGAAGATGCCTTCTGGATTGCTCTCAATGATGTCGCAGAGAAAGAAGATAAATCAACCTCAGAGCTGGTCGAGATGATAGATGAAAACAGAGGTGAGGCCGGCCTCTCCAGCACTATTCGTATTTATATTTTAAAATATTATCAAAGCCGCAACCAGCGTTTTGAAAAAAACAAAAACGGTGCAAGGGAAAAATTAAACACCGCAACCAGATAACCCATCAATCATCCATGCGAGCCCATCAACTATTCAGGTAACAACAACGGCAAGTCAGTCCGGCCTAGTTCTTTATCAATCTTTTCTTGTTCCGCCTTAATTCTCGCCTTTTCCTGCTCAATGCGCTTCAGCTCTTCTTCAGCCTGCCGGCGCTGTTCTGCAAGTCGTCGCGCTTCATCCTCAAGCCTGATTTTTTCCAGGTTCCGCAATTCCCGCTCTTTATGTTTCAGCGTTAAATAACGTTCAAAATCAGCGACATCCAAAGCGGCAACCATATCACCAATCGATGTCAGATCACCTTCCATTCGCCGGTTAACAGCTGGCACAGCACCTGCCGAGCTTTTCACAGCTGGCTGTATCTGCCAGTTACCAGCCCAGTTTAAATCCCTGAGACTCAATTCAGCCCTGATGCCGATCACCCCTGGCTTCACGCCAAGGTCATCCTGACGCAGCTTCACCGTGCCATCAATCAGCTGCAAACCAAGGTCAGTCGATTGAATATCAATCGGCCCGGCATTCGAAATAATATTCGTAAGGTCAGATTTTAACTGCGAAGGATCACCCGTTTCAGATCGTAAGTACCGCTCAGCCAGTTGACCAAGCAATGACGGACTGACTTGTCTGATTTTTCCATCAGAAATTTTCACAAAACCCTGTCCAACAAGGCTCGAAATAAGCGCCCGGGGGTTCCCCCCGACACCACTTAAAGAAAGTTCAAATGAAAAATCACCCGACCCAAGGCTGGCCTCTTCAGCGGTGCCAACTTCTTCAAGCCGCCCGCCCTTAAGTGAGGCAAGCCCGTTTAAACTATATGTCCCAGCGCCTCCTGTTCCCTGTCGAAGCGTGCCGCTAGCACTGAACATCCCGCCAAGGCTTTTGCCTTCAAGTTTGATAATTTCAATATGGGTTTTATGAACCCGCCATTGAACCAGCGCATCAGAAAGGCTCAGTTGTTCCGTCAGTTGCAGTTCATTTGATTTAATCGAAAACTCACCAAGCAATGGCGAACTGCCATCTTTATCACCGCGCGCACCGCTTTCAGTTTTCCGGTTTGCATTTTCCGACCTAAATTGAAAAGGTAATGACGACCAGACAAATTTCTTTGAACTCTCACTGTCTCTCGTTCTGGATTTTTTCGCCCCATCTTCCTGAAGCACGCCAATCAAAGAGCCAAAATCCAGCCGGTCTGTTGCCATCGCCAACCGGTATTGTTTTTCACCGTTTTTCTCTTCAAAGATCCCGGTACCAATGACCTGATTGTCACCAATCGCCATCTGAAGGTTACTAAGCGAAAACCCGTTAGAAGTAAGTGAGATTGTACCCCGCGCTTTAAACGGGTCCGCTGATCCGGCTGCCAGGTGTCCATAGCCAAACAAAGACAAAACATCTTTTGCATTCGTACCACTGAACTGCAACACACCGTCCGATGCAAGCTGCTGTTTTTTGAGCGCAAACTGCCCCTTATATGAAGCTGACATAACCGCATTCTCAAGATTAACCTGACCGCTGAACCCGGTATCCGCCGTTCCGCTGGCAGTAAAAGTCAGCTTACCCGGTCCAAGATCTTGCTGCTGCACCTGCCGATCCATTCCAAGCGGCAATAATTTTGCTGCCAACAGCGCCCCGTTTTGGCTTTCCATACCGCCAAGAACAGTCATCGGCCCCTGGTCCACCCCATTGGCAACCTTAGGCACAAATACAGAAAACGCCGCGTCACTTCCCCCCATAACGCCGTCAAATCTGTATTGCGTCGCATCATCTTCATCCTGCCGGCGAACAGCCAGCCGAAGCGGGAAAAATCTGCCAATCGCATCACCCTCAAATTGCAAAGTATGCTCAACACCTGAAAGCTTCAGCAAATCCTCAACAGCAACAAAATCAGGCGCTTCAATTATGAACCTGTCTTCACCTGAAGGGTCAGCCTTACCATTTTCATATAAAAATTTAAGCCCGTTCTCGCTCACTCCGGCAACCGATTTAATCCTCGAACCGGCCTTATCTTTCGTCCACAACAACCGCACATCCCGCTGCACACCATCTTTAAAAACCAGCCGCTGTGCCTGCAATTCAAAAACAGTATTCATCACAAGCTCTGCCTGCTCTGATCGCAACTTGGTGTCAGGTCGGTTCATTTCCCTGATAAAGGAGGAAAGTTCTTCCTCAAATTCAAGCAACCCAACCGGCTTACCCAGCAATTCCTCAACATTAATCAACCCAGCCTTTAATATCACCTTGATTTCAGATGGATCAGCCTCACGTGCCGCTTTTTTATATGACATCCCCCCCCGCAATGAAGAGCGGCCCATATCCACCTGCAATCCACTAAGCACAAGAGATGACCCAACAGAATTCAACTTACCATTCAGCATGAATTTGCCCCGACCAGCACCAATATCCCCGGTATAGTCAGGCACAGCCCAGTTGATGAACTCTTTAAACTGCAGCCCGCGCAAATAAATCTGACCATCAAACTCAGCCGTGTTGTCAGAGGTCTCCCGTTTATCATGTTCAGAATCTGATTGAGCCTGAACCTGTGCAAAAGTTCCAGATACACTTAAGCGGCTGCTACCAGGCAATCGCCCCGCCATATCCTCAACACGGATAATGCCTTTTTCACCCTTGAGCAGCAGACGAAAATCACGCACATCACCCTTGCCAAGGTAAATCTGCTTGGCGTTCATTGTAAAATTGATGGTTTCAAACTGGCGTGCCTGTTGCAGCAAAATATCATTCAACTGCGTAACTGCCGCCCCCGGGTTCACTTCAGTCAACCGCTCACGGTTTTGTTTCCCGTTCATCTGGCTATCAACAACAATAGAACCATAGCGGGCACGCATTAAAATCGAATTCAGGTCAATGACCTGGCCATCTGCTTCCCCCTTGAGGCTCAATTCATCCTGCCAGTTAATATCCACCTGCCCGCGCACTGTTTGCGGCCGCGCCAGACTACCCGCACGAACCAGAATTTTTGAAAATTGTGCATCATGTCCAGACAGCTCTAAATGGGAGGTAATATAAAAATCATCATCTGCAGCAAGTGACGACTTAGGCTTCTGATTTTCAATTGTTTTTTCCGCTAGTTTAAGAGCTTCATCACGACCATCAGCTTGAGCACCACTTTTATCTTTCCCGACACCCGTTTTCCGAACAGACGCCGTAATATCACCGCCAGAGCGAAAATAGCCAAACCCGGCCTTGATATCACCAGAGGCAAACCATTTTTCAGCCTTTTCTCCAAAAGTGCCGTCAAATTCAACCCGGCTATCCGTATCGGGCACCGTGATTTTCGCTTTTATTGGAAAAAGCCTTGTCTTTTCCTTTTCAGTTTCAGAGCCAATAGCCAGCCGGATAAACCGCTCATCCGCACTGCCGGTATATTTCCCGTTAAAATAAAACGGCCCGTTTAATGTCATGGCTGAAAGCACACCATTGATATGATCAAATCGCAAACGCCGCGCTGGTTTGTCTGCATTGCCAGAAGCCGATTGTAAAATCAGATCTCCCTCAACAATCTGCACATTTTTCAGAGAAATAAGATTTGGCCTGAGCTCAAACCCTGAAATTGAAGCTTCTTTTGAAAAAGTCCCTTCGGCTCTATTGCGGTCGGCGTTTCTTTCAACAGGTTTCTCAGTCGTCGTATCAAATGTCGGCTTGCCATTTTTATCAAACTGTAACAGCAATCTCGGCCGGTCGAGTGTCAGCTTGCTTGCCTCCATGATGCCTTTCAGCAAGGGCGGCACAGCAACCCACATCGTCAGCTCTTTCACTTCAAGGATAGGCCGGCCTCTGACACCGCTTTCACCAATCCGCAGATTTTCAGCACTGACAAACGGCGCTGGCAACAGCCTGAGGTTAAGACTGCCATCCAGCTCTACCTTGGAGCCAACTATTTTAGAAAGATGCACTTCAAAATCACTGCGATAATTATCCCAGTTGATCATCATCGGCACCGTGAACAGCAGCGCTAAAACCAGAACCATAAAAGCTGCAATTGCAGTTAAAACATTATTCAAAGCAAATTTCCTTGAAACAGACAATCAATTGCATCAAAACTAATTCAAGAGACGAACATCACACAGCCTCAGTTCGTTCCCCCAAAAGAAACACAAAAAACTAAAACAGCATAATCTTCATTCTCAAACTTCACATTTTGCAACAAATGTGGCCTATTATAAAAGGCTTTGTTGGCAAAATCACTATTTACTATCAGTATCCTATGTTTCAGTCAGAATTTTGAACCAGCTCTGAGACTATAGCCAAATCACCACTGTCAACGCAAAGAGTGACCCACTGAGAAGCACATGAAGCAAAACCTGAAGATCAAGAGACGAATAAACCGCTTCATTATCAGACAAACTCTCGTTCTCCGCCCCGTATGTAATGAATTATATTATGACCGTATTGCCCCGCATTTGCGTGCCTTCCTGCAAAATCAGTCATTCACACTTTGGGTGATTGCCCTGCTCATTGGTGTCACAGTTGGCTGCGCAACTCTGGTTTTCCGTCACGCCATCGGTGCGTTTCAATGGTTATGGCTCGGCACTTCCAGCGAACATATCGGTATTCTGTATCAAACAACACCCAAATACATCTTCTTCCTCGCCCCCGTCATTGGCGGTTTCATCGTCGGCCAGATCCTGCATCATTTTATAGAAAGCCGCCGCCCTCACGCTGTCGCTGACGTAATAGAAGCCAAAGCGATCAAAGGCTCACATATAGATTTTAAAAATGGTATGTGGAACGCTTTAATCGCAGCCATCAGCCTCGGTTTTGGGGGCAGTGCTGGCCGCGAAGGGCCGGTTGTTCACCTGGGCGCAACACTTTCCTCTCTCATTGCAAGGGTCAGCAATCTTGATCACAGCCAGCGGCGCATCCTTCTGGCGGCTGGCGTTGCCGCCGCCGTATCCGCTTCGTTCAACGCCCCGATTGCTGGTGTGCTTTTCGCCCATGAAGTTATTCTCGCTCACTATGCATTAAGCGCCTTCGTTCCCATTGTCATGGCAAGCGTTGTTGGCACTATCATCGCCCGGCTGACAATTGGTGAATTCCCCGCCTTTCTCATCCCCGAATATACCATCTCTTCATATGTTGAATTCCCGGCCTTCGCCCTGCTCGGGCTGTTTGCCGCCCTTGTTGCGATCTTTTTTCAGCTCAGCCTCTCAACTGCCGAGCGCATCAGCCTCAGTTATAATCTGCCAATCTGGCTAAGGCCAATCATCGGCGGAGTTCTGGTCGGATCAATTGCTATTTTCTTTCCTGAAATTCTCGGCGTTGGTTATGACACAACAGATAACGCATTGAAACAAAACCTCAGCCTCTCGCTGTTGCTGGCTCTCTTACTTGCCAAAATCATCGCCACCTCCATCACCCTTGCCAGTCGCTTTGGCGGCGGCATTTTCTCACCCTCTCTATATCTTGGGGCCTGTGCCGGCGGTGCTTTCGGGCTGATCATCGCCTCAATTTATCCCCTCACCGCTTCCAGTCACGGGCTCTATGCCATTCTCGGAATGGGCGGCGTCGCAGCCGCCGTTCTCGGCGCGCCTATTTCAACCGCGATGATTGTTTTTGAGTTAACTGGCGGCTATGAAATGACCATCGCGCTGCTGGTCACCGTTTCAATTTCAACCGCCCTCACACAGGCCGTCCTGGGCATGAGCTTCTTCCACTGGCAATTATCAACCAGAGGCATTTTCCTTTCAGCCGGGCCGCACAAACGCATAGCCAGCATCCTGACTGTCAATGAATTTTACACCCCATTGAAAAAAGACGAACACAATGAGGAGGCTAACGAAGGGGAAAAGCAACAGGGGGAAGATAATGCGCAACAAAATATCCTCCAAAAAGATGAAAACGGAAAATATCCCCCTTCCGCTTTTTTGACAGACAGCATCGAAAAAACACTGCGCACTTTTGACCATCACGGGCTTGAAACCCTACCCGTCATCATTGATAAACAGAACATGGAAATCATCGGCCATGTGCACCACCTTGGCGCCATAAAAGCTTACAACAAAGCCCTGATTGAAGCGCATGAAGAAGAACATAAATAACCAACATTTATGAAAATAAATCCAAATCATCCCTCATCCGGGGAAAACAGCTCCATTTGGCCTCAATAAAGGTGATATCTCTTCCCCTCGCCTTTTTTTCAGGTAAATTTTCAGCTACCTTGCCTTGAAGATTCTTTATTCAGCAAATGACAGCAATGTTTGGCGTGCGAGTAAACAAACAACAAAATAAACTGACTTTCTAACCGTACACAAACAGGTATCACGTTCTATCATGACCGCCCCAAAACCAGACCAAACCACTGAAAATGCCGAAGAAAAACAAATGGCACGGCCAAAATTATCAGAGCGCGCCCTCGCCAGCAGGCCAGACAACCTCCCTTATCTAGATGGCCTGAATGAAGCTCAGTCAGAAGCTGTTTTAACAACAGAAGGCCCCGTGCTGGTTCTGGCTGGTGCAGGCACCGGTAAAACGCGCGTCTTAACCACCAGAATTGGCCACATCCTCGCAACTGGTAAAGCCCGCCCAAACGAAATCCTCGCCGTGACTTTCACAAACAAAGCCACCAGGGAAATGAAGAATCGCATCGGCAACATGATCGGCGGCATGGTCGAAGGCATGCCCTGGCTTGGGACCTTTCACGCCATTGGCGTTAAAATTCTGCGCCGCCACGCAGAAATGGCCGGCCTAAAATCCAATTTCACCATCCTTGATAGTGACGACAGCCTGCGCCTGATGAAACAACTCATCAAAGCTGAAAACATCGACGAAAAACGCTGGCCACCGCGCCAGTTGGCCCTCCACATTGATGGCTGGAAAAACCGCGGCCTCACCCCTGATAAAGTCCCTGCCGGTGAAAAGTTTAAATTTGCAGACGGGCGCGGCCTTGAGCTTTATGCCGCCTATCAGAAACGACTGAAAGAATTAAACGCCGTCGACTTTGGCGATCTGCTGCTCGAGATGAACCAGCTACTCGCCAACAATCCTGATATCCTCGCCAATTATCACCGCCGCTTTAAATACATCCTGGTTGATGAATATCAGGACACCAACGTCGCTCAATATCTCTGGCTTCGCCTGATTGCTCAGGGCACCGGTAACATCTGCTGCGTTGGCGATGATGATCAGGCCATTTATGGCTGGCGCGGTGCCGAGGTTGATAACATCCTTCGTTTTGAAAAAGACTTTCCCGGCGCAAAAACCATCCGCCTGGAGCGCAACTACCGCTCAACCGGCAACATACTCGCCGCAGCTTCAGGGCTCATCGCCCATAATGAAGACCGCCTTGGCAAAACCCTCCACACTGATGATGGCCTTGGCGAACAGGTCAGCTTGCGCGGCCTCTGGGATGATGCCGAAGAAGCCAGAACCATTGGCGATGAAATAGAAGCCCTTCAAAGCAAAAAACACACTTTGAACGAAATCGCCATTCTCGTCCGCGCCTCCTTCCAGATGCGCGCTTTTGAGGATCGCTTCGTCACTCTTGGCCTGCCTTACCGCGTCATTGGCGGCCCCCGCTTTTACGAACGCCTTGAGATTAAAGATGCTTGCGCTTATTTTGACGTTGTCCTCAACCCGGCCAATGACCTCAAATTCGAGCGCATCATCAACACCCCCAAACGCGGCCTCGCCATTGCCACCCTTGAAGTATTGCACCACCACGCCCGCGCGCGCGGCATTTCTTTGTTTGAATCCGCCCTTGAAATAGTTGAAACCGAAGAACTGCGCCCCAAACCAAGGGGTTCATTAAATGGCCTTTTAAAACGCTTCGCAAACTGGCGCTCACTGGTTGAAAGCACCCCCCACACAGAACTTGCAGAACAAATTCTTGATGACAGCGGCTACACAGAAATGTGGCAAAAGGACAAAAGCCCGCAAGCCCACACTCGGCTTGAAAACTTGAAAGAACTGGTCCGTTATATGGGTGAATTTGAAAACCTCGCCGGTTTTATGGAACATGTCTCTCTGGTGATGGATGCAGACGCCAACAGCGATGGCGACCGTGTCAACCTGATGACGCTGCATGCCGCCAAAGGCCTTGAGTTTGACACCGTCTTTTTACCCGGCTGGGAAGAAGGCCTCTTTCCTCACCAACGCTCCCTTGATGAAGAAGGACGAGCTGGCCTTGAAGAAGAACGCCGCCTTGGCTATGTCGGCATCACCAGAGCCCGCAAAAAATCTCACATCAGCTTTACTCAGAACCGCCGCATTCACGGCTCCTGGGTCACCCAGCCGCCGTCTCGTTTTATAGATGAACTACCGGAAGACAACATTGAAATCATTGAACAATCCGGAAATTATGGTGGTTATGTCGCCTCCCGCTTTGAAAACATGCAGCAAAACCACCAGCGCAGCATTAAAACCAGCTCTTCAGTGAATGACGCGAATTTCTCTAAAACCATCGACGCCACGGTCGTCAAACGCAGTTTCAAACCTGAATCAGACTTTGACCTCGGCGAGCGCATTTTCCATCAAAAATTCGGCTATGGCTCAATTGAGGAAATCAATGGCGACAATCTCACCATTGCTTTTGAAAAAGCGGGCACCAAAAAGGTCAAATCCTCCTTTGTTGAGCGCCACTAGCATGTCCCCGGCTTAATCCAGCCACTTTCACATCCGGATGCCAAGCCGGACGCCAGGCTGCTGCACCCTCAGATTTCACCAATAATCATCGAAATAAAACTGGCCAATATGTCACAAAACGCCCTTGTTTCGCCAATTTAACAAGTGAGCATTCAACTTTCTTTGCATCCCAAACAACAGTTCTTTATAAATGTTCAATGCAATAAAGCGTGCCAGAACCTGTTTTGCGGCCAAAATCCTGAATGGTGGACAAATTTTTGTTTTGTTGAATGTATTGTAATATTTTTTACCTATAATAACACGGCATTAAGTGAATAAGCGGAGTTGAGTTATGAGTAACACAGAGGTAAGCCAGGGGGCATTAGATGACGGTTTTCATGAAACCACTCCCGAGCAAAAGGTAAAAGGCTTCAAACGGTTTTACAGCCTTTTCTTCCCTTCAAGTGCAGACGCCCGCAACAAACAGCGCACAGACAACGCGTCCAGAAAAAAAGCCATCAAAGGCCTCGCATCTGTTAACGCGCCCGCAAAAGAACGCTTCATTCCCATTTCAAGCAATGCCATCATAGAGCATCTCAACAGACCAGAAATGTGGAACGACAACGAATTCCCTGCCGCTCAGAATTTTATGGAAAATCTCATCGCCTGGCGCCACCAGTCATACAGAGGCAGGCTGACCAGACTGAAAAACGCATACCTCACCTTCAGCCCGGATAGAGACACTGTCAAAGCCATTGACTACACCCCCATCCAGCTTTTGCAGATGCGCCATAATCTGATGGAACATTTAGGTGATCTGCTGGAATCAGCCAATTATGAAAAAGTCACCCAGGAAGATCTTGACCTGCTCCTCACATCAGACAGCCCCTATGGCCTTCGTCTGCATGTCGACCTTGACGCATTTGATGATGTTGTCATTTACTTTCGCGGCGCCACCACCAAAATAGTTGAATATCGTGATTGGAGATGGGCTTATCTGAAAAAGAAGGGCGTCGAAACACCTATTTTCCAGCGTTTATTCGTGGCCCTCAAATTAAAACCAGAAGAAGAAATGATCAAAGAGCTGATGATGAAAGAACAGCTCACCCGCAAGAAGGCTGAAAAACGCATCAGAAAAAACAAAAAGATCATGCCGGATGAAGTCACCAGTGACCACATCTATCTAAAGCTGTTTAAAAACATCCCCCAGGATGACCTTGAGATGATGTTCCCGAACACCAAGGTTGAATTCAAACTGTTTGATAAATTAAAAATCGGCCTGACAGCGGGCGGTGGCACCATTGCCGGCCTCGCTGCCGCCATTCCAAAACTGCTTCTGGTCACAACCGCAGCCCTCAACCCAATCACCCTGTTGACAACCCTTGCAGGCATCATCGGCCTGTTGATCCGTCAGGTGACAAAAATTTTCCATCAGCGCAATGAATATATGATGACACTGGCGCAAAATCTTTACTTCCATAACCTCGCCAATAACCGCGGCGTTCTCACCCTGCTGGTTGACAGAGCCGAAGAAGAAGACACCAAAGAAGAATTGCTGCTGTATAATTTTCTTGTCCGCAACAAAGACCAGCACAAAAATCTCAAAGCCACCAAAGACGAAATTGAAGATTATCTTCAAAGACAATTCGGTGTTGATATCGCCTTTGATATGGAAGATGGCTTTAGCCGCCTGCTGCGAGATGGCATTGTTGAAAAAGCACCCGATGGTGGCTACAAAATTCTGCCCCCAGCCCGTGCAGCCCGGCAGTTAGAACGCCTCTGGCGCGGTGTGCTTATCAAAACGGAAACGGTTTAACCGCATAACAAGCTTACAATCTTTATTTTAAGTCTATCTTCTCAGCTGTCATTCTATAGAATGCTGAGCAGAACGGCCTGTGCAATACCGTATGCATAAATCAGATTCAATCAACGAGAAAACATGGCTAACGAACAACTCTTCCAACTTCATTTTCGATCAGAAAAAACAATAAACGCCCTTATTGCCGACATCCTTGAAAACCTTGACCCGGCCCCCGTCTCAGTCAGTTTTTTTGAAGATGAAAACAAAGTCTGGCAAACCACAGCCCATTATCAGGTCATGCCGGATACAGAAGTACTAAAATCCGCAATTAATGACATCCTCGGCATCAGCGAAGATCAGTACCAGCTCATAAGCTCCAAAACGGAAGATATTGACTGGGTCTCCCATGTCCAAAAATTATTAAAACCAGTGCGGGCCGGTCGTTTTTTCATCCATGGCAGTCACGATAATGACAAAGCCAGCAATGAACCCTTCGCCTTCGAGATTGACGCCGCTCAGGCCTTTGGCACCGCCCACCATGGCACCACCAAAGGATGCTTAATCGCCATTGATGATTTATCCCAAATCATCACCCCAAAAAATATTCTCGATCTCGGCGCAGGCTCAGGCATCCTTGCAATTGCTGCGTCTAAAGTCTGGCCAACAGCTGAAATCACCGCCAGCGACATAGACCCGATCGCAGTCAATATCGCCAGTGAGAATGAAACGCTCAATCAAAACTCCGTCAACCCATCAAGACCAATCACACATCTCTGCATTGATGGCGTCAACGATCCGGCAATCAACTCCAAAGCACCGTTCGACCTGATCATCGCCAACATCCTGGCCGGCCCTCTCATTAAAATGGCAGGCGAGGTTTCGGCCATCCTCAACACCAACGGGCAGCTGCTCTTGTCTGGCATACTTGATACACAGTCAGATGAAGTGGTCCGGGCTTATGTTGCAACGGGGCTGAAACACCAGCAGACCCGTTTTTATGGTGAGTGGACAACAAGCAATTTCATCAAACAACCCTGACAACTGACTGGAGAACAGAGATATTTGATGCTAAAAAACAAACGAAGCAGTGAACAAAAATAACGCCCGAAAAAAGGGCAATTCGAGGCAAGCATGTTCCAGTCATATGAAAACCGCGGCGGACCAGATCATACAAGTGAGCGCATCACAAATTTAAGAACAGAGCTGAAAAAACGCAACATAGATGGCTTCATCGTCCCAAGAAGCGACCGCCATCTCAATGAATATGTCTCAGATCATGATGAACGCCTGCTCTGGCTAACCGGCTTTTCAGGCTCTGCTGGTCTATCCATAATCCTCCAGAACACAGCGGCCATTTTTGTTGATGGCCGTTATACGCTCCAGGTCCGGCACGAAGTTGATTTATCTATCATGAGCCCCATTTCCATCACCGAGCAAAGTCCCGCAAACTGGCTGGGTGAGCAAATGAAACAAGGTATGCGCATCGGCATTGACCCTTCCCTTCATAGTGTGAAAGCCTTTGAAACATATCAGGAAACAATTGAACAAAAAGGCGGCAAGCTTGTTTCTCTGAAAAACAATCCGGTTGATAATATTTGGCCAGACCAGCCAGTAGAGCCAAAAAATCCGGTCACCGCACATCCAAAAAAATATGCCGGGCAAAACCCTGATGAAAAAATCACTCAGATACAGGAAATCCTCAAAGAACAAGGCTGTGAAGCCTTCGTCATGACAGCGCCTGAATCCATCTGCTGGCTGTTTAACCTTCGAGGCAGTGACATCGGACACACGCCAATCATGCTAGCCAATGCCATCGTCCATTCCCGCGCCAGACCAGAACTGTTCCTCGAAGCTGACCGTCTCAACACAAGAGCCCTCGATCAAGTCACACTCAACGCAAAATTATCAAAACCAGATGCGTTTGAAGATAGTTTAAAATCGCTTGGAGCCAAATTCAAAAAAGTACTGATCGACCCAAACAGAACCAACAGCGCCATCTACCAGACCTTAAGAGCCGCCCGGGCAGAAATTATTCGCGGCAGTGATCCCTGCGCGCTACCAAAAGCAATGAAAAACCAGGCTGAAATTGAAGGCAGCCGCAGCGCCCACATACGAGATGGCGTCGCTATGGTCAGGTTCCTCCATTGGCTTGAGCAAACCACCACCACATTGGAAGTTGACGATCAACCAGCCCCAGAAGGCACGGATGAAATCGGCGCTGCCAAACAACTGGAAGCCTTTCGCGAAGAAACCGGCGCTTTAAAAGACATCAGCTTCGAAACCATTTCAGGTGCCGGGCCAAATGGCGCCATCGTCCATTACCGCGTCAGTGAAATGACCAACCGGCCATTGAAAGATGGTGAATTATATCTCGTCGATTCGGGCGCGCAATATCAGGATGGCACAACAGACATAACCCGCACCATCGCCATTGGCCAGCCAACAGGCCCCATGCGCCGCCATTATACTCTGGTGCTGCGCGCGCATATCGGCCTCGCCACAGCTCATTTCCCCGAAGGCACAAGAGGTGTTGACCTCGACCCACTCGCCCGCGCCCCCTTATGGCAAGCCGGGCTTGATTTTGCCCATGGCACCGGCCACGGTGTTGGTAGTTTTCTCTCTGTTCATGAAGGGCCGCAAGGCATTTCAAAACGCGCCATGGTTCCGCTAAAACCCGGCATGATTATCTCAAACGAACCAGGCTATTACCGTGAAGGCGCTTACGGCATTCGTATTGAAAATTTAATTCTGGTGACAGAACCAGAAGACATCACCGGCGGCGAGCAACCCATGATGCACTTTGAAACATTAACCCTCGCACCATTTGACAAAAACCTGATTGACACCGACCTCCTCACTAAAAAAGAATTGAAATGGCTTAACCAATACCACCGCACCGTTTGGAGAACCCTATCTCCAGAATTAAAAGGCCCCGCCAAATCCTGGTTGAAGCAAGCAACAGCCACGATTAAATCTGCCCGAAAATTAGCAAAAACAGTATAATCCGGCATAACATCACAAGCTGCAAAAGACAGAGCCAGCAGGAAAATTACTATAGGAAAGGACACTCTCAGTGCTCGACACAGAACCTTCCCACTTAATCATCGGTGCTGGCCCCGTCGGCCTGACCGCCGCGATAGAATTAAAACGCCGCGGCATCAACGCTATGATCATAGATAATGATGGCGAACCAACAACAGAAAGCCGCGCTCTCGCCATTAACGCCCGCTCACTTGATATTTTTGAACCAAGTGGCATCACAGAGCGGCTGATTAAAGCAGGCAATAAAATCGAAGAAGTCATTGTTAAAAAAAACAACCAGCAGATCTTTCAACTGGACCTCACAAAAATTCCTCATAAATATAATTTCATGCTCTGCCTCCCCCAGTCTGAAACCGAGCAGATCCTGATTGATTATTTAAAAGAACAAAACCACGCCATAAACTGGTACACCTCACTTGAAAACATCTCGCTTACCTCAGCCGGTTTTCAGTGCTTTTTAAAAGATCTGCAGGAGGGTGAAGATGCTGTCCCGGTCATGGTTGAAACTGGCAACCTGATTGGCGCTGACGGCGCTCATTCATTTGTGCGCAATTCTCTGCAGTTCACTTTTGATGGGGAAAGCCTGCCTGATGTTTGGAGCCTTGCTGATGTCCAACTCAAAAACTGGCCTCATTCCTTTAACAAAGCGGTTATAAATTTCACAGAACTAGGCCCCCTTGCTTTCTTACCGATCAAAGAAGGCATGGGTCGTCTGATATCACCAAATAAAGCATTGCTGGATCAATTGCCAAAAGGTGTCGAGGTTGAAAAAACCATTTGGCAATCTGACTTTAAAATCAGTTACCGCCAAGTCAGTACCTACCAGAAATCAAACAAGGAAAAAACTGCCAATGCTTTTCTTGCCGGTGACGCTGCCCATATTCATTCCCCAGCCGGTGGCCGCGGCATGAACCTTGGCATAGAAGACGCCGCCACTCTTGCCTACCTGATGGCTGAAAACCGAACCAGTGAATATAGCAATCTAAGACATCCGATCGGTCAAAAAGTGTTGAAGCGCACAAAAAGCCAGACCAATCAGATAACCACACTTGGCGGCCCCGAAGTGTTCTTCATTAAATACATCGCGCCGATCGTTTTCTCAATCAAACCAATGAGAAATGCCCTCTTCTCCTCACTGGCAGGTCTGGATAGCCCGACACCAGAGTGGCTGAAATAACGGCTCGGTTAAATCATTTCACCAGCTCTATCCATTCCTCTTCGCTAACAACCTGCACCCCCAGCTCTTCAGCTTTTTTCAGCTTCGAGCCTGCCCCTGGCCCGGCCACCAGAATATTGGTTTTGGCTGAAACAGATCCGGCAACCTTGGCCCCTAACCGCTCAGCCTGCGCTTTGGCTTCATTGCGGCTCATTAGCTCAAGTTTACCTGTAAAAACAACCACCTGCCCGCTAACTTTAGAAGCAATCTGCTCAAAGACCACGGGCTGAGGGGTAACATGTTTCAGCAATTCTTCAACCGCTGTCAGGTTCCGCTCTTCTTTAAAATAATGCGTGAGTGAGCGGGCAACAACCCCGCCAATGCCATCAATATTCTGCAACTCTTCATAAGCAGAGCTTGCTTCATCAACACCCTCTTGCATGGCAGCAAGCCAGCTTTCAGCAGTGCCATAATGCCGGGCCAGATCACGCGCCGTTGTCTCACCAACATGGCGAATACCAAGTGCATAGATAAACCGATCAAGCCCGATGCTGCGTCGCTCATTAATCGCCCGCCAGAGTTTTGCAACAGATTTATCGCCAAACCCATCCCGGTTTTTTAATTTTGTCAGCCCTTCACTATCACGCACTTCAAGCGTGAAAATATCCGCCGGCGTTTTAACCCAGCCTTCTTCATAAAAAAGCGCAATCTGCTTTTCACCAAGCCCCTCAATATCAAACGCATTGCGCGAAACAAAATGCTTCAAACGTTCCCGCGCCTGAGCCGGGCAGATGAACCCGCCCGTACAACGCCTGACAACATCCTGCCGGTTGGTCGCCGGGTCAATCGCCCGCTCAGCCGGTGAACCACATTCAGGGCAAGTCTCAGGTAATCGAAAGGGCTGTGCGTTTTTTTCACGTTTTTCCAGCACCACCTCAACAATCTGCGGAATAACATCCCCGGCACGTTGAACTATAACGGTATCACCAATCCTCACATCCTTGCGCTCAATTTCATCTTCATTATGCAGAGAGGCATTAGAGACAACAACACCACCAACGGTCACTGGCACAAGTTTAGCAACCGGCGTTAGCGCCCCGGTGCGCCCGACCTGAATCTCAATCGCCTCTAATATGGTGGTCGCTTTTTCAGCTGCAAATTTATGCGCAATCGCCCAGCGCGGCGCACGCGAAACAAACCCAAGCCGCTCCTGCATTGCAAGGTCATTGACCTTATAAACCACCCCGTCAATATCATAACCAAGCGTAGCCCGCCCAGTTTCAATTTTTTCATAAACCGCCATCAGCTCATCGGCAGATAAACAGATTTTCGTCAACGGGTTAGTTGGAAAGCCCCAGCTTTTAAACAAATCAAGAATCTCAAAATGTGTACCAACCTTCATATCAGCCGCCAGACCGGCACTATAGGCAAAAAACTTTAACGGTCTCGTTGCAGTGATCGTCGCATCAAGCTGACGCAGAGAACCGGCCGCCGCATTGCGCGGGTTGGCAAAAACTTTAGCGCCTGCTTTTTCCTGAGCCTTGTTGAGCGCCATAAAATCTTCGTGGCTCATATAAATTTCACCGCGCACATCAAATTGCTCTGGTATATTTTTACCCGTTAATTTTTGTGGAATTTCATCCATCGTCAGAATGTTATGAGTAACATTTTCACCAACCCGCCCGTCACCACGTGTGGCGGCCCGCACCAGTTCTCCGTTCTGATAAGAAAGCGAAATCGAGAGGCCATCAATTTTAGGTTCAGCAACAATCTCTAATGCATCATCTTCAGAAAGACTTAAAAACCGCCTGATCCGCGCCAGAAAATCATCCACATCCGAGCGCTCAAACGCATTGCCGAGTGAAAGCATCGGCACGCTGTGTTTGGCTTTCGCAAAACCCTCAACCGGTGCAGCACCTACCTTAAAACTGGGGGAATTCTCTAATATAAATTCGGGAAAGCGCGCTTCAATCGCTTCATTGCGGCGGCGCAAGGCATCATAAGCGGCGTCATCAATACTAGGATCATCGCTTTGATAATAGAGCTTGTCATATTGAGAAATCAGGGATTGAAGCCGCACAAGCTCACTTTGAGCTTGCGCTTCATCAAGGTCTTCTACCTCAATGTCAGAAAAATCAGTCGCCATAAAATCAGCCTGCCTCAAACAGTAATAAACAATAAGGCATACCACTTTTTCAGCCCCAGACAAGCACCAAAACCCAGGTTTTATAGCTCATCTGAAATCTCTGCATCAGCAGCTCAGCTCATTAAAGTGGGCTAAGATTCTTAGCGACATTAACAGTGCTTTTCCAGGTTTTAGAAAGCCACGACCCGGAATTTTCACGCGGGGCCAAACCACCGGATTTCAACAGGGCATAAGTATCTTTATACCATGGCGAATTCGGGAAGTTATGACCAAGGATCGCACCGGCCGTCTGCGCTTCAGAGGCAATACCAAGAGCCATATAAGCTTCAGCAATCCTCGCCAGAGCTTCCTCAACATGCGTAGTTGTCTGATAATTCTTGATCACAGATTTAAACCGGTTAATCGCAGCCAGATAGTTTTTCCGGTTTAGGTAATATCGGCCAACATTCATATCAGCTGCCGCCAATACATCTCTTGCCACACGAATACGGTTTTTAGCGTCTTTCGTATATCGGCTGTCAGGATAGCGTCTCACCAGTGTTTCCAACGCGACAAGGGCTTCTTTTGTGCGCTTCTGGTCTCGTTTCGGGTCCGCAATCTGGTCATAGTAGGACATCGCGATCACATGATGCGCAAGCGCTGATTCTTTGGTGCCCGGATGCAGGGCAACATATCGTTTTCCACCCGCAATCGCCTCGGTATATTTAAACGCCTTATAATTTGCGTAAGCCGCAAGAACAATAGAACGCCGCGCCAGAGGTGAATAGGGATGTAGTCGGTCCACATCTTCAAACTTGGTCGCAGCCGTGGTGTATTTACCACTTGTAAGCAACTGATCCGCTTCACTATATAGCTTCTCAGCTGGCTCTACTTTTTCTGCATCAAGAAATTCTTTATTCTCACCGCCAAACCAGCCACCCAGATTGCTCACAGACGAACCAATACCAGAAAGCGGTGATGAAGAACATCCGCCAATTCCGGCAGTCGTCAGAATAAGTAACACAAATGCAGCCCGCTTTAGCGTCAACATACAAGTCCCCCTAAAGGAAAAATAAAAATCCAAAACAAAATACACAGATGACGAACAGAGCAACAATTAACAAACCTGCTGTCAAGAGTCTCATGCAATCATCCATTGAGTTAATTCTGTCAAAAACTCAGCAACTTCAGCATTTCTTCAATCAGCCAGGCTCAACAAAGCTTTTGCCAATCTGTTTCGTCCCATACATTCGGGGCATAGCGTTCAATTGCCACATAAAAATGCGACACGACTAAAAAATCTAACCCAAATGAAGGCCACGAATGTGGAGATTCTATGCTCGATTATACGACTTTTTCAGAAAATGCGACAGATCATTCTAAAAAGTTCAGGATTTACTTAACAATTGGCCGAAATCACACAATAGCAGCGATATATTTTAGCGTCATATTACAGTTTCACCCAGCGGCCTCATAACATCATTTCAATGCAAAAGTAAATCAGGGAACAGAACCGAGAGAATACCGTAACAATAAGAAAAGGCGGGGTTAATTCCCGCCTGACTTAAAAATTTAAACTGAAAGAAGTTAGATCCCGATAACAACAGGAGAACCGGAACGTTAAAGTCCTAGTTTCTGTCAGCTGCATAATTAGCCGCAGCCAGCAAAGCGGCACCCCGGCCCTCATTATGATGCTCAGTAACCGTAGCAGGAACCGAAGGCACATCGACATAAGTCCAGGCATCACTGTCAGCCAACAGAGTTTTTATCGCTTTTGCATTCAGCGCATGACCACCACGATAGGATTTATATGAACAAAGCAATGGCGAACCAGCCAGCGCCAGATCACCCACCGCATCAAGCGCTTTATGACGAACAAACTCATCTTCAAAGCGCAAACCTTCGCGGTTTATAACGGTGTCATTATCAATCGCAACTGTATTTTCAAGCGAAGCTCCAAGTGCCCGCCCGGCAGCCCACAAACCTTCAACATCTGCCATAAAGCCAAATGTTCTGGCCCGTGCAAGTTCTTCACGGAAAATGCCAGGGTTCATATCAGAACTGAATTTCTGACGGCCAATGGCTGGTGTTTCAAAATCAATCTCAACTTCAATCCGAAAACCATTATAAGGCAGCAATTCACCCCAACAGCCATCTTCTTCCACCCGAATAGGTTTCAAAATCTTGATAAACCGTCTTGGCGCATCAAGTTCGGCAATACCAGCTTCTTCGATCGCTCTGACAAATGGCATCGCACTACCATCCATAATCGGCACTTCGCCATTATCAATTTCAACCATCACATTATCAATTGATAAACCGCGAAGAGCAGACATCAGATGCTCTACCGTCGCGACTTCGGCACCGCAGTCACTACCAAGAACTGTGCAAAGAGTGAGGTTTTCAATAAAATCGCAATGCGCCTGAATTTCAACATCCCGCCCATCAGAAACGACGAGAAAATTAATACCGCTATGCGCGTCAGCCGGATGAAGTGTGATCGAAACAGGAGCCCCGGAATGAACGCCAACCCCGGTCATGACAACAGACTGTTCCAACGTCGTCTGCTTAGCTCCAACATATGAATTACCCATGAGAGTATACCCTCTAAATTACCCTGTCTTCTCTAGACATCCAGAACGCATGGGAACAAATGACACAAACAAAACTCGTCTCATAAGCTCAACTAGCAGTCCGAAGCCCCCACCACATCACAAGCTGGCAATCCTAAAGTCCGTTGCTGACATTAAGGTTCAGACAGTCTTTCATTTTTCCTGAGGTTCAAAAACAACCCCCATACAAATCCAGATCAGATCTTACCCCGGTCACCTTCAAGTTTAAGAACCTGCACTTTAAATGCGCTTTTCTCTCTCAAACATCATGTAACCACAATGCCGATGCAATATAATAAGGCTTAAACTTTTGTCTTTCTCATCATTGCTTTTTTAATAAGGCAGATCACATCTCAATCAACCTAAACAATGACAAATGCCCATATATTTCATCTGCAACGGTCTCATTTCTGGAAAATCAGAATTTCTTATTTAATAATGTCATTTTCAGCATAACTGAGATGAAAATGACCTTCCCGAAATAAAAACATCTGAATAAATTCAACCAGATCAGAAACCAACAAGCCCATGGCTTATCATTGAAGACAACATACAACAGTCATCTGCCCGGCGACAAATCACGGTTTCTTACAGTCTGTTACCAACTGTTAACCTTTTGTTTTTTATGGAAAATGATGGAATTTTTCACGTTTTTAAACAAAAAATGTGAGCGTTCATTTCACATGAAGCTCCGTTTTTCATCAAAATAACACATTAAACCAACTTGATTCGCCGCTAAACAGCAATCAGAACAGCCAATAGATGGTTTGACAATCAAATGAAACCCCAACCTTGATCAAGGTGATTGAAGAGACGAACTAAGGAAATTTGTTTAGTTTTTTTTCTTCAAAAATGGCGGAATATCAGAAATTTCCTCATCATCATCAATAGAAAGAGGATGCCCCAGTCCTTTTTTGATTTCAATAGTTGGATACCGCTCCTGCGCGGTTTCTGGTCGCGTATTTAATGGCGCAGCATCTTCTTCACTTTGCGCTTGCGGCTGATGCTGAGGATGCTGGTTGTAATGTGCCTGCATGTGTTGTTCAAACTCACTGGCAGCATAATCTTCTGTTAGTTCACTTTGCTCAGAATGATCAACTTGTTTAAGAAGCTCATCATATGCCGAAGCTTTCTCAACAGAACCAGTCATCCCGGCTCCAACACGTCTTTCCTGATCAGCCACCTGATTATGCTCAACCACCGGGTTATGCCTTGCTGCTGTCTCCACGCGAGGAGGCCGTTGCACAGGCACTTCTGGCGCGGCAGGTGGCGGCCGTTGACCGTAATAGCTGGTTTCTTCAGACCGCAAATGTTGCCCTTCATCAGAACCGCGTTGATCAGCAACACCCCCGCCGCCAGCAGCTCCACCAGAAAAATCAGCTGGTCGATGCGCTGGATGTGCAGCCGCTCTTTGCGGTGGCCCAGCAACGAAATCTGGTAGAGGATCAGCAACAGAAGGGGGTGCTAGAGAAGTAGCAGAGGCAGGCTCAGAGTCCCCGCCTTCTTCAGAACCCTCATTGTCCTGAGATCGGTTGCGTCCGGTAATCCGGTCAAAAAAGCCAACCTTTTTCTTTTGCGCCACAATCCCGTGATTGTTTGATGGTGCTTCATAGGCTCTTAACTGTTTTTGCCCTGTGATTGGCAAGTCTTCCATGCTTGGCATACGCCGTGTGGGTTGCATAGGCTGGTTTACTCTTTGCGGGGCGCCGGGGACAAATTCACGCCCAGTCGAGCGTCCATCCATCCCACCATCATCATTAAAAGGCGCGTTGCCAAAACCAGCATCAGCACCGTCATTCATAAAACGCGGCGGTTTTTTTACAATCTGCACATTGCCTTTTTGTTCAGAAACCGTTGTGTCTGACTTTGGCTGACCCTGGGGCACACCACGACGCCCGAATTCTCCCTGAGGTACTGACGAAGCTGACGCTTTTCCAGCTCCCCCGCCCATATCAACACCGCCAGGCTGCCTGTTTTGTTGTGGTGATGCATAAACATCCCCCACATTTTTTGCTGCAGGAATGCCTCTCACACCCTGGTTAACAACTCCCTGCCCCTTAGGTCCATTCGGGTTATTATGTCCACCCTGCTGCATCGGCCCACCGAACCGCGCGGCCCGGCCAACCGGTTCTTCAAGTTGTTGAATGCGCTCATTCAGACCAAGAGCATTCTCTTCTTCCCGGTTGTCAATTTCCATCCGACGGCGATCGGCCTCAATATGCATGGATTGCGGATGCCCATGGTTCAAACCGGAAGCCACCAGCGAAACCCGCAAATATCCCTCTAGCTGCTCATCAAATGTAGCGCCAACGATAATATTCGCATTCGGGTCAACTTCTTGTCTAATGCGGCTGGCAACCTCATCCACTTCAAATAAAGTCATATCATGCCCACCGGAAATTGAGATCAGCAACCCCTTAGCTCCGGCAAGCGAAATATCATCAATCAGAGGGTTGGAAATAGCTTCTTCAGCAGCTTTTCTAGCCCGCCCTTCACCATGTGCAACCCCGGTTCCCATCACCGCGGCGCCCATTTCAGTAATCACCGTTTTCACATCTGCGAAATCAAGATTAATCAACCCTTCTTTCATAATCAGATCAGTGACACAGGCCACACCGGAGTTCAAAACAGAATCAGCCAGACAGAAACTTTCAGCAAACGTCGTCTGTTCATTCGCCAGACGGAATAAATTCTGGTTCGGAATAACAATCATCGTGTCAACATAATTGCGCAGTTGCTCAATCCCGGCCTCTGCTATACGCATGCGCCGCTGACCTTCAAACTGAAAAGGCTTCGTAACAACCGCCACAGTTAAAACGCCAAGATCCTGCGCAATACGTGCTATAACGGGGGCCGCTCCGGTGCCAGTGCCGCCGCCCATACCGCAGGCGATAAACACCATATGCGCACCAGCCATAAGTTCTTTAACTTCCTCAAGAACTTCTTCGGCAGCACCTTCACCAATTTCAGGGTTTGAACCGGCCCCAAGGCCTTCCGTCAGATTCGCACCGAGCTGCAAACGAATATCAGCACCAGACATCGAAAGCGCCTGCGCATCAGTGTTTGCCGCAACAAATTCGACACCATGCAGCCCTGAAGCAATCATATTATTGACTGCATTCCCGCCAGCACCGCCAACGCCCATCACAATAATGCGCGGCTTCAATTCATGAAAACTATGAACGTTTGATGTCATTTAATTCCCCGCTTCAAAAGGAAGCATATTTATTGTAACTGATTCGGACCCTTAAAAGCCAAACTGATTTGAGCGGCTTAAAAACTCTCTTTTAGCCATAAACCCATGCGAGACCAGTAACTTCCCCCATGCGCACCGCGCGGCGCTTTCATAGAAAAATCATCCGCAAGGTCATAAACCTGCAACGCTTCATAAAGCCCAATGGAGCTTGAAAATGCCGGTCCCATCATCTCTGTCGGCAATCCTTCAAGTGCCGGCGGCGCGCCAATGCGAACCGGTTTGCCAAAAATTTCAGAAGCAAATTCCGTTAATCCGTTCAGCTGACTGCCACCTCCGGTGAGGATCAGACGCTGGCCAGAATGCGCACCAAATCCGCTCTTATTAAGGCGCTCCATCACCAGCGAAAGTATATGCTGCACCCGGGGCCTGATGATGTCTGAAAGCTGCGCTGAACTGATTTGCCCTTCAGACACATGCCCGTCACCAACAATCGAATAGCTGATCGGTTTGTCCCGCTCACCCTCTCGCTCTGCCCCCGCTCCGAACGCCGAGCCATAAAGCACTTTAATCCGCTCCGCTTCCTGCAAAGGGCAATTTAAAGCCTGGGCAATTTCAAACGAAACCAGGTCACCACCAATGGCAATCGCATCAGAATGAACAAAATAACCATTGGCAAACAAAGCCAGCTTTGTCGTCCCGCCGCCAATATCAATCACTGTGGTACCAAGCTCAACCTCGCTTTGGTCAACCACAGCAAGCGCACTGGCATAAGATGACGCCATAACCCTCGCCGCCCGCAAATGACACCGCTCTAACAGCAAAGCAATATTCTTTAAGGGCGAAACATCCGCCGTAACCGCATGCAGGTCCAGCTCTAAAAGATCACCAATCATATTGGTTGGGTCCGCAACCCCTGAAGCTTCGTCAAGCGTATAGCCAAGCGGCATAAGATGCAGCACAGCCCGGCCATTTTCAGCCGCATAATCCCGCCCGGCCACCATCACTTCGTCAATATGGCCCTGCTTAACAGAATTCCCGTCAAGCTGGACACTTGTTGTAAAGTTCATGGATTGCAGCCGCCCACAGGAAACGGCAACGACAACATTCTCAACCCTCATGCCAGCCATTTTTTCAGCCTGGCTGACAACATCACGAACTGCCTCTTCAGCCGCATCAAGATCAACCAGCACACCCGCTTTCATGCCGCGTGCCCGCTGGTGTCCAAAACCGACAATCCTGAGCGAAGCACCAAGCGGTTTACCATGAAAATCTCTGATCCCCTGGCCTTTATAAACACCCGAACTTTCAGCCGGCAAAGGCATAGCCCCATCCACCCACTCACCAATCAGACAGGTGAATTTAGATGTGCCAAGATCAATTACCGTGACCCGCGAACCATATTTCGCTGTTTGTTTTTCACGACCAAACAAAATTTTATCCCGCTCTGTTAAGTGCCGCTGGAAGGTTTCAATTGCGGTATAATTTTACTAAGCTCCCGCGAATCAAAATCTTTTTCAGAAGTAAGAACTTTTATATTTTTACTATTTTTAGGCCGCAATGTGACCCTGTCATCAAGCCGGAGGTCAATCACCGCTAACTCCCGGTTTAAAATATTATGCTGCGCCTGCAGTGATCTTAACCGGTTAAGCGCCACTCTAACGGGCAACTCCGGCAAAAATACCTGCAAGCCGTTATGCATCACCAAAGTCCAGCGCCGCTGATCAACCCGGCTAAACCTGACAACAAGCGGCTCAATATCATCAAAGCTGTTTAATATCTGACGCAGTTCACTCGCCGCATTAGGCGCGCCCTCACCATCAAAAATTGGCAGATCAAGAAAACTGCCAACTTTCGTCTTTTCAATCAGCTTGCCGACAGCATCAAATACATATGTCCCCTTAACAGTCACAAACCGGCCAACCGGCTCAACCTCTTCAACATAAATATTGATACCATGCGGAAACACCCGCTCAACTTCCGCCCGCTTGATCCAGGGTAATTTCTCAATCTTTTTTTTCGCATCAGACGTATTAATAGAAATCAGCGAACTATCCCAGATATTACCCAGCCTGGCGACAATCTCTTTCTCTTTGGTCCGCTCATGCCCGACAATATGCACTTGCTCTATCGGAAAGCTAGTCAGAGCAATTGCTCTGTTACCAAATGATTTTAATTCAGATAGAAACTTGAACTCGTCAGTCATGTGGCGCTGAAACCCCACAGCCACACCAACTGTAACAATGATCAGCCCGCCAAGCCAAAGCGGCCATTTGCGCCGCCGACGGGATTTTAGTGGTTTAAAACCGGCAGAACTCGGCGCAACCTGAAATTCTTCGGCATATTCATCTTTGACATAACAACCAATAAAGGGAAGATCGTCTGAAACCCTGTTTTTATCAGAATTCTGACCTTTGCCTTTGCTCATCGATTGCAAGATGCATCCTCCACCATCCACCGTACCAGCTCATTAAAACTCCAGCCGGCACGCTCAGCCATCTCCGGCACCAGCGAAGTCGCTGTCATACCGGGCTGCGTGTTCACTTCAAGGCACACCAGAGTATCCCTATGCTCATCATATCGGAAATCTGCCCGGCTCACGCCGCGGCAACCAAGAGCTTTATGCGCCGTTAATGTCCATTTCTGTATGAATTGGTAAATATTTGATGAAATTTCTGCCGGTATTATATGTTGTGAACCGCCTGGTGCATATTTAGCATCAAAATCATAAAATTCGTGCCCTTTTTGAGGTTTTATCTCCAGCACATCAAGTGCCCGGTTTCCAAGCACCGCACAGGTCAGTTCTTTTCCTGACACAAACTCTTCAAGCATCATCAGGTCATCTTCGGCACCCGCTGCAAGGATTTCCTGCCCGGGGGGGGGCTGCTGCATATCTTTGATGATGAAAATACCAAAACTGGAGCCATCAGCCACCGGTTTCAAAACATATGGAGGCACCATCAAATGCCCCAGTGCCGCCTCACTACGTTTTACAATCTTATCCGCCGCAATCGGCACACCTTCAGAAGCAATGATTTTTTTAGCGATTTTTTTATCCATCGCCATGGAAGAAGACAGCACACCCGAATGCGTATAAGGAATGTTCAAAACTTCCAATATTCCCTGCATACAGCCATCTTCTCCAAATGGTCCATGCAGCGCATTAAAACAGACATCCGGCTTCAGCTCCTCAAGCACAGTCGCAATATTACGCTCAACATCAATTTCAGTGACCTTAAAGCCCTCAGCCCGCAGCGCCTCAGCACAAGCCTTTCCCGAACTAAGACTGATCTCACGTTCTAAAGACCACCCCCCCATCAGCACCGCTACATGGCTGTCTGCATCAATCATTGCGCCAAATCCTCTCCCATCACATCCGCGATGCCTAGTCTTTTGATTTCCCACTCAAGCTGAATGCCACTGTTTTCCAATACACGTTTGCGGATCGTCTCACCAAGCGTTTCAAGGTCAGACCCGGTGGCATCTCCTTCATTAATCAGAAAATTGCAGTGCTTTTGCGAAACTCGCGCCCCGCCAACCTTAAATCCACGCAGGCCCGCCTCATCAATCAGCTTCCATGAACTGTGCCCCGGCGGGTTTTTGAAAGTACTGCCACCGGTCCTGTCTTTAACGGGCTGCTTTTCTTCCCTGTAAGCAACAACTTCGGCATTTTCAGCCTGTATCTCTTCCGGGTCACCCGCCCGCCCGGCAAATGTCGCCTCGGTAAAAATATAATGCTTTGGCAATGCACAATTGCGGTATGTGTGCCCCATTTCATCTGCGCTGAATACATGAACATTGCCTTCAAAATCAACCGCCCGCGCCTCAACCAGAAAATCCCGGGTTTCTCCGCCATGCGCGCCCGCATTCATCCGCAGAGCCCCGCCAATCGAGCCTGGAATGCCCCGATAAAAACTTAAGCCAGCCACACCGTGTTCAGCCGCTGCCCGCGCCAGTTTCATATCAGGCACACCCGCCCCGACCCTGATACGGTGGTTATCAAGAGCTTCAATCTGATTAAACCCGCGCCCAAGCCGTATAACAATCCCCGGAATCCCGCCATCCCGCACCAGCAGATTAGACCCAAGTCCAATGACAGTAATCGGCAAATCAAGTGGCTTATGTTTCATGAAATAAGCAAGGTCAGCCTCATCAGCCGGCATATATAACAGCTGAGCCGGCCCGCCAACTCGAAACCAGGTGATCTCAGACATCAGCGCATTCGCTTTTAATCGCCCCTTAAGCTCAGGCAGCGCCGCTTTAAATGCCTCTAAATGATCTTCAAACTCCATAAAGTTCTCCAACAACCAAATCAATTATAGAAAGCTGAATGACTCAGCCCAAAAAGCAACATCCTTCAGCACGCCATAACAAACAACGGTCTAAAAAACGGACGCTTTACCAAATGACTAGAAATTTTTACTTACGCCGCAACACCGGTTAAAGCCCGTGGCAGATCATTCATCCATGCGGAAATCGTGCCCGCCCCAAGACCTATGATCAGGTCTCCCGGTTCAGCAATTTTAGAAAGCAGCGGCACAAGATCCACCTCATTACCAATATAATGAACGGCCTTACCCCTTGAAGAAATCCCCGCCCCAAGCGATTCATGGTTTATCCCCGGCAGCGGGTCTTCCCCGGCGGCATATACAGGCGCAAGAACCACCACATCCGCCTCATCAAAACAGGCCTGAAAATCTTCAAAATGACACTGCAAACGGGAAAATCTGTGCGGCTGCATAATCGCGATCACTTTGCCTTTTGTAGTCGCCCGGGATGCCCCAAGTACAGAACTGATCTCAACCGGATGATGTGCATAATCATCATAAATTTCAAAACTGTTGACAGAGCCAACATGCGTAAAGCGGCGCTTCACTCCTTTAAATCCGGAAAGCCCTTGCTTGATTGTCTCAAGCCCAACACCAAGTTCATGCCCGATCGCAACAGCAACAGCCGCATTTAACGCGTTATAATGCCCCGGCATCGGCAGATGAAAACCTTCAAGCATCTGCGCACCGCCGCTCATCGCGTCTGATAACAAGAGATCAAACCGCTGCTCACCAGAGCCCGGCACTTCGTTTAACAATCTGATATCAGCATCCATCGCCGTGCCATATGTCAGCACCCGTTTTGAAGTCAACCCCGCATCAGACCGCAAATCTTCAACCAATTCCCGCACGACCGGATGGTCAATGCCAGCCAGTGTAAATCCATAAAAAGGAATTTGTGTTGCAAATTGCCTGAACGCCGCCTTCACGCCGGCAAAATCACCATAATGCTCCATATGCTCAGGATCGATATTGGTAATCACCCCAATCTGACAAGGCAGCTTAATAAAACTTCCGTCAGATTCGTCAGCTTCCGCCACCAGCCAGTCGCCCTGCCCGACACGTGCGTTCGAGCCAAACGCTTCAATAATCCCGCCATTAATCACAGTTGGGTCAATATCACTGGCACAAAGCACAGAAGAAATCAGAGAAGTTGTTGTAGTTTTCCCGTGCGTGCCCGCCACCGCAATCGAAGCTTTAAGACGCATCAGCTCAGCCAGCATTTCAGCCCGAAGAATGATCGGAATGCCCGCCGCCCGTGCGGCCACAACTTCTGGGTTATTTTGTTTAATCGCTGAAGAAACAACCACAACGGATGCCCCCTCGACATTCGCTGCCGCATGGCCGGTAAACGCTTTGGCACCCTTAGATATCAACCGTTTAACATTCGCGTTCGCACTCATGTCACTGCCCTGAACCTGATAGCCAAGATCAAGCAAAACTTCTGCAATGGCACTCATACCAATGCCACCCATCCCCACAAAATGCAAAGACCCGATATTTAAAGGCAGTCGCATAATCAAAATCCCTAAAAGTCTTTTCCCAAATCCGATCAATACACAGCTTAGCTACGAAATTCGGGCAGAATTCAATAAATCTACCATCCAGATGTCAGATAACGAACAATTAGACACCCCTGACACAGCAAAAATCAGGCAACCTGACTTAATCACAGCCATCAATAACAACATCAGCCAGTTTCACAACGGCATCAGGCTGCCCTATGGATTTGGCAGCATTCGCGGCTTTTTGCAACCCCGTTGGCTCAGCTATAAACTGATGAATTAGCTTATGAAACCCCGTCATTGTGATATTCTTTTGTTCCAAAATCCATCCACCGCCTGCTTTTTCAAGGTTTTTTGCGTTTAAAAGCTGGTCATTATCCAAAGCATGCGGCAACGGCACCATTATAGCAGGCCTGCCACAAACCGCCAGCTCTGCAACCGTTGAAGCGCCAGAGCGGCCAATCACCAGGTGAGATTGGCTCATGATTTGCGGCAAATCGCTGAAAAACGACTCACATCGCGCTTTAATCCCTGAATATTCATACAGAGTCTGAACCCGGTCGAGGTCCTCCTTCCGGCATTGCTGCACAATAGAGATTTTCGAGCGAACCTCTTCTTCCAATTCCGCTAGAGCTGCCGGAAAGAAGTCAGAAAAAAAACGTGCCCCCTGGCTGCCACCAAAGATCAAAATCTGAAACGGGCCCGCAAACTGGCCATCTGCATCCAGCGGATACGCCGCATCCTTCACATCAAGCACCTTCTGACGCACAGGATTACCCGTCAGTCTCACTTTAGATAGACAGGTCTCAGGCAGAAACTTCACCTCTTCAAACGAGGTCGCAATCACATCCACTCGTTTGGCAAGCAACCGGTTCGCCCGCCCCATCACCGCATTCTGGTCATGCAATCCGGTTTTAATTTTAAGCTGGCCCGCAGCCATCAGCGGCGGGAATGTCGGGTAGCCCCCAAATCCAAGCACAAAATCCGGATTGATCTTGCGCAATAATTTCCGCGCCTGAAGAATACCGCTCCATAACGCATAAGCTGTCTTGAATAACGCCAGCGGGTTTTTACCCTTGAGTGTCGCAGAGCGCACAACATGCATCGCATCAACTGGTGCTTCACCAGAAAACTGGTCAACCCGTTCATCGGTCACAATATGTACTTCATGACCGCGCCGTTTCAGCTCTTCAGCAAGCGCAAATGCGGGGAACAAATGCCCCCCCGTGCCACCAGCAGCCAGTAAAATCCGTTTCATCGCCATAGTCCCTCATATACTCATATATTGAGCCGTTAAAAAGACAAACCAACCAACTATCGCCGCGTCAACGCCGTCGTCATCCCCAGCAATAAAGAAATACCAATCAACGATGTCCCACCATAAGAAATCAACGGCAATGTCATGCCTTTCGCCGGTATCAACCCGAGGTTAACACTCATATTGATCCCCGCCTGTAAGGCAAACAACATCATCAGGCCCGAAACCGCAAACCGCACAAACGGATCCTGCATATTCCGCACCCGCATCAGTGAGAGAAACACAATGCCCCCATAAATCAGCAATAGCAGCAGACAGGCCAGAACGCCAAATTCATCAGCGATCGCAGCAAAGATAAAATCATTATGCGCATCCGGCAGATATTGCTCTGCCAAAGATCCTTCACCTGGCCCGCGCCCAAACCACCCCGCCTGACGAAACGCCTCAAGCGCTCGCGCGATCTGATAATTTTCACCTGAAGGATCTAGAAAGTGGTCAATCCGCGCTGTCACATGCGGCAAGAACTGATAAGCAAGATAGAGGCCGATCACACCAGCCACCAGAAACAGCATCACCCAGCTCCACGCCAGACCAGCAAGAAAAAACATCCCCACCCATGTTGCCGTGATCAGCAATGTCTGGCCAAAATCCGGTTGCAGAATTAACAACAGGGCCGCGATTACAAAAAAGCCGAAAGCAAAACTATGCGCAGGCATGTCCTTGCGTTTGATGCCTTCTGCAAATGCCCAGGCGGTCATAATTATAAAAGCAGGTTTCATAACTTCAGAAGGTTGCACCGAAACATCCGCAATCCGAAGCCAGCGTTGCGCGCCGTTGATCTCCGGCCCAATCAGCAATACGGCAATCATTGAAAAAATCGAAATCACAAATACCGCCAGCGATAACCGCCTGATATTTGAAGGGCTGAGTAAGGACACAGCTATCATAATCACAGCACCAAAGACCGCAAAAATCAGTTGCCGTTGCACAAAATAAAAATGCGGCAGATCCCGCCTGATAGCCACCGGCGGGCTGGCAGAAAGCAACATGACAATGCCAATCACCAAAAGCAGCAGGGAAAGGCCAAGAACTGTACGGTCAACAGTGAACCACCATTCGGTTAGATGGCTCCTTTCAGAGCGGGAAATTACCATGAATTAATCACCCCTCCGCTGCCATTTCCACATTTGCGACCGCCCTGACAACATCACAAAAGGCCTCACCGCGCACTTCAAAATTCGGAAACTGATCAAAACTGGCAGCTGCCGGTGAAAGTAGCACAGCCGCCTCACCTGAACCCGCTTCAAGCCCGGTTGCAACGGCCCGGCTCACAGCCGTTTCAATATCACCGCAAATCTCATAAGCTATATTCGCTGCTCTAAGAGTATTGCCAAAATCCTCTGCCGCTTCACCAATTAAAAACGCCTTCCTGATACTTGAAAAGTGCGACTTAAGCCCTTCTATGCCGCCCTCTTTCGCCCGTCCTCCGGCAATCCAGTATATCTCAGGGTAACTCCTTAAAGCCTGCATGGAAGCGTCCGCATTGGTTGCCTTGCTATCATTTACAAATAACAACCGCCGCCCCAAACGAGACAGCACACCAACCTGTCGCATCCTGTGGCTCAGGCCGGGAAATGTCCGCAACCCTCTCACCAGACCAGCCACATTCACTGTTACTTGCTTTGCAAGCGCAAAGGCAAACGCCGCATTTTGCGCATTATGCGCCCCCCGCAAATGAGTGATCCCATTCAGATTAACATCAAGCACCTGCCCACCATCCTGATATAAACTGAAGCCGTCATCACGCAGCTCTATCCCGTTTGACTTTACCTGCAAAATCATGGGGCTGTCAGCCCGTCCAACAAACATCATATTATCAAGTGAAGAAAGTCGCTCAGCAATAGAACGGCAATACTGATCATCAACCGAAATCACACCTGTGCCCGAAAGGCCCAGCCCATCAGCCCCACTTCCAATTCCAGTACCAACCTGCCCGTGCTCATGAAAGCCAAGCCGATCAAGTATAAGATTATCAAATATCTTCCCCTTAACCGCCGCATAATTTTCAACCGTCCCATGCCTGTCGATATGGTCAGGTGTAATATTCAACAATCCGGCTGCTGTTGGCTGCAAAGAAGGCGTGAGGTCAATCTGATAAGAAGAAAGCTCCAGCACATAAATCGTGCCCCCTTCCTCATCACGTGATCCAAATTCAGGCATATCCAGCACGCCAAAACCGATATTGCCGCCCATCACCGCAGTTTCACCTGCCGCATTCAAAATATGCGTCGTCAGGGCTGTCGTGGTGGATTTTCCGTTCGTGCCGGTCAGCACAATGATTTTGTCAGCAAGTTCTGAGCGGCGATTAAGAGCCAGAAACTCCTGAAAAAACAGCTCCGTATCACCAATAACAGGCACATTGGCCGCATTCGCCAACTTTACCGACCAGTGCGGTTCAGGATGGGTCAATGGCACGCCCGGCGAAAGCAGCAGCGCATCAATATTGCCCCAGTCAAGGTCTTTGAGGTCACTGACAGTAAATCCTTTATCTCGCGCCGCTACGCATCGTGCTTCATTATCATCAAACACAACCAGATCAGCGCCGCCCGCCTGAAGCGCCGAAGCCGCACTCATCCCGCTGATGCCAAGACCAAACAACGCAATATTTTTATTCTTATATACAGAGATAGGTATGATAGCCCAATTCCCCCACCAGCTAGACAAGTTCAAGATATGAAAATTGACGCAAAAATCACGATATGATCCAGCTCAGAAAATGAGCGACAGAGCTGAATTTAGCGAAGCTTCAAGGTACTTAGTCCGATCAGAGCCAGCACCACAGCAATAATCCAGAAGCGTACCACAATGGTCGATTCGGCCCAGCCCTTCTGCTCATAATGGTGATGCAAGGGCGCCATACGAAACACCCGCTTGCCGGTCATTTTAAAAGAAGCCACCTGCACGATCACAGATACAGCTTCAAGCACAAACAAACCGCCCACAATACCAAGCACCAGTTCGTGTTTAACAGCCACCGCAATCGCCCCAAGTGCCCCGCCCAGCGCAAGCGAGCCCGTATCACCCATGAAGATCATCGCCGGCGGTGCGTTAAACCACAAAAAGCCTAAGCCTGCGCCAATAAACCCGCCACAAACAACCAGCAATTCACTCGTCCCGGGCACAAAATGGATTTGCAGATAATCAGCAAATGTCGCATGCCCGACAAGATAAGAAATCACCCCAAAGGTAGAGCAGGCAATCATCACTGGCACAATCGCCAGTCCATCCAGCCCGTCAGTCAGGTTCACAGCATTGCCAGCGCCCGCAATCACCAGCGCGCCAAAACAGATAAACAACACAGGGCCAAGATCAATCAGCACATCTTTAAAAAACGGAATGGTCAGTGAGGTTGAAAACGGCTCTTTACCAAGCGACATAAAAATCGCGCAGGCAATCGCGGCGATAATAAGCTCAAGCCCAAGCCGCACCCGCCCGGAAAAACCGGCCGTCGTCCGCTTAGAAACTTTCAGATAATCATCATAACCACCGATGATCCCATAGCTGAGCGTAACAAACAAAACCACCCAGACATAAATATCCCGCAAATTTCCCCAAAGGATTGTCGAAACAAAAACGGCTGACAAAATCATCAGCCCGCCCATGGTCGGTGTTCCCTGTTTTTCAATAATATGCCGCTGCGGCCCATCTTCACGAATGGGCTGGCCTTTGCCCTGCCTGACACGCAGATTTTTAATAAGCGCCGGCCCGAACAAAAACACAAACAGCAAAGACGTCATGATCGCGCCGCCAGTGCGAAAAGTAATATAACGAAACACGTTCAAGGCACCAAACTGGTCAGCAAATCCCACCAACTCATAAAACATCAGAACATTCCCTCATTCCCTGTGACCAAAACCAGCGTTTTAGTGCTTATAATTTTCAATCAGCTCACGAACAATCAAACCCATTTCACTGCCAAGCGACCCTTTGACCATAATCACATCACCGGGAAGCAAGCTTTCACCAAGCGGCTCAAGCAATTCAGCAGATTTTTTCCCATAGCAAGTTTGCTTTATCTCAGGCAACCCTTCAAACATATGCGCCATCATCTCACCTGATGCAAACACCAAATCTATATCAAGCTCAGCAATCAAAGGGGCAAGGTTTTTGTGATATTCAACAGCATGCGCCCCAAGTTCCAGCATATCCCCTAAAACCGCAATACGGCGGCAATATGTATCCCCCTGCATAGCGCTCAGATTTTTAAGTGCAATTTCCATAGAAGGCGGGTTCGCATTATAACTTTCATCAATCAACGTGAACCCGTTAAATTCTTCATTTTTCTTCAGTTTCAGCTCATGCAGTACACCCCGCCCGTCTGGCGCAGTCAAAGAAGAAAGCAACGGCAACGCATGTCTGACATCACAACCCGCCAGCATCAGAACCCCAAGCGCCCCAATCATATTTGAAGCAATATGCGCCCCGGGCTGAGAAATCGTGAACTCAAACCTTTGCCCCAATAAACTGGCCTGCACCTGACTATCAAGCGTGCCATAATGAGCTGAGCTGAGGCAAAACCCGCGCTCCCCATCAGCACTGGCGCCAAAACCATAAACAGCACTCACTTTGAGGCGCCGCGCCGCATCACATAACCGCTCATAGTGTTGGTTATCCACTGGAAGTAAAGCCACCCCATCTGCCACAAGGCCCTCAAACACTTCTGCTTTCGCATCCGCAATTTCTTCTTCATTATTAAAATGGCCAATATGCGCTGGCGCAATCGTCGTGATCAAAGCTATGTGCGGTTGAATAAGTTTAGAGAGCGGGCGAATTTCCCCGGCATGGTTCATGCCCACTTCAAAAACAGCAAATTCACAATCCCGTGGCATCCGCGCCAGCGAAAGCGGCACCCCCCAATGGTTGTTAAATGATTTAACAGAAGCATGCGTTTTGCCGAACTGACAGAACATCTGCTTAAGCGCTTCTTTCGTGCCGGTCTTTCCTGCGCTGCCGGTCACCGCCACAATTTTCGCACTGCTGCGTTTGCGCGCCCAGAGCGCCATTTTTTCAAGCGCGGCGAGCGTGTCATCAACCCGCACCAGCACCCCGTCCCCCGGCTGAGCCTCATAGCCATGCGAAACAAGTGCCGCATGAGCCCCGGCAGCAAACGCGGCTGAAACATATAAATGCCCATCCTGCGAAACACCTTGTATCGCCACATAAAGCGCACCCGGCTCAAGCGTCCGGCTGTCTATAGAGACAGATGTAAGAGAATGAGAATTTTGTTCACCGGACAAATCATTCTGTTCAGCAAGCGGCGCTAAAGTGCCATCAACAGCCTTCACCAGTTCTTCAAGCGTCCATAATTCATCCATAAACTTAACCATTTTCCTGAACGCTAAAAAAAACCGCTGCCATCAATAGAGGGCGGGCATCGTATTTTGGTAAATGAACCTGTCACATCAATGCAAAAGGTCTAACCAACCCAAAATACCAAATCAAGTTGAAAACAAAGCTTTTTTCAAAGAGGGAAACAATCAAGTCAATAAAATAGCATTTTTGACACATAGCAGTGGATAGATCACACAGCTGAAACCATCAAACGCGTCCAAAACATCAATTCACCCCCAAACAACCCACAAACCAAACAAATGCAACACACTCCCGGCTTACTAGGCCCGGTTGCCTGGTGGGCAACCCAAGGGCCACTAAGAATGTGGGCATCTGAAGCCCCGTCAAAAAAAGGCATCTGATGTCACATTGAGTTAATGCTCATTACCCTCCGTAGGACCAGGCCCGGTTGCCTAGTGGGCAACTGAAGGGCCATCAAAAAAGAGCCCCGCCGCAACCGCTTCATGATCTGAAAATGGTAATGTTTCACCTTTAACAATCTGCCCGGTTTCATGCCCCTTGCCAGCCAGAAGCAACACATCCCCCACACCTAACCCGGCGATGGCATATCGCACAGCCTCTGATCGCTCCCCAATTTCAATCACTTCCACCTTAGAGCCAGCATTCACCTCTGTTTCAGAGGCAGCAACAGCCGCCGCCATGATTTCCGCCCTGATTGAGGCCGCATCTTCATTGCGTGGATTATCATCGGTTACAATCACGCGGTCTGCCAGCCTAGCCGCAATCTCGCCCATTATAGCCCGTTTGCCGCGGTCTCTGTCCCCACCACATCCAAACACCACAACCAGTTTCCCCTGCTTATAAGGCAGGAGCGCTTTAATCGCATTTTCAAGCGCATCTGGTGTGTGCGCATAATCAATAAACACGGGCGCACCAACTTCTGTGCCGGTTAGCTTTTTGCTGCCAGCCAGTTCAAGCCGCCCCTTCGCGCCTTTTATATCTGCGAGTATTGGCAGAATTTCAGCCATCCGAACCCCGCCCGCAGCGACCAGAGCCGCCGCCACCAGCACATTGCTGGTTTGAAACTCACCAACCAGAGGCAACAGAATTTCTGCCTGCTGCATATTGCCGGCTTCATCCAGGTAAGAAAGGTTGAGCCGCTGCGAAAATTCATGCCGGCTGACTTGATCCACCCTGATAAATTCACCCTTATGGCCAATGGTCGAAACCCTGATAGACCGGTTCTTGCAAATCTGAATGATATCTTCCGCCCCGGCAGCATCCGCATCAATGACAGCCACACCGTCTTCATGAAGCAACTCACTGAACAATCGCTTTTTCTCATTGAAATAAGCTTCAAATGTCTCATGATAATCAAGATGATCGCGGGTGATATTAGTAAAGGCGGCAGCTTTAAAGCTAATCCCGTCAAGCCGTCGCTGCGCCAGCCCATGTGAGGACGCCTCAAGCGCCAGATGGTCAACACCTTCAAGCGCCAGTTCCTGCATCAAATGATGCAAAGTCACCGGGTCAGGCGTTGTATGATTGAGCTTAATTTCCTTGCCTTTTGAAACAACACCGATCGTACCAAGACTGGCACCCGCAATGCCAAGCTGTTCCCAGATCTGGCGCACAAAACTCGCAACAGAGGTTTTGCCGTTTGTCCCCGTCACACCGATCACCGTCTCTGGCTGGGGCGCATAAAACCGCGACGCCATTTGCGCCAGCAATAATCTCGGGTCCTGTCGTTTCAAAAGGGGAACTGTTTCAGGAACAGAGCCATCAAATTTTTCATGTGTGAGAACAGCACTAGCCCCATTTGAGAGAGCCTGCTCGATAAATAACGCCCCATCAACAGCAACCCCCGGCAGCCCGGCAAAAAGAAAACCCGCTTCAACAGCACGGCTGTCAGCCGTTAGCCCGGTAACATCCACATCAGGGCCACTATACCCCTCAACCAGTTGAGATAATTTCATAAAATTCCGCTCACCCGCCACTTGCCTGATATTAAGAAACGCCCCTGCTTAGCATGAAAGCCCCTGTTTAACATGAAAGGGAGGGCAATATAGAGGCAAAATTACTGCGCCGCATTCAAAAGCACAACAGATTTACGGCAAAGCCGCCAAAATCCACAATGCCACCAGTTCTCACTGGTGCCCGATGGCAAAAGTTTCACAACAAAAAAGGTCATTTCAAAGCGTTACCAATGAAATGACCTTTGTTTCTAATGATCGGGGGATCATCAGGGGAGATTTAAAATGCTATTTGGTTGTTTTTACTGAAACTCTATCCAGCACAGGATAAAAAGGCTTCACCTTAAACAAAGGTGCAAGCCGTGAAATAATTTTTGCCGTCGTAGGGGCCGCATTCACACCCGCCACATTCACGCCGTGCGCTTTCGGCTCAGCCTGCGGTTCATCCAGCATGACAAACACCAGATATTCGGGCTTATCATAAGGAAAAATACCAACAAAACTCGTCCGTACTTTTTCTTTTGAATATTTCCCTTTAATCACCTTGTTCGCCGTGCCGGTTTTACCACCAACTCTGTATGGCGTCACTTCAGCCCTTTTGGCCGTGCCGTGTTGTTCTGTTACATTGGCCCGCATCAATTTGCGGATTTTGTCGCTGGTCGCTACGGAAACAACCCGTTTTGCGCCTTCTTTTGCTTCCCGTTCAGAACGTTTCAGAAATGTCGGTGGCACATAAATTCCGCCATTCACAAGTGCGCCAACCGCACTGGCAAATTGCAAAGGAGTCACCGCAATGCCATGCCCGTATGATGCTGTCGCAGAGTGAACTTCACCCCACCGTTTTGCCGTATCCGGTTTTCTAAAAGTCCCAAGCTCAGTTTCAACCGCATCAAGCAGATGTAGCTTAGAAAGAAAGTTCTTATGATTTTTGGGGCCAACCTGCAGCGCGAATTTTGCAGTCCCAATGTTAGACGAGCGCACAAAAACATCTTTGAGGCTCAGATCACCTTTCACACCGTGATAGTCCCTGATTTTAAAGCCACCCAGTTGAAGCGGCTCAGAAACATCAACCCGGCTATCAAGTGTCGCGGTATTTTTCTCAAGAACCATCGCCATTGTCACAGTTTTAAAAACAGACCCAAGCTCAAACAGCCCGCCCGATATCCGGTCAAACCGTTCCTTATCTAAGAGCAATGAAGGTTTTTGCGGGTCAGTCACCGGCAAAGAAGAAAGTGCAACCACTTCCCCGCTATGCACATTCATAACAATCCCGGCCGCATTCTTGGCCTTATAGCGAAGCATTGCCTGCTTAAGTTCCTGGTTCAGAATGTAATTCGCACCAATATCAAGCGAAAGCTGCACCGGCTCATTTTCATCAGCCCCAAACTTAAGCGGGTTATCAAGCCGGGTCCGGTCAATAAATTTTTCAATGCCAGCATGACCAATATTGTCAATATCCACATGGCCAATCACATAACCACCAAGCGAACCCTTCGGATAAACCCGGCGAATTTCAGGCGTCACATCAACCCCCGGTAACCCAAGGTCAAAAATCTGCTGTGCGTGTTTGGGGTGCAGGCCACGTTTAATAAATACAAACTGCCGGTCGCTATGGGTCATCTGACGCAGCAGATCCATTTCATCAATTTCCGGCAACGCCGTTTTTAGCTTTTTAACCACCATTGCCGGGTCCATAAGACCTGATGGATTGGCATAAAGAGAAGGCGCTTCAATATCGGTTGCCAACAACTGACCCTGAGCATCAATAATATCTGGCCGCGCCTTTTGCACGCCAATCGGTGAAATCCGGTTTAACTGCTGATCAGCCGGGCGCAAAAATCCAAGCGAAATCAAATTCCCCCCAATCAGCGAGAACATGCCAAACATAACAACCAGCATCAGTGAGTGACGCAGAGTAAATTGTCTCCCCTCGCGCGGCGTCGTTTCAATAGGTTCGTATCCTTGATTACTGCGTCTGATATTATTGACCATTCGAACCACCCCTACTCACTTTTGAAACAAATTCACCAATCAGATCAGTACGACTAGCCCCTTTTTTTCCACCTGAAGTCTCGCGTATGTTTTCGCGCGTTAACAGATCATTTGTCGAAAAGGTCTCAAGTGCATCATCATCGTCAAAAGCATCAGCAAATTGTTGCCCGTCTTTCTGATAGGGCAAACCATCTACATCTCTTGATGATATAATCTGTTTGGGGGTCAGTTGTTTTAACTTTAAGGACTGAGCCAGTTTCTCAATCCGAGCCGGCTGAGTAAGAATGCTCCACTCAGCCTTCAAAACAGCAAGTTGCTGCTTCTCAACGGCAATATCCTGGCGCAAGCGCACAGAATCAAGCTGAAGGCTTCTCGTGTCATATTTGATTTTATAAAGAACGCCGGCCATACCAAGCGTGGCTATGAAAATAGCAATCGTAAGAAAACGCAACATTACTCAAATACTCATTCACTGCCCAATACAAAGGCAATGTACTCAAAAGGTTACAATTGAAGAGACTTAATCCCAAGGTCAGTTTCATCAAACTCTAAAGGCGGATGCACTGTCCGAATGGCAGACCGTAAAACAGCTGAACGCGCTCTTTTATTGAATGACATCTCTTCTTCACTAGCTTTAACAGCCTTAGGGTTAATGATTTGAAAACTTGGGCAACTTTCTTTGTTAAGATCCGGTAAATGTCTGGATTGATTTGGCACACGCCCCGCCGCTGTGCGCAGGTAATTTTTCACGATTCTGTCTTCAAGAGAGTGAAACGAAACCACAACCAGCCGCCCACCGGGCTTTAAAATCTGGCTGGCAGCATTCAACCCTCTCAGCAATTCCCCAAGCTCATCATTGAGATAAATTCTGAGCGCCTGAAAAGAGCGTGTCGCCGGGTGTATCTTGTCACTCGCCTTTTTAAAGACCACCTTTTCAATCAGCTCAGCAAGCTCTGTTGTGGTCCTGAATGGTTCATCCACCCTGCGCTCAACAATCGCTTTTGCAATATAGCGGGATTTACGCTCTTCGCCGAAACGATAAAGCACATTGGCTATCTCTTCTTCAGCAAGGCCATTAACAAGATCCGCCGCAGTCGGCCCTGATTGAGACATCCGCATATCAAGCGGCCCACTGTTCCTGAATGAAAAACCACGCCCCTCCTGGTCCAGTTGCATGGAAGAAACGCCAATATCAAGTACAACGCCGTCAACCTGGGTAATCCCGAGTTTCAGCGCATGAGAGACCATATCAGAAAAGCGCCCTTCACAAAGCTCTAGCCTCGGCCCGAATTCTCTCAGCATAGAGCGCCCGTCCCTGATTGCATCCGGGTCCTGATCAATGCCAATGACCCGCGCATTCGTGCCTGATAAAATCGCCCGCGAATAACCGCCGGCCCCAAACGTACCGTCAATGTAAATTTCTTCATTGTCAGAGGAAATGCCATCGGCAACCGTTTTAATGACAGTGCTGAGCGTATCTTTATCTTGCCGACGCTGCTTTTTGTGATCACGTTCCGGCGTTTCAAGCAGAGCCGTCATCACTTCATTTAAAAGGACAGGAATGTGACGGTCGGTACCGCCTGCAAAGCCTTCTATTTTCGCCTCGCTCACCATCATCACTCCTACCCTTAACAAATTATGGCCAATTGACCCTGTTCATTACCAAGCTGTTCTACTTAATTTACCATACCTCGGCTGAGATAGCTCAATTTCATCTCACTGAAAATTAAAGCACTTGACAAAAACCCTTTTATTTTTCCCCTGTTCTTGCCTGCCCTAGCAGCTTTCTCAAATCTCTGACCTTGCCGCGTGCTGCGTTCCGCGCTGCCTCAAATTTAGCAGGCTCCCACATCTGAAACTTGTCCCCAAGCCCGACAAACGTCACCTGTCCCTCAAATCCTGCCACATCGCGAAGCCGTTGCGGTAAAGTGATACGGCCATCATTATCTATTTTAATATATTCACTTTCACCAAACAGCGCTGTTGCAAGCTGGTCTTTTTCATCTGAATAAGGCGCCAGATCTTCAAGCAAACCGCGAATATGTTTGACAAGCCGGGGCCCGCCAGCATCAAGCGCCTCTGCATCAAGCGCCGGATGGCAGAATATTTCGTCAGAGTTTTCTTTGGCCAGAACCGTGCGAAAAGATGCCGGGACAGAAACCCGTCCCTTGGCGTCTATCTTATTCGTAAAGCTGGAAACAAACTCATCCATCAGCGCAGCTCACAGGTTTAAATTAAATGCCCGATAGTCTTGAGAAGCGGCACAACCGCCCTCACTGCTCTGGATCAAATCCCCCCGATTGAGGTCCCAGGCTTTCGTAAAAGTTCAAACTGACCAGATCCCAGACGATCCCATTTTCGCGGCTTCTTATCTCCGCTCCATCTGAAACGCTTCACTTCAAAACTGAAAAGACCCCTCAATCCAACTTTGAAGCACCAATTTGAATGGAGAAAAAAAGGAGGGTTGGCGGCAGCACCGCCTGTGGCCTCGTTGGCAATGCGCTCACACCAACCCTCATCAATCCCACATCATCCAAATGGGTATATATGGAATACTATGGGATTTTATGGGTGTCAACGGAAATTAATGGTTTATTTAGGATTAACCATGGGAAAACCTAAATATTTTGCCCCTTTTCACGAAAAACTATCTGCAATAACGGTTTTCAGAGCCACAAAATCACGCAAAACAGCCGCGATTCAGCCAGAAACTGCCAAAATTCTTCGAAATTTCATCAATTGAATGCCTCAGGCGAACGCCGTGGCAAAGAAGCAACAACAGGGCGGTTTTCCAGGGTGATCCCTTGAGAGAAAATCAGTTAATCCTGCCCAGCGCCCGGAACACCACCACCACTCCCAGATTAACCCACAGCATTGACCCTTCAGAGAATTGACGTCCCATAAAGGAAGTGGCAAAACCAGAGACTGAATTGAATTTGAGTGAATTGTTGATTATGTGAAAATCGTCAATGTTCTGCCCTCTTCACTCGCTAACGAGAAATCAGAGCGTCTCTCGCCTTCAAGGCCTACGAAACAACTCCGTTCAACGGGAAAGAATGAATAAAAATGAGTCAGCAAGCGGCATCGAGTTTCACTGTCACTTCCTGGGTTGAACAACCCTTTGAAGGTGAAACCGGCGGCATTAAAATTACGCAGGCTGTTGTTTCCACCAGCTTTGTAGGAGACGTCACGGGCGTTGGCTCTGTGATCTACATCATGAAGCACCAGCCGGATGGCACAGCCAAATTCATCGGGCTTCAACAAATCAACGGCGCCATAGGGGGGCTGAACGGCAGTTTCGCCATTGAGCAAACCGGTTATTTTGATGGCAAAGAAGCCAAGGGAACCTGCGTGATTAAACAAGGCACCGGAACAGGCGCTCTTGCAAACATTAACGGCCAGGGTGAGTTCACCGCACCCATGGGCCGTGAAGGCACCTTAAATCTGACCTTCAGTCTTTAATCAGTTATTACGGAATTAAATGCCAGATCAGGCAAGTCACTTGCCTTCAGGTGGCTGCGTCGCCTGCATTGAAGGCCGCAACCTCATTTTTTGATACCACGCTGAAAGATCCGTATGCCGGTCACGCCATTTCATATGCGGCATTCTGAAATCCACATAAGCCATAGCGCAGGCAATTGAAATATGACCCAGATTGATCTGCTCATCCATGGCTTTGATGGTTTTAGCCGCCGCACCAATACCGCGCGCCACTGCAATTTCATCCCGAATGATAAGCTCTTTAATCTGTTTTTCAGCAGGCCTGTTCCGCTCTTTAACAGAACGCACCGCAACATCCATAATCGTATCCGCTAATGTCTGAGCTTGCAGCACAAACCACCGGCTGGCTCCACTGGCAGGCACAAATTTCGGCCCCTGCATATTGGTTTCAATATAATCAGCAATCAGTTTGCTGTCATAGAAGGAGACACCGTTCTTCAAAACCAGCACCGGAATCCGCGCCATCGGGTTATGTTCAAGCAGCTCAGCCGGGTCTTCCCATGGGTTACAACTGGTCAGCTCAATATCGTCATAGCCCTTTTCAATCAGCAACACCCGGATTTTTCTGACAAACGGCGATGTTGGACTGCCTAATAATTTCATTTCTGCCCCCGCAATAAACAACCCGTCACACGCACTGGTTGTGTTTTATTTTCATAGATTTGCTCCCTGTGTCAAGAAACAAACCTTTATTTGCTGCCAGCTGGCCTGTAAGCCGGGTTCTGTAAAGCGGGTCAAACCCGCCCTGATGACCATTCATCTGGGCCAGACGTTACCGAAAGGCTCAAGCAACCAACCCGGATGAAGTGAGGAAACACACTCTGAACAAAGGCTCAAAGAGCCAGGGTCCAATTCATCCCTATTTGGTTTTGCTCCGGATGGGGTTTACCCTGCCACATCTTTTACAAGATGCGCGGTGCGCTCTTACCGCACCCTTTCACCCTTACCGGCAAAATCCTGACCAAAGGCCTGAACTTGCAGGCGGTATTCTTTCTGCGGCACTTTCCCTAAGGTTCGGCTCTTCCTGTGCAAGCACAGGCCTTGCCTCCCTCGCCGGGGTTTCCCCGGCATCCTGTTTCCCTGGAGCCCGGACTTTCCTCTCAGATCAAAAGACCAAAGCGATCATCCAGCCAGCTGGCATTCATAGGGTTTTGGCAACCTATCAACACCCCGTCAAGCCAAAACTGTTATTTTGAAATCTCTTTAACCAGCAAGTCAATTAACATAGCCGTTTCATGGTCAATAACGCTGTTAACCAGTTGCGGCCGATAATGACGCTGAAATGCAGCAATCACCAGCCCAGTGCGCTCATCAAACTCCGAACTAACCTCAACACCATACCCGATGCGCTGCAACTTCTGCTGAATGTCTTTCACTTTTTCTGCGTTCAGCTCAACCGACTTTGCGCGCATAGTCAGCACATCATTTTCATCAAGCTCAACAAAACAACCAACACCAGCCTTCGCCAGACCTTTCCAGTCAAAATGCGCTCCAGGGTCCTGCTTCCTGTGCGGCGCCACATCAGAATGCCCAAGCACCCTTGCCGGGTGAATGCCATGCCGCTCAACTATATCAACACAAAGCGCCGTCACCGCCTCCATCTGCGCCCGTCCATAGGCCGGCAACCGCGCAAGCGCATAACCCTGATTTTGAATTTCGATGCCAATAGAACAGGAATTTATATCGCTCTCACCGGCCCAAAAAGCTTCCCCCGCATGCCAGGCCCGCTCAGCCTCAGGCACCATCTGAATAATCCGCCCCATACCATCAACCAGATAATGCGATGAAACACCAGCCAGAGGAGATGTCAGCAGATGAAGGGCATAGTCATTGGTTGGTGTCGCGGTATAATGCAATAGCAGCATGTCTGGCTTAACACCGGCCTTACGCTCGTTAAAATTAGGCGAAGGCACATAGTTTTCCGGCAACACAAGCGACGTATCATTCGGACATGTTTCCCTTGTGTCAGATGACATCTTAGAAGGTGACCTCCTATAATGTGGAATATCAGCTCCGGTCAAAGACCACGCTCCCTCGATAACTCATCGTAGGCCTCATTAATCGCCTGCAACCGCGCCGTCGCAATGGCCACAAATTCCTCAGGCACACCTCTCGCGATTAATTTATCCGGGTGGTTTTCCCTGACCAGCTGGCGATAATGCGATTTGATTTCACTGTCTTCAGCTCCAGGCTCAATGCCAAGAATTTTATAAGGGTTTTCTTTGCAATTGATCACATGCCGCGCCTGAATATTTGCAAACTCAACCTCGCTGAAACCAAAAATCCGCGCCACTTCTTCAAGAAATGAAATTTCATTCGGATGCAGGATATTGTCCGCCTTGGCAATATGAAACAACCCATCCAGCACATCTGCCAGAATCTGCTTCTCACCCTTCATGCAATTAGCAAGTTGTTTTGCATAAGCATCAAAACCGGCCACATCCTGCTTGGCAAGGTTAAACAGCCGGGCCACATTTTCCGCGTCATCTTCCGGCACCTTGAACACTTCTTTAAAAGCCGCGATCTCATCTTTCACCACAACGCCATCAGCCTTGGCCATCTTGGCCCCAAGCGCAATCACCCCAACTGTAAAAGCAACTTCACAGTCAGTCGGCCGCTCACCGTCAACCCAGTGGTCAATACCAAAATGTCCGGCCATCAGCCCAAGCAACCCACCAACCGGCCCACCAACAGCCAGCCCGGCAGCCCCACCAGCGACTTTCCCCCATATGGACATAAAATTTCCTTTTCATTATAAGCGGCTGCCTGAAAACTCAGGCAACCAACAGTCGAATATCGCAATTCGTCATTTTTTAGAGATCATAAAGGGTTTTAACCGGTTGAAAAAGCCCCTTTTAAAATGAAAGTCAGATAGATTTCAATTAACTGATACCCAGCTCTTTCATACCTCTCAGACAGCTTGACAATAATTTTCAAAGCCGCGAAATATACCCCATGAGCAGACAAACAAAAGCCAGCAACAAACAAAAACCAAAATGGTCATTCTGGATTGATCGCGGCGGCACCTTCACAGACATTCTGGCCAAAACACCAGAAGGCGAAATCGTTTCAGAAAAGCTCTTATCAGTTAACAAATCCCAATATCAGGACGCAGCAATAGAAGGCATCCGTCGCTCTTTAAAACTGAGCCCAGGCGATGTTATCCCGTCAGACTGTATTGATACGGTTAAAATGGGCACAACTGTCGCAACCAATGCCCTGCTGGAGCATAAAGGCGAACCGACCCTGTTGTTAACAAGTGAGGGGCTTGAAGACTGTCTTGAAATCGGCACGCAAGCCAGAAAGGACATCTTCGCGCTCAATATCATAAAGCCTGAAATGCTCTACACCAGCTCAGTAGCCATAAAAGAGCGGCTATACGCAAATGGCGAAATCAAAACTCCGCTAGATCTTAAAGAAGCAAAGTCTGTTCTGGAGCAGCACTACAAGAAAGGCCTGCGCGCCGTTGCGATATTATTCATGCACAGTTACCAGTTTCCAGAGCATGAACAGCAAGTCGCAGAACTGGCCAAAAATATCGGCTACACCCAGATTTCACAAAGTCATAAAGTCAGCCCGCTGATCAAATACATCCCCCGCGGTGACACCACAATGGTAGATGCCTACCTCACCCCGCTCCTTCATCTCTATACAAACAAAGTCGCCAATGAGCTTGATCTTGCCCGCACCAACATCAAACTTTATTTCATGACCTCATTAGGCACCCTCACTGAGCGCGACAAGTTTAACGGAAAAGATGCCATCCTTTCAGGCCCGGCCGGGGGCATCGTCGGCGCAGCCAAAACCGCCGAAGCTGCCGGCATTGAAAAAATTATCTGTTTTGATATGGGCGGCACCTCCACAGATGTCGCTCACTTTGCCGGACAATATGACCTCAGCTTTGAAACTGAAATTGCTGGAAAACGGCTCCAGTCTCCTATGCTGCACATTCATACAGTCGCAGCAGGCGGCGGCTCTATTCTCGGCTTCACTCATGGTCGCATGACAGCAGGGCCTGAAAGCGCTGGCGCTGACCCGGGCCCCCTTGCTTACAGAAACAACGGCCCGCTAACCATTACAGATGCCAATTTAATGACTGGGCGTATTCACCCTGATTATTTTCCAAAAATTTTCGGCACCGCTCATGACCAGGCACTGGATTATCAAGCGGTTAAAACCGCCTTTGAACACCGCGCCAGAGAGATCAGCAAATCGCTTGATGGCTCACCTCCATTAACACCTGAAGAATGCGCAGATGGTTATCTGAAGATCGCCAATGAAAACATGGCCGCCGCCATTAAGAAAATTTCCGTCGAGCGCGGCATTGATATAAAAGACTACACCCTCCAGTGTTATGGCGGCGCAGGCGGCCAGCACGCTGTCGGCATAGCTGAAAGCCTTGGCATCAGCAAAATATACATCCACGCTCATTCAAGCCTGCTTTCCGCCTATGGCATGGGGCTCGCCAGTGAAGCCGCCCGCAAAAGAACCATGCTAAACCTCAATCTTGCCCCCCATGAAGAGGAACAACACCTCAAAAAAACAATGGCGACGATAAAAGAACAGGCAGCAGATCTATCATCAAAAGCCAGAAAAGAACTGGACAGCCAACTAGCAGATGATGAATTAAAACAAACCATCACCTGTTATTTAAACTACCAAAATCAGGAAACCAAAATCCCGGTTCGCTTGAGAGATCCCGCAACCATGCTGCAAGACTTTGAAGAAAGCCACCTGCGCCAGTTCGGCTTCCTCCAGCAGCAAACACCCATTAAAATCACCCAGCTTGAAGTCGAAATTGCCACCACCCCACAAGTCCCTGAAGAAATACCACCAACTGAAAATCCAAAAGGTATTACGCAAGAAAAACAGGCTTCAGATTTTCCTGAAAACACCACTCACACCAATATCTACCACAACGGTGCCTGGCATCAGTCCCTGCTGTTTCATGATGATGCAGCCCAGACCAGAAAACAGACCATAAAACTCACAGGCCCGGCGCTCTATGTCTCATCCCATCAGACTGTTTTTGCCCCAACTGGCTGGCATCTGACCAGAAACACCAACGGCCACATCAACCTGATAAAGAATGAAGCTGAGCAAACGGCATCCACTACAACTGAGCAACAAAAGCCCAGCCAGCACAAAACAGAAAATCCAGACCTCAAGCCCAACCCGATCCAGCTAGAGCTATACAACAACCTCTTTATGTCGATCGCAGAACAAATGGGTGAAGCTCTCAGAGCCACAGCACAATCCGTCAACATTAAAGAGCGACTTGATTTTTCATGCGCCATATTTGACAAACACGGCGCACTCATTGCCAACGCCCCGCACATGCCCGTGCATCTGGGGTCTATGGATAGAGCCGTCGAAGCCATCATCAAAGCCACTCAAAATGGAGACCAATTAAAACCGGGTGATGCCTATATGATCAACGCCCCCTATAGCGGCGGCACCCACCTGCCTGACATCACTGTCATTACCCCGGTCTTCCACCAGAAAGAGTTGATCGCCTTCGTCGCCTCAAGGGGCCACCACGCCGATATTGGCGGCATCACCCCCGGCTCCATGAGCCCAAACGCCACCACCATCAATGAAGAAGGCATCCTGATAGAATGTTTTAAACTGGTCGATCAGAATAATTTCAAAGAACAGGAAGTCTTCGAACGACTAACCAATCACCCTCACCCGGCCCGTAACCCGGCGCAGAACATCGCTGACTTAAAAGCCCAGCTTGCTGCCAACTCAAAAGGCATCAGAGAACTGGAAACAATTATCACCAATAAAGGCCTTGATGAGCTGCAAAATTATATGGATTTTGTTCAGGATCAGGCAGAACAAGCCGTCATCGAGATGATAAAGAGGCTCAACAAAAATGAAGCCTCTTCTTTTAAAGGTGAATTTCAATGTGAAATGGACCCGATTAATCAGCAGAGCAATCACATCAAAGTAAAAATCACACCGGATGCGGCGAATGAAAAGTTGACCATTGATTTTACAGGCACCAGCCCCCAGACAAACAACAACTTCAACGCCCCTGAACCCGTGACCAGAGCCGCCGTCCTTTATGTCCTTCGCACTCAGATTGAAGATAATATCCCCATGAACGCCGGCTGTCTTCGCCCTGTTAACATCATCATACCAGAAGACAGCATGCTGGCGCCGTCATATCCTGCAGCTGTCGTTGCTGGCAATGTTGAAACCTCACAAGTGATTACAAATTGTCTTTATGGCGCATTTGGCAATCTCGGCCTCTCGCAAGGGACAATGAACAACCTCACCTTCGGTAATGATCAGGTCCAGTATTATGAAACCCTCTGTTCCGGTGCACCGGCAGGTCCAGGGTTTAACGGTGCCGCCGCGATACACACCCATATGACAAATTCACGCCTCACAGACCCTGAAATTTTAGAAACCCGCTACCCGGTGCTACTTAAATCATTCGGCATAGACAGGGGCTCCGGTGGCAAAGGCAAGTGGAACGCTGGCGATGGCATTCACCGCACCATAGAGTTCTTAGAGCCCCTCACCTTCGCCTTGCTGACAGGATACAGAAACCTGCCTATCCCTGGGATAAATGGCGGCTCAAACGGCAGGAAAGGTCTGAATATCCTGGAAAAAACGGGTGAAAAACGGCAGATTCTGCCAAATTGCTGCGAAAACACCGCCGAAAAGGGAGATTGTCTTACAATAATCACCCCAACAGGTGGCGGGTATGGGCCTCTTTAACCGATTTTCGATCAAATTCAGGCGGTTAGCCCTTGAAATTATTGAAAAATAAAAAACACTTGTATCATACAGGCTTTTAACCAATACTTTTACTTAAGAAGAGGCCAAAAAAAACTTAATGGCCCGTTATATAAAGGGGAGGATGAAAAGTCATTCTATCCCAAAATCAGGAATGGGAGGCAAAAGACCATGAACCTAGAAAACAGGCTTGTCGCTGCCACAACAATACTCGCCTTTGGCGTCATCGCTGCAGCGATAATGGGCTTGATTTAGCTCAATATACATTGTGTTTTAATCAGTATTAAAACTTTCAAACTCAATGTAATAAAATCAAATTTCCCCAAAAATAATGAGTAACAACAATAATAACAGTAAAAAGATTACGTTAATTTTTGTAATTTGCAAAAATTCAAAATCATAAACTAAGGGCTCATCTGGCCCTTTTTTTATGGTTTTAGCCCATTTTTGCCACTTCAGATTTAAGATTTAATCCATTGAATGCAAAAGACTTTCATTCTGCTACTACTTTTAACTTCAGATTAACCAACTCCATTTACCTTATCCCCTAAGCGTTCAGAAAGAACGTTTGAGTCAAATTTTAGTACCTAGGAAAGGTAAGTATTATGGCCGGAGATATCACTCTCTCGAGTGCTGTGCGCTCGAATCTATTAGCATTGCAAAACACCGCCGACCTTCTCGGCAAAACTCAGGAAAAACTGGCAACAGGTCTTAAAGTAAACAGCGCCCTGGATGATCCAACAGCGTTCTTTACAGCAAGCTCCTTGAACAGCCGCGCAAATGACCTCTCTCGTTTGCAGGACTTTGTCGGTAACGCCGTTCAAACCATTAAAGCCGCTGACGAAGGTATTTCAGCCATCACCAAACTGGTTGAAAGTGCTGAAGCGACAGCAAGACAAGCCCTTCAATCAGCCGGTCAAACAGCTTCAAGCACAGGTACACTGGATACAACAGCTTCTACAAGCTTTGACTTCTCAGCTGATGCCACCGCAACAGGTAACATTGACCTTGACGGCGCAGGCGCCTTTGACTTCGCTGCCACAAACACCGGCACAGGCGTAACCGTCAACAGTACAAACCTTGATGACTTCGCCGCAACTAACACTGGTTCAGGCGTAACCGTCAACATCGCCAACTTCGATGATTTTGAAGCCACAACAACCGGTGCCAACGTCGCAGGCCTTTCAGGTTCAGTTGACATCGTTGGTGATACAGCAGTTACAGCTGGTCAAACACTAACCATCGATCTTG
>JAJFHX010000049.1 GCA_021775425.1 Hyphomicrobiales bacterium
ATTGAGAGGACGCCATAATTATAATTACCAGTTATTCAATGATTGAAGCTACAACGCCTGAACCAACTGTGCGGCCACCTTCACGGATCGCGAAACGTAGTTTCTCTTCCATGGCGATCGGCACGATCAATTCAACGTTGATTTCAACATTATCACCAGGCATCACCATTTCAGTGCCTTCAGGCAATGTCACAACACCGGTCACGTCAGTTGTACGGAAGTAGAACTGTGGACGATAGTTTGTGAAGAATGGTGTGTGGCGGCCGCCTTCATCTTTTGTAAGGATGTAGGCTTCAGCTTTAAATTTTGTGTGCGGTGTGATTGAACCTTTGGCACAAAGAACCTGGCCACGCTCAACATCTTCCCGCTTGGTACCACGAAGAAGGATACCAACGTTATCACCAGCTTCACCCTGATCGAGAAGCTTACGGAACATTTCAACACCAGTACAAGTTGTTGTCTGAGTATCTTTAATGCCCATGATTTCAATTTCATCACCAACGTGAATGATACCGCGTTCAACACGGCCGGTCACAACTGTACCACGACCAGAAATTGAGAACACATCTTCAATTGGCATCAGGAATGGCTGATCTTTCGGACGATCCGGTGTTGGGATAGATTCATCAACAGCAGCCATCAGTTCAAGAATTGCTTCTTTACCGATTTTTTCGTCTTTACCTTCAATCGCAGCCAGAGCTGAACCTTTAACGATTGGAATATCGTCGCCATCAAAACCGTATTCGGTCAATAGTTCACGAATTTCCATTTCAACAAGCTCAAGAAGCTCTTCGTCGTCAACCTGGTCAACTTTGTTCATGAAAACAACAAGCGCCGGCACACCAACCTGACGTGCTAGCAGAATGTGCTCACGAGTTTGAGGCATGGGGCCATCTGCTGCTGACACAACAAGAATGCCGCCGTCCATCTGAGCTGCACCAGTGATCATGTTTTTCACATAGTCAGCGTGGCCAGGGCAATCAACGTGAGCATAGTGACGGTTTTCCGTTTCGTACTCAACGTGTGCTGTTGAAATAGTGATACCGCGTTCACGCTCTTCAGGCGCGTTGTCGATATCAGCATAACTCTTAGCTTCGCCACCCATAGCTTCAGCAAGAACCATAGTAATTGCAGCTGTCAGTGTTGTTTTACCATGGTCAACGTGACCGATGGTACCGATATTCACGTGAGGTTTATTACGCTCAAATTTTTCCTTGGCCATCTTGGCTCTCCATTTTTCAGTCTTGTGTGTTATTCAACACGTTCTAACCAAATTATAAAAATAATTAACTTATAATATTCAACAGTTTACGCGAATTTAGCCTGAACTTCTTCCGCAACGGCCTGAGGCACCTGCGAATAATGATCAAACTGCATCGTGAACTGCGCACGACCCTGACTTTGTGAACGAAGTGTGTTCACATAACCAAACATGTTGGCCAGTGGCACCATTGCGTTCACGACAAGTGCATTGCCGCGTTGTTCCTGGCCCTGAACCTGACCACGACGGCTATTCAGGTCACCCATAATGCCACCGACATATTCTTCCGGTGACACAACTTCAACCTTCATAATTGGTTCAAGTAACTTTGGACCTGCTTGTTTTGCACCTTCACGGAAGCCTGCACGACCAGCAATCTCAAATGCCATTACGGAACTATCCACGTCGTGATAAGCGCCATCTGTTAATGTCACTTTCACATCAAGCAGTGGGAAACCAGCAAGAATGCCCGTATCTATCACTGACTGGATGCCTTTTTGAACACCCGGGATATATTCTTTTGGCACGTTACCGACAACAACCTTACTTTCAAATTCGAAACCTGAATTAGCTTCACCAGGTTCGATTGTCATCTTAATGCGAGCAAACTGACCAGAACCACCAGATTGTTTCTTGTGGGTATAATCAACGTCTGCCGTTTGTGTCAGCGTTTCACGATAAGCCACTTGTGGCTGACCAATGTTCGCTTCAACACCAAATTCACGCTTCATGCGATCAACCAGAATATCAAGGTGCAGCTCGCCCATACCTTTCAGGATGGTCTGACCGGATTCTTCATCACTTGAAACACGGAAAGACGGATCTTCCTGAGCCAGGCGATTAAGCGCGATACCCAGTTTTTCCTGGTCACCTTTTGATTTAGGCTCAACAGCGATTTCAATCACCGGATCAGGGAATTCCATACGCTCCAGAATTACAGGAGATGTCGTAACACAAAGCGTGTCACCAGTTGTTACATCTTTCAGGCCTGCAATCGCGACGATGTCGCCTGTGAATGCTTCTTTGATATCTTCACGATCATTAGAGTGCATTAACAACATACGGCCAATGCGCTCTTTTTTATCTTTAACCGAATTCAGAAGGGTCATGCCAGATTCAACACGGCCGGAATAAATACGGCAGAAAGTCAGAGAGCCAACAAACGGGTCATTCATGATTTTGAATGCCAGCATTGAAAGAGGCTCATCGTCAGACGCTTTGCGAACTGTTTCTTCTTCCGTTTTGACATCAATACCTTTAATCGAAGGGATATCAATTGGTGAAGGCAGGTAAGCTACAACCGCATCAAGCAGTGGCTGCACGCCTTTGTTCTTGAATGCTGAGCCACAAAGGATCGGGTGAAAATCAATGTTGATTGTACCCTTGCGGACCAATTCCTTGAGTTTTGCTTCATCAGGCTCTTTGCCTTCAAGATATGCTTCCATTGCTTCTTCATCAAGATCAACAAGCATTTCGATCATTTCTTCACGGAACTTCTTGGCAGTATCAACCAGGTCCGCTGGAATTTCTTCTTCATGGAAGCTGGCACCAAGGGACTCTTCTTCCCAGATGATGGCTTTCATGGTGATCAGATCAACCAGACCGGCATATTCGTTTTCAGCGCCAATCGGGATTTGAATTGGCAAAGCCTTTGCGCCAAGGCGCTCTTTTACCATTTCAACTGAGTTGTAAAAATCAGCACCCAGCTTATCCATTTTGTTCACGAAGATCATGCGAGGAACGTGGTATTTTTCAGCCTGACGCCAAACAGTTTCAGTTTGAGGCTCAACGCCTGCGTTGGCATCCAGCAATGCAACGGCGCCGTCAAGCACACGTAGCGAGCGCTCAACTTCAATGGTGAAGTCAACGTGGCCGGGTGTGTCAATGATGTTCAGGCGCTTATCTTTCCAGAAGCAGGTCGTTGCCGCTGAAGTGATAGTAATGCCGCGCTCCTGCTCTTGCTCCATCCAGTCCATCGTTGCAGCGCCATCATGCACTTCACCGATTTTGTGGCTTTTGCCTGTGTAATAAAGAACACGCTCTGTCGTTGTCGTCTTACCTGCATCAATGTGAGCCATGATGCCGAAGTTGCGATAGTCTTCAATTTTATATTCGCGGGCCATTCGACCGATCCTTTAAATTAAACTAGACTTCTCTGTTTGGCCTTCAGGTTGCCCACCAGCAACCGGCCTATTTCCTTTTGGCCTTCAGGTTGCCCACCAGCAACCGGCCTATTTCCTTTTGGCCTTCAGGTTGCCCACCAGCAACCGGCCTACTTCCTTTTGGCCTTCAGGTTGCCCACCAGCAACCGGCCTACCAACGATAGTGCGAGAATGCACGGTTGGCTTCAGCCATACGGTGCGTATCTTCACGTTTTTTCACTGCTGAACCACGATTGTTTGCAGCGTCCATAAGTTCGCCCGACAAACGTTCAACCATTGTATTCTCGTTGCGGCCACGGGCTGCTGCAATTAACCAGCGAATGGCCAATGCTTTCTTGCGCTCAGTGCGAACCTCAACAGGCACCTGATAAGTGGCGCCACCAACCCGGCGTGAGCGAACCTCAATCGCAGGGCTGACATTTTCAAGAGCCTGATGAAACAATTCAACAGGATCCGTTTTGGCTTTATCTTCAACACGATCAAGGGCGCCATATACAATGCGCTCAGCGGCTGACTTTTTGCCATCCTTCATGATGCTGTTCATAAATTTTGTCAAAACAACATCCCCGAATTTCGGATCAGGGATGATCTCTCTTTTTTCTGCTCTGTGGCGGCGTGACATTCAGTTCTCCCGGCCAGTCTTTCCGGCCAATCATCTACAATAAATTCTGATAAATCAGTTAAAACAATCCGATTACTTCGGACGCTTCGCACCATATTTTGAACGACGCTGCTTTCTGTCTGCAACGCCTTGTGTATCAAGCACACCACGAAGGATGTGGTAACGAACACCTGGTAAGTCTTTTACACGGCCGCCTCTGATAAGAACAACTGAGTGCTCCTGCAGATTGTGACCCACACCAGGAATGTAGCTTGTTACTTCAAAGCCGTTTGACAACCGAACACGCGCTACTTTCCGCATCGCTGAGTTTGGTTTTTTCGGGGTTGTTGTATAAACCCTCGTACATACGCCGCGCTTCTGAGGGCAAGCCTCCATCGCTGGCACTTTATTTCTTTTAACCTGCGGTTTCCGCGGTTTTCTAACAAGCTGTTGTATTGTAGGCATTTGCTACATCCAAATTTTTGGTTTCCGCCGGAAAAAGCACCGGAAGGAACGATTTCATGATCTTCAAACACAAAAACTGAGCCGAGCCTCAAAATGACAACACCGCCAGATTGCGGATGCCATAAGGCTCAACATCAAACATCAGAGGATCAAAAAGGTGCCGGGACCTTCGGGATCATGGT
>JAJFHX010000050.1 GCA_021775425.1 Hyphomicrobiales bacterium
TAGGTTGCCCACTAGCAACCGGCGCTGGTACGACGGAGGGTTCTGGGGTCTCTGTAAGTGTGCCTTCAGATGCCCGCTCTCTTAGTGCGCCTTTAGGTTGCCCACTAGCAACCGCGCTGGTACGACGGAGGGTGCTGAATTTCTGGGTTTCACAGCTTTCTGAGCATGACTTCTTCGACGGAGTGATCCTTAGATTTTTTCAGGATCAGGTCTGCGCGCTGGCGGGTGGGGAGGATGTTTTCATCAAGGTTTTTCAGGTTGATGCTGCGCCAGATGTTTTTTGCCGTTGCGGTGACTTCATCATCGCTGAGCTGGGAATACTGATGGAAATAGGCCGCCGGATCACGAAAGGCTGTCGCCCGCAAACGCCAGAACCGCTCAACGTACCAGTCTTCAATATGATTTGTTTCCGCGTCGATATAAATTGAGATGTCGAAAAAATCTGAAACAAAGGGGATTCCACCGCCATTTTTCGGTAGGCGTGCCGGTTGCAATACATTCAATCCTTCAACAATCAGAATGTCTGGTCGGTCAATCGTGACCTTCTGATCTTCAACAATGTCATAGGCAAAGTGAGAATATACCGGCGCCTCAACATTTGGATTGCCCGCTTTGACATCAACCAAAAAATGTAACAACCGCTTGGTATCAAAACTTTCAGGAAAGCCCTTGCGGTCCATGATGCCGCGCTCCTGCAGGATTTTGTTCGGCAGCAAAAAGCCATCAGTTGAAATCAGATCAACCATCGGGTGGCCGGGCCAGCGGGCCAGCAGTGCTTTCAGCACCCGGGCTGTGGTGCTTTTCCCGCAGGCAACCGAGCCGGCAATGCCGATGATAAACGGCATTTTTTGTTGTTTTTGACCAAGAAATTTATTGGTCACCATTTGCAGTTCCTGCGAGGCTTCCACATAAAGGCTCAGCAAACGGGAAAGCGGTAGATAGATAGCCTCAACTTCATGGGCGGAAATATGCTCTGTTAAACCACCAAGACGTTCAACATCGACTTCGCTCAAGGTCATCGGCGTGTCGCGGCGCTGCTCTGCCCACTCTTTACGAGTCATGACCAGATAAGGCGATTTATCCAGATTTAGATTTTCCTGCATATGGGGCTATTCCTGTATGGTCCTGCCAGTTGGTAGTTTAAGACTTGCGGCTGGCTTTTTCTTCATGGCCTGAAAGACCCATTCTGCCGCCCAGAATGTCTTCAATCTCTGTTAGTGAAATGTTTTTCTGCTCAAGCAAAACCAGCAGATGATACAGCAGGTCAGCCGTTTCTTCTTTAAAGGACTGATCATCTTCGCTCACCGCTGCGATAACCGTTTCAACTGCTTCTTCGCCGAGTTTTTTGGCGCATTTGGCGGTGCCCGCTTCAATCAGTGATTTTGTGTATGATTTTTCAGCTGTGGAACTGCGGCGCTCTTTGATGATGCCACATAGCTGCTCTATGGTTGTTTTATTGCTCATATTATCTAAATTTCCTAAATGCCATCAAGGCGCATATCGATGCCTTGTTTGGCCATGTAGTGCTTGGCTTCACCGATTGTGTAATCTCCGAAGTGGAAAATAGACGCGGCCAGAACTGCACTGGCGCCGCCTTTGGTCACGCCTTCAACCAGATGCTCTAAACTGCCAACACCGCCAGAGGCAATCACCGGTACACTGACCGCGTCTGATATTGCTTTGGTCAGTGGCAGGTTAAAGCCCGCTCTGGTGCCGTCCCGATCCATTGAGGTGAGGAGGATTTCACCAGCACCGCGGGCCACCATATCTTTTGCGAATTCAACGGCATCAATGCCCGTTGGCTCGCGCCCGCCATGAGTGAAAATTTCCCAGCGCAGCGGCTCGCCCGGTTTTGAAACGGTTTTTGCATCAATCGCGATGACGATGCACTGGGCGCCGAATTTTTCCGAAGCGGCATTGACGAAATCCCTGTTATGAACGGCGGCTGTGTTAATTGAAACTTTGTCAGCTCCTGCTTCCAGTAAACGGCGAACATCAGCCACTTCCCGCACGCCGCCGCCGACAGTTAAAGGCATGAAACAGTTTTCAGCCGTTCTTTGAACCACATCAAGGATGGTGCCGCGATTGTCTGATGAGGCGGTGATATCGAGAAAGCAAAGTTCATCCGCGCCTGCTGTGTCATAAGCTTTGGCAGCTTCGACCGGATCTCCAGCGTCGATAAGGTCAACAAAGTTGACCCCTTTCACAACGCGGCCGTCTTTAACATCTAAGCACGGTATAACTCTAATTTTTAACATCTATAATTCCACTTCACTCAGTGTTCGGCCGCTGTTTTTCCTTTTTGCCTGTCCTCGCTATCGCTGCGGGCAAGGCGGGCAGTCTTTAACATCTAAGCACGGTATGACTCTAATTTTTAGCATCTATAATTCCACTTCACTCAGTGTTCGGCCGCTGTTTTTCCTTTTTGCCTGTCCTCGCAAATGCTGCGGGCAAGGCTTTCTTAGTTTGCCTGTCCTCGCAAATGCTGCGGGCAAGGCGGGCAGTCCTTCACATCCAGGCACGGTATGACTCTGATTTTTAACATCTATAATTCCACTTCACTATGCATTCGCACTTTATCAGCATATGTGACTGGGTTTGACAAGCAAATACAAATGTATTGTCACTCTCATTTCGTATAATTATTTGATTTCCCATCAGCACTTCTCTTTTTTGCTTTGCGCGTGCTAGACAGAATGGTTAGTTTTCAAGTTCAGTAAATCATGGTCAGGGGTGACATGGCACAGAAGAAAAAAGCTCAGAAGAAAAAGTCAACGGATGTCGTCGCTGATGAATTCAAGCAGCGGCGCGTCTCATTGCCCCGATTGCGGCGGATTCTCTGTGAGGCCAAAAAGGCCAGTGCAAAACAATCCGCCCCAGATATTTTGCAAAGCCAGCGCTATAACCTCAGAGTTTTTGACACTCAGTTAAAAACGCTTGAAGATGCGATTGGTGGAGATTTTCTGGCAGCTGAAAATTTCAATGAGCTGCCGTCATTTAAACAAAAGCAACTAATCACCCGGTTGGAAAATATCAATCAGCGGGCTTTAAAAAAACTCGAGCTGCTCGGCACAGATGACACGCCCAAAGACATCGAGTTTCAAAACCATTCTTTCACCTGCCTGAATGATTTTAACAAATGCATGAAGTTGAAAGCCGCTTCACCCTTCTGGTGTAATCTTGCTTTTTATATCTGCTTTTTGCGCTCTATTTCGCCGTTTATCAAATAGCACTCTTAATGTGAGGTTAGCCTTTGAGGACTTTGAGAGCTTCAGCCGGGTCGAGGCGGCCATCATAAAGCGCGCGGCCAGAGATCGCTCCTTCCAAAATCGCATTTTCAGGTTTTTTCAATGCGTGGATGTCATCTATTGATGCCAGCCCGCCGGACGCTATGACAGGAATGGAAACCGCTTTGGCAAGCTCAACGGTTGATGCCATGTTCAGCCCGGCAAGAATGCCGTCCCTTGAAATGTCAGTATAGATAATAGCGGCGACGCCTTCATTTTCAAAAATTTTCGCCAGCTCTATCGCACTCAGGTCAGACACTTCGGCCCAGCCTTCAACGGCGACGTAACCATCCTTCGCGTCTATACCAACGGCAATCTTGCCAGGGAATTTTTTGCAGGCCTCAATGACCAGTGCCGGGTCTTTCACTGCAACAGTGCCGAGGATGACGCGGCTGATGCCTTTTTCCAGCCAGGCTTCAATGGTTTTGATATCGCGAATGCCACCGCCCAGTTGCGCCGGGATGGTAATGGCGGCCAGAATTTCATCAACCGCCGCGCCATTTACTGGTTCGCCCGCGAAAGCGCCATTGAGATCAACAATGTGCAGATATTCAAAGCCCTGATCTTCAAACTTCTTTGCCTGATCGGCGGGGCTGTCATTAAAAACAGTTGCCTGATCCATCTCGCCTTTTATGAGGCGCACGCATTTTCCGTCTTTTAAATCAATCGCTGGGAAAAGAATCATGGGCAGCAGGCTCGCCTGTTTTGTAGGTAGAAGGTTGAAAGATTTTAATGAGTTGTTTTTGCATAGATGGGGAAATAGTCAATAGGTGTAATACAGATTGGGGTGATCATAAATCACCCCAATCTGAGCAATTATGTTTTTTCATTCAGTGGTGGGTAGTAATTTTTAATGAGATCACTCTCAATTCTTTTTCTACTCATTTCTCCACCGTCAAATCGTAAAATATGGAAATGCGTAGCCCCCATGAGTAAGGCTTGGGGTAATTTATGGTGACGCTGAAATCTGGATGATAGATCATTCGCTTCCCCAATATAAAGAGGATGCCAGTTTCCATTTCTATTTAAAATACAAAAGATATAAATACCGGATACAGGATTAAATTTGGTGTTTATATCGAAGACTTCAAATTTATATGTATTTAAGGACACATCTGTCCATTGGCAAACACCTAACATGGTTTTCTCCTTAAAAGGCTTCTTAACCCTTGTCGGTGATTCCAGATTTTGCTAGATTCAATTTGTTCACAAGTGAAAATAGCGGGTTTAATAGCCTGTTATGATCATGGTGGTCGTGAGAAATCACGACCACCGAATCGCCGACTTGTATTTTACTATTTTGATGGCCTTGGAGTCTCAGCAGGTCACATGATTTACACCTGTTTTCCCCTCTCTCTACACAGCTAATTCACGATTTCGATGATTTTTGATCTAATAAAATTAGAACAAATAGATTTCTTCCTGTTGGGACTGCCTAATTTCAAGAAAATAACTTAGAAATAAGGAATCAAAGAATCGTCGCAATAGAAATTTAAGGCTTCCACTTTAGAAAATTGGTGATCAGTTTCAGGCCTAAGGTCTGGCTTTTTTCGGGGTGGAACTGGGTGCCGATCATATTATCTCTCGCCACCATCGCGGTGATTGGCCCGCCATAGTCTGTGGTGAGACATTTATCTTTCTCATCTTCAACCTCGAAGTGATAGCTATGCACGAAATAGGCATGCAGCCCGTTCTCTCCCGTTTGAATCCCCTCCAGTACGGGATGCGTCATTTCTAGTGATAGCTCCGAAGTATCTTGTGCGGATGCGTCGTGGGCATCTGAAGCACAAACAGATGCCCCGGTTGCTGGTGGGCAACTGAAGGGGCAAACAGAAAGAGTGTTCCAGCCCATGTGGGGGATTTTTAAGCTCGGGTCGTTTGGTTTGATCTGAACCACTTTGCCTTTGATCCAGTTCAGCCCTTTGGTCACTTTATGCTCATGGCCTTCGGTGCTCATCAGTTGCATGCCAACGCAAATGCCTAGAAACGGGCGCGCTTTATTTATCACCATGTCTTCCAGAGTTTCGCGCAGGCCCTCTATTGCTTCGAGGCCTTCAAGGCAATCCGCATAAGCGCCAACGCCGGGGAGGACGATATGGTCTGCATGTTGAATAACTGCCGGATCATTGGTGAGGGTTATTTTTTTGTTTAATCCGCTTTCAACACTGGCTCTTTCAAATGATTTCAATGCCGAGTGGAGATTGCCTGAACCATAGTCAATGATCACACATGTCATAAAGTCATGACCTTTTGTTGTTCTTGTTGTTGTTGATCTCTGTTTCTGAAATAGCGGGCTTCGCAATCATGTTCATTTTTGCCGTTAATCACGGACACCATCTGATAGCCGCTGCGTTCATAGAATAACCGTTCTATATCACGGGCGAAAAAAGCAAAGATAATATTGGCCAGTGTGAAAAATGATGAAATCGCAAAAGCGTTAAAGCTCAGCTGCTCCATGGCCACATTCACGCCGATGATGGCCACGAAAAACACGGCCGCTTCAACCCACATGGTTTTAAACACCAGCCAGAACGGGCCAAAAATTGCCGCCCAGAGTGAATAGCCTTCTTTGATGAAGACATAGTCGGTCGCGCGATCTTTAAAGGCGCGGTTATCTTCTTCTGGGGCATAGACTGTGTATGTTTTCATTTTTTCTCTCACGGTTATTTCAAACGCAAAAGCGTTTGAACCTACGAGGTGCGGCGCAATGCGCCGGGCACCGCTTTCGCGGGATGCCATGCGCGTTTTACCATTTGAAAATGGTAAAACTTAGTGTGTATATTCTTTCTCAGTTCTAAATTTTCATGTCCAGTCATAGAAATGGTCCGGTTGCCAAGGAGACAACTGAAGGACCTCAACAAAGATCGCATCTCTCTCAAAGTGTGCCTTTGGTTGAGGGTATGCGATCTTTTTGGGCTTCGTCAATTGAAAGGGCGACACGCAAACTCCGGGCCAGGGCTTTAAAGCAGGTCTCGGCGATGTGGTGGTTATTGTCGCCGTAAATATTTGTCACGTGCAGGGTGATGCCGGCGTGCTGGTGGAAGGCCTGGAACCATTCGCGGAACAGCTCTGTGTCCATATCACCGATTTTGTCTCTACTGAACTCAACCTGCCAGACCAGAAACGGGCGGCCGGAAATATCCAGCGCGACGCGGGTTAAGGTTTCATCCATCGGCAGATCACACGACCCATACCGGGTGATGCCTTTTTTATCTCCCAGCGCATCTGCAAAAGCCTGACCTAAGGCGATGCCGCAATCTTCAACTGTGTGGTGCTGATCGACGTGTAAATCACCCTTGCAACTCAGGGTAATGTCCATTAACGCGTGGCGGGCAAGTTGCTCCAGCATATGGTCGAAAAAGCCAACGCCAGTTTGAATGTCAAATTTGCCGGTTCCATCCAGATTGATGGTGGCGCTGACATCCGTTTCGTTGGTTTTTCTTTTTATTGTTGCTTCACGCATTTTACTTTTTCTCCGTTCGCCCTGAAGTGATGATTTTTTCAGGGTTTCAACTCACTGCCATCTCATAGCATAAATATGGCTAATATTTTGTAACTGTTTCACATTTTGTCTTGATCATTAAGGCAGTGGCATGTTGCGGTTTTGCGTTATTTCCGCTAAATCAGGGGCTGAACATGTCAGTTAGCTTTTCTGGCTGTTATCTTTGCAGGAGATATCTATTTATCCTATCAGATAAGTCAAGCGGTAGTTAAAGTCTTGTTTGAGCAAGCGTTAATGAATTTTGTCCCTATCTCTCCTTGACGTTGCCGCAATTCCATCCAATATCTAAACTGAGCTTAATTGAAAGAGACCTTTATGCACGAAATGAAGAACGATCCAACCGGCTGGCGGGGCACGACCATTGTCACTGTCCGTAAAGATGGAAAAGTTGTGATTGCTGGTGACGGGCAGGTCTCACTCGGGCAAACCGTGATTAAAGGCAATGCCCGCAAAGTGCGCCCCTTAGGCAACGGCTCTGTTATTGCCGGATTTGCAGGGGCAACTGCCGATGCATTTACCCTGTTTGAGCGGCTGGAAGGTAAACTTGAGCAATATCCCGGGCAATTGATGCGGGCCGCCGTTGAAATGGCGAAGGACTGGCGCACAGACAGATATTTAAGACGGCTTGAGGCGATGATGATTGTTGCTGATAAAGCGACGACGCTTGTTCTTACCGGCACTGGCGATGTGCTTGAGCCTGAACATGGCATGATGGGCATTGGCTCTGGCGGGAATTATGCGCTTTCAGCTGCCCGTGCGCTGGCTGATCAGGATTTGTCTGCTGAAGACATTGCAAGGCGGGCGATGAAAATAGCCTGCGAGATTTGTGTTTATACCAATGATAATGTGATTTTGGAGAGCCTTGATGCTGAATGAAACACAGCTTAGCGAGGCCGTTAAAAAAGGCATCATCTCGGAAGCTCAACTAGCTGACCTGAAACAACTGGCCAACTCTGATGGTTCTTCCGTTGCTTCAAGACCGGATGCTCACTCTCAGCAACTTGCAGAAGATGAAGCGCCCAGGTTTTTCCGCTCGTTTAATGATCTCTTTATCGGGCTTGGTGTGGCGATACTCGGTTACGCGCTCAATTATTCTTTCTCTCTTACGCCCTCAAGTGGTGGGATGATGACTGTTGCGATGCCGTTTGTTGCCGCTGCTGTTTTCTGGTTGCTTGGCGAATGGCTGACCGCGCGCCGACGGATTAATTTTCCGAGTATTATTATCGCGCTGTTTTTTACTTATTTTTTCGTGCTCGGTCTTGGCAATGGCTATGAAACGTTTTTCCTTGGCGATAGTTCCAAACCCGGCCCTTATGCGATGGTCGCGCTTTGCGGGCTAGGGATGCTGGGTGTTGGTGCGTTTTTCGCCCGTTTTAAACTGCCGTTTGCCGTGTTGTTATTTGCCGGCTCGATTGCAATTTTTGTGTTTGCCTTGCTGCTGGCAGTTGTTGGCAAAGACGCGCTGACGCCGCATTTGCGCTGGGTCACACTGTCGATTGGGCTTTGCGTATTTGTTGCCGCCATGTGGTTTGACACCAAAGACCCGATGCGCACCAAACGCACAAGTGATCAGGGGTTCTGGCTGCATCTACTTGCTGCACCAATTATTACCCACTCTGTTTTATGGACCAGTTTGCAGCCGATAATTTCACCGGCTGACGCTGCGCCTGAAACACAGGCCAATCTGATGGTGATGATCGTGCTTGGTCTGTTTGTGCTGTTCTCGATTGTTGCTCTGATTATCGACCGACGCGCTATGTTAATTTCTTCACTTGGTTATGCGGCGGCGGCACTTGGTTATATTATCTATAAATTTGAAATTGAAGGTAATCTTGCACTTGTTCTGACCTTACTGCTGATTGCTGCCATCATTCTTTCGCTTGGCACGGGATGGTATGGTTTGCGCCGTGCTTTATTTGCCATGTTGCCTTCGTTCTCAATTTTTAAAAATCTGCCACCAGTTACAGCCAAATGAAATTGACCTTATGAAACTTTCCTTATGCATCTGAGTGCGGAAACATCAAACCGGGGTTTTATCGATCGCCTCATTCATCCGATGCTGTTTCGAACTTAGTGCAGGATCGTTTATTCATTTTAATGATCATTTTTTAATTTTAGTCACTCTTGAATTTAGTCAGTCTTGAATTTAGACATTTTGGAATATTTTTATGCCTTATTATTTACCTCGTGAAATCGTAACCGAACTTGACCGGCACATTATCGGCCAGGCTCAGGCCAAGCGTGCTGTTGCCATTGCGCTGCGCAACCGTTGGCGCCGCAAGCAGCTTGATGAAGATATGCGTGAAGAAGTTTTACCAAAAAACATCCTGATGATCGGCCCAACCGGTGTTGGTAAAACTGAAATTTCGCGCCGTCTTGCTAAGCTTGCCAATGCGCCCTTTATTAAGGTTGAGGCGACCAAATTTACCGAGGTTGGCTATGTCGGCCGGGATGTTGACCAGATTGTGCGTGATCTGGTTGAGGCTGGGATCAGCATTATTCGGGATGAAAAACGCAAAGAAGTGCAGGCCAAGGCGCATATCAACGCTGAAGAGCGGGTGCTTGATGCACTGGTTGGTGAAGATGCCAAACCAGAAACCCGTGAAAGTTTCCGCCGCAAATTGCGTGATGGTCAGCTTGATGAAAAAGAAATTGATGTGCAGGTGGCTGACAGTGGTGGTGGCATGCCGCATTTTGAAATTCCGGGTATGCCGGGCGCACAAATGGGCATGATTAATTTATCTGACATGCTTGGCAAAGCCTTTCAGGGGCAGATGAAAACCAAGCGCACCTCAGTTCGGGATTCATATGAGCTGCTGATTGCCGAAGAATCTGACAAGCTGATAGATGATGAATCGATTGCGCAGGAAGCGATTAAGCTGGTTGAAAATGATGGCATTGTGTTTCTTGATGAGATTGACAAGATCTGCAACCGGGCAGAGCGTGGCGGTGATGTGAGCCGAGAAGGGGTGCAGCGTGATTTGTTGCCTCTGATTGAAGGGACCACCGTCTCAACCAAATATGGCCCTGTTAAATCTGACCATATTTTATTTATTGCGTCTGGTGCGTTTCATGTTTCAAAACCTTCTGATCTGTTGCCAGAGCTACAAGGCAGGTTGCCGATCCGCGTTGAACTGCGTGCGCTGGAGCGAAATGATTTTAAACGTATTCTAACCGAGCCGAAAGCCAGCCTGATCAAACAATACACCGCGCTGATGGAAACGGAAGGCGTGACGCTTGAATTTACGGATGATGCGATTGATGCCTTAGCTGACATTGCGGTTGCGGTAAACGCCAATGTGGAAAATATTGGGGCACGGCGGTTAATGACTGTTATGGAGCGGGTGCTTGATAAAATCAGTTTTGACGCCTGTGATATGGACGGTGAAACCGTGACAGTTGACCGTGAGTTTGTTGAAAAGAATATCGGCGACCTTGCGAAAGATACTGATCTTTCTAAATTTATACTTTGATATCACTCACGGCAAATTGCGCAATAGCGCAATAGCCTGCGCGTGGGCGGCGCAACGTGCCGGGCACCGCTTTTGCGGGATGCCATGTTCGCCAGACTTATGAATAAGACTGGCTCCCTTCTTCGGAAATGATACCTCCTCGCTTCATGGCTTAACGTAGGTTTCTGAACGCACACAATGCAGTTGCCATCCAGCTATCAGAATTTCAATTATTAGATAATTAGAATTCAGTTTTTGAATTTACTGGTTTGCTTTATAGGCGAGGATGGTTTGGAGGAGATCTGAGGTGGTTTCGGTTGCTTTTGTCTGGGTGTCTGTTGCCGAAAGCGAAGTTTCTTCTTTGCCGTTTTGTTCATCTGCTGTTCGTTTCGAGAGTTCCTGCTGGGCGGCGAGGCGGGCTTTTTGGGCCTGGAGGGCGACCTGTTTGTCCTGAGATGATGGCTCTGCCGGGGCGAGGGCGGCGCGGATGACGATGTCCATTTTGCGGATGGTTGCTTCGGGGTTGTTTGGGACCGGGCTTGCATCAATTTTGACTTCACCGCCAACGGCATATTGTTTGTTATCTGGTCCTGTGGTGTATTCATAACTCGGTGCGCTGGCATATGAGCCGCCGACAGCTGCATGGGCCTGTTCATGAGCTTTCACTTCAGCGTCGCGTTTTTTTAAATCCTGAACCTGTTTTTCTTCTTCTTCGGTCAACTCATCGCCCGAAGTTTCTTCTTCCGTCTTACCTGCTTCACTTGGGTTTGTTTTGTCTGCTTTTTCAGCTTCTTTCGTTGCCAGCACAGTCTTTTCCGTCACTTTGCTGTGTTGATCATTCTGGCTGTTTTCGATGCTGACAATCGGGGAAACGGCATTGCTCAAATGCTGAGCTGTCTCACCTTTGATGTTGGTTTGCAAGGCAAGGCTCTGGTCAGCTTTTTGGTCGCTGTTGCTGGTGTTTGTGGTTTGACCGCCAGTATAAGCTAGCTGTCCTGAACCCAGTAGTGATATCATACTCACTCATTGTTTCATTGAACTCAATGGCGGCATTATCCCATTTTAGGGTTAATATTATTCAAATACTGGTTTGGGTGGATTATCTTTTTGTTTTCGCCGGGCGGCGCAGGCGCACATATAATGCACCTTCACCGCCATGTTTGCTGTGGCTTGTTGTATAGCTGATGACAATATCTGGCATGTCATCAAGCCAGTTGGGCACCGACCTTCTGATGATGCCCGGCTCCGGTGCGCCTAGTTCAAAGCTGCGTTCATGGTGATCACGCTTCTGGCCTTTGCCAGTGATGACGAGGACAGTGCGCTTTTCATCAAGATGGGCACGCTTTAAAAAAGTTTTCAGGGCCGTTTCTGCCTGACGCTGGGTCAGGCCATGCAGATCAATCGCCGCGTCAATGGTTTGCTTTCCAGAGGAGATGTTTCTCGCATCACGCTGATTGAAATTTTCGATTTTTGGTTTTGCTGCTTTTTTTGGTTGAGCTGATTTTGCTGATTTTACGGTGGGTGTGTTTGGCGTTTGTTGGCTTTGGGGTCTGTTAGTTTTTTCTATCGTTTTTTTGATCGGCTCGCCATCCAGCAACGCTTTAAACTCCTCTGTTGATGGTGAGAGGGCTGCTTTTTTTGCTTTGCGGATTATGTCTTTTTGGTCTGGTTCCGATTTTTTTTCTGGCGTTACTGGTGCTGATTTTTTATTTGCAATTGCCGTCTGATCCAGTGTGTTCACCACCTTCTGCCAGAGGGCGGCGTCTTCTTTTGAAAGGCCATCTGGTGCCTTTTCATCTCTGTTGTGTTTTTTTGAATCTGACATTTCTGCTTCTAAGACTGTCTATTTCTAACCTGGTCAGCTTTAAACCGGCAATTTTATTTCGGCTCAACAGTTTTACAGTTTAACACCAATCTCTGAGCTTTTCTGGTCTACCTTTGAATGAGGTTAAGCTATCGCGGCAATAGAACAGTGAAGCGGCCATTGTGTTTGGTGCCACCGGCGATGCGGCCAGCGTGGTCGCCTGAACCCCAGAAAATATCACCGCGGGCCGGGCCTTTAATCGCTGAACCGACATCCTGTGCGATCATCAGCTGGCGAAAGCCCTGTTTGCCATGATGAGAGAGGCTGCCAACTTCAAGCCAGATCGGTAAGCCCAACTGATGATAGCTGCCATCAACAGCAAGACTGCGGCGTGGGGTCAGGTTTACACCTTCTGCACCTAATGGCCCGTTTGCGCCCTGAGATTTGCTCAACTCGCGAAAGAAAATATATGACTTGTTGTGCCACATAACCTTTCGGCCTTCGGTTTCATTGTCGCGCAGCCATTGTTTGACCCGCTCCAGTTTAAGCTGTTCACCTCTGAATTTATAAGCTTTTTTCAAATGCTGGCCGATTGAAGAATAGGGATGACCATTTTTTCCATCATAACCAATGCGGATCATTGACCCATCAGTGAGAGCGATGCGGGCCGAGCCCTGAATGTGCATGAAGAAACTATCAACCTGATCTTTTAAATATAAAAGTTCCAGCCCTTCACCTTCCAGCGCGCCTTGCTCGATGGCTTTTCTGGTTGGAAAGGGGGTCAGCTTATTTCCATCGCGCCGCATGAATGTAAGCTGGTGATTTTTTGCGGCCCGCTCACGGTCATTGATCAATGAGACCAGATCTGTTGGCCTTCTATAAACCGGGATATGATATTCAGCCGTTTTCACCCGTGAACCTTCTATCACTGGTTCGTAATAGCCAGTCAACATAGAAGTTGGGGTTAGCACTCTGTAGGGCTGAAAGTTTTTCTCAAAAAAAAGCCGGGCGCTGTGTTTATGATTGATATTTAGCTGGACCGTTTTCCGGCAGAGCTTGTATCGTTTTTTGCTATATGGGCGTTTCGCTCTTAGCTGCTCATAGATGTATTTTTTACAGCTGATTTTAAAGGCTTTAAACGCTTCGAGATGATCATCATTTTGCCAGTGCGGGAGAGATTGATACCGTATCGGTTTTAAGTTCATTGTTTTTCTCGATACTCTGATTTTTACATCCTTGCCGCGATATGCCGAACCGACATGATCTGACGAGGAATAATGCTCTGGCAGAAACAGCAATAATGATAGAAAGCCAAAAATAAAACCACCAAAGATACCCACAAAAACCCCCCTCTTCTTCACCAAGTGACGCACTTTTCTGAAGATGTGGTCTTTATTCATGGCTACATTTAATTATTTAAGACTCAGATTCTGTTGCGATCAGTTTCCAGTTCGGATCCCGGCCATTGGCGGCTCTGGAAAAGGTCCAGATGTCTGTCACTTTATCGATCTCAGTCTCATCACCTTCAATAATCTCACCTTCCGGACCAAAAATGGTTCGGATCAGAGACGATTTAAATTTAACCGTGATTTCAGCCTGCTTGTCTTCAATGCCCGCTTCCAGCATGGTGATTTTATCAAAACCTACAAACTGGGTGGCCATGCTCTGACCTTGTTTTTCGCGTTCATCAATCGCGGCTGTAAAGCCTGTCAGTACATCTTTGGCAAGCAGCCTTTTTAATGTGCGTTTATCGCCTTCTGAAAACGCTGTGATGATCATTTCATAAGCGCGCTCTGCACCTTGCATAAATTGCTCAGGGTCAAAACTGTTATCCGCAGCTGCTATGCTGTGCAGGCCATTGCTTAACGGGGTGCCTTCATCAGCATATTTTTTAATCTGCTCTCCGATATCAACTTCTGGAGTTTCATGCATCATCTCTCTGCCATCATTACGATCGTTACGACGATCTGGCATGGTGACGACGTTGTCATTATCCTGATTTCGGGGTTGCTGGCGCTGAGTTCTCTGGCCCGTATCTGAGCCATCATTGCTATATGGATCATAAGGGCGGCGTTCATTGCCGGTGCGGCTGCCGAGAATGCTGCGCAGATATAGGAATATCACTACGGCAACACCTAAAAATATTACACTTACCAAATCCAAGCCAGTACTGTTCATTTGTGCCTGCTAACTATTTTCTTTAATTTGACTTTTGTTTGCCGCCAGACAAACAGCCCGACGGTGCATCTTACACTATATAAGGATGCGGAGAGGTTTTTTCCAACTGGAAAGCTTATTTAACTTCAAAATTGAGTGAAGTTGCTCTCATACCTGATCTTTCATATCATTATTCTTAAATTTGGCAAATAAAACGCTAATTTTTAACCGCTTGTTCTTGTTCTTGATCTCCTATGCCAGCTTTCCCTTTAAAATTCAGCCGTAAGGGCTTAGATCTGACATAATGGTTGTTGTTAATCCTGTTCTATCGCCTTGCTGATCATGCTTCAGCATATAGGCATTAAATTGAGGTCGTTATTTGATGGGTACCATTTTTTTCGCACTGTTTTTACTGGTGCCAATTATCGAAATTGTCGGTTTTATTCAGATCGGCTCGCTGATCGGGCTGTGGCCAACAATTGGTATTGTCATTTTAACTGCCATTGCCGGTTCAATACTTTTGCGCCATCAGGGCATGGCGGTGTTGTTTCAGACCCAGTCAAAATTGGCTGAAGGCAAAGTCCCTCTAGATCAGATGATTGATGGAATCTGTCTTGCGATGGCCGGGGCTTTATTGCTCACACCTGGGTTTTTTACTGATATTTTCGGATTTTTGCTGTTTATACCACCGTTCCGTCGGGGGCTGGTGAAGACTTTTTTTAAAAAATATATTTTACCGAACACGACCATCTATACCAATGGCAAACCATATCACGGTGACCCTAAAGACAGTGAAACACCACAAGGCTCTCAGTTTGATGATTTGTCAGACGGGCCGATTATTGATGGTGAGTTTCAGGAAAGCGGGCCAGCGGATACGCGCAAAAAAAATGATCATAGCGGGATTGACCATAACAATAACAAATCTGCTAAAGGCTCCTCTCCCTGGAATGAAAAACATTAATGAATGAAGCTTGCCTAAAGAGGGCCTGCGTGTTAGCTGATGGCCCTGGTGAAAATCACTGGTTTTACGTTCAATAAAGTTAAGGGTTAAATTTATGGCTGATGAAAACACGAGTGCTAAAAATGGAAATGGTGCCAGTGAAGATAGCACAGTGCCAAGCGTAAAAGTGCTTGGGCAATATTTGAAAGATCTGTCTTTTGAAAATCCTAAAGCACCTAAGATTTTAAAAGAGCCCGGCAAAAACCCAAATTTGAATGTTGATCTGAATGTAAACGCTACCAAGCTTGATGGCGATGTTTATGAAAGCGCTATTTCTATCAAGACCAATGCCACAAATGATGATGGTTCTATTTATGTGGTTGAAGCGGTTTATGCCGGTGCGTTCGAAATTCGTAATATGCCGGCAGAACAACTTGAGCCTTTGTTATTGATCAATTGCCCGGCGATCCTGTTTCCTTATCTCAGGCGCATCATTTCTGACATGACCCATGAAGGCGGGTTTCCCCCTCTGTTGCTTGACCCGATTGATTTCGCCAATCTTTATCGCCAGCGAAAAGAAAGCCAGGTTGAAGGCAGCGCTTAAGGTTTCATTTTAGTGCTGATATTTGTGCCAGAGGGGATCTGTTTTAAAAGTTTTCAGAAATTCCTGATGTGCGCTTTGTTCCGCTTCTGTCAGCCTTGTTGGCAGTGGGGTTGGTCTGGTGGGGGCGCCGCCCGATATGGACTGGCTGCCGGTTTCATCTGCCTCAGTTGCTTTTCGGTTATTGGCCAGTTCAAGATTGGCCTGACGCTGGCCGCTTAATTCCAGATAGACGTCTGCCAGTAATTCACTATCCAATAACGCGCCGTGATAGGTTCGGTTTGAATTGTCAATATTATAGCGCTTACATAATGCATCTAGACTGTTCGGGCCGGCCGGGTGTTTGCGCCTTGCCAGAGCCAGAGTATCCAGCACACGGTTCATATCCAGCAAAGGGCGGCGGACGCGTTTTAGCTCTGCATTGAGAAAGCCGATATCAAATGCCGCATTATGGATGATGAGCGTGTCCTGCTGGATAAACTCAAGGAATTCATCTGCGATCTCACGAAACAGTGGTTTGTCTTTTAAAAACTCAGTGGTGATGCCATGAACATTTTGTGCCTCGATCGGGACATCGCGCTTTGGGTTGATGTAGATGTGATAGCTTTCACCTGACGGTATGTAATTGATCAGCTCTATGCAGCCAATTTCAATGATCCTGTCGTCACCTTCGGCGTGGAACCCGGTTGTTTCCGTATCCAATACGATTTCACGCATCTGAACTCCCTCTTATTTTTTACTTCAGATTATTTCTACCCCGTTAGAAATAGGCTTTGATTTCAATCAAGACCAGTTAAAGCTTCATGAATAGTATTGTTTTCACCCATTTTAGTTCTCAATAGAATTTTTCTGCATGGCTGATTGCCAGCGTTGATAGGCGCCAGGATTGAGTGTTTTCAGTTTTTCCAAAGTAATGATGGTTTCTGTTCTGGTTTCTTCAATCGGTAAAGAGGTGTCGATGATAAAATCAGCTTTTTTTCTTTTTTCTTCATCCGGCATCTGGCGGGAAAGGAGAGCATCGAATTTTTCTTCTGTCATGCCGTCGCGCTCTAATACGCGTTTGCTCTGTATCTCTATTGGCGCGCTGACGAGGACAACCGCGTCCATATTTTCCTCTGCCCCAGTTTCGAATAATAGCGGGATTTCGATGATGACCAGCGGCTCATTCTGTTCAAAACTGCTCTTGATGAACTGCCATTGTTGCTGGCGAACCAGAGGATGTATAAGGCGCTCAAGTTTTTTGAAGGGGTTTTCGGTTCCTTTGTCTTCTTTCTGATTTTGAAGAATATTAAACAGCGCGGTTCGGTCGACTTTGCCATTTTTTGTGCTGCCTTTGAAGTTTTCTTCAATTAACGGTACCGCGCTTCCTTCGTAAAGATCATGGACAATCTGATCCGCACTGATGATAGGAATGTTTTTCTGCTCGAAAAATCTGGCCACGGTTGATTTTCCCATGGCGATCGAACCTGTTAATCCGACGATCAGCATCACGCTTGGTCCTTTTGCAAATCATCAACGATCAGCTGGCGTAATTCAGTTGTCACTTCCGGTCTTGTTCCAAACCATTTTTCAAATCCAGGAACGGCCTGATGTAATAGCATGCCAAGGCCATCAACCGGTGTAGCCCCTTGTATTTGCGCATTTTTCAGAAAAGTCGTCATTAATGGCGCGTAAACAATGTCATAGCAGACCGCAGTTTTTTGCAAATTTTTAAGGTCGAGCTCAAGCTCCGGGTTGCCCTCCATGCCCAAACTGCTTGAATTGACGACAAGGCTGCATTCAGCAAGGCTTGTTTCTTTATCCTGCCAGGGGATGACTTTCAGTTTTGATCCAAAGGTGCTGGCTAACTCTTCTGCTCTCGATAGGGTTCGATTGGTCAGTTTAATTTCCGGTACGTCTTCTTTTATCAGCGCATGGATGATGGCGCGGGCGGCACCACCGGCACCAATCACCAGAGCCGGGTGAGAGTTTTGCCAGTTTTTCGCGCTTGATTTGAGATGAGTGATAAAGCCATATGCATCCGTATTGCCGGCAATCAGTTTATCCCCTTCAAACCAGAGGGTGTTGGCAGCACCAATCGCTTTTGCGTCCGCGGTGATTTCATCAACCAGATTAAAGACCTGTTCTTTGTGAGGGATGGTCAGGTTCACACCGCTGAGATTTTCAGCTTTTAGTTTGCCAATGAAAGTTTCAAGATTTTCAGGTTCAACGGCTATTTTTTCATATGTTCCGTTGATGGCGTATTGATTTAACCAGTGGCCGTGAATAAGCGGTGATCGGGAATGCTTGATCGGCCAGCCGATGACGGCCGCTTTTAAGGGTGTTATATTTCCGGTTTTTTGATTTTCAGATTTGGAAATTTCAGACAGGCTCATGACTGGGTGTAACCTTCTTTACGCAGGAATTTCAAAAGAGCCAGAACCGGAAAGCCAAGAATGGTGAAATAATCACCTCTAATTTCTTCAAACAAGTGAATACCAAAACTTTCAAGATGATAAGCACCAACCGAGGTCATAACTTTATCCCCGCAAAGCGCCAGATACTGACCAAGGAATTCAGGTGAGAATTCATGCATTTTCAGTTCTGCCCGTTCGCTGTAGCGCCAGATAACTTCGCCGCCTTTGACAATCACAATTGCAGAAATGAGGGTGTGTTTTTTGCCCCTTAGTTTAAAGAGGGTGTTGTAAACTTCATCTTTATTGGTTGGTTTTTCAAAAATTTCTTTGCCAAGGGTGAGGATCTGATCGCAGCCAATGACAAGGGCATCTGGTTCGAGTTCTGAAATCTGTGTGGCTTTTGATTCAGCCAGAATTTCGGCGATGTCTGCCGGGTCCGTTTCGGTGGATTTAAACACATCACGGATGCTGGCCTCATCAATTTCAGCCGGGTGAATTTCAAATGAAAGGCCGGTATTTTCCAAAAGATCGGCTCTTATTTTGCTGCCGGAAGCCAGGATAATTCTGGTGTTTTCATTTTCAAACATTGGTGTTCACCTTCGTTTTCAGTCGCTGTCACACATTCAATCGGGTTGGAACAGTGCTAATTTCTTTCCCTATCACTGTATAATTTAATTATGGCGGCAGCGGTTTCTTCGATTGAGCGTCTTGTTACATCAATGATCGGCCAGTCGTTTCGGCCACAAAGGCGGCGCGTATAGGTAATTTCCTGAACGATAGTATCTCTGTCAACATAATCACCGAGGTCTCTGTCAGCTAATTCTCTCACTCTGTTCTGGCGCACCTGGGCGAGGCGATCAGCGCTGGCTATCAGGCCGACAATGAAACAGCTGGTTGGTTTTTCAAGTATTTCTGGCAAAGGAAGATTTGGTATGAGTGGCAGATTGGCGGTTTTCAGGCCTCTGTTTGCCAGATAGATACTGGTTGGCGTTTTGGATGTACGGCTGATGCCGATGATCATGATATCCGCATCATCGAGATTTTCCGGCATCTGGCCATCATCATGCATCATGGTGAAATTAAGTGCATCAATCCGGTTGAAATATTCTTTATCAAGATTGTGCTGACCGCCAACGGTTGGTTTCGAGGGGGCCCCAAGATAGGAACCGAAGATTTGCAGGATAGGATTTAATATTGCCACACTTGGCACGTTCAATTCATTGCAATGGTAATCTAGCTCAGTGACCAGGTCAGGATTAACAATCGTATGCAGGACAATGCCCGGTTGCGATTCGATGATCTGACAAACGCGGTGCAATTGTCTTTTTGTGCGCACCAGCGGATGGATGTGTTCGATCGCTCTGATCTCTGGATATTGGACGGTCACCGCTTTTGACATCGCGGTTAGTGTCTCTCCGGTTGCATCTGAGACGAGGTGCAAGTGAAAAAATTTTGGATTAGCTGTTGGCATATGTTGATAAGTCTTATGTTTTCCCCAGTGTGATCTGGCTTTGATCTTTTATATACACGGTCTTCACAATTATCCCAAAAGATAACCACAAAGCTCTGGCTGTGGAGGAAGAAATGATCTCATGTTAGGGATGTTGTTAATTCCTGATTTATGCCAGATTTATTCAGCTGGTTTTGCACATTGTATACCAGCCATCCTTCACCTGCAGAAAATAGCTTAACAGTTTTGAATCCACTCAGTTAAATGTATTTTTAAGAAAACTATTCATTTAAAAATGGTGCTGCTTCTGTTTGATCGAGGCTCGTGAGTGAAAAAACTGTGGGTTGCTTTTTGGTAAAGTTTAATATTCAAAATCCACGGTTAAACAACAACCACTACATATTCTTAAAAAGAATTGTTTTTATTTTTTTATTGTAATGGACTCACCTAAGTTAGATAAAAGGAACCTTGGTTTAAAAGCGAAAGATTTTAAAATGGTTTTCAGGAGGTGATGAGTTAGCGATAGTAGCTTAATTGCTGATATCTGATAGCCGGGTAAATTTATGATTTTGAAAATGGTGAAGAGCGAAAAGTGCAGGATGCAATGACGGATAAAATTTTTTTAAAGGCTCTTCAGGGAGAGGTTTTACCGAAGCCTCCTGTTTGGTTGATGCGTCAGGCGGGGCGATATCTTGAGGAATATCGGCAGGTTAGGGAAAAGGCCGGTAGTTTTTTAAATTTGTGTTATGCGCCAGAACTCGCGGCAGAAGTGACATTGCAACCCATTCGGCGATTTGGATTTGATGCGTCGATTTTGTTTGCAGATATTCTTGTGGTGCCTGATGCGCTGGGGCAGAAGGTGACTTTTGAAAGCGGTGAAGGACCACGGCTTGAGCCAATAACTGATTTAACCGGGTTAAAGCAGCTTGACCTGGCTTTGGTTGATGAGAAATTTAATTCTGTTGCTGAGACGGTCCGGTTGCTACGGGCTGGTTTGCCGAAAGAAACAACACTAATCGGTTTTTGTGGGTCCCCCTGGACTGTTGCGACTTATATGGTTGCGGGTAAGGGCACCGTGAACCAGGGACCGGCGCGGATGGCGGCATATTCGGATCCGGAATTTTTTGGCCAATTGATTGATATTCTGGTGGAGGCGTCGATTGATTATTTGTCGCGTCAGGTGGAGGCCGGAGCTGAAGTTTTGCAATTGTTTGACAGCTGGTCAGGGAGTTTGCCTGAGGTTGAGTTTGAGCGCTGGGTGATTGAACCAACAGCGCGGATTGTATCCGCGCTTCGAACAAAATATCCTGATGTGCCGATTATTGGATTTCCGCGTGGGGCCGGGCCACTTTATCAGCGTTATATTGAGGCGATTGATGTGCAGGGGGTGAGTGTTGATGAAACAATTTCGGCTAGTTGGGCCAGAGATCATCTGCAAAGCAAAGTGACAGTTCAGGGCAATGTGGATAGTTTTGCACTTATGGCTGGCGGGGATGCTTTAAAGGCACAGGTTGAAGGGGTGATGGAAGCCTGGTCAAAAGGGCCTTATGTTTTTAATCTGGGGCATGGGATACAACAGTTCACGCCCGTTGCGCATGTTGAACAGATGTTGAAATGGGTGCGTGGCTGAACTTTTTATCAAACAGACAAGGAAAATTAAATGGAAATCTGGCTGTGGGTAAAAGTTCTGCATATCATTGCTGTGATTTCCTGGATGGCTGGCTTGCTTTATTTGCCGCGGCTTTTTGTTTATCACAGTTCTGCTGAACGTGGATCTGAACTTTCTGAAACGTTAAAGGTGATGGAAGCCAAATTGCTTCGCTATATTATGAACCCGGCGATGATTGTCAGCTGGCTGGCTGGATTAACGCTTGTTTATATGCTGGATGTGATGGCTGAGAACTGGTTTCTGGTTAAATTTGTTTTTGTTATATGTCTGACCGGGTTTCACATGATGCTGGCGAAATACCGCCGGGAATTTGCTGAAGATCGCTCTGTCAGAGAGGCGAGATTTTTTCGAATCATCAATGAAGTGCCAACCTTGCTGATGATTTTCATTGTGATATTCGTGATTATTAAGCCATTTTCCGGTTAATTCTGCCTAAAATGGTCTTAATATGGTAATATGGGCTCTTTTACGCTTCTGCAAATTTTGATATAGTCCAGTGTAATAATTTATAAATTAGTTTTCTTTAGTCTTTTCAGAATAACAACAAATCGAAATTTTCTTAATCTTTCATCAAAAATTACATATTGGGCGTTGTCTTGTTTCTGCTTTTGTTTTGTAAAGTTTATTAATTAACTTTTGCAGAGCCTCGTTCCTTCCTCTGGTTAATCCTCACAATTTCTCAGCTTTCATATTCGGAGTCCTATTCAATGGAACAAATGAAACTCCAGGACCTAAAATCTAAATCACCAACTGAACTTTTGACTTTTGCGGAAGAAGTTGAAGTTGAAAATGCAAGTGCCATGCGTAAGCAGGAGCTGATGTTTGCGATATTAAAACAGCTTGCTTCCAATAATATTGAAATTATTGGCACCGGTGTGGTTGAGATTTTGCAGGATGGATTTGGCTTTTTGCGCTCACCTGATGCGAACTATCTGCCGGGACCTGATGATATTTATGTCAGCCCCAGTCAGATTCGCAGGTTTGGTTTGCGCACTGGTGACACCATTGACGGGCAGATCAGAAGCCCGAAAGATGGCGAGCGTTATTTTGCACTGTTAAAAGTTAATATGATCAATTTTGAGGAGCCTGATAAAGGCAAGCACAAAATTCATTTTGACAATCTGACTCCGCTATATCCGGATGAATGGCTGAAGATGGAAATTGAAGACCCAACGGTTGAAGATATGTCAGCCCGGGTGATAGATATTGTTTCACCGATGGGCAAGGGACAACGGGCGCTGATTGTGGCGCCACCCCGAACCGGTAAAACCGTATTGCTGCAAAATATTGCGCATTCGATTACCACCAACCATCCTGAATGTTATGTGATTGTGCTGTTGATTGATGAACGCCCGGAAGAAGTGACGGACATGCAGCGCTCAGTAAAAGGTGAAGTTGTTTCTTCGACTTTTGATGAGCCGCCAACGCGTCACGTTCAGGTTTCTGAAATGGTGATTGAAAAGGCGAAACGTCTGGTTGAGCATAAGCGTGATGTTGTCATTCTGCTTGATTCGATCACCCGGCTTGGCCGGGCTTATAATACGGTTGTGCCGTCTTCAGGTAAAGTGTTGACTGGCGGTGTTGATTCAAACGCATTGCAACGGCCAAAACGATTTTTTGGTGCGGCACGGAATATTGAAGAGGGTGGGTCTTTAACTATCATTGCAACGGCGCTGATTGATACGGGCAGCCGGATGGATGAGGTTATTTTTGAAGAATTTAAAGGCACGGGTAACTCAGAGGTTATTCTTGACCGTAAAGTGGCTGATAAGCGGGTGTTCCCGGCGATTGATATCGCGAAGTCCGGTACGCGGAAAGAAGAGCTGTTGGTGCCTGATGAGCAGTTGAAGAAAATGTATGTGCTGCGCCGGATTCTCAATCCTATGGGACCAATGGATGGCATTGAGTTCCTGATTGATAAGCTGAAAAACACCAAAGGCAATGATGAATTCTTTGACAGTATGAACACTTAATCGGGTTTTTTATGATTTTTGTTTTGTCAGTAAGCTAGTTTTATCTAAGCTATATCAGAGACAATTTATTGAGTTAAACCATGCCTGAACCGGTGCTGATTGTTGCGATATTTGCAGTTTTTCTGCTGGCCGGAACTGTGAAGGGCATTATTGGTTTTGGCTTACCCAGCGTGAGCATGGGCTTATTGCTGGTGGTGTTTCCGTTACCAGAAGCGATCGCGCTGATGCTGGTTCCTTCCATATTCACGAATATCTGGCAGGCCATTCGTGGTGGTCATGCCCGTGAGGTATTGGCCAGCATCTGGCCTTATTTGCTGGTTGCTAATCTGACAGTTGCAATCGGGGCGATGGCGCTGACCCGGATAGATCTTGCTTATCTTTCAGCTTTGCTTGGAGTGTTGATGATTTTCTACGCTCTTTTATGTCTTGTCAGATTGCAGATTACAATTTCCAGGAAATATCGCTTTTCAGCCGGTTTATTGATCGGGTTGTTAAATGGTATTGTGACGGGGATGACCGGCTCTTATGTGATTCCAGGGGTTATCTATCTGCAGGGAATAGGTTTGACAAAGGACAGATTAATTCAGGGCATGGGGATGTTGTTTTGCTCTTTAACAATTTCTCTTATGATTGCTATGGGTGGCAATAATCTTCTCACTTTGAATTTGGGGGTTTTGTCTGCATTAGCTGTTGTACCGACTTTTGTTGGCATGATGATTGGGCAAATCATCCGTAAAGGGTTGTCTGAAGAGTTATTCAGGAAGGTTTTTCTGATCGCTCTTTTGATACTTGGTTGCTATATTTTCTTTAATGCCATAATGAGCTAATTATTTTTTTAGTATTTAAGGACTGTTTTGATGTTCTCTCAATTTGAAGCTTTCACTGAATCACTTGGTGCGGATTTATCCGGTTTTGTGATCGGCCTTGTGGTTGGGCTTTTATTCGGTGTTTTTGCGCAGCGTAGCCGGTTTTGTCTCAGATCTGCATCAATTGAATTGTTTCGTGGTGGCTCTGGTCAGATGTTACCCGTCTGGTTGCTGGCATTTGCCACAGCTGTGGCGCTGACACAAATCCTGATGTTGAGTGGGATGCTCGATAAATCCCGGATCAGCTATATCAATGTGGCGGGTTCGCTTTCAGGGGCTCTTTTAGGCGGGGCCCTGTTTGGTATCGGCATGATACTGACAAGAGGGTGTGCCAGCCGGTTGCTGGTTGTTTCAGCTTCAGGTAATGCGCGCGCTTTTCTTACATTTATTCTGATTGCACTTGTGGCTGAAGAAAGCATCAAAGGGGTGCTTGCGCCTTATCGGTCTGCCGTTTCAAATTTTTATGCAATAGCTCCTTCTGTTCGGGATATGTCACTTTACTTACCCATGGCGACCGGATTGATTGTCGGCATATTGTTGTTTGGTATGGCGCTTTATCTGGCTGGTCGTGCCGGGCTGCGGTTCAGTCAGTATGTTACGGCGATCGGTGTTGGTCTGGCTGTGGTTCTGGGTTGGTTTTTAACGGGGCTTCATGCAAAAGTTTCTTTTGATATTATTTCAGTTGAATCGCTTAGTTTCATTGGCCCTTCTGTTGCAACCATTGAAAGTCTTTCCAATATCGGATCTTTGAAACCGAGTTTTGATATTGGCATGGTGCCGGGGGTGTTTGTTGGTGCTTTGATTGCTGCACTATTGAACCGCCAATTTGAGGTCGAATTTTTTACCGAAGACAGTGGTTTCGGGCGCTATGTTGTTGGTGCGTTTTTGATGGGTTTTGGCGGTGTGTTAGCGGTTGGTTGCAGTGTCGGGGCTGGTGTTACCGGTGTATCTGTGCTTTCGCTCACGGCTATTTCCTCGCTTATCATGATGATTGTTTTTGCCGGGCTTACAGACCGTCTGGTAAATCGATCCTGATTTTAGAAAATTAATCGTTTTTCTTTCTGCTCTTTGGAAAAGATGCGGTTTTAAATTTGATAAGCACGTTTAAGCCTGAGATATTGGGCAAAATCATAATTTGCAGGGAGAGACGAAAATGACGAATGCCATTCGTGTTCATGAATATGGTGGACCTGAAGTGATGCGCTTTGAAGGCGTTGATGTTGGTGAGCCCGGGCCTTTAGAGGTGCGCGTTAAACAGCAGGCTTGCGGGTTAAACTATATTGATGTTTATCACCGCACCGGGTTTTACCCGCAACCAGCGCTCCCCTTTGTGCTTGGTGCTGAAGGGGCTGGTGATGTTGTTGCTGTTGGTGCTGATGTCAGTGATTTCTCGATAGGTGACAGGGTTGCTTATGGCAGCGTGATTGGTGGTTATGCTGAAGAGCGCTTAATCGCTGCTGACAGGCTGGTGAAATTGCCGGATGCGATTTCTTATGAAACTGCGGCGGCGATGATGCTGCAGGGTATGACGGCGCGTTATCTGTTAAAGAAGACGTTTCCTGTTAAGGCAGGTGATACGATTTTGTATCAGGCGGCGGCGGGTGGTGTCGGCCTGATTTTATGCCAATGGGCAAATGCCATTGGTGCGACTGTGATTGGCACGGTTGGTAGTGAAGAAAAAGCGACGCTGGCCAAGGCCAATGGTTGCCACCACACGATTAATTACCAGACTGAAAACTTTGTAGAGAAGGTTAAGGAAATCACTGATGGAAAAGGTGTGAATGTGGTTTATGACGGCGTTGGTAAGGACACGTTTGATGGTGATCTTGATTGCCTGAAACCACGTGGTTTGCTGGCAATGTTTGGCCAGTCTTCTGGCGCTGTGCCGCCATTTGATCTCAATATCCTCTCGAAAAAAGGTTCTTTGTATTTAACCAGACCGACTTTGTTCACCCATGTAGCATCGCGGGAAGACCTTGTTGAAACAGCAAATGATCTGTTTGAAGTGGTTGCGAGCGGGAAAGTGAATATTTCTGTTAATCAGCGTTATGCGCTGGCTGATGCGGCTGAGGCGCACCGTGACCTTGAGGCCCGCAAAACTTCTGGTTCAACGGTGTTGTTGCCATAAGTCAAATGTTCTGAAATTGAATATTGTCACGGCCCATTGAGTTGGGTTTATTATTCCCCTGCAATGTTTTATTGATTACAGGGGAATTTTTTTCAGCGATTAATCTGGCTGTTAGTTGACCTGGCAGATGCCTTCATATTGCATGCAGGCTTTGTCTATTCCGCGCTTGCACAGACGATCAAGTTCTTTGCATTCTGGTTTTTCCCACGGGGCGATTTCAAAACCGTTTTTGTCTGTTTTCCAGACACAGCGGTTGTTTTTCAGCTCATAATTTTTATTGCAATGACAGTCGCCCTCTACATTGCGGGTGGCATTGTCGCCGCAGTTCTGAACCAGATGGCATTCCCCGTTTCTTAGTTCGTAATTCTCTCCGCAATTTAGCGGCTCTATACTTGATGGCCCGCCGGCATATTGAACATGGGTAATTTTATAGAGTGTTCTGAATTGTTCGCCTTTGTGAGAATAGAGAATTTCATTGGCAGGAATGATCAGGCTGATATGGACTGAACGGGATTCATCAAACAGGAGAATGGCTGAATTTGTCCGGTTCTGTTCATTAAACCGAAATGCGATGCTGCCGTTGCTGCGCTTTTCAACCCATTTTCTATCACTGATGTTCTCAAATGAACCGCCATTAAAATTGACCTCAACTATCCCATCCGTAGATGCGGCAAGCGCTGATGTGTTGATCAGAAACGGAGCGGTGAAGAAGGTCAGGATAGTGACCAAAACAATTTTAAGGGGTGTGGGGTTCATTCTGGTTACCTGTATAGTTGTTGAAATGAATGGTTAATTTCAAAGTAGATGTGTGTTCGGGTTTGTGCAATCAGAATGTGCGAACGAGATGAAAAGGTTCACTTTCGTTTTGAGGTTTAAAACAGCAGATGCCAGATCACTGGTAACAAGATGGCTGTTGCCAGCGCGTTTAACCCCATGGCGAGGCCTGAGAAAGCAGCCGCGACCTGATTGACCTGAAGAGCACGGGCTGTGCCAATGCCGTGACTTGCAGTGCCGATGGCCAGACCTCTTGCGGCCCAGTCTTTTATTCCCAAAAGATTTAAAATAAACGGCCCGATCATGGCACCCAAAATGCCTGTTAGCATAACCATCACAGCAGTGAGAGAGGGAAGGCCACCCAATTGTTCGGCCAGCCCCATGGCGACAGGGGCCGTTGCAGATTTCGGGCTGAGTGAGATGATGGTTAGTTCTGAACCATTGAGTAAGCTGCCGATGGCGATTGCTGAAAGTATGGCAGTCAGTGAACCTGTTAGGACACTAACCAGAATGGCAATGGCTGATTGTCTCACTTTTTCAAACTGGCGGTAGAGGGGTATGGCGAGTGCCACAGTTGCCGGGCCGAGCAGGAAATGGACGAATTGCGCGCCTTCAAAATAGGTCTGATAAGTTGTTTTGGTGGTGACGAGAATTGTAACAATGATGATAACCGCAATCATGACCGGGTTTAGCAAGGGGTTTTTATTGCCTTTTAGATAGATGAAATTACCAAGCTGAAAGGCAAGTAAGGTGAGGGTGAGATGCAATAAAGGGTTGGCACTTAGATAGACCCAGATTTCATTGATGTTCTGCATTTAGTCACCCTCCCTTTTTTCTGTTCTATTGTCAGGCTCATTGCCGGGTTTTGCAGGTTGTTTTGTGAGCCAGGTCATCATCAGGGCGGTGACTGTTATGGTCAGTATTGTACTGGTAATCAAGGCGGCGCTAATAGGTAACCAGTCCGTCTTCATCAGTTTAAAATGCAACATTACACCGACGCCGGCCGGTACAAACAGCAGGGATAGGTGATTGAGGATGGCGTCGGTGGTTTTTTCCAGATCTTTGGGGATGGAGCCGTTGATGACCAGAAACAGAAAGAGCAGCACCATGCCGATGATGGGGCCGGGAGTGGAAATTTCAAGAGTTTTGGCAATCAGGTCACCGGCGAGGTGACAGCAGAGAATGAGAGTGAGATAATTCAGCATATGTTCACCAGTTTAAAATGGCTGTTTTCTACTGGAAGCATATTCCATTGGGCGGGTGATTTAAAATTTGCAGTTATCGAATAAGAGGACGTCTGACAGACTTTAAGGGTTAGATAACGCTTGTTTTGAGAATGATTTTTCAATGTTGAGTGGCTCTGATATTATCTAAATATCAGAGCCACTGATGGTGTTAGTGATTATAGAAAGAGTAGGTTTGTTTATAAACTGTTGTTGGTGCGGTTACGTAGGTTTTTGGTTTTGATTTCCATTTCTTTTTTGCGCCCGTCTTTGCGCCCAAAGCGTAATATTGTTTTGTATTTTTAAATTTTTTGGCTTTGGCATAATGTTTTTTTGTTTTGTGTTTTTTATAAATTTTGCGTTTTGCATAATGGCGCTTTTTGCCAATTCTGGCTCCGTAACGATTGACGCATTTATGGAATCTGATTTTTGGTCCATTATCGAGATGGATGTGATGCATGCCGCAGCTATAGGTGCCAACGCCGCCCTTGTGGTTGGCTTTCAGCCAGCTCACAACAGCTTTGTATTTACCTTTTGGCGGGTGAAAATCAACGGCCCTGCAGGAGGCATGATAGGATTTTTTGCCAGTGCCTGCGATGCGCGCGCCGCGTCTGTGAGTTGAGACGATGGAAACACGGCCGAATTTTTGCCGGATCTGATTTAACCTGGCTTTGATGCTGCCTGGCAAACAGCTGGTTGGAGCTGCTGTAGCAGTGTTGGACACTAAAATACTTTTTGGAGCGGCGGCCAGCAAAAAAAACATAGCTGCACCGACGATCCCTTTAAGGATTGTGTTTTTGAGCATTATCTCTTCTTTATGAAATTAATATTGAATTGATTTTACTTAACTTGAGTTGAACTCGAATTTTGCTCAGACCTGGAAACACCGTTAGAGGATGGTGCGGTCTTTTAGAGCAAGACATGTTTTAATGTCTGAATGTGTCAGAGTCTTGGTTATTTTCTGTGTCAATCCGACGCAGTGCGAAAGTGGCAGTATTTATAAGAAATTTGAGGATGTCATGAAGCGTGGATTATACAGTTATCTGAATGAGATGGAGCTTTATGGCTGGGATGGCAAACGCCCGCTTGTGGTGTTTGATGGGGTTTGTGTTTTATGCTCTTTTTTTGCAAGGTGGATTGTAGCGCGGGATAAAGAAGGCGCTTTTATGTTTACCACAGCGCAGTCCCGCTTAGGGCAGGCGCTCTATCAGCATTATGATCTGGACCGTAAAGATTTTGAAACCAATCTGGTTATCATAAACGGTGAACTCCATGAAAAAATGTATGGTGCGCTGGCTGTTTGCGCGGCTGTTGGATATCCGTGGCGGGCTTTTGCTGTGCTCCAATATTTACCTCAAGGGTTATTGAATAGTGTTTATAGTTTAATTGCCAAAAACAGATATATGATTTTTGGCAAGAAGGATCAGTGTGAGATTGCGTCTGTTGATCTTCGGCAGAGACTGGTTGGTTTTGATGGATAAAGTAATCAATGGTCAGTCTTTATTCGGGATGCTGTTTCAGAAAACTTATTTAACACTGCCCGGGGCCTGGCAAAGGCTGCATGATGTAAAACGCCAGAGGGTGTTTGAAGGGGAGGCCAGTGTGCGCCGGGGGCGTAATGTTTTTGCAAAAGGGCTGGCGACTGTTTTGCGTTTACCGCCCAGCTCAGATGTGCCCATTCGCTTCGTGGTCGAGCCATTAGCTGGGGTCGAGGCTGGGACTGGTTCTCGCCCGGGTGGTGAGCGCTGGCAACGTTGGTTTGGCACTTTTGAATTTACTACCAACCTGTATGTTCATCGCTCCTTTCAACCAGAAGTAATGGATGACAAGACTAGGGAGGGAAGCAACAAAGTTTATCTCGAGGAACAGTTTGGTAAATTTCGCTTTGCGATTTGTCTGACGGTGATAGCTGATGAAGTTCACTGGTCGGTTACTGACTGGTGGTTGGCAGGAGTGCGACTGCCGCGATGGCTCATGCCGGTTAGTCAGACAAAAGAGTTTGTTGATGAGCAGGGGCGATACCGGTTTGACATTGATCTCAGCCTGCCGGTTATTGGTAGGCTGATTGCTTATAAGGGTTGGCTTTCCGTTTGAAATTTTGTTTTGCTGACCGGGCTTACATTTAGATGATCAAATATAGAGACGACAAAATCACGCGCTTTTTGCAAAGGTGTTGAGTAAAAAGAAAATGATCGCCGACAGAATGGCCGCTGCCGGGACTGTGACGATCCAGGCCGTAATAATCACTATGAAGTGCGAGCGGCGGACCAGTCTTCGTCTCTGATTTTCTTTGGCAACGATGTTGCGGTCTGCCAGGGACTGGTCTTTCGGGGCGTGTTTTTTGACGAATTTTTTTCTCTTTTTACTGTGGCGCGTATAATATTCACGAAAGAACCCAACACCAAATACTGCGCCAACTGTTATATGTGTAGAGCTTACCGGCAGGCCGAGGGCTGAGGCGAAAATAACAGTTATGGAAGCTGCGAGCGCAACGCAGAACGCACGCATCGGGTTCATGCGGGTAATTTGCTCACCAACAGTGCGAATTAGTTTTGGGCCGTATAAAAACAGGCCAAGACTGATACCAACTGCGCCGATTAACATAACCCAGACAGGGATTATGATTCTTGTTGTGGGTATGTCAGAGTATTGGACGGCGTGCAGAATGGCGGCGAGTGGGCCAACGGCATTGGCAACATCATTTGCGCCGTGGGCGAATGACAACAGAGCGGCTGAACAGATCAGGGGGAAATGAAACAATGTCCTTAATGACTGGTTCCGGTTGGGCATGCCTTCTGCCTGTTTTCTGATGATCGGCAGCATAATCAGATAGATCGCGATAAAAATCGCTACAGAAATTAATGTTATCATTTGCGAAGATGGTCGCCAGATGTTTTTCAGACCTTTCATCATCAGATAGGCTGAAAAGGCTGAGGCCATGATGGCGATGAGAATGGGTAACCAGCGTTTTGCTGATTTTATCTTGTTTTTCTGATAGATGATGTAGGTTTTTATAAAGGCCAGGAACAAGGCTGCGATCAGTCCACCTAAGAATGGGGAAACCACCCAACTCGCGGCAATTTTGGACATAGTGAACCAGTTAATGGAATTAAAGCCGACAGCAGCGATGCCGCCGCCCATAACGCCGCCAACAACTGAGTGTGTGGTGGAAACGGGTGCACCGATATATGTCGCCAGATTAATCCATAATGCGCTTGAGAGCAGAGCTGCCATCATCGCCCAGATGAATGTCTGACTATCCGGGACAAGAGTGGGGTCGAGGATGCCTTTGGCAAGTGTTTTTACAACATCGCCGCCGGCCAGCAATGCACCGGCCGTTTCAAACACAGCGGCGATGATCAATGCGCCAAACATGGTCAGTGCTTTTGAGCCAACAGCCGGACCGACATTATTGGCAACATCATTTGCACCAATATTCAATGCCATGTACCCGCCGAGTATGGCCGCGATGACGAGAATGTAAATATGGGGCTGACTGCCAAGGACCGTCGTCGTGATGATACCGGCTATGGCGAGGAATAAAATGGCGAGACTGGGAGCGACCAGATTATGTGTGGCTGATCTGGTTGCGTCTTCGAGTTTGGTGAGTTTCTGGAGGTCTTTATCGAGAGAGTGTTTTGCCAGGGGTGATGTCGATTTATCAGCGTTGTTGTTTTGTTGTTTTTTATCAGCTGACATTAATTCTGTTCCCCGTTTTTTACTCCATGATTATTTCGGCCTGGCAGGTTGATTTACTGAATGTTTGGTTCAGCAGTTCTGGTTTACTTAATGCCGCTTATCTGGTTCTTCGTTTTATCGTCAGGAATGGGGGTTTGCAAGTAATCTTAAGTTACTGGTGGATTTGTTCTGGTATGAAAATACAGGCAGAGACATGAATGTTTGTTAAGAGGCTTTTTTCTTTTTTGGTTTTTTTCTTGCCAGAACCAGATGGGAACTCAGATTTGTGATCAGGGTTTTTAATTCCGGTTCGTCGACACTGTTGGCGGCTTCTGTTGTTTCCATCCAGAACAATTCGCGCTGATTGTTTTCTGAATATCTGATCATTTGCTGTGTGACATGTAGTGGAAAGACATCAACAACACAGTTGACGACCGCGAAGGTGTGCAGTTTTTTCTTATATTCAAATGTCCCAATTGATTGGTCTGAAATTTCCCCGACAAGGCCAGCTTCTTCATTGGCTTCCTGATATGCCATTTGATGGCCGGTGACGCCAGGTTTCGGCCAGCCTTTTGGTATCACAAGACGTTTGGTTTCACGTGATGTAATCAGGCAAATATAGAGGCTGCCCTTTACATAAACATAGGGAAGGGCTGCGACTTGCTGGTAGGTTTCCATGTAATTTATTTACAGACATGTTGATTAGAATTTTGAAGTCAGTAGTTTAATTATATGTGATCTTTGTGGCAAGATAAGTCTTATCGGCCCTGTTAAGAGAAGCTGTTGATTAGCAAATTATAAAGTTGCTGTTACGGCGTTTTTAATCGCTGTACTTAGATCCTCAGCTTTGGTTATGGGTGGCTGGCAAGTTTCACCGACACAAAGATAGGCAGTTGTTTTGCCTTCTACACATTTTTTATTATAAGCAGGTGACGTTTCCGGCAGAGTCAGGTTTTCTTTTATGATCTGAACCACAAGCCCGGGTGCCGGGAGGGACTTTAACATAGCAAGCATAGGGGTTGTAGTGTCATCTGTTGTTTCCGGTTTAACTATGACGAGGTGCAGTGGTGAAATGATGTCGATGGCACCAGCTAACAGGCCAATGTGAGAGAAGATGTTTTTTGCAATGGCGTCCCCAAAACACTGGACGATGTTTTTTGCTTTTTTTCTCATGTCTTCTTTACCGGTTAATAGATAAAGCGTCATCAGATTTGAGACCATGATTGCGTTTGCATTGGGGATGGCTTCATCGGCTCCGGTTTTGCCGCGGATGATGACATCTGATCTTGTCTTGCCTGTAATGAAATAACCGCCATGATCCTCGCACCAGAATTCTTCATTGAGTTTGCCGGTCCATTTATCAGCGTCTTCGAGATAGGATTGTTCTGCTGTTATATTATATAGTGTGAGCGCGGCTCTGATCATCTGGGCATAATCATTTGAAGTTGGTGGGCTGGAGAGTTTACCGAGCCGATAGGAATGATGCAGGCCTTTATCCGTATCCATTGTTTGTTTGATGAATGTGTATGCCGTTTTGGCTCCTTGTAGCCATTTTTGATTTTCAAAGCACTGGCCGGCAAGACTGAGCGCGGTGATCATCATGCCGTTCCAGTCAGCAAGGATTTTATCATCAAGGCCTGGTCTGATGCGTTTGCTGCGTGCTTCCAGCAGTGTTTCCCGGTTTGACTTTAGACGTTGCTCTTCTTCGTCTGAAAGAAGCTGCGGTGAATTTAAACGATTGAGGATGGTTGTCTGTTCCCAGTTTCCTTCACTGGTTACATCATAATGGCTGGCAAAAAATTCATAATCGCTACCGAGAAGGGATTTAATTTCTTTTTCTGTCCAGACATAAAATTTTCCCTCCACCCCTTCGCTGTCTGCATCTAGTGAAGCTGAAAATGCACCTTCATCTGTCAGCATTTCGCGCTCAAGCCAGGTGGTGATTTCTTCAATCCTGATTTTGAGCAATGGGTTTTTTGTCTCTTTATATACGTTGACGGCCAACTCCATCATCAATGCGTTGTCGTAGAGCATTTTTTCAAAATGAGGGACGAGCCATCTTTCATCAACAGAATAGCGGGAAAGGCCACCGCCGAGATGGTCATATATACCGCCCTGAAAAATAGCATTTAGCAGTGCGATAACTGCGTTTTTTGCTCTTTCATCATTCTGGCGCAGACCGTTGCGCCAAAGGAAATTAAAGATCGGGTATTGCGGGAATTTTGGCGCACCGCGCAGACCACCATTTTTTCCATCCATCATATCTCCCAGGCGCTGGGTGATGTTTTTCAGGATATTGTCTGATATATCCGGCCCCATCATTTTTGGGGCTTCCGGGGCGATGAGTTGGGTCAGACTTTCTGAGTTCTGTGTCACGGTCTCATTATCGTCTATATATACTTTTTCTGCGAACTCGAGCGCTTGTTTAAAAGAGGGGCGTCCGAAGCCTGGCTCTGGCGGGAAATAGGTGCCGCCCCAATAGGGCTTTGCTTCGGGTGTTAAAAACATGGTCAACGGCCAGCCACCTTGTTCGCCCAAATGATGCAGTGCGCTCATATATATATGGTCGATGTCGGGTCGTTCTTCGCGATCGACTTTAATATTAATGAACTTATTGTTCATGATTTGTGCTGTTGCTTCATCTTCAAAACTTTCATGGGCCATAACGTGGCACCAGTGACATGCGGCATAGCCGATTGAGATGAGGATTGGTTTGTTCTGGGATTTTGCAGCCTCAAGTGCGTCCTCGCCCCAGGGCCACCAGTGAACGGGATTATCTTTGTGTTGCAAGAGATAGGGGCTGGTTTCATTTTGAAGCTGGTTGGATGACATGAGGCACTCTTTTGGCGTGAATTTATTTTTATTTACTGGTTTATTCTATATAGATGCAGGGTAGCAAGCTAGCTTGATGTTTTTCTGTTTTTTGGTCTTTGCCGTGATGACTTAGGCTTAAGTATTGTTACTGAGCATATAGGCTGACTGATAAATGATAAATGGCACTTTTGTGATGTGTTTTATCTCGTGCTCAGCGTAAGTACTGGCATGAAATAATGACTTGCATTTATAACGAGGTACGATTGTGAGTGATACGATTTATGCATTGTCCAGTGGCAATGGGCCTGCGGGGGTTGCTGTCATTCGGGTTTCCGGGTCTGGGGTGCAATTGATTATTGATAGATTTTGTCGCCGGGAATTAAAGCCTCGGCAGGCTGAACTTTGTACGCTGTTTCACCCCTTTAATGACCAGCAGCTTGATCAGGCTTTGGTGCTTTATTTTAAGGGTCCGAAGAGTTTTACCGGTGAAGATGTGGTTGAGTTTCATATTCATGGCGGGCGGGCCGTGATCAGTTCCTTATTGGATGCGCTATCTTTGATTGAAGAATGCCGGATGGCTGACCGGGGTGAATTTTCACGTCGCGGTTTTGAAAATGGTAAACTTGATCTGATTGAAGTTGAGGGGTTAGCCGATCTGATTGCTGCTGATACGGCTGCACAGAAATCTCAGGCTTTATTGCAGATGGGCGGTACAGTTTCTGCGCTTTATGACGGTTGGCGCAAAGAGTTGATTTACTGCATTGCGCTGGTTGAATCATCACTGGATTTTGCTGATGAAGCTGATGTACCTGAGGAAATTGCTGGTGATGCGGTGCCGTATGTTCAATCCCTTTCAGACAAGATTTTAGCTTTTTTAGATGATGGTCATCAGGGTGAAATCATTCGTGATGGATTTCGTGTTGTGCTGGCCGGGCCACCCAATGCTGGCAAATCTATGTTGTTAAATGCCCTGGCGAAACGTGATGTGGCCATTGTTTCAGATGAAGCCGGAACGACCAGAGATGTGATTGAGGTTCATCTCGATGTGGATGGGGTGCCTGTTATTTTAAGTGATACGGCCGGCATTAGGGAGACTAGAAGCAAGGTGGAGCAAGAGGGCATTCGCCGGAGTTTACAGCAGGCGTCTGGTGCTGAACTTGTGCTTTGGATGATTGATGGTGTGAACCCGAATTTAGAGCCGAGTGAGGAATTTCTAAAGCTTGATGCGCCGGTTCTTAAAATCTGGAACAAGAGTGACCTGACTTTACCAGATTGCAGACAAACTGAAGAAATTGATTTCAGGCTTTCGGCGAAAGAAGGGCAGGGGGTCGACCTGTTACTTACTAAAATTTCAGAGTTAGCCAGTAAACGCATTGGTAAGGGGGAAAGTCTTTCAGTGACACGGGTGCGGCATCGTGAATTGTTGGTTGAGACGGTGGCTGAACTTGGTGAATTTATGGATGGTGATTTGAGTGAGGTTGAGTTGCGAGCGGAAGACTTAAGGCGGGCCGCATTTGCACTTGGAAAGCTGACTGGCAAGGTTGATGTGGAAGATGTTCTTGATAAAATCTTCCTGGAATTTTGTATCGGTAAATAATTTTGGTGATGATCATAGAATTTCTGTGACCTAAAATTTAAATTTTTGTTTCACGTGAAACGCTCACTCCCCTTTGATGGGGAGGGATTTTTACCCGAGCAAGAGTCAAAACGGACTCCCTCACCACCAATAACGACTCCCTCCCCACGTTTTTCGACTCCCTCCCCACTTTTTGGAAGATCGATTCCCTTTTTCCAGGCGATTTTTCGACGAAAAATTTTCACAAATTTCTTGCGTTTATCACGGCTGGTTTTCGATACTGATTTTCTATGAGTGAATTTGAGTCACGGCTGTCAAATTAAACACGACTCAATTTATTAGGTAGAGTACCTGTTCAACCGCATGATTTTGTATTGCGCCAATGGTTTGAAAAAAGTCTGCCTTGAACTTTTTGGTATTATGAGACAGGCCGAATTTTGGAGTGTGACCTTTTTCAATGCAACCAGATTTTGAGATACGAAATATTTTTCGACAGGCCCCTTCTTTTTCATGAATTCTTTTTTTCTGGATACTGCAATCAAAAAAGGTTCTTTGTGAAATTGAAATCAAGGAGCTTCGGTTAATTATAATTTTGGAGATCAATTTTGATTTTACAAATAGCGGGACTGTCAAAGGGGAACTTCTCTAAACAGGGAAGTTCAAACAAGCGATAGATACGATCTCAATGTTTCACGTGAAACAATTTTTAGTCCCTCACCAATTGGCTTCAGATTTTGGGGATCAATCTTGACTTTAGATCACTGAATCTGAGAAGGAGTAGACTTAAGAAAATTGTCTGGGTGTAGCCTCTCACAAAATTGGAGGCAGAGTGAACTTGATGTGAGACCTGGTTATATCGTTAATGAGTTATCCAGTGCTTTGAATCAGAAAAAGACTGATTTTTATTTACAAAAGCACCCTCGGTCACTTTTACATTCCGTCTCTTGTAATACTAATTATGCGACCAGCTAAATGATTCACGTGAAACATCATATTAGATATGATGTGGGGTGTTTATGCGGCGATAGTACCAGGTACATTCTCTTGAACAGCAATATCTGGCACTGGATTTATTTGTTACGGTAATATCTGGAACGTTATTCGACCCGTTCATTTTGAATTTTCTGGCTTCGTTGTGATTTTCATCAATTTTGAGCGAAACTTATTTGAATTGATTCACGTGAAACAGTATTTATGTCACCTATCAGGAATTATGCCATCACCGACAGCATTGAGTGGCCCCCGTACTGATTGAAAGATCTATTAACTCTGGTGGTATTCCTTTCAGGCTGAAATTAGAATTAGACTTGTAAGTTGATCTTTTGGAAGGTTGAACAGCAAAATAATAAACACTGTTTAATTATCTGTTGATTTATTTGCAATCGTTTACTTGTTATAATTCTGTGGCAGGACTGTGTGGCTTCTGATAAAAGTCGTACTCTTTTGTCCCTCCTGTTTTCTTTGTTGCTATGAACAGGTAGAATAATGCTTCACCTTTGATAGAAATGCTGGGTTTTGAAATGACTGATGAAACTTCATCAATGTACGATTTTGATGTGATTGTTGTTGGCGGCGGTCATGCTGGCACTGAGGCTGCGGCTGCAGCTGCGCGTATGGGCGCCAGAACGGCATTGATTACGCATAAGTTCGATACCATTGGTGAGATGTCATGTAACCCGGCGATTGGTGGGCTGGGTAAGGGGCATCTTGTGCGTGAAATTGATGCTCTGGATGGGTTGATGGGCCGTGTCACCGACAAAGCGGGCATTCAGTTTCGCGTTCTGAACCGCTCTAAAGGTCCAGCTGTACAAGGACCACGGGCGCAGGCGGATCGTGCGCTATACCGCTCAGCGATGCAGGATGAAATTCGGGCCATTGATAATCTGTCTGTTATTTCAAAAGCTGTTGATGATCTTATTATCATAGATGGTGTTTGCGTGGGACTCATTACGGATGATTTCGTTGAGTATCGAGCCGGTGCCGTTGTTTTGACAACTGGGACATTTTTGCGTGGTGAAATACACCGAGGGAGGGAGCGCACACCTGCTGGACGGATTGGTAGTGGCCAGGTTGAGGAAGCTCCGGCGATTAAACTTGCTGACCGGCTCTATAATACAGGGTTGAAAATTGGCCGCTTGAAAACCGGTACACCAGCCCGTCTATATAAAGCATCTATCAATTGGGATGTACTTGAAGAACAACCCGGAGACATTCCTCCTGAGCCGTTTTCTTATCTCAATGATCAGATTACGGTTCCGCAGATCAGTTGCCATATAACTTATACCAATGATGCAACGCATCAGGTGATTACGGATAACCTTTCGCTTGCACCGATGTATACGGGGCAGATTGAAGGTGTCGGGCCAAGATATTGTCCATCGATTGAAGATAAAGTGGTCAGATTCAAAGAAAGAAACGCCCATCAGGTGTTTTTAGAGCCTGAGGGACTGGATAGTGAGCTGATTTATCCAAACGGCCTTTCGACGTCTTTGCCGGAAGATGTGCAGCTCTCATTTTTGAAAACCATGAAGGGTCTTGAAAATGTCGAAATCGCTCAGGCTGGCTATGCCATTGAATATGATTATGTTGACCCAAGAGAGTTGAACCAAACGCTTGAAGTGAAGAAAATTCCATCTCTTTTCTTAGCCGGGCAAATAAACGGCACCACTGGATATGAAGAAGCTGGCGCTCAGGGACTGATAGCCGGAGTAAATGCCGCATTGAAAGCGAAAGGTGATGGACAGGAATTCAGGATTAGCCGGGCTGATGGATATATGGGGGTAATGATTGATGATTTGGTGACGCGCGGCGTTACTGAGCCTTATCGAATGTTTACTTCCAGAGCGGAATATCGTCTGCGTTTGCGGGCTGACAATGCAGACCAACGGCTAACGCCGATTGGGATAGAGATTGGCCTGGTTGGGCCAGAACGCGCTGAAATGTTTCACGTGAAACAACAAGCCATTGAAACAGGGGTAAATTTGCTCAAATCTCTATCCATGACACCGAATGAGGCGGATCGCTTTTCGATCTCTATTAAAAAGGATGGGCGGCGACGCACGGCTTTTGATCTGTTGTCATATAAAGATGTGTCATTTCATGACCTGGCTGGGGTCTGGCCACAGCTGAATGAACTTGATGAAGCAACCAGACAACAGATTATTACTGAGGCACGATATGCGGTCTATCTTGAGCGTCAGGATGCGGATATTGCTGCGCTTCGCAAAGATGAAGCGATGACGATACCTGATGGCTTTAGCTATGATGGTATTGCAGGCCTTTCGACAGAGCTGAAAACCAAACTCATTAACTCTAAACCAGAGACTTTGGCGCAAGCCGGACGGATTGATGGCATGACACCGGCGGCTATGATGCTGTTGTTGGCTCATTTGAAACGGGCTACGAAGCAAAACAGGAAGTCAGCTTAGCGTTAAGTCTTACAATTTGAGGTTACCGTCTCTGTTGTTTGCACAGGATATCTCTCATTATCAGTTATAGATCTTAATATTCCACGTAGTGGATGAGCATTGATTCACGTGAAACATTTTGTGACTGGTTAAAGGATAAGGAACTCAGGAGTGAAAATAACGGGGCGAGATGACTTTATGCGGGCGTTTGATGTTTCACGTGAAACAGTTGAACGACTGGAGCTTTATGAACAATTGCTGATTAAGTGGCAAAAGGTTCAGAACCTGGTGGCCCCGAATACGCTTGGCCAAATCTGGCACCGTCATTTTGCGGATAGCGCGCAATTGCTGCCTTATCTATTTACTGACAATGAGCGTGAAAAAGTGCCGGGTGATTCGAAAACGATCGTGGATTTAGGGTCTGGTGCTGGCTTTCCGGGGTTGGTTTTGGCCATTCTGTTGATGGATAGGCCAGGTTTTCAGGTGCATCTGGTTGAAGCGAATGCGCGTAAGTGTGCGTTTCTAAAAGATGTTACGCGTCAGACCGGCGTGCATGTGGAAATACACAATTGCAGAATTGAAGTTTTCGCAATTGAGAGTACCATTCCCATTATAGATGTTGTTACGGCGCGTGCGCTAAAGCCACTTGATCAGCTTGTTTCTCTTGGGCAATTTGCCTTCGAGACGGGGGCAACCGGATTATTTTTAAAAGGTAAAACGGCGACAGACGAGATTGAGGCGGCAAAAAAAGGGTGGAGCTTTAAAACAGAGTGTTTTGAGAGCCAGACGGATCCTTTGGGGCGAATTGTCAGAATTTTTGATGTTAAACCGAGGTTATAGTTCTTATGACCAGACAAAAGGAGCATTCCGGTGAACGGACATATCTCTTCACCTGCCCATAACTCTCAAAGCATGCGGGTTATGGCGTTGGCCAACCAAAAGGGTGGTGTTGGCAAAACGACGACTGCAATCAATCTCGGTACAGCACTGGCTGCTGTGGGTGAGCGTGTTGTGATAATTGATATTGACCCGCAAGGGACTGCGAGCACGGGGCTCGGAGTTGATGATGATCAGCGTTCGGTATCTATTTGTGATGTGCTTAGGCGTGAGGCACTGCTGTCTCAGGCTTGTGTTCAGACAAGGGTGCCAGGGCTTTCTGTTGTGCCTTCAACGCAGGATCTGGCTGGCCTCGAGGCTGAGCTTGCTGGTGTTCAGGACAGGTCGTTTCGGTTGCGGGAAGCGCTTGACCGGTTGCAGATTTCAGAAGCGGCGAAGGTTAAGGAAGAGCGTATTTCCTATGTGCTGATTGATTGCCCGCCCAGCCTGAATATTCTCACCATCAATTCAATGGCGGCGGCGCAATCCATTCTGGTGCCAGTGCAATGTGAATTTTTTGCACTTGAAGGCATTGTGCAACTGGCAAACTCAATTGAAGAAGTGAGGCAGGCGGTTAATCCTCAGCTTTATATTCAGGGTGTTGTTCTGACCATGCATGATGGGCGCACGAACCTTTCTAATGAAGTGGCGAGTGAAGTGCGGAATTTTTTTGGTGAAAAGGTTTACAACTCTGTGATCCCTCGCAATATCCGAATTGCTGAAGCGCCGAGTTTCGGCCAGCCAATTCTGCTTTATGATCACAAATCATCAGGAGCACATTCTTATATCAAGTTGGCTTCCGAAATTATTGAGCGTGAAAAGAAATATATGGCAGCGTAATTTCTATATATAACAATTACTTAACTCTGGTTGAGCACAAATTTAGAAAGGCAGAGGGATTATGTCTGCAAATGTACAGAAAAACAGATTAGGGCGCGGTATTGCGTCTTTGATTGGTGATGTGGCACCAAGTGAAGGCACACCATTGCCGGTAGAGGGTGAGCACCGGATTGTGCCTATTGAGCAGGTTCGACCTTCGGACCTTAATCCGCGCAAGGACTTTGTTGATGCTGATCTTGAAGATCTTGCCAATTCAATTCGCACCAAAGGGCTGGTTCAACCGCTGATCGTTCGTCCATCAAGCACACTTGAGGGTGGGTTTGAAATTGTTGCTGGTGAGCGCAGATGGCGGGCTTCGCAGAAGGCTGAGCTGACTAGCATTCCAGTTGTTGTCAGAGATTTAACAGACAGGCAACTGCTTGAGATTGCTATTATTGAAAATGTTCAGCGTGCTGATCTCAATGCGGTTGAAGAGGCGCTTGGTTATCAGGAACTGGTTGACCGGTTTAATTACACTCAGGATGAGCTATCTTCTGTGATTGGGAAATCACGTTCGCATGTTGCGAATATGCTGCGGCTGCTTAAACTGTCAGAGGGCATTCAGGCTTATGTACGAAATGGTTCGATTTCTGCCGGCCATGCGCGGGCATTAGTGGGCATTGAGCAAGCTGAAGACTATGTGAAAGAGATTGTCTCGAAGGGCTTGAGTGTTCGTGATGTTGAGGCTTTGGTTCAAACGGGCTTAAAAGGTGCTGAAGGCAAGAAACCTAAGGGCCGTGAGAAAGACGCAGACACAAAAGCTTTTGAAAAAGAGCTGACAGATTCACTCGGGCTTAAAGTGCAGATAAAGCTTGGATCGGGTGAAAATGGTGAGTTGCGCATTCGTTATACCAATTTTGAGCAACTTGATGAGATTGGTAACCGTTTGCTGAAAAAAGGCCAGTAGTACTTTTACTATTGTGAAATTTGAATAATCGTTTCGAGGCGGCCCTAGAAATGGGGCCGCCTTTTTGTTTTGCTGGTTCTCATGATAGATTAAAATGATAGAAAAATTGAAAAATCAATGATCTGTGTTGCTGGGAGATAGATATGCTTAACACTCTGAATTTGACTGATTTTATAAGCCTGATGTTTGGTGTTTATATGATTGCGGCGGCTATCAGTTTGTTGCTGATGAATGATGATTTTCCGGAAATGATGGAAGAATTTATCGAAAATGGTGCGCTTGGTTACCTAACAGGTATTGTCGTTTTTGCACTTGGGGTGGTTCTGGTTCGTATACATAATGACTGGTCAGGCTGGCAGGCAGGGTTTGTCTCGTTGCTAGGATGGGGTGCTTTAATTGAAGGTGTGCTGATGATAGCTTTCAGGCGGCAGTTTATTGGGGCGTTTCTAGCACTTTCTTATCAACCGACGGTTCTACGCATATTTGGTATAGTGGTCCTATTAGCGGGTATTGGGTTAATCGCTTATGTATGTTTATGAGGCCGCTTTTTGGTTTGCTGGTTTAGGTGAGGTGAAAAGCTGAATAAAAAGCGAAAAAAACAGCATCGTCTTGTCTAGAGTGCGCGAGTGGTTTCACTCACTCTTGCATGTTCTGTAATTTTGACTGGAGATCCTGCAATTGTTGCTGGATTTTGTCTAATTCAGCCTGTTTGTCTTTATCTTTGCTGTCTGCAGTTTTTTTTGCCGTGGTTTTTTGTTTTGGCTCTGCTTTTGGATTTGTTTGTTTTTCTTCTGGGGTTGGAGTTGGTGTCCAGGCACTCATCATCTGATTAAAAAACTCAGTTTGCATCTGTTGCCATTGCTGGGCTTCTTCAATGCCGGGGATTCCAGCGATTGGTGAGATGGTGTCCGTTACATTTTTCTGAATGCTGTTGAGGACTTCCTGTTGCTGTTGTTTCAGCATTTCATAAGACTGGGATAAAAAATCTGGAATGAAGTTCTGGGCCTGATCATTATAGGAGCGGACTATGTCAGTCAGCACATTGACGGGAAGGACATTTTCACCGCGGCTTTCATAATCTGTGATGATCTGCATCAGATACTGGCGCGTGAGATCATCGCCGGTTTTTCGATCGACGATCTGGACGTCCAGACCATCTCTGATGAACTGGGCGACTTCATCTAAAGTAACGTATTCACTTGTCTCTGTATTATAGAGGCGCCGGCTTGCGTAGCGTTTAATGATGATGGTATCGCGTTTTTTTTTCATGTTCTGTTCCGAAGCCCGGTTCGATCGTTTTTAGTCTTTTCATTATGGGTCTATGATTACTATAGATCAGTTATCAATGCTTCAATAAAAAAAGTGGACGAACCGAAGTTCGCCCACTAGTTGATCTCTGGGAGGAGAAGCTAGGTAAAAGAATTAAGACGCTTTTTTCGTTGCTCTTTTTACTGCTGTTTCAGCTTTTGTTTTGGCTTCCTGGCCAGCTGACATAAACAGTTCGATTGTGTCCATTTGAGCTTTTTTAGCGACTTCAGCAAAGGCTGCCAGATGTTCTGGAGTTGCTTGTGCCTGAGCTGTCGTAATTTCTGAAACAACCTTCGCGTAGTTTGAAGGGTCTGATTGAGGCTTTGAAATCGTTTCAATTTTGCTCAATGTTTCTTTGGTCCATGCCTGGCTTAGTTCTGCATTTTTTTCAGCTGCTTTAATTGCAATATCGCTGAATTTGCTACTGAACTCAGTGGCGTTTTTAAACACGTCTGCAAATGCGCTTGTATCTGCTGCAGAAAACATGTTTTCAAAAGCTTTTGTAAAATCTGGTGTTTCTAATTTAGTCATTGGTAATCTCCTGAAAGCTCTAAACTTTTTTGTTTGTGCAGTACCGTGTTTGCTGCAGTTGCATAATATATAACTGCTGCGTCGCAGCAATGCAAGAGAAAAATGCTGCATTGCGGCAATTATTTTTAAAGCGCAATAAAACCAATGACTTATGTTGAATATTTTTTCTAAAATTAGATGTTTTGGATTAAATTTCAGAACGCAATGGGCGGGAAAGTAGTGATTTTATGGCTTCATCTACGGTGATTTGTTGATTCACAATTGCTGAAACAGCTTCTGAAATCGGCATTTCGATTTGTTTTTCTCTGGCTATGGCCGTGACAGCGCCAGCGGTGTAGACGCCTTCTGTGACAGAGATGCGTTTTGCAAGCACGGCTTCCAGGCTGTTGCCCTCTCCCAGTTCCAGCCCCAGAGACATGTTGCGAGACTGGGGTGAAGAACATGTCAGGACGAGGTCCCCCAGGCCTGAGAGTCCCATCATAGTGTCCCTGTTTGCGCCGAAGCTTTCCCCAAAGCGGGTGAGTTCAGCAAAGCCCCTTGATATCAGGCTGGCATTGGCACTGGCGCCAAGTTTTTTACCAATAACGATGCCAGCTGCTATCGCCAGCACATTTTTCAGAGCGCCGCCAATTTGCACACCGATCAGATCATCTGTCCAGTAAGGGCGAAGATTATCATGACTAAGAGCTGAAGCCAGCGCTTTTCCCAGAGGTTTGTTGGCAGCGGCAAGGGTGACAGCGGTTGGCAGACCGTTTGCGACATCGCTCGCAAAGCTCGGGCCGGACAAAATGGCGGGTGTTGCGTTTGGCAGGGTTTCAGCCAAAACATCGCTCATGAATTTAGACGTTTGTTTTTCTATACCCTTGGCGCAGATGATGATCGGAAGGTTGTCTTTTATAAAAGGGGCCAGGTCAGTGAGGGTGGCACGGACAAATTGTGCCGGGGTGACGATTAATAAGGCGTCGTTGCAGGCGACCTGTTCTAAGTCAGTGGTTGCTTTCAGTGCCGGGCTGAGGCTGATGCCTTTAAGGAATAATGTGTTTTCATGAGTTTCATTGATGGCTGTGACGGTTTCTTGTTCTCTCGCCCAGAGGGTGACATTGCGTCCGGCCAGACAGGCTGATTGTGCGAGTGCTGTGCCCCAGGCGCCGCCGCCGATTACACCTATGTTTTTATATTCGCTCATCCGTTCCTCTTGTTCAATTTTGTCTGCTGAGCATTCGTGTAGGTTCAGGCTTTTGCACCAGACTTACCTGAGCCTAGAACAGGTTCAGCGGTTTCGTCCAGTGGCCATCTGGCGCGAACTGGAAAATTGAGCGAGTTGTCAGATGTATTATCTGAGTGGGCGTGTTGCCCGGTTGTTGCCGAATTGTCTGTGCCTGCCATTTGCTCTGCGCCAGTCATTTGCTCGGCGCCTGCCATTTGCTCGGCGCCGGCCCAAGCAATCATCGCCGCATTATCCGTGCAGAGGGCGGCGGGCGGAATTGTTAGGGTGAGGTTATGGGTTTGGCTGAAGGTTTCCAGCTCTGAGCGTAAGTGTTGATTGGCTGCGACACCGCCAGCGACAACAAAGTTGCGTGGATGATGAGGGGAAAACTTATCTTTAACCAGCGGCAAGGCTTTTTTGATTCTGTCCATCACGCTGACAATCAGGGCTGACTGAAAAGAGGCGCAGAGATCGTGGATGTCCTGATCTTCAAGCGGCTGGCAGGTTTCGGCCTGCTGACGCAGGGCTGTTTTTAAACCGGAAAAAGAAAAGTTTGGCTGTTTGTGACCTTTTAACGGAATGGGTAGTTTAAACCTTTCCGGGTCGCCATCTTTAGCCCATTGCTCAACTTTGGGGCCGCCTGGATAGCCAAGACCTAGCAGCTTTGCGGTTTTATCAAAAGCTTCACCAAGCGCATCATCAATGGTGCTGCCGAGACGGATGAATTTTTCTGTTGTTTCAACCCAGATAAGTTGTGTGTGCCCGCCAGAGACCAGCAATAACAGATATGGCGGGCGGATGTTATCTGTCAGGCCTGCGGTGAGGGCATGACCTTTCAGGTGATTGACGGGGATGTAAGGGATTTTGTGAACGGCGGCGATGGCTTTGGCTGTCATTGTGCCGACAAGAAGCCCGCCAATGAGGCCAGGACCTGCGGTGGCACTGATAGCATCCAAGTCTTTAAACTTGCATTCAGCATCAAGCATCGCAGCCTGAATGATTTTGGTCAGGCTTTGGGTATGCGCACGGGCGGCGATTTCCGGGACAACGCCACCGAAGGCTTTATGCTCTTCAAGCTGTGTGCGGATGATATTAGATTTTATGGTGCCGCTGCCGTCTTTATTTCTCTGGACAACGCTGGCGGCTGTTTCATCGCAGCTTGTTTCTATGCCTAAAACTGTCAGGTATTCTCTTGTCATGCCTTGGCATATCATTCACCTCTGTAAGAGCAAGTGTTTTGTGATTTGAAAAACAATAAAAAGAGAAAAAAAGCGGTTTCTGGTGCTGAGTTTTGTAAAAAGCTGAAATAAGGTACTGATTGCGTGTTCATTTCCCTAGAGATATCGTGATAAGAGATAAGGCTTATCGATCAGGTACTCAAAGCTGTTTCATCGAATGGAGCTTATTTTTAAATGTCTATAATTCACATCGGAACACGTGGTAGCCCTCTCGCTCTGGCACAGGCGCATGAGGTCAGAGCGCGATTGATGAAGGTGCATGATCTGCCGCTTGAGCAATTTGAGATCATTGTTCTTTCAACAGCCGGTGACAGAATCCAGAACAAGCCGCTTAGTGAATTTGGTGGCAAGGGGTTATTCACCAAGGAAATCGAAACCGCTTTGCTGGATCGACAGATTGATCTGGCGGTGCATTCGATGAAAGACGTCCAAACACAATTGCCTGACGGATTGCATATTGCTGCCATGCTGCCACGTGAAGATGTGCGGGACGGGTTTATCAGTCTTCTTTATGGGGACATTGACCAGTTGCCTGAAGGTGCAATTGTGGGCACGTCTAGTTTGCGGCGGCAGGCGCAATTGAAGGAAAAACGGCCCGACCTTGATGTGGTTATGTTTCGTGGCTCGGTTCAGACACGGCTTGATAAGTTAGGGCGCGGCGATGTAAGTGCGACATTTCTCGCGGTGGCGGGATTAAACCGGTTGGAGATGGCTTCCCATCTGACTAAGGCTATTGCAACGGATGTCATGTTGCCAGCTGTGGCACAGGGGGCCATTGGGGTTGAATGCCGGGTTGGTGATGAACGCATTGAACAGTTACTCAGACCACTGAATGATGCGGCAACATCGCTTTGTGTTTCGGCGGAGCGTGTTTTTTTACGCCGGCTAGATGGTTCTTGCCGGACACCTATTGCGGCACTTGCGGAACTTGAAGATGATGAGGCGAAAGACGTGAATTCCCGGCGAATGAAATTTCGCGGACAAATCCTGGCACCTGATGGGTCAGCTTCTTTTTTTGAAGAGCGGGATGGGTTTGCTTCTGATGCGCAAAAAATTGCTGATGAAGTTGCTCTCTCTCTGATTGAGCGGGCGGGACCGGATTTTCTGGCAGCGTTGGTTTGATGAGCATCTGGATTACACGGCCAAAAGTTGATGGAATAGCTTTAAAGGCGAGGCTTTCACAGCTTGGGATATCTGCCTTTGCGGAACCTTTAAGTGAGATTGAGTATTCAGATTTTGACATTGCAGTGCTGACTGATGCGGCGGGGTTGATTGTAACCAGCCGCAATGGGCTGAAGGGTTTTGCCTCAGCTGTCAACCTAAGTGCAGATTGTTCGGATTTAAAAGCTGTTATTGAGACTTTAAAAGGCCGACCTTTATTTGCTGTTGGTAAGGCGACAGCGGAGATGGCTGAGGAATTGGGGTTTAAGGACATTCGGATTGGTGGGGGCCGGGCTGAGACTCTGGTTGAAATGGTGCTGAAAGAGGCTGAAAATTCTGAGAGGTCCGGGAGGCAGAATTTTTATCATCTCAGAGGTGAAAAAATCGCCTTTGATCTTGAAGCTGCGCTAAAAGAACGGGGCGCACAGGACTTAGATTTGCACCTTATGCCGGTGCATTGCTATAAACTCAGTGAAGCTCAGATATTGCCATCCGATCTGATTGAGAGACTAACAAAAAAGCAAATAAACACCGTTGTGCTGATGTCACCGCGAACGACGAGGATTTATATCCGGCTGATGAAGGCATATCAGTTAACAGAAATCGCGCAGGATTTGCACCATTGTTGTCTTTCAGATGCTGTTGCTGAGCCGCTTCGGCAAATAGGGACCAGGAACGTCTCGGTTTCAGAATTTCCGGATCAAACTCATATGATCAGACTGTTAAAATCCTTATATTTGTCCTAAATCAATGAAATAAACAGCAATGGTGACAAATATTTTATATTTCAACTTTAATTTGTCATTGTGTTGGGTCAGATCTGACAGAAAACAGCGGTTCTAATGGTTTCTGTTCGGGTCTTTTTAAAATAAAATAACAAATCGTTTCCTGGTTTACTGAATGGGCTTTATATTCAGAGGATAATCAGAATGGGGGCTGGTTTGTTGGTAGCATTTTTGGAGTAATTTTATGGTTAGGCGCCCGCAAAATGGTGGTAAAGACAAAGGCAGCCGGCCTGGTCAGACTTCTGATCAGGAGAGTGATCCTGATAAAGTAAAAAGCGGTGGCGGTTCTGAAAATTCAGAAAAACGGCCTGTTGCGACGCTTGATTTGAAAGCTGAAGAAAAAAGCCAGGATAAATCTCTGACTAAATCTGAGGCCAAATCTGATGATCCGATAAAGACAATTATTTCTGAAAGCGGGTTGCGGCCTGACCAGAAAGAGGGCGACGAGAAAGCAGGCGGCAAGTCTGCTGCCGAAACTTCAGATAAAACTCACTCTAAAACGGCCAGGCAAGCGGATCAATCTAAGGGTAAGTTTTCTGATGATGACGACGATCAGGATGATGCTTCTGAGATCACGCCGGAGCAGATTGCGATGATGCTGGCCAATCAAAAATCTTCAGGTTCGTTTTTCAAGATGTTATTTGCCGGGCTTATTGGTGCGGTACTGGCACTTGGCGGGCAGCAGTTTATGCCGCGTCTGGTGACGGGTAATGAAGACGGGGCGAGTAACTTAATTGCTCAAAATACAGAATTAAAAAATCAATTGACTGCACTTGAAACGAAAATAAATGAAGTTTCCGGGCAAGCATCAACAGCCAGACTTGAAGAACAATTTGCAGAGCTTTCAAGGAAAGTTGAAACGTCTGCTGAGAATGATGTTTCTGAACGGCTTGGCTCGCTTGAGCAGACGATGAAAGATCTTTCTGCTGTTGCGAGTGGGGGTGAAGAGCAGATTGCAGGTGTTGCGGCGATTGCAACTAAGGTGAACAGCCTTGAAAGCCGTGTTCAAAATGAAATGGAAGCGATTAAAACCGAATTTTCTAACAAACTGAAATCTGATATTGAGCAGATTTCTAAAGCGGTGGCTGAGCAGGAATCGCTGGCGCAGATTGAGGGTGTCAAATTAAAAGCGACCACACTTTCTAAAAAACTGGCTGAACTTGACGCGCAAAGCTCAAAATTTGATGACGACATTGCCGCGATGCGTTCTGATGTTGATGGTATCAAATCCTCACTGATCAATCGTTCAGCGTTGGATCAGCAATTAGAGCCGTTGCAATCCTCACTTGCTTCCATTGAGGAGAAACTCGCAGTTTTTGCAAAACGTGAACAGCAAGCGCATGAAGCCGCCCGGCGCAGCGCACTTGCGATCGCTTTTAATAACCTCAAAAGAACTATGGACCGTGGTGAAGGTTTTGGCAGTGAACTTGAAGCGGTGAAAAAACTTGCCGGTAGTGAGATTGATTTTTCGACCCTTTCCGGATTTGTGCAAAGTGGCATTCCTACTGAACAGGCTCTGATTGATGCGTTTCCGAAACTTGCGATTGAAGCGATTTCTGAAACTGGCCAGATTGATGATCAATCCGGCTGGGATAAACTGGTGACCAAAGCACGCACTGCGTTTCGTTACCGGCGCACGGGTGATGTTGAAGGTGAAACATCAGAGGCCGTTCTGGCGCGAATGGAACATAAATTCAAACGGGGCGAAGTTGAAAATGTTCTGAAAGAGGGTGAAGCTTTAAAAGGACATGCGCTGCGAGTGATGACACCATGGCTGAAACAACTTGAAGGTCGGCTTCAAGTTGAAAAGGCGATGCACACATTAGAAGAGCAGCTTTTGGTTTCGCTTAGCCCGCGATAAGTTGTTACTTTATGTTTTTGAATGACGAATTAATGATCGGCAAGGATTGTTCATAAGATGTTTCGTATTTTGTTTTTCATAATTATGATTGCGGCCCTTTCATATGGGTTGTCTACCATTGCTGATATGGACGGCAAGCTGATTATTCAGTGGCCGGGAGGAGAAATTCAACCAACGCTGATGCAGGCGGTTCTGGTGCTTGCTTCAGTGATGGTGATTGCCATGCTGCTCTGGTCGTTATTCCGGCTGGTGATGAATTCCCCTGAAGCTTTTGCAAATTATCTGCGCGGGAAAAAGAAGAAAAAAGGCATTGAAGCGCTAAGCAGTGGATTGATCGCGCTTGGTTCTGGTGATGAAATTATGGCGCAGCGTCATGCAATGCAAGCCAGAAAAACCCTGCCGAATGACCCGATGACATTATTGCTCCGGGCGCAGGCAGCGGAAATGAAGGGTGATACTTTACAAGCAACCCGTCTTTATGAAAGCATGCTTGCTTCTTCTGATACTGAGATACTTGGACTGCGCGGTTTGTATATGCTGGCTTTGCAGCAAAATGAAGTTGAGGCGGCTGAGCAATATGCTGAGCGGGCCGTGCAGCGGCGACCTGATCTGGCATGGGCGGTATTGGCACTGATTGACCTTAGGGCAAAAAGGCGGGCATGGCGCCAGACGCTTGAGGTTCTCTCTGTTGCAAAGGACCATAATCATATTCCTTCTAAAGACGCAAAACGCAAACGGGCCGTTTTATTGACAGCCCTCGCCATGGAGCTTGAAGACAGCCAGATGGATGAGGCATTGTCGAGCGCTGTTGAAGCGGTCAGACTGGCGCCTGCGCTTATTCCGGCTTCCGTTGTTGCCGGGCGCATTTATGCGTCGCAGGGTAGGATGTCGGCCGCGATTAAAGTGATAAGAAAATGCTGGAAACTTGCACCGCATCCAGATCTGGCGATTGTCAGTGCTTTTGCCCGGCCGGGTGATAGTGTCAGAGACAGGCTGGAGCGGATCAAATCTTTAGCAAATACAACGCCGGGGCACCGGGAAGCAGCATTAGCTGTTGCAACAGCTGCGATTGAAGCGAAAGACTGGGCGACAGCACGGCAGAGTTTGGAGCCATTGTTAAGAGGGCGGCCAAGCCAGAAGGTTTGCACATTAATGGCGCGGATTGAGGCGGCTGATCAGGCTGACATGGGGCAGGTGCGTGAGTGGTTATCGCGCGCTATACATGCGGTGCCTGATCCGGCCTGGGTGGCTGAAGGCCATGTCGCGGATGAATGGGCGCCGAATTCACCGATTAGCGGCAAGCTTGATGTGTTTGAGTGGCGGGTGCCGCCTGAAGATGAGCTGGTCAGTGATGAAACTCTAACACTTAAAAAGTTATTGGCCGGATTGGTTACTGCTGAAGGATTGCACGAGCAAGCGAGACTGGACGCGCGTGATGTTGAGCTTAAAGTTTTAAATGAGGAAACATCCGAACCGGATGATGAGGCGTTTGTGACAGAAAAGGTTGTTTCTGAGCAAACTGATATCGAAGATGCTGTGGTTGATGGTGAAGTGACTGAAGCTGAAACGAAAAGTGAAGCGGCTAAGGTTGCGGTTGTTGAATCTCGAGAAGAAAAATCCGTTGAGCCGGATAGCCCGACAGAGCAGTTTCAATCGGCTGAGACAATTGATACTAAGACTGCTGTTACTAAGACTGATGTTGAAAATGATGTTGTTGCGGATACGAAGACAGAAGAGACAGTTGCATCTGTTTCGGTATCTGAAACTGAAAAGAAAGAGGGAGAGAGTAAGACAGCAATTGCTGATAAAACCACTCCTTCTCGAAAAAACAATAAAAAACGCAGAAAAAGAACCAAGATTTTTGTTTCACCACCCGCACCTGATGACCCGGGCATAGAAGGGGCTGATGATATTGATGCGCTGGATGGGGTACGGCCAATTCGCTATTAGATGAAGGGTCTGGTGATCACGCCGATTTAATATTGATCTTTCTTGTGATATATCCACTGGGTGATAGGCATTTGCGGTCGCCAGCCTTTAAAGCGGCCAAGGCTTTCTGCTGATGAGACTGAGATTTTATTCAATTCACCGCCATGTGTTTTAAAAGCTTCAATGAGGCTTGCTTCCCCTTCAATTGTTACTGCATTGGCGACGATGCGGCCTCCGGTTTTGAGTGATGCCAGGGCAATTTCCAAAATTTTCGGGTTTGAGGTGCCACCACCAATGAAAATTGCGTCAGGTGCTGGTAGGTCTTTTAGTCCATTCGGCGCTGTTGCCTCAATCAGGGTGAGCTTTGGAACGCCGAGCCTTGCAGCGTTTGTTCTGGCGCGCTCAAGACGGACCGGATCTTTTTCTATGCCTATGGCTGTTACAGGTGCTGTGTTTGCTGCGGTTTTGTCAACTTGCTTGGCATGGAGGTTGGTCCTTAACCACTCAATGGCGACAGAGCCTGAGCCTGAGCCGATATCCCAAAGCAGCTCGCCGGGTTTCGGGCGCAGGTGAGCTAAGGTAATGGCGCGGATCTGGCGTTTGGTCAACTGACCATCTGAGTCAAAAGCGTCATCTGGCAGCCCGGGCTGGGGGGTGTGGTTGTCAGTTTTTTCGGTGTTGGTAATTGATAATTTTAATTCAATCGCGAGACTGTTGAGAGAATAAAACTCAATATCAGTTTCAGCCAGTTCTTTGACGGTTCGTTTTGTAATGGTTTCAGACTGAGCGCCAAGATTTTCAAGAATGGTGATCTCAGACTGATCAAAGGCATTATCCATTAAATATCTGGCGACTTGTTGCGGGCTGTTTTCTGATGCGGAGAGCAGCACCAGTTTTGTTGCCGGTGTGAGGAAATTTTCAATAGCACTGAGTGGCTGGCTGCAAAGGGAGAGAGATACAATATCAGTTGTTGGCCAATGCATATGTGCGGCAATTCTTGATAGAATTGAGACTGAAGGGATGATTTTCAGTTCTGATTTTGTGCAGTGTTTTGTCAGATGCCGGCCTATGCCCCAGCACAACGGGTCACCGCTGGCGATGATAACTGTGCTTTCTGGTTTTTCTCTCAGCAATTGTTCGATGCGTGGCATCATCGGTGATGGCCAATGTTCTCTGATTGTTGAGGGATTGTCAGGTTCAGGGATTAGTTTGAGCTGCCGCTCGCTGCCAAGTAGTAACTGGGCGGTGTCTATTTTTTGTTTGGCTTCATTTGTTAACAGGTCATAGCCTTCTTCGCCAATGCCGATAATCGTTAGCCAGTGTGGCTGGTTATTATTTGTGGTCATAGATTTCTTCCAGCCGGATTATGGCTTCCTTAACTGATGAAACGATTTGCGTATGCTGCTGTGTTTGCTGTTGCTGCCTGTTGATCATGATGACGGGAATTTTGAGGTCTCTTGCAACGTCTAGTTTGGCTTTTGCTTTTTCGCCGCCGCTGTTTTTACTGACGATTGATTTAATATTGTGTTTTTGGATTAGTTCTTTTTCTGCATTGTAGTTAAACGGGCCTTTGGCGTAAATAAAGCTAATATTCAGAGGCCAGCTTTCTGGTTCTGAGTTCAGGCCAGCCAATTTGGATTTATCCGGATCGTTCTTTTTAGCTGGTTCAATGGCGCGGGCGATCATTTGCAGGTCTGTTCGGTTTCTGAATGCGGCCAGCTCAAGACGGCCGATGGTGAGAAACACGGGCGAATGCGCCGCTGTTAATATGTTTGCCGCTTGTTCCATAGAGCTGACTTCAAGCCAGTTATCCTGTTCTGTTTTTTTCCAGGCGGGACGGATTATTTGTATCAACGGGCAGTTGGCTTTTGTGGCCGCAAGGCTTGCATTCTTAGAGATGTTGATCGCGAAGGGGTGAGTGGCGTCAATCAGCGCGTGGATATTTTCAGTTTTGAGATAATTTGCGAGACCATCCGGGCCGCCATAGCCGCCGGTTCGGTATTCACCAACCGGTTTTTTGGGCAAGGAGGTGCGGCCAGCGAGGGAACTGACGCAATTAAACCTGATGTCGTCATTCAGTTGTTCAGCCAGCAGGAAACCTTCATTCGAACCACCCAGAATGAGTATGTTTTTGGTTGTACTGTTTTCCATATTGCCTGATATAAACTGTATTAATTACTCCAAAACTGGTAGCAACATTTAACTGAAAGGTTAAATGTTTTATTTTTGCGCAGTTTTACTGATACCGCGTTCGTTCGTGCGTTTATGACAGGAAGTCTTTATGGCAGCAAATGTGCCAAATCAACTAAAACATAATCAACATGCGTCCGGCTATATTCTTGCGGCTCCACATAGCGGTTCGGGTAAAACAACGCTTTCGATCGGATTGATGCGTGCTTTGCGGCGCCGCGGGGTGGATGTTGTGCCGGCAAAAATTGGGCCGGATTATATCGACCCGCAATTTCATCAGGTTGCAGCTGGCAGGCGTTCCGTAAACCTTGATGGTTGGGCGATGAGTGAGCCAACGCTTGCTTCACTTGGAACTGGAATGGCTGAGCATGGCTCACTTCTTGCCATTGAAGGGGTTATGGGTTTGTTCGATGGGGCGGTAAAACCCGGTGTGCTTGGGCATGGGGCGACGGCAGATATCGCCAAATTTTTTAAGCTGCCGGTTGTGCTGGTGGTTGATTGTGCGGGAATGGGGCAATCCGTTGCGGCATTGGTGAAAGGCTTCGCTGAATTTGACCCTAAGGTGAATATCGCCGGGGTTATACTGAATAAGCTTGGCTCAATGCGTCATGTTTCAATGATGCAGGCGGCGCTTGACGATATCGGCATGGCTGTGATCGGGGCGATCCCGCGCCATGACCATCTTGTTCTGCCGTCCCGGCATCTTGGGTTGGTGCAGGCCAGCGAAAGCATTGAAATTGAAGATCAGATTGAGCGGATTGCTGATCAGGTTGAAGCACATGTTTCACTGGAGAGACTTGAAGAACTGGCAATGCCACCTGTCATTGATGAATGCGGCGATGTGGGTACGAATGAGGGCGTCAGGCCATCGTCTATCGTTTCTTCTGTGCTTCCTTCTATTGCACCTTTGGGGCAGCATATTGCGGTTGCAGCTGATGATGCGTTCCGGTTCTTCTACCCTCATCTTGAAGAGGGGTGGAAGCGGGCTGGGGCTGAGATATCTTATTTCTCACCACTTGATGATGAAGCGCCAGCAAGGGCAGCAGATGCGATTTATTTACCAGGGGGATATCCTGAATTGCATGCCGGGCGACTTGCAGCTAATCAGCGTTTTATCGGAGGCTTACAAGCTGCGGCTCAAAATGGCATACAGATTTACGGGGAGTGCGGCGGCTATATGGTGCTTGGTGACGGGCTGGTAGATAAAGAGGGCTCGCGCCATAAAATGGCAGGTCTGCTCAGTTTAGAAACATCATTTGAAAAAAGAAAACTGCATCTTGGGTATCGACATGTGGTGAGGGATGATGGTGTGGTTTTTCGCGGTCATGAATTTCATTATGCCACGACTTTGACTGAGAAGGGGGGTGCGCTTTTCAGTGATGTGGGTGGTGAACAAAGCTATGGGTTAAGACAGGGGTCTGTTTCAGGCTCTTTCGTACATCTGATTGATAGGGCCTGATAGTGGGATTTCTTCATAGACGTGATTTGTCAAAATTGATTTTATTCTGACGCTTGCTTTAGTTCGGTGATGCGTTGATGGGTGGCGCTGAAAGACGGGGTGCGGGATATGACGCCTTTGCGAATTTGTTCTGGCCGTTCGCTCCAGGCGGGAATGCCGTCTTCTGAGTCTGCGTGAAGTCTGGCAAAAGTTATAATGTCATCAGCTGCAGTTTCTGGGTCCAGATCACCGATTGTGAAGGTGAATTTGCCGGGGCTGACGATCGATATTGTGGCCGGTCTTGAGCAAACACTCATACATTGCATCATCTGCAGGTGAAAACGCTGGTCAAGCCCTTGTTCAATGAGCTTTTGTTTCAGGGTTTTGGCCAGATCTGCGCCCGGGCGGGCCGGGTCTTCTGGCGGTGCGCCTTTGTTGCGGCAGGCACCGCAGATGTAAATTTCAAGTTGTTTTTCGTTGTCGTCTGTTGATTTTGCAGAATTTGTCATAATAAATCTTATTTAATCGTTCTTTCTGATAAGGCAAGGCTGATTTGGAACGGCAGGGCAGATTGTTCTTTATTTCCGCCAGCGTCAAGGCATAACTTATTTGCAGTAAATCTTAAGCTGGGGCATAGTTGAATTTGTGAATTGTATGGAGTTTTCATGATGTTGCATGGTGGTGAGCTGGCAAAAGCAGCGCGAGATTATGGGATTGAGCCTTATAAATGGCTTGATCTTTCAACTGGCGTTAATCCGAACGGATATCCGATAGAAGATTTGCCTAAATCATGTTTTCACCGTTTGCCTGATCCTTTTGGGCTGGCTGAGCTCGAGGAAACTGCCCGCGAATGTTATGGTGTTTCGGGCCGCGCGGGGCTTATTGCCGCACCTGGGTCTGAATTTTTAATCCATGCGTTACCGCAGCTTAAAAAACAATCAAAAATCGCAATTCTCAGCCCAACCTTTTCTTCTCATGAAATTGCCTGGCGGCGATATGGCCATGATGTGAAGCTGATATCCCGGCTGGAGGAAGTAACAGACGAAACTGTGGTTGTGGCGGCTAACCCGAACAATCCGGATGGCAGGCTGATTGAGCCAAAAGAATTTGTGGCTATGGCTGATAAATTGCGGGAGCGGGGCGGGCTTGTGGTCGTAGATGAAGCCTTTGCTGATGTGGCGCCAAAATCAAGTCTGGTTCCTTATGTTGACGAAGAAAATCTGATTGTGCTGCGGTCGATCGGTAAATTTTACGGCCTAGCCGGGTTGCGGCTTGGTTTTGCTATCGGCGCGAACAGACGTCTGCAGCCTTTGCGCGATTTGATGGGGGAATGGGCTGTTTCAGGCCCGGCATTGCATGTTGGCCAGCGGGCGCTTGCTGACAAAGCCTGGCAAAAGCAAACGTTGCAGGTTCTGACCCGGCAGGCAACGGCGCATAGAGATGTATTTAAAAAATGTTCGACTAAAGTTGTTGGGGGTACTTTATTGTTTCACTTGATTGAAGTGGCTGATGCTCGCACATTACATCATCAGCTTGCGAAACGTGCGATCTGGACTCGGCGTTTTGACCATGATCCGCACTGGTTGCGGGTTGGACTGTGTAAAAATCCTGTTGAGTTGAAACATTTTGAAACTGAGTTACAGGAAGCTCTCCGGGCGGTTGAAATGGCAGCCTAAGGGTAGCTCTTGTTGTTTCCCATTTTCATCTGAGATTGTGATTAGAGAAAGATTATGCCTGAATTGGATATCAGGGCACTCCTTCTGGTTTTGGCCATTTTGCTGGATTGGCTGATAAGTGATCCTAAACGGTTGTATAGCCATATTTTCCACCCTGTACAATTTATGGGGGAGACTTTGTCGTGGCTGGAGAGCATTTTTAACATCCCAAATGTGTCTATGCAGATGCAAAAGGCGCGCGGCGTGGTTGCGCTTTTGCTCTATCTGCTGCTTTGGCTGGTTGTTGCCGTAGCGCTTACACTGATTTGTGATGTGTTTGGCATATGGGGTCTTTGTATTGAAGTTCTTATTGTGGCTGTTTTGCTCAGTGGCCGCTCGCTTTACGAACATGTAAGAGATGTTGGTGAGGCTTTGAAATTCAAAACGGTTGAAGAAGCGCGGCTGGTTGTCGGGCATATTGTCGGGCGGGATGTGACGGCACTTGATGAAAGAGGTGTGGCAAGGGCGGCAATTGAATCCGGGGCCGAAAATTTATCAGACGGGTTTATAGCGCCGGCATTTTTCTATCTTATCGGCGGGTTGCCGGGGATTATTCTTTATAAAGCGGTGAATACAGCTGATAGCATGATCGGCCATAAGACGCAGCGATTTTTAGGGTTTGGCTGGGCGTCGGCCAGACTAGATGATTTTTTAAACTGGATACCGGCACGGTTAACCGGGCTGATGATTGTGGTTATCTCTTACTTTTGCGGCCGAGGCGGGTTGAGCTGGCAGGTGATGCTGAAAGACGCGGGCAAACATTCTTCTCCGAACGCCGGATGGCCGGAAGCGGCGATGGCCGGTGCGCTCGGTGTGGCTCTTGCCGGGCCCAGAGTTTATCATGATGTAATGAAGCAGGACCCTTGGATTAATGCGCGGGGGCGGCTTGATGTTGGTGTGGAAGATATCTGGCTGGCGCTTCGATTTATGAAGATCTCAGTTTTTCTGACACTGCCAGTGATCGCGCTTTGGGGTGGGCTGCTGTTATTTTCAAAACTTTAAATTCTGTCTATAAATTTATGATTTGCTATTTTGCGATTTGTAATAGGGTTTTGAGATCCAGGTTCTGCTCAAGGTGTTCGGCGAGCTGGTCGAGTGTGGTTTCGATGCTGTTCTGGTAATTACCAGTTGAGCGATGTTTCGTGTTGATGCGCTTTAAAAAACTTTCCCTGAATTTATCCGATTGAAACAGCCCGTGCAGATAGGTGCCCATGACGCGGCCATTTGTTGATAGGGCACCTTCAAACTCATCACCTATTTTAAAAAGTGGCCGGGTGCAATCTTCGCCTGTGGTGGTGCCCATATGCATTTGATAGGCGTTGAAAGAAGGACTGGAATGGAGATCAGTTGCGGTGGTTTTTTCTAAGGTTTTGGTTGTTTCGATGCTTGTTTCGATATCAAGACAGGCAAGGCCTTTAATGGATGTAAGCTCGCTTTCAATTCGGTTTGGGTCAACGATTTTATTCCCAAGCATCTGATAGCCGCCGCATAGACCAAGAACGTAACCACCGCGCCTGATATGGGCTTTGATGTCGATGTCCCAGCCTTCAGTATAGAGCGCTTTTAAATCGCTGATGGTGGCTTTTGAGCCGGTGAGGATGATGAGGTCAGTTGTTGCCGGGATGGGTGTGCCGGGTTTTATTAGATTGAGCTCAACATTCGGCTCGGCGCGCAATGGGTCCAGATCGTCAAAATTTGATATTCTTGGCAGAACCGGGACGGCAATTCTGATGAGTTTCTGACTGTTGTTTTTCCTTGAAACGGGGCTGGTTTCAAGGTCCTGACTGTCTTCGGCTGGAAGGAGATGAGCTTTTGGAAACCACGGGCAAATGCCTAAGCATGCCCATGACGTTTTGCTGGTGATCAGAGTGAGGGCGTCCTGAAACAGGTTTGGATCGCCGCGAAATTTATTGATGATAAACCCTTTTATGAGGTTCAGTTCTTCTTGAGGCAATAGGGCATGGGTGCCGACGATGCTGGCGATGACGCCGCCTCGGTCAATATCTGCTGCGAGGATGACAGGAGTATTTGTTGCAAGAGCAAAGCCCATATTGGCAATGTCGTTCTGGCGCAGGTTTATTTCTGAGGCAGAACCTGCTCCTTCCACAATGATGAGGTCGGCTTGCTGCTTGAGGTTTTGAAATGCTGAGAGAACTTCTGGTAACAGTGTTTTTTTAAGTTTGTAGAAATCTTTTGCTTTATAAGATCCAAGCCGCTTGCCTTTGACGATGACCTGGCTGCCGGTTTCTCCTTCAGGTTTCAGAAGCACCGGGTTCATTAGGGTTGTGGGGTCCGTTTTGCAGGCGATGGCCTGCAATGCCTGGGCCCGGCCGATTTCGCCGCCATCACTGGTGACAGCGGCGTTATTTGACATGTTTTGCGGTTTGAACGGGCGGACTTTGATACCCTGATTGGTAAAATGACGACAAAGCCCCGCAACCAGCATGGATTTGCCAACATTGGAGCCAGTGCCTTGAATCATGATCGCTTTGGTCATTGGCGTTAATATTCAATGCCTTTTTGCGCCTTGATGCCTTGTTCTTTAAAGGGGTGCTTAATCAGTTTCATTTCTGTGACTAGATCGGCGATTTCAATCAGCTGGTCTTTGGCATTGCGACCGGTGACGATGATGTGTTTATCTGGTGCACGGTTTTTTAAGGCTTCAAGGACTTCGTCAAGCTCGAGGTAATCATATCGTAGGGCGATGTTCAGCTCATCAAGCACAACCATATTGATGGCCGGGTCTTTTATAAACTCTTTTGATTTCTCCCATGCCTTTCTGGTGACTTCGATGTCTCTGTCTCTGTCTTGTGTTTCCCAGGTGAAACCTTCGCCCATGGCGTGGATTTCAACCTGATCGGGGAATTTGAGCAACACATCGCGCTCGCCAGATTGCCAGGGGCCTTTAATAAACTGGACGATGCCGATGTTAAACCCATGGGTGATGCCGCGCATGACCATGCCAAAGGCAGCTGAGGATTTGCCTTTGCCTGTGCCGGTGTGGACAATCAGCAGGCCTTTATCGGCTGATTTTTCTGCCATTTTTTTGTCATGTAGTTCTTTGCGTTTGACCATCTTTTCATGGTGGCGGTCACTATCAACTGTTTTGCTCATTTTCGGTGTCCTGTTGTAAATAGCTCAGATATTGATAAGCGCTATTTCGTTTTGGCTGCCAGAGGCCGCGCTCAATGGCCATTGTGAATTGTTTGGTGATTTCATCCATAGCCGGTTTGTTCGAGCTTTGCAAAAAGTTGCGCACCTCTTCATCAACGAGATAAGCTTCAAACAGACTTTCAAAATGATGTTGTTCAACGGCGTTGGTGAGGCTGGCGAAGGCGCTTAAATTGGTTACAGTTGCGAGGATTTCGCTGGCGCCTTTTGCTCCATGGCGTTGGATTGATTTAATCCATTTCGGGTTGGCTGCACGCCCTCTGACGATTTTTGCAATCTCTTCTTTTAAGGTCTGGACTTTTGGGTTTTCAGGGTTGGAGTGGTCATTATGATAAATCTCTGGGGCAGTGCCTGACTGGCTTTCAACGGCGGCTGAAAGCCCACCTTCGAACTGGTAAAAATCTTCGCTATCTAAAATATCAAATTCGCGGCTGTCCTGATTTTGAACCACGAGACTGGTAGCTTTCAACAGGGCTTTGAAATGGTCTCGTGCCTGTTTACCATCCTGATTGTGGTCAGCAGCGAGACCATAAGTATAAGCACTATTGTTGATATACTGGCTGGCCAGTTCTTCGCGGTTTGTCCACTGGCCATTATGGATGGTGTCTTTTATGCCGGCGCCATATTGCATTTGTGCGGAGCCGAAAATGCGGGCCTTTGCCTCGCCGTCTGCAAGTTTTTCATCAATACCTTGTTGTTTCAGGTCTGCTTTTCGTTTCAGATAAGCGGCGCGTAAGGGGTTGGATTTTTCATTTTCGTTTAATTCAGCAATTGCGTTCATCGCGCTTTGCAGCAGGTCAATCTGGGCCGGGAAGGCATCACGGAAAAAGCCTGAAATACGCAATAATAAATCAGTTCTCGGACGGCCCAGCTCTGAAAGGGGTATGATTTCAAACCCCGTGACACGGCGCGAAGCTGCGTCCCAGCTGGGGCGAGCACCAATGAAGGCCAGAGCCTGAGCTATGTCATCGCCGCCGGTTCTCATATTGGACGTGCCCCATGCTGAAAGTGCGATCTGTTTTGGCCATTCGCCGTTTGTTTGGGTATAGGCTTTGATGACACGTTCAGCTGATTGCTTGCCAAGACGCCAGGCGGTCTGGGTTGGGATGGTGCGGTTGTCGATGGTGTAAAAATTACGACCGGTTGGCAGCACGTCTATTCGCCCCCGCGTGGGTGCGCCGGATGGGCCGGGGAGCAGAAACTGACCATCAAGCGCTGTTATGACACCGCCTAGTTCTTTTTCGGCGCAGCTTTCAATTAAGGGGGTCAGATCATTTGTTATATATTTCAAAACGGCGTTTGTCTGGGGCCAGTTCTTTGCTGGTTGTACAGTGCTGTTGATCAGGCTTTCTGCCAGTAGTTCTATGCGCTCCACCGTGTCGCCATTCGTCCGCCAGCTTTCGCTGAGTATGTTTTTTAAAACTGATGGCTTGATGCCCTGCCATGGGTTCGCCATTTCAGTTATCAAGGGGTCAAAATCAAGGGCGAGATCATTGGCAATGGCGCGCATAAGAGACTGGTTTTGATCAGCCAGATTGACAGAAGATGTTTTCTGTTCAGGCTTTATTTCTTCAGTAATATTTTCGGCAGGTTTTGCTTCATTGCGTGGCAGCCGGGTGAGGGCCAGCAGAAGATTTGTTTTCTGGATCTGATCCGGTGTTTTGCCAAAGATGTGCAGGCCATCGCGGATTTGCAGTTCTTTCAGTTCACAAAGAAAATTATCCAGCTTTTGCAATTTGGTATCTTCGCAATCACTTTCAAGGATGTCACAGTCTTTTGAAAGGCCGATCGAGGCAGCCAGATTGATGATATCTTCACCCAGTAATTTTGTGCGCCGCGGGTCAACTCCCGCCGCTTCATAATATTCATCAACAAGGGCTTCGAGGTCTTTTAAGGGGCCGTAGGTTTCGGCTCTGGTAAGCGGCGGTGTGAGGTGATCAACGATCACGGCACTGGTTCTGCGTTTGGCTTGCGCGCCTTCGCCCGGGTCGTTGACAATAAAGGGATAAATATGCGGTGTTGGACCTAAGATTGCTTCAGGGGCGCAGGCTTCAGTTAAAGCGAGGGCTTTGCCGGGCAGCCACTCCAGATTGCCATGTTTGCCCATATGAATGATGGCATCCATCTGAAAATTGAACCGGAGCCAGAAATAAAATGCAAGATATTCATGTGTGGGGGGAATGGTTGCATCATGATGGGATTGTTTTGCATCAAGGTCGCTGCCACGGCCGGGCTGAACACCAATGATGAGATTGCCATGTTTGATGGCGCGGACCTGAAAGCACTGTTGCTTCTGGTCAAATGAAGGGTCTTGCCCGGGTTCGCCCCAGCGGGTGGATATTTCATCCTGGAGAATAGTCGGCAGGTTTAGCCATGCTGCTTTATAAGCGCTCAAAGATAAATTCTGCCAGTTGGTTTTGTCTGCTGTTTCATGTTGCAGGGTGTGGATGAGGCTATCACCCGTTTCAGGAATATGGGTGATCTGGTAACCGGCATCTGCCATTTTTTGCATAAGCTGAACTGTGCTGGCAGGGGTATCAAGGCCAACGCCATTGGCGATGCGCCCATCTGTTGAGGGATAATTTGAGAGGATCAGCGCAATTTTGCGCGCCTTTACTGGTGTGGTTTTCAGTCTGACCCAGTTACTGGCGAGTTTTGCGACAAAGCTGGTTCTGGTTGGTTCTGGTTTGTGGCCGATGAGGTTTGTTTCAACATTATCATCGCGGCCAAAATCAGACTTGAAAGAAATTGCCCTCGTTGTAATGCGTCCATCAAGTTCCGGGAGGGTGACATTCATGGCGATGTCACGGGCGATGAGACCGCGCGGATTATCCTGCCAGCTTTGTTGGTTCGACCCTGAAAGAATGGCCTGAAATACGGGTGCGCCGGCTTTATCTAATATTGTGCCGTGCCAGTGCTGGCCGGGGTTGGAAATGGCGAAACTGGTTGTGTTGATAATCGCTGCTGGTTTTGCTTCTTTGAAAATTTCGGTGATGATTTCAGTTGCGGTCTGATCTTTTAGACTGCTTGCGAAAATCGGCAGTGGATTAAGGCCCTCATTGATCATATCTTTAATGAGCTGATCAATTGGCGCTAAATCAGCTGACTGAAGCAATGCGCGGTAAAACGTTATGGCGGCGACTGGGCATTCTGGTTGCCAGTTTTGTTGGAGCTGTACTAGAGAATTGATTTTTCTGCCTGGCCAGTATAACCCCGCTTTTGGCAAGGGGGTTGCCGGGTGAGGCTGTGGGGTCGTTTCAGGGGTTATGATATACTGGCAATGGCTTAAAAAGTTCTGGTAATTTTCAGGCCCGCCTTCTGTCAGGTAAGACCAGAGCTGGTCAGTTGTTTCAACTTCAAGTGTTGAGTAGCTATCCAGCGTTTCATCTTTATAAGCACTGCCGGAGATGACGGCGAGTTTGATGTTGTTGCCGCGCGCTAGACGGCACACTTCATCAAGACCATATGACCAGTAAGACGGTCCTCCCAGCACGCGGATGATGATCAGCTTTGCGTGGCACAGCGTTTGTTCGATATAAAGATCAACCGAATAATTATGGTTGAGATTAAGCAGATTGGCGAGGCGCAGGGACGGGGCATCCGGGCCCAGATTATTCTGGGCTTTGGCCAAACCGGCAATTTCTGTATCGGCAGATGTGAGGACAACAATTTCGCCCGCAGTTTGTGCGAGGTCGATTGGGTCTTTGCCGTCGTCGATGCTGCCTGCCTGTGCCGTCAATAAATGCATTTAAAACTTCCATTTTTGTTGCACTTCAGTTGCCCACGATGCAACCGCGCTGAGTTTGAGGGCGTTAAAGAAAAACATTAGACCCTTAAATATGTCTAATATTCTGCGGCCCTAATATTTTTCTTTGCCTACTCAAACACAAAATCTGAAAGTTTTAGATGGGATTTAATTATTAGGAATATTAAAATAGAAGACTGATATAAAATTTTGTGACTGTTCAAATTATTTGGGATAATAATTTTTTTCCATTTTCAGTTAGAAATACGTATCTAGTATTATTAAAACTTCTTAAAATTGAACCTTCACTTGATGAACTTTCTTCTTTAAATGAAATTATATTAAATATGAAAAGAAATGCTTTTAATAAATGCAAGTTGTATTTGTCGATCAAAATATCATGATTGCTATTGATTACTTGAATTACTGAATTTTTGAGCAGTTTATCAAAGGAATGATCTGGAATTGGAGTAAATAGTGCTGTACTCATAATTAACGCAACTTTGCCAAGATTAATTTCATGTTTTACTATTTTATCTGTTTGATCTTCTTTATATTCTATTTGGAATTTTGGAATTTTATTATTATCAGTAATGGTTGATAGTTGGTTTTCTAAAATACTTATTGTTCTATTAGCTTTAGCGAGTTCTTGAAGTATTTGTGATGATGCTTCTTTATCTCCTCTTATCCAACCTGATCTAGGAAAACGTTTCATTGTTCGTGTTAAAGAAACGAGAACTTTTCCAGCCAAATCATCCGAGTTATTCCATTCATCTTTGATTCTACCGGTGGCTAGCTCATTTTTAAAATCATTCAATTTTTTTATTAGGCTAGGACTATTTTCTGATTTTCCAGTTGGGATATTATCAGGATCCGAATGTATTAGAGAGCAGACAGGTATGCCTTTTTCTTTAGCATAAAGATATTCTTTTTCAGTGTAACTGATACCTTCTTCTGTAAGTGTTCCATATCTTCCGCCTACAATTACAATATAATAATCACTATCGTCGATTATGGTTTTGATAAATTCAAATTGTTCTTCATCTATAGCGCCAAAAAATTCCATACCGGCTGGAATGCAATCAATCTGCAAAAGCGTTTCGTAAATTTTTTTTCGCTCTTCTTTAAGATCTTCAAAGGTGGAACTTACAAATACTTGATAACGCCGATTATCACTCATAATAATTCCAATCTTTTTATTTGCGCTTCAGTTGCTCATAAAACAACCGCACTATGAAAAAGCCTGTTCCAGGCTTGAGGATTTTATTGTGGTTTCGATTTGCTTTTGGTTGAGGCCTTCGAGGCCGATGACGACGAGGTTTGAGGTGCGGGGCTCTGTTGGTTGCCAGGGTTTGTCGAAATAGGCTTCAAGCCTTGGGCCAACGGCCTGGATGACGAGGCGCATGTCTTTGCCATCAACTGCGACGAACCCTTTGAGACGCAGAATATCATGAGCTTTGATGGTTTCAACAAGTCGGGTTTTAAATGTTTCAATATCTCTGATGACATCAAATGAAACGTGGAAGCTTTCGAAATCATCATGATCGTGCGTGTGCTCAATGTCTTGGCCAGCATCTGCGTGGTGTTGTTCGTGATGGGAAAGACGGTTGTCGTCTTCCGCTTTCATATCAAGGCCGAGCAGAACATTGAGTGGTAGTTTGCCGTTCTGAGATTTTACCAATTGCACGCCGGGGCGGGTATCGAGCTTGACGATATCGCTTACCTTTTCAATTTCGGCTTCATCAATCAGATCGGTTTTTGAAAGGACGATTAAATCAGCGCAATTGATCTGGTCCTCGAACAATTCAGCTAATGGGGTTTCATGGTCAAGTGCTTCATCGCTTTCTCTTTGCTGCTGGACGTTTTGTTCATTAGCGGCAAAGCGACCATCTGCAACGGCAGGGGCATCGACTATGGTGACGACGCCATCAACCGTGACTTCGGTTTTGATCTCAGGCCAGTTAAAGGCGCGGACCAATGGCTGCGGTAGGGCAAGGCCAGAGGTTTCAATGATGATATGATCAGGCCTGCTGTCACGGCTTAATAGCTGTTGCATGGTCGGGATGAAATCTTCAGCAACGGTGCAGCAAATGCAGCCATTGGCCAATTCGACAATGTCATCTTCCGTGCAGTTTTCATCGCCGCAGGATTTCAGAACTTCACCATCAACACCGACATCGCCAAATTCATTAATGATGAGGGCAAGGCGTTTGCCGTTGGCGTTTTCGATCATGTTGCGGATCAGCGTGGTTTTGCCAGCGCCCAGAAATCCGGTGATGACGGTGACAGGAATTTTGTTCGACATTGTATTCCTCTTTTCGGCCGCGATGAATGATATGGCCAAGTTAAGTGAGTGTTTTAAAGGTGTTCTGTTTATTCTCATGCCTGCTTCAGGATGAGGGGGAGACCTGCTGCCATAAAAACAACATTTGTAGCCCCTTTGGCAAGCTTTTGATTTAATAAACCCTGCTCATCACGAAAGGCGCGGGCAAGTGCGTTCTCTGGCACGATTGAGAGGCCGACTTCGTTTGAAATCAGAATGATAGGGCACTCAGCTACCTCCAAGGTGTTTTTTAACCGCTCAGTTTCAGCGTTGATGTCTTTTTCAGCCGCCATCAGGTTGGATAGCCAGAGGGTGAGACAATCAATCATGATGACAGAATTTGCATTCTGGGCTGTTTCAATCAGCGATGCGATGTTGAGGGGTTCTTCAAAGGTTTGCCAGTCGGTCCCTCTTCTTTGCTTGTGCTTTATTATACGGGCGTTCATTTCGTCGTCGCGATTTTCAGCGGTGGCGATGTAGAGTTTACGTAGGCCATATTCCTCTGCTATTGAGGTGGTCAGAGTTTCTGCATATTCGCTTTTGCCGCTGCGGGCGCCGCCGAGGATTAGTGAGATATTTTTCATTGTTTGCTAATTTTATTCGCTTTTTTCATGCTATAAGGCTGAAAAATATATCGCATGGTTTCTTCATTTCATGAAGCGCTAAAACAATTCCTGGAAAATTTATGTTTGATCACCCCTCCCAGTTTCTTGATGCTTTGGAAAATTTGCCGGTTGCTTCAGCAGAGTTTCGAGACCTCGCTCTAAAGCGTCAAGCACAGCTGACAAAACCCGCTGGCGCGCTTGGGCGGCTTGAAGACATTGCAATCTGGCTCGCTGGCTGGCAGGCGCGGGAAAAGCCTGTTGTGGATCGGGTTACAGCTTTGCTGTTTGCTGGCAACCATGGGGTCGTGGAAGAAGGGGTTTCGCCTTTTCCTGCCAGTGTGACCGCGCAGATGGTTGAAAATTTCAAGCAAGGCGGCGCGGCGATCAATGCGCTGACACAGCAGTTTGGCCATGAGTTATCTGTGATCCCACTTGATCTTGAGCGACCAACAAGAAACATGACCGTTGATGCGGCGATGAGCGAAGATGAGCTGCTTGATGTGATCAATATTGGTGCTGCTGCGGTTAATGATTGCTCTGCCGATGTGATTTATTTTGGTGAAATGGGGATTGGAAACACAACTACGGCGGCTGCGATTGCTGCTGCGGTTTTTGGTGGTGAGGGGGCAAGCTGGGCAGGCCCTGGGACAGGACTTGAAAAAGCTGGCGTTGTGCATAAAGCAAGCGTGATTGATAGAGCTTTAGCTTTGCACAGATCTGAACTTTCTAATCCGGTTGAGATTATGCGCCGGTTGGGCGGGCGTGAGCTGGCGGCGATTATGGGCGGTGTCGTGGCGGCACGACTGAAACGCTTGCCGGTTATTCTTGATGGATTTGTGGTGACAGCGGCAGTTGCACCGCTTTGTGTTTCGGCTGATCAGCGGATTAAGCGGGATGTTCTTGCTCATTGTATCGCCGGGCATTGTTCGGCTGAACCGGGGCATATTCGCTTGTTAGAGGAGCTTGGACTTAAACCCTTGCTCACGCTTGATATGCGGCTTGGAGAAGGAACCGGGGCGGCATTGGCGGCTGAACTTGTGCGCGGGGCTGTCTCGACCCATAATCAGATGGCCACATTTGCTGAGGCTCAGATTTCGGGCGGTGAAGTTTAGGTGGTGATAGATAACAGTGTATGGTCTGATATATAAAAAGGCTTTGGGTTTGAAATTTATCTCTCAATTTTTCATGGCGCTGGTTTTTTTAACCAGGTTGCCTTTGCCGGGCTGGCTGTTTCGCAAACTGGCTGATTCTCATCTGACTGAAAACAATCATACTGATAATAAACTGGCCTCTGCGCTTTGGGCATTTCCTTTGGTTGGTTTGCTGGTCGGTGCGCTTATGGCTGGGGTTGCTTATGTTCTTGATGTTCTCGGTGTGCCTTTTGGTCTGATTTGTATCGCGGTTCTAGGATTTGGACTGCTTTTGACCGGGGCTTTGCATGAAGATGGGCTGGCTGATTTTTGTGATGGGCTTGGGGTTCATGAAAAAAGCCGGGTGCTTGAAGTGATGCGCGACTCTAAAATTGGCAGCTTCGGTGTGATTGCTTTGATCCTGAGTATGTTATGGCGTGTTGCGGCATTTCACGACTTTGAAAATGTCTTTATGCTGTCTGTCGGGCTGATCGGTGTACATGTCGGGGCGCGGGGGCTGATTGTACCGTTGTTGCTATTGCCACATGCGTCTCAATCCGGTCTGGCATTTGGGGCTGGCAGACCGGGATATTGGCCGGTTCTGGTGGCTTTGTTGTTCACTATTGTGAGTTTTCTGATTTTATTTGAAGTAAAGACTGCGTTTCTGGCTCTTTTGGTTGCGGGATTAATCGTTGGCGGGGTTGCTTTGCTGGCGTTGAAACGTCTCGATGGTTTGACAGGGGACGTTTATGGTGCGGCTGAACAGGTGGCTGAGATGAGTTTGCTGCTGGTTTTGGTGATCATGCTGTAAAAAACTAAAAAAACACGATAAAAAGGGATTGCTGGCGTTGAGTTGGTTCAACTCTTTGCTCGTGGACCATTATATGATTGACTTATGAACCAATTCAAAGTTAGCATTTTGCTGTATTGATCCTGAATAGAATGGTTCCGGTTGATTTGACGGCCGGTTATCTTCTGCTTTGTTTCAGGGTTTTAATTTCAATTTTGGGGCCTTGACCCTCATCTATTGGAGGACTCTCATGAGTATTCTAAGTTCTACGCTGTTTAAGCGTAGTGTATTTCTTGGCGCATTCGCCGCACTTTTCACCTTAACAACTACAACATTTGTGACGCCTTCTTTTGCTGAAGGGGCGAGCAAGGGTGTTGTTAATATTTATTCTTATCGCCAGCCTTATCTGATTAACCCGCTGCTTGAAGAATTTACTAAAAAAACCGGCATTAAAACGAAAGTGATTTTTGCCAAAAAAGGTTTGATTGAGCGTATTGCTGCTGAAGGTAAAATCAGCCCGGCGGATGTGCTTTTAACAGTTGATATTGGCCGGTTGACCGGTGCGGTTGATAAAGGCATCACACAGCCTGTTACGTCTGATGCGATCAATGGCAATATCCCGGCGAAATATCGCAGCCCGAAGGGTGACTGGTTCGGCCTGACCCTGCGCTCACGGGTGGTTTATGCCTCTAAAAAACGGGTGGCTCAGGATGAGATCACTTACGAAGAACTGGCTGACCCGAAATGGCGCGGTAAAATCTGCATGCGCTCTGGCCAGCATGTTTATAATGTTGCGATGATTGCGGCGATGATTGCCCATCATGGTGCTGAAAAAACCAAAACCTGGCTTGAAGGCGTGAAAGCGAATCTTGCGCGCAAACCTTCTGGTAATGACCGCGGACAGGTGAAAGCTGTTTATGCTGGTGAATGTGATCTTGCGATTGGCAACACCTATTACATGGCGAAAATGCAAACGAACGAAAAAAAACCTGAGCAAAAAGAATGGGCGAAATCTGTGAAGCTGCTTTTCCCTAACACCAAAGGCCGCGGTGCACATGTGAATTTGTCAGGTATGGTGCTTGCAAAACATGCCCCTAACAAAGATGCTGCGATTAAGCTGATGGAATTTTTATCATCTGAAAATGCTCAGAAAATCTATTCAGAAGTGAATTTTGAATATCCGGTAAAAGAAGGTGTTGCCTGGTCTGACCTTGTGAAGAGCTGGGGCTCTTTTAAAGCCGATGATATTGCGCTTGAAGAAATCGCAAAACTGCGTAAAGCGGCTTCATTGCTGGTTGATGAAACTGATTTGAACAGTGGGCCTAGCAGTTAAAGCTAGGTTTTGAATGTAAGTCATTGTCTTTTTACGCTTCAGTTGCCCACCAGCAACCGTGTAGGCGCTTCGGTGTACTTTAATGCGATAAGTTAAAATGTCTTGCTCCTTCCTGGAGCGGCCCTACGCAGGAGCATGGCTTACTAGATTAAATAAAACCCCCGGGTGGAGAATTCCAGCCGGGGGTTTTTTGATGCTCTCTATCGCAAAAAGACAATTAAATGAAACCTAAATGAAGTCTAAATGAAGCCGATGATTTTTTTGGTTTCTGCCATGATCGGGTCGGCGATGGCGCGGGCTCTTGTTGCGCCATTTTTTAAAATGGCATCAAGCTCAGCCGGGTCATCTAGCAGGCGTCGCATTTCGTCGCCAATAGGGCTGACTTTTTCAACGGCTAGTTCAGCAAGGGCGGGTTTAAACTCTGAAAACTGCTTACCGCCGAACTCTTTCAAGACATCCTCTTTGCTGGTGCCATTCAAAGCGGCAAAAATACCAACCAGATTGCCTGCCTCGGCTCTGTCTTTTAAGCCATCCAGTTCAGAAGGTAGGGCGTCTGGGTCGGTTTTGGCTTTGCGGATTTTTTTGACAATGGTTTCCGCGTCATCTGTCATAGTGATGCGAGACATGTCAGATGGGTCTGACTTGCTCATTTTTTTGCTGCCATCCCTTAATGACATAACCCTTGTGGCCGGCCCTGTGATCAGTGGTTCTGGTTGAGGGAAGAAGATGCCGTCATGATGCCCAGCCGCTTTGATTGCTTCAGCAAAATCGACATTGAATTTCTGGGCGATATCTCTTGCCAGTTCGAGATGCTGTTTCTGGTCTTCACCAACGGGCACATGGGTTGCGTGATAAAGGAGAATGTCAGCTGCCATTAAATTCGGATAAGCATAGAGCCCGACAGAGGCATTTTCCCGGTGTTTGCCGGCCTTTTCCTTGAACTGGGTCATGCGGTTGAGCCAGCCCATGCGGGCGACACAATTAAACACCCAGGCCAATTCAGCATGGCCAGAGACCTGAGACTGATTAAAAATAATCTGTTTTTTCGGGTCGATGCCAGACGCAATGAAGGCGGCTGTGACTTCGCGGATATTATGGCTCAGAATGGCCGGGTCCTGCCAGACGGTGATGGCGTGCATATCAACAACGCAATAAAGGCACTGGTGGCTTTGCTGCAGGGCGACGAATTTTGTAATCGCGCCAAGGTAATTGCCAAGATGGAGATTGCCGGTTGGTTGTACGCCTGAGAATACACGCTCTTGATGTTCCATTTTACCCTCGTTGGTGAGTTTATTTGTTATTTGGCCTGATGCCTTTGGAAAGGTCTTTCAGGCTTGCAGCACCTGTGAGCTCTGCAGATAGCGCATAGGCCAGGATACCGCAAGAGACTAAGGCAAAAAGGGCTAAAAATCTTATCATGATGCCATTTTCTGCTGTGAAATATGGTGCTGCATAGCTGGCTGCAAAATAGAGCGCCAACCCCATGATGAAACTGGCCAGAATGATACGGGGCAGTTTGCTGAGCAAAGGCCAGTCCGGTTCGAAATGACCACGCTTATAGAGCAGCAGGCCAAGCAGTGCTGCATTGGCCCAGCCGGCAACTGATGTCGCAATGGCGATACCGACATGTTTATACGCACCAAACAGGAGCAGGCTTAAAGCGATGTTGATGACCATGGAAATGGCCGCGAAAATCATCGGTGTTCTGGTGTCTTCTCTGGCGAAAAACCCGGGTGAGAAAACTTTGATGAGGACAAAGCTAGGCAGGCCAATAGCAAAGGCGGCCAGAGCGGCTGAGGTGGCCTGTGTTGCTGTGCTGTCAAAAGCGCCTCGTTCAAACAGGACTTTTATGATTGGCTCGGGGACTATAAACAAAGCGACAGCCGCCGGCATTGTCAGAAGGGTTGCAAATTCAAGTGAGCGGTTCTGGCTGTTATTAACTGCGGCATGGTCATTGCTGCGTAATTTGCGGGAAAGCTCCGGCAACAGAACGACACCGATGGCGATGCCGACTATGCCAAGGGGTAATTGATAGAGCCGGTCAGCATAATAAAGATAGGAGACAGCGCTTTCTTGCATGGAAGCGATAATAGTGCCGATCATGATGTTGATCTGGGTGATGCCACCAGCAATTATGCCCGGGATGCTGAGCCATAAGAATCGTTTGACTTCAGGTGTGAGGCGGGGGCGTTTCAGTTTTAATCCGTAACCTTCTCTGATGATGCAATAGAGCAGCAAAAGAAGTTGTGCCAGCCCAGCGACTGCGACGCCCCAACTGAGGATGACGCCAGCTTCAGTTGATTGTTGATAGTCAAGCAAGACAGCCAAGGACATCACGGCGATGAGGATGATATTCAGCAGGATCGGGACAGCAGCAGCGGCGGCGAATTTATCCAGTGCATTGAGCATGCCTGAAAGCAGTGCGACAAGCGACATGCAGGCGAGATAAGGAAAGGTGATGCGGGTGAGGAAAATTGCAAGATCGAGCTTTTCAGGATTTTCGCTGAAACCCGGTGCAATCACGTAAATCAGCCAGGGCATGGCCAGTTCGGCGATGGCTGTGGTGATCAGCAGGGCTGTGATGAGAACGCTTGCGACTTCATTGGCAAATGATTTGGCGCTTTGTTCGCCGCTGCCTTCAAGCTGTTTGGCAAAAAGAGGAATAAAGGCGGCATTAAACGCGCCTTCGCCAAACAGGCGGCGGAATAGATTGGGAAATCTGAAGGCGACGAAAAAGGCATCAGCAACAAGACCTGTGCCAAGGACAAAGGCGATCAGAATATCCCGGATGAAACCCAGAGCGCGGCTGATCAGTGTCATTCCGCCAACAGTTGCAAAAGCACGATATAGACGCATGGTTCCCTCTTTAGATTTTCTCGCAGTTATGTGTTGCTAATGAATGGGAGCTCATATGGCAAGGAAAGAGTTTATATCACTGATGACAGAATTACGGTCAGATTGTGAGGATTAGGAATTATTATCAGAGCTTTTTGATATGGTGCGCGCAAGGCTGGTAACTATATTTAGAAAGTTCTGAATTTATGAATTCATCATTTTCTTGATTTCATTGCCAAGGGCGTTGAAATCTTTGGTGCGGGGGGATGATTTGCGCCAGACCAGGCCAACTGTTCTAGATGGTTCGGGGCTCGGGAATTTGATTAAACGCAGTGGGCTTTCCTGAGTGATTTCAATTTTTGCGGCAATTTTAGGCACCAGGGTAATGCCCTGATTATTTGCGACCAATTCCAACAGGGTTTTTAAGCTGGTGGCACCAAACTGGGAAAGGTTTTGCGGTGAGACCATTTCACATAATGATATGGTCTGATCTCTCAGGCAGTGACCTTCCTCGAGTAGCAGGAGGTTGTTGTCCTGCATTAATTGGATGGGGTTAATGTCTGGTCCTATATCCTGCTGGTTTGTGACTAAAAAGAACGGGTCTTCAAACAATTTCAGAAAGCTGAGGTCACTATTGTGAATGGGTAGTGCAACGATAATTGCATCCAGCTGGCCCTGCATCACCTCATCTATCAATATTGGTGTGGTTGTTTCTCTTAGTTTTAAATTCAGCTCTGGAAAATTTTCAGATAAAACGGGCAGCAGATTCGGTAAAATATACGGGGCGATGGTGGGGATGATGCCGAGGCGAAAATTACCAGCAAGAACACCGGCGCGCGTTTTTGCGTAATCTGCCAGATCCTGAATATCGGCGAGGATTTTTTCAGCGCGCCGGGCGATTTCTTCTCCATCCGGTGTGAATGTGATTTGTGATTTGCCGCGAATGACCAGATTAAGGCCAAGAATTTGCTCGAGATCTTTTATCTGCATGCTGAGTGCCGGTTGGGTGACAGCACAAAAATCTGCGGCTTTGCCAAAATGCTTTAATCTGGCAAGGGCATGAAAGTATCTGAGTTGTTTAGTCGAGATCGCATGCATAAGTCTTTCTTATCACAGAATGGGATAGATTCAATTAGACCTTATGATAGTAAAATTACATCAGTTCATATATGGAAATTATGAATAGATTACGCTGTTTAAAATGCTGACCCGGGATGGATGACTGTTCTCAATCTCATTTTATCAGTTTTTGACATTTTGGGTAAGCAGACTTTGGTGTGAAGTTGCAGAGAGAACCAGCCTGATGAGTTGGTGTATTTTGCTGGAAAGCCATGGGGAAAATAATAACAGCACCTCAGATTGATTTGAGATGCTGTTATCTTGAATTAATTTTTTCTGACAAGCTGGATTAGACAGCCTGATCCAGAGTTTTTAAAGGGGCCGTGCCCTGATTTGTTGCGATGGCATGAGGCTGGCTTGCCAGTTGTTTTCTGACTTCATTGGCCAGTTTGCTGGCCAGATGTTCACCAATATCTTTCAGATTTAGTTCAGCACTTGAATTTGAGATGGCTTTAATAATCTCATCTGTGATGATGGTGTGAATTTTAAAATTTGACGGGTTAATGCCAATGTCAATTTGAGGGGTTTCCTCGAAACTGCTTGGCCTGGTTTGCAGATCGTCAAATTTTTTCAATTCAATAGAAGGTTTTGTTTCTTCTTTAAATGAATTTGGATTTTGTCCGCCGATCAACTCCAGTTCCAGCTGTTCTTCAAATTGTGCCGGTTCTGCGTTCGATGAGGCTGGCACCTGAGGAACACTTTGAAATAGTGTTTTTACGGGTGGTGCGCTTTGATCATTGATTTTCTGGTTGATCTCCGGGGAGGGATCATCAGCTTCATCAGTATATGATTTTGATTCCAGCAGATTAAGAGCTTTATTAAACTGGCCAAGTGTTCTTGAGATAATATTGGCACCATTTGAAAAACTCTTTTTCACCTGGAAGCCAGCTGAATTATTTTCAGCTTCCTCTTTGCTGTTTGAGCGCCTGGATTGAATTTGCTCGAAAGCGCTAACGGAGTCCCTTCGATCAGGGACAGCCTGGTGGACGGCGTCTCCTGTCGGTTTGACTATATGTAATGCACGTTCAATCATTGTCTTTATCGCGTTCTTAAATGCCCTTTTACTTTGGTTTGCGGGCTGGTTTATCCAAAATCTGGTCTGATAAAAAAATTTATATGCTTCGAGACTACCAGAAATGATCTAATAAAAAGAAAAACCGGATATGACAATTTGATTCAAATTTTAAATAATGAATTCATAGATTTTTAATAGTTGATGAATTTTTTCTGCGCTCGTAGGATTGGGTTGGTTGGATATGGATTTGTTATGAAAGCTATGGGTGGGTATGGGAGTTTCAAATAAGATCCCTTTATTTGATGCGCTTTCTTCAAAGCAGAGGGCTTTACTTGAAAAGAGGCTGGTCAGCAGGACCTATCATGAAAATGAACTGATCCTTGATTTTGAGGATCAGTCATCTGATGTGCTGTTTATTGTTTCCGGCAAAGTGCGGATTTTATTTCGCTTTGCGACCGGAAGAGAGGTCATTATTGCTGACCTTGCTGAGGGGGAATTTTTCGGGGAACTTTCCGCGATTGATGGAAAAGGGCGCTCTGCCAATGTGACCGCTTTGCAAAAGACTGAAATTGCACTTCTTTCAGCTGCGGCTTTTCTTGAGATCACGACCAGCGTGCCGGAAATTGCTGAAATAATACTGAAAACGCTTGTTTCACGTATCAGGGCTCTGGATATGAGATTTTCTGAAATGAGCGTTCTAAAAACCAATGAAAGGCTTTATGTTGAATTGCTGCGGCTTTCTGTGCCGCGCCGTATGATACCCAAGGGGGGGAAGAGTGATCAGCGGATTATTTCACCACCACCATTTCATCATCATCTTGCTGCGCGTATTGGATGCCGGAGAGAAGTGGTCAGCCGGGAGCTTTCTTCAATGATGAAACAGGGAATTCTGGAAAAGAGCAGAGGCGGACTTGTTATTTTGGAGGTAGCCAGGCTTGAGGAACGTATTGCCGAGGCTTTGAATTGAGATTATGGAACGGTTTAAACAATATATTTCTGAGCTCGGATTTAAAATCGTCAATCTCGGCATTGTCAGCCAGAATGATAATATACGGCAGCGACAGAAGTTTACCAATATGGCGTTGTTTGTTACGGCGCTGAACGCGTTCCATCATATGATCATGAATGCGTTTCATGATTTCTGGGCGTTGTTACCTGTCAATGTTTATAATCTGGTGATGGTTGTTTGTTCGCTCAGTCTTTTGATTGCGCACCGCTATGGTGAAAATCTGGCTGCCATTCTGCTGGCGTTTCTGATCTTTTTTGGTAATAGTTTTGTTGTACTGGCTTTTGGCTTGAACAGTGATTTGCAGATTTATTTCACACTGGCCGGGGCGTTTATTTTTATGGTCGGTGTGCAGAACTACAAAGTTCATGTGCCGCTGATGTTGCTGGGTCTGACCGGCTTGCTTGGGGTGACTTTTTTTGCGACGCAAGAAGGGTTTCTGATGGTCAGTGATCAGGCGTTTCGCAAGGAACTGGCCCTTCAGGCTTATGTCAATGCGATCATTATTAATGCCATTCTGATTTATTATGCGCTGAGTTCACTCTACAGGACTGAGCAGGCGTTAGAGCGGGAGTATCAACGCTCTGAAAAATTATTGACGACGATCTTACCTGTGCCGATTGCCAACCGGCTTAAAGCTGCACCACGGCAAAGAATTGCCGACAGGGTTGATGATGCCAGCATATTGTTTGCCGATCTGGTTGGGTTTACCAGGGCTTCGAATAATGTACCGCCCGAGGATGTGGTTGCCTATCTTGATGATCTGTTCACCACTTTTGACGGGCTTTGTGAAAATTACTCGGTTGATAAAATCAAGACGATTGGGGATGGTTATCTGGCGGTTGGCGGGTTGCATGATGCAGGGGGGGCACGGGCAATCGGTTTTCTTGCGTTGGATATGATTGAGCAGATGAACCACCGCTCATTCCTTGGGCTTGAACAGCTTTCGCTTCGTATTGGTATTCACCGCGGGCCGGTGACAGCAGGGGTGATTGGTGACCAGCGTATGACTTATGATGTCTGGGGCAGTACGGTTAATTGTGCGGCCCGGCTTGAGGCGCAGTCGCTGCCATCACGCATCCATTGCAGTGAAAACTATCTCATCGCCGTACAGGATACATTTCATTTTACTGACCTCACGGTAACGGAACTGCGCGGTGTTGGTGTGATTAATGCGGGTTATTTATTGCGTCAGATTTAACATCTTGTTGTAGATGCTCCCGGTTGCTGAGTTTTGTATGGGGTGAGAGGTAAACGAACATCCCCATAGCAAGGCTTAGTTTGATGATGATTTCCGGTGCGAATTGCATAGTTTTTCTCTCTGTCTTTCTTGTCTGTCTGTAGTTGCTCAGTTGTGTTTTCTCGAAATCCTGACCCGTATTATTTCGGGCTGTGGCTTTATGGGTACGACCCTATAGATATGGCTCTATAGATAAGTTAGTGCGAGCAAAAAGTATGTGTGAATTATCACACTCAGTGCAGAGTGAGCAGAGGCAAGTGTTATCTGGTGAGTTCTTCTGGTAGCTGTTTATAAATGAACAAGGCGACAAGGGCGTTGAGGATGGCGACGGTTGTAAACACATCCAGAACATTGAGGCCTGCTTGCAGCATGAAAACAATCATCAGTGAAGCGGCGACCATAAACAGGGCATTGATGATGTTATTTCCGGCAATGGTGCGGGAGAGTTGTTCGCGTTCTGCTAAATGCTGAACAAGAGCGAAGAGCGGGACAGCGTAGAGACCGCCAAAAGCGGCAATTGTGAAGAGAGATATCAGAATGAAGGGGCTTCTCTCTAAAGAGAGAAACTCACTAAAACTATAAAGCGTATTTTCCAGTGCCGGGTTAAATCCGGGTGGTTTTGGCATTGTCATCGTTGTGGTAAGAGCGACCAGCGCGAGGCTGGCGATGGTGATGGCGATGGCAGCGGCGGGTACATATTTTGCGGTGATATCGCCTTTGGTGAGCTTGTTGCACGCCAGCGATCCTACCATGATGCCGATTGTGAAAATGGCGATAAACAGATTGCTGACCTGTTCATTGGCATAGAACACATCTTTGGCAAGGGTTGGAAACTGGGTCAGGAATACGGTGCCGACGAACCAGAACCATGATATGCCGAGGATGGCGCTGAAGACATGTTTGTTTTTGCCTGAGATTGAGATGATGTTGAACGTTTCTTTCAGGAAATTGGGATTGAGTTTCAGATCTGGCGCGGGTGGGTTTGCCTTGGGGATATAGAGGCTGGCGATAAAGCCAGCGACTGAGAGGCCGAGCAACGCTATGGAGACATAGAATACGCCATTATCTAACAGAATCAGCAAGCCGCCAAAAAGTGTGCCTAGAAGAATGGAGAGGAATGTTCCGGTTTCGATTAAGCCGTTGCCGCCGATGAGTTCATGCTCATCAAGGTGCTGGGGCAGAATTCCATATTTGAGAGGGCCGAAAAAGGTGGACTGAGTGCCAAGTAAAAATAACACCAATAATCCTAAAGATACTGAGCTGGTGGTAAAGGCAGCGATGGCCAGTAGCATTAAAATGATTTCCGCAAATTTAATGCGATGGATGAGCCAGGTTTTTTCATATTTGTCAGCCAGCTGGCCAGCGGTGGCGGAAAACAGAAAAAAGGGGAGAATAAACAGGCCAGCGGCAATGGTGATGAATAAAGGGCCGTTCAGCCCTTCTGCTGCAGCGAGCCGATAGGTAACCAGAATGACCAGCGCGTTTTTAAATCCGTTATCGTTAAATGCACCAAGAGCCTGCGTAATGAACAGAGGCAGGAAGCGTTTCGTTGTCAATAATCTGAACTGGGAGTGTGCCACGTCTGGTCTCATTTCATTGTTTGTCTGATCATAGTTTGTTTAATAATGGGTATCAGCATAGGGAACAGGATATCTGGTCGGGTGTCTATTAAATGGGTTTCGTGATTGTTCGTAAACTATAATTGTTACAGACGCATCGTGAATGTTATTAAAGGTGACAGATGTTTCGGGATTGCGATGGCAGGATTGGATTGCGTTATTTGGAATTTCTCTTCTCTCTGTCATATAGCTTTACGACTTGATTAAGTTTCGGTTATTGATCGTTTTGGTGCTGTTTCGGGGGTTCCTACTTGTCAAATTGAGGCACCTTGGGCATAACTGATCAATGGAAAAAGAACCAAAAACCACTGAACAGTCTTCCGCTTTTTTAAAGGGGGTTGAGCTTGCCGCAAAAGCGCATGAGAAAGTGATCGCAAAAACACCTTTGCAGCGAAATGCTTTTCTCTCTAACCGGTATGATGCCAATATCTATCTGAAGCGCGAAGATCTGACCCCGGTGCGCAGTTATAAAATTCGCGGTGCGTTTAATTTTTTCAGAAAAGCGATTTTATCGGACGAAAAGCAACAACAATTTGTTTGTGCTTCGGCCGGCAACCATGCGCAGGGATTTGCATTTGCCTGTCAGCATTTTGGTGTGAAGGGTGTGATTTTCATGCCGGTTACCACACCACAACAAAAAATTGCCAAAACGCGGGTGTTTGGCGGTGAGAATGTTGAGATTAAAATTTTTGGCGACTTTTTTGATCAGTGTAATAAAGAGGCGATGCGCTTTGCTGAAGAAACTGGTGCCAGCCTCGTGCCGCCATTTGACCACGTTGACATTATTGAAGGGCAGGCTTCTGTCGGGCTTGAAATTCTGGCGGATATCGATAAGCCGGTTGATATGCTGATTTTGCCAGTTGGCGGCGGTGGTCTCGCGGCTGGTGTGAGCCGGGTTATGGCGGAGTTATCTCCTCATACGGAGCTGAAATTTATTCAGCCAGCTGGTGCGCCTGGTTTTAAAGAAAGCCTTTTGAAAGGTGAACGGGTGACGCTTTCCCGGGTGAACAGTTTTGTTGACGGGGCGGCAGTTGGCCAGATGGGTGCGCTTAATTTTGAGATGCTGAAGGGCTATAGCGCGGATGATGTTCTCCTTGTATCTGAAGATCATGTTTGTGAAACAATTATTGAAATGCTGAATGTTGAGGGCATTGTGCTTGAACCAGCTGGCGCTTTAGAGATTGATGCTTTGCGCTGGATGCCGGCAGAAGAATTACGCGGTAAAACAATTGTCTGCATCGCTTCTGGTGGCAATTTTGATTTTGAACGTTTGCCAGAAGTGAAGGAGCGGGCGCTTAAAGCGGCGGGGCTGAAGAAATATTACCTTATCCGTATGCCGCAGCGGCCAGGCGCACTTCGTGAATTGCTCGATATTCTTGGCCCGGATGATGATATTGCACGTTTTGAATATCTGAAAAAATCTGCCCGCAATTTTGGTACGATACTGGTTGGTATTGAAAGCAAAACGGCGTCAAATTTTGATTTGATACAACTGGAGCTTGAGAAAACAGGTTATCAGTTTGAAGATATTACCAATGATGAAGTTCTGGCGAGCTTTATTGTTTAGCTTTTTCTGCAAGTTGTTCTGCGCGAAGTTTTGAGGTTTCCTCTAAAAGCAGGGCGAGGAGCTGTTCTGTTGGCAGGCCGAGTTTTGATAATTTCATCTGTTGCTCAAAATTGTAAATGGCTTTTCTTGTTTTACTGCCGAGGATGCCATCAATTCTGCCTCGATAAAGTTTGAGAAATTTCAGCTGTTTTTGAAGCTCTTTAAATTCCCCGACACTGTTCAAAAGCGTTTCCTGTTCAAAACGCTTTAAACCGGCCATGAAGACTTTTGGCTGGATTGCCATGTTGGTTTCTTTGCCGTTTTTCAGTTTCTTGCGGCTGATAATTTTGCCGGTATAGCGATTTCTTCGGATGCGGTAGCGCTCATATCTGAGTGAGCCAAGATTGATGCCGACCACTTTCGGTCCTGTTTTGGTTTCTAAAAATATAGGTGAGCCGGAGGAACCTTTAAAAGCATCGCAAGTGTGCGGCAGGAGAATGGCCTGTTTGTTCATGATGCGGCGCTGGGGTTTTAAAAAATAAAGAGGATTATTGCGGGAGCGGATCTGGCAGTTTTTTGAATATAGCCGCTCATTCATTTGTTTATCACCATGATAGCCGATCATGAAGACTTTATCTTTACTGGCGGCTTTTTGAATTTTTCTTAAAGGAACATCTGCAAATGAAAGGGTGCGCCCCTTGCAGACGGAATGAATAAGTTTGGTAAAAGCCCAGTCCTGCCCTTGCGAATTCAGCGGGGTTTTCTCGGAAAAGCTGCCTGAATAAATTGAAAGATATGGTTTTTTGGCGTGGACATATTCCGGATAAGTTAAGCGATGCTTATATGTGTTGCCTGCAAATGACTGTTTGAATGAGGGTAGGATGAATAGTGTTTTTGATAAATTGAGACGCTTGCCCATGGTTGGATTGCGGACAATGCAATGAGCGTTGGTGGCGATGATGTTGGGGGCGACACAAAAGGCTGTGCAACTCCACCCCTTTAGCCCGGGCTGGCCGAGAATGCCGATGCCGGCAGCAATGGCCTGATGTTGTTCCGGCAGGGGGGTGCGATCATCTTTGCCAAGAACCGCAATTTTTTTAACAAGCGGGTCTGGTTGAGTTTGGGATAAGGTCAGGAGTTTTTGAGGTTGGTATAAAGCGGCTGATGCAACTTTTGAGGTGACTGGGGTCATCAGGCACAGACTGAGGAAAAAAACAGATAAAAACAGCGTTTGAGATTTAAAAAGAGAATTTATCAAAACCGTCTCCCCACATATCTCATGCTTCACCTCTTCTTTATTCTCAAAAACTAAATTTGTTTTACCTGAAAAGTTGTTCGCAACACATTTAACGAGATTGATGATCCGAATTCGGGCATTCAAAAATTGCGCCAATTCTGGGGTTTCATATTAATAATGCAGACTGAAACAAAAATTTCTGACCAAAGTCTTTTTTGTCTTAAGTTGATGGTTTTTTCCAGTACTGGCAGATTTAATCTGCAAAAAGAAAGACACCCGTTTAAGATTTCCCAATCGGATTAACTATATCATGGAAGGTATGGGAATTTCATCTGCAAAATTATCATTCAACGAAAATGGGGCTAATTTTTAAGGTAGCCTGTTAAAAAATTATTGATAAGTTCGTCGATCATCTCAGGTGGAGTTGTGTTTTCTGCCATGAATAGTTTTTCGGAGATGGCGAGAATGGTGATGCCATGAACACCGCTCCATAAAGCAAGGGAGGCGGTGTGGATCTGTTCTTTTTTCTTATTAGGATTTAAGGCTTTTATCTCTTCTTCCATCAGAGTGAACAGCGTGCTGATGCGTTCACCTAAGTCTGGTGTCAGGTCACCCCCAGCTGCGACATGGTGCTCAAAAATAAGGCTCCAGAGATGTGGGTTGGCTTTGGCATATTCAAAGTAAGCATGGCCGAAACGGACCAGATTTTTTTTATGTTGATTACTTTTCTGATGACTTAAAACGTCTTTATATAGCGCCTCAAGAGTGCGGGCATTGACCTGCATGATGAGATCATCAAGATTTTTAAAAACCAGATAAATTGTGCCGACAGTATAACCGATTGCACTCGCCACTTTACGAGCACTTAGAGACTGGAAACCCGCCTCAGCCACGATTTGTTCCGTGGCATTTAAGGCGAGTTCCTTAATTTCCTCGCGGCTATGATCACTGCGTCTTGCCATATGTTAGTTAAAATCTCTCACATCTACAAAATGACCGGCAATCGCGGCTGAGGCAGCCATGATTGGGGAGACAAGGTGTGTACGGCCCTGACGTCCCTGACGGCCTTCAAAGTTACGGTTGGATGTTGAAGCGCAGCGCTCGCCGGGTTCAAGTTTATCGGCATTCATGGCGAGGCACATAGAACAACCAGGCTCGCGCCAGTCAAAACCAGCTTTGACGAAGATTTTATCAAGGCCTTCAGCTTCGGCCTGTTCTTTAACAAGGCCAGAGCCAGGTACAATCATGGCTTTGAGGTTCTCGTTGACATGTTTGCCATCGACCAGATTTGCCACGGCACGCAGGTCTTCTATGCGGCCATTGGTGCAGGAGCCGATAAAGATACGATCCAGTTTGATGTCTGTGATTTTGGTGCCGGCTTCAAGCCCCATATATTTAAGGGCGCGCTCCATGGCAGCTTTCTGGGCCGGGTCGCTGATGTCTGCCGGGTCTGGCACTTTGCCGGTGATAGAGACAACATTTTCAGGGCTTGTGCCCCAGGTGACGATCGGCGGTAAAGAGGAGGCGTCGAGGCTGATTTCCTGATCGAAAACGGCGTCTTCATCAGTGTATAGTGTTTTCCAGTATGCGAGGGCCATTTCCCAGGCTGCGCCTTTCGGTGCGCGGGGGCGGCCTTCGATGTAATCGAAAGTCTTCTGGTCTGGTGCGATGAGGCCTGCTCTGGCACCGCCTTCAATTGACATGTTGCAAACGGTCATGCGGCCTTCCATTGAAAGATCGCGAATGGCGCTGCCGGCATATTCCATCACATGACCGGTGCCGCCTGCGGTGCCAATCTCACCAATGATGGCAAGGATGATGTCTTTCGCAGTCACGTTTTCAGGTGTCGTCCCGTTGACAGTGATGCGCATGTTTTTGGCTTTTTTCTGAATGAGGGTCTGTGTGGCGAGAACGTGCTCTACTTCAGATGTGCCAATGCCATGGGCAAGAGCGCCAAAAGCACCATGTGTTGATGTGTGGCTGTCACCACAGACAATGGTCATTCCTGGCAGTGTAAAGCCTTGTTCTGGTCCGACGATATGGACAATGCCTTGGCGTTTGTCAGCCATGTCGTAAAAATCGATGTTAAAATCTTTGGCGTTTTTCTCAAGCGCCTCAACCTGAATTTTTGATTCAGGATCGCTAATACCGTTAGCACGACCTTCAGTTGGCACGTTATGGTCTGGTACCGCGAGAGTTTTTTCAGGAGAATGGACAGTGCGGTTGGCCATGCGCAAGCCTTCAAAAGCCTGCGGGCTGGTCACTTCATGCACCAGATGGCGATCAATGTAGATGAGTGAACTTTCATCATCACCGGTTTTAATTTCGTGGTCATCCCAAATTTTATCATAAAGGGTTTTGCCCATTTTCATCTCCATCAATCTTTGAAACTTATTATTTTTTAATATGGCGTTTCAGCCTGTTATTCACTTACAGATTCCCGAACCATGATAAGGGTCGGGTCACCATCATAGGGTACTTCGCTGCAGCTGCCAGTCCCGATAATTTTAAAACCGAATTTTTCATAAAAGCGAATTGAACTTTGATTGCGTGGTTCAACAGTTAAGGAAATGCGTTGCCCATGACGCAGTTGCACCGCGCTGATGATCGCTTGCATCAATTCTGATCCATATCCTTTTCCCTGACGATTGGGATGTACATACATTCTGCCTAAAATTACGTCATTTCCTTGATATCTGACATAAACAGTCGCGAAAATTTCAGTTTTATCATTCATAACCAGAAAATGACAATCAGGACTGGTAATATCATTTTCAAGTCGTTCATGACTGTGCCAGAGTTTGCTTATGGCAATGACTTTTTCAGGACCGAGGATGTTATCATATGTGTGATGCCAGGTAATGCGTAGAAGATTTTGTATGTCTGCGATATCTTTTACCGTGGCATAGCGTATTTGAAGCCCATCTTCATTCAGACGAATTTCCTGACGATCATTAAGGATATCATGGTTTTTTGCCATGGAGTGATCAATTCTGTTTTGTCTAATCAATCAATTTGGCGGTAAAGTCAGCAGCTTTATATCCGGTGTCTCCTTTCGTAAAGAGTGCAGAGACACCGGATTTATTGTATTAAAAAGACGAAAAAATCTATTTTGATTTTTCTTCGGCTGCAGGTGTTTCACCAGCAGCTTCGTCTTCTTCGATTTCAGGAACTTCATCAACTGTTGATGCGGCCATAGCTTCCTGAGCTTTTTCGACCCAGTTTTCTTTCTCAATCTTACCGCTAAGACCGAGGGCTTCATCAAGGGTGACGATGTCATCATCACTCAGATTAGCAATTTGCTCGAGTTTGATCACACCCAGCTTATTAATCTGAGTTTGAATGGTTTTGTTCAAACCTTCAATTTGTGTGAGATCATCTGCTTCACCCTCTGGGCGATCAAAGCCTTTGAATTTTGCTTTTTTCTTTTTGTTGAGAGTGCCTTTGGAATCCTTGCGCTCGGCAATACGAGCTGCTTTTCCTCTCAGGCCACGCAGATAGTATAGTTTTGCACGGCGGACTTTACCGCGGCGCACAACATCAATTGAATCAATCAACGGTGAGAAAACAGGGAAGATACGTTCAACACCTTCACCATAGGAAATTTTGCGGACTGTGAAATTTTCGTGCAGGCCTTTACCTGAGCGGGCGATACAGACGCCTTCATAAGCCTGGAGGCGAGAACGTTCGCCTTCGACAACTTTCACATTAACTCTAACAGTATCACCAGCGGCAAATTCAGGCACTTCGCGTGTTTTGCTTAATTGTTCGATCTGTTCTTTTTCGAGTTGTTCAATAATATTCATTGAGGCAACCTTTTAGTGTTACACAGAGGAGCGGTGCACAGCCATTTTCTGCACAGGGTTATTTATATTTATCTGATGGTTAGGCGATAAATTTATATTCCACTCAACAGAGTGGGGCACAGCTCTTGCGGCCTAGTATTTTCATGAAATTCAACAAGGTTATTGTAAAACCTTCTTGAAGGTGCCGCTTATAGCTCAGTTGAGGGCTGTTGTACAGTAAAAAGTCGTAAAACGCGGTCTTTGGCCGGTTTTCTGGCCAGCTTCTTAAAATGCTTAGTTTGTGTCCTCCAGTTTGCGGGCTTCAGATGGGAGCATTACCGGAATACCGTTATGGATCGGGTAGGCAAGTTTTGCTTTTTCCGAGATCAGTTCTTTGGCTTCTTTATCGTAGATGAGGCTGGATTTGGTTAGCGGACAGACCAGAATATCGAGTAATTTCATGTCGATTTCAGGGACATGATCATGCATAGGGGTTTCTGATTGAGTTTTGGCTTCCGTTTTTGGATCTTTGGTCATGATGGCATGGTCTCGAATTAAGAATGGTCTCTAATTTTGTTTGTAAATGTTTTTTATTACTGGACAGTATTGCCTGTTGTATCCCTGCCGGAGGCTATGTCCATTTCAGCCAGGGTGATCAGTGTTTCAGAGCGTTGTTTGAGGTCTTTTGTTTCAAGCAGGGCCTGTTTTTCCTCCGGACCGTAAGGGCTGACGATAGAGAGCGTGTTGACCAGAAATTCGTTCGATGACTGGTTGATTGAATCCCAGTCAGCATCCAGTTCGTGAATTTTGAGGTAGGTTCGAAGGACGTTTAACAGTTTTTCGCGGTCTACTTTCTGTTCGCCAAAGCCGGGGAGCAGGTCATCCTCATATTTTGAATAATCTACTTTAAAGGTCCGGTAGGGGTTGTCTGTTTCCAGTTCGTCCTGAATTTCAAACCGGCAAATTCCTGTCAGTGTGATCAGGAGGCGGCCATCGTCAGCCTCAGAAAATTCAGTGAGGCGGCCTACGCATCCGGTTTTTCTCAGTGGCACAACAACATTGCCGGTTAATTCTGTATCTGCGCCTGATTCTGGCTGAATCATGCCAATGAGGCGGTTGTTGCCTAAGATGTCATCTGTCATTTGCAGATATCTTGGTTCGAAAATACTGAGCGGAAGTGAACTCCTCGGCAAGAGAATGACGCGTTTGATGGGAAACACAGGCAGAGTTTCCGGCAAGTCTTTCAAGATACGATATATCTGGTTTGGACTGGTCATAGTGTTTCTTTGGTGTATCTCTTTAATTTTAAGCGCGGCGTTTTCAGCCCTGGCCGTTCCACATTACTTGTTGATTTAAGCAAAAAGGAGGGCGGAGAGTTTTTTTCTTCCCTGAATGGCTGCCGGGTCTTTTGGTCCCCAGGCTTCAAAAAATTCTAGCAGCTGGGTTTTTGCCGCACCATCGTTCCATTCACTTTGTTTTTTCAAAATGGTGATGAGCTCATCTACGGCTTCGTTCTGCCGGTTGTTTGAATTATAGGCAATGGCGAGATTAAAGCGTTTTTCATAATCATCAGGATTTTGTGCGACTTCGCTGATCATTTCATCGAGATTACTATCAGCCCCAACCGAGCCAGCTTTTTCAGCCAGATCAAGTGCGGCTTTGGCGCTTAAAATTGCCGGGTGCTGGCTGATGGTTTCTGGCATCATACTGAGTGCCTGGGTTGCTGTTTGCAGGTCGCCGGATTCGATATAGCATTTCATCATGCCGCCAATGGCTTCGGGGTGTTCGGGGTCCTGATTTAAAATCTGGGTGTAAATCGCGGCGGCCTGTTCCGGGTCTCCGGCGGTTAACAGTGCCTCTGCCTGTTCGATATATTGTTTTAGATCCGGGTTTTCGCCGCCGAGTTTGGCGATGAATTTTTTTAATTCACTTTCAGGCATAGCACCGGCAAAGCCATCAACCGGCTGGCCATTTTTAAAAGCGTAAACTGTCGGGACTGAGCGAATTTGAAACTGGGCGGCAAGTTCGGGGTTGGTTTCTGTGTTGATTTTGACAAGCCTGACCGCGCCTTTGGCTGCTTTGACAGCGTCTTCAAGTGCTGGGGTGAGCTGGGCGCAGGGCGCGCAGCCAGGGGCCCAGAAATCAACGATTACCGGGGTGGTTGATGAGGCTTTGATCACATCTTCCATAAAGGCGTTTGTGGTGCCGTCTTTAATCAGGCTCTGTTGATCGGTTAACTGGCCTGAGAGGTCGCCGGTTGGGTTGTTGGTCGCGCCAAAATCGCTCACTTTGAATTCCTTACTTGTTCCGTTTTTTGATTGGGTCTCGTTCTTTATACTCAATTTCGGGTATTCTGTTGTGAATTTCAATAGCATTATAAACTTTGTCTTAGAAGGCACATCAGCTTTGAAGAATTTTGGAAAGTGGTTTATGATGCTGTTTCAGTGTTCTCGATCAATTTTTTGATTTTTTGCTCTGGACAATTTTGCCGGAATGATCTATTACCGGCCAACGTCGTCTGGTTAAACAGACTGATGTCATTACCCATTTTAAGCGGGCGTAGCTCAGGGGTAGAGCACAACCTTGCCAAGGTTGGGGTCGTGAGTTCGAATCTCATCGCCCGCTCCAATCAGCTAACATTTGCTGGTTGGTTTGTTTTAGGCCAAATTTAGTTGGCCAATTCTTTCCCAAAAAACCAATACCCACCTCAAAATAAGATATTAATAGATTAATCTTTTGCCGTCTGCTGCCGTTCGGTGTTTGTGGGCGGTGTTAGCGTTAGCGAGCAGTGATAGCGGTTAATTTTGTTGTGACCCGTTTATCACCATTGCTTATTGACCGGATATTTTCCGGCTTTGATCTGTTTTGCAAATGCTTCTTTTGTTATAGTTCTTTGATCTGAATAAACGTGCTGAATTTTCTGACGAATGACAATGACAAATGATTGGGTGAGGGATGATGGGTCGCTGGTTTTCTGGATTGGTGGTTGGGACACTATTAACAGGGCTTTTAGTTACTGGACTGTTGCTTTCTTTTACAATTACAGAGTTGAAAGCCCAGGAAAATGCGCAAAAACGAATTGCACTGGTAATAGGTAACTCTGACTATCAACACACATCAGCTCTGGTGAACCCGAAAAATGATGCAACCGTGATGGCGAAGGCATTGCGCAGTCTTGATTTTGAAGTGATTGATGCGCTTGACCTTTCTCAAAATGATATGAAGCGGGCGATCAAGAAATTTGCACAAAAATTAGAAGAAGGCGGGCGGGGCACGATCGGTCTGTTTTATTATGCCGGGCATGGTGTGCAGGTGAACGGGGTGAATTATCTCATTCCTGTGAATGCAAAAATTTCGTCTGCGGTGGATGTTGAAATTGAATCTGTTGATCTTCAGTCTGTTACCAATGCGATGGATGTTGCGGGTAACGGGTTGAATGTTGTGGTGCTTGATGCCTGCCGGGATAATCCGTTTAAATCTTCAACGCGGTCGTTATCGCGCGGGCTGGCGCGGATTAATGCGCCGAAGGGATCTTTGATCGCCTATGCCACATCACCTGGTGATGTGGCTGCTGATGGGGTTGGAGATAACTCGCCATATACGGCGGCACTGGTGAAAACGATGCAAGTGCCGGGGCTGACGATTGAGCGGGTGTTTAAGCGGGTGCGGCTTGAGGTTCATGAGCAGACCAAAGAAACACAAACGCCATGGGAATCTTCCTCGCTGACCGGTGATTTTTATTTTCTACCTGAAGGCAAAGCGCCGTTTGAAGAAGTAAAGGTTGAAGCGAAACCTAAAATTGAAGAGGCTGAAGAGCCGGGCGAAGTGCCGCCAGAGGCGCGGGGGCATGATGCGCAGGTGGCCTATTTACAGGCCGTTGAAAAGAACACACAAGAGGGATATCAGGCATTTTTACGGACCTATCCGAAACATGAAAATGCTGCCCGTGTGCGCCAGATTATCAGCACGATTGTTGATGACAGAATGTGGGAGCGGATTAAAAAACTAAATACGGCATCGGCTTATCGGCGTTATTTAACGGCTTTTCCTGAAGGGGCATATAAGGGGGATGCGAAGGCAAAACTTGATCGTCTGCAAACAGTAATTGTGGTGCCTAAAAAGGAAATTATTAAAACCCGGCAATTTTGCGGGCACCCGCATGGAAGCTGGAGGATTGTTGATATTCGCTCTGATGATGTTTTGAATGTCCGGCAGGGTCCATCAACCAAATACCCGATTATCGGATCGATACCACCGGATGGTGAAGGGATCAGTAAGGGGGAATGTACATCGCGCAACTGGTGCCTTGTGAAATATAAATGTATTCATGGCTGGGCTTCAGGTAAATTTATGACCAGCAGTGGCAATGGGAAAAAACCGGGTGTTAAATCAGCCTATTATAAAGTGATTGATCATCGCTATCCTGATCAGTTGAATGTGCGGCGTGGTCCGGGAACTAAGTTTGCCATCGTTGGCCGGATTCCACATAACGGGGTAAATGTTCGGGTGCGGTCGTGCCGGAGCTTTGGCGCTCGGCGCAGCCGCTGGTGCACCGTTCAATGGACAAATTCTCGTGGTAAAACCGTTAACGGCTGGGCGTCCGGGCGGTATCTTGCCAATATGGGCTCCGGGGCGCGGCCTTAAATATTTTGGGTTTGTGCCGGGGCGCTACATTTGTGATTAAGATTACGGGACGGTGTGAGACGATGAATTTTCTGATGAAAAAATTTCAATTTTGGTGCGTTTCGTACTGTCTTTCATTTCTCTTTTATCTGGTGCTGGTTGTTGTTCTGGCATTGTTGATTGTTCAGCCCTCAGCGGGACCGGTGGCTGCGGCGGAAACCAAGACTGAAAGAGTTCAGAAAGCAGCAGCTGAAAAACCGATGCCGAAACATTTTCGGTATCTTCGTGATGTTGACCCTTCGATTGTTCAGGAAATGCGTTATTTTGGTTCGCATAATTTTCTTGGTCGGCGGGTGAAAGGGTATGAGGCTGCGGAATGCATTTTAACAAACCGGGCCGCTCAGGCCCTGAAAAAGGTACAAAAAAAACTGGCTGATAAAGGGCTTTCTTTAAAGGTCTATGATTGTTACCGGCCACAGCGGGCGGTTAATGATTTTATTGGCTGGTCGAAACTGGATGAAGACACGACCACAAAAGCTGAATTTTACCCGACATTAAAAAAGTCAACTTTGTTCAAACGTGGTTATATCGCGCGCCGCTCAGCTCATTCGCGGGGTAGCACGGTTGATCTGACAATCATTAAATTGCCGCCAGCTGAACAACCGCACTTTTCATTTGCAGAACAGGCTGCCTGTTTTCTTGAAAAAGCGGCTCGCTATCTTGATAACAGTCTTGATTTTGGCACAGGCTATGACTGTTTCCATGAAAAGAGCCATACGCGCTCTCCTCTCATTGGTGAGATTGCGCGTAAAAATCGGTCATTGCTTGTGAAAGAAATGGCAGCTGTCGGATTTGAGAATTATAGCAAGGAGTGGTGGCATTTCAGTTTGAAGAATGAGCCATTTCAAAAGACGCATTTTGATTTTCCGATCCGACCGATCCGCTCTAAGGGGGATGAGAAACCGAAGTCGATTGAGGCTTTGATTAAAGAAACGGCGTTAGAAAAAGCGGAGCCTGAAAATAATGACAATCTGGATAAGTCAGATGAGAAGCCGTCTGATAAAGTTGAGGGGGAGCAGCAGCAGGTAGCGATATTGTCGCAGCCGGATGAAGATTTGTCTCCTTATGATTTATTGCCGGTCGATGGAGCGTTGCGCGTTGTCTGTGTGGCTGATGATGATGTGCTGAATGTCAGATCAGTACCGTTAAATAAGCGGGACCAGAAGGCCAATGAGAAAAATGCCGGGTCTGCAATTGTTGCGGCGATCCCTTATGATGGTATCGGCGTTATTTCAAGGGGATGTACAGGGCCTACTAAGCTGGCGCGCTGGCATGAACTTTCAACGCAGCGGCGGCGCGAAGCCGGGACGCCCTGGTGCTATCTTGTTTCATATAAAATGGATGAGGACAGTGAGGCTGTACCGTTGAGTGGCTGGGTTTCCGGGGCGTATCTTGGCGGCAATTTTACTCACAGAAAATGCAGATAGTGCCTGATCGTTGAGTTTTAACCCTTTGTTAACCATGAATTATTTAATTCGTTGGCTGATTAAACTAATTTATCGCTATTTATAAGTTGTTTAAATGTATCTGATAGATTTTGCCCAGGTAAATTAGTGGGCATCCGATGAAAATTGTAGTTGTAGATAGTTGCCGTGTTGAGCTTGATCTCCTTTCTGCCATGCTGGTTGAAAATGGACATGAGACGGTATTGTTTACTGATGCCCTTGAAGCGCTCAATTATGTTCAATGTGATCAAGCAGTGAATGTGCTGCTGACCGGGTTAGAGACCACCTCTATAACCGGGTCTGAGCTTTGCTGGGAGGTTCGCCTGCTGGCGCAGCGCGGCCGGCAGATTTATATCATCGCTATGTCTACCAGTAATGAGGAAGGCAATTTAATCGAGACGCTTGATTGCGGCGCTGATGATTTTATTCACAAACCACCCAAACAACAGGAACTGATGGCACGGCTCAGAGTGATTGAGCGCATGCGTATGATGCAGGAAGAGTTGATAAATCTTGCATCACTGGATTGTTTAACCGGTATTTTTAACCGCCGGGCCTTTTTCGATGCGGCTGCTGCTCATTGCCACAATGCTATAAATGGGAAAAAGCTAACCGCTGTTATGTTTGATATTGACCATTTTAAAAAGGTCAATGACCGCTATGGTCATGATGTTGGTGACAGGGCGATTGTTTCTGTGGTCGATTGCATAGATAAAGATGCTGGCTTGTTGGCCCGCATGGGTGGCGAAGAGTTTGCTTTGTTATTGCCAGGCTATGATAAAGCTGCGGCGATGAAGCTTGCGAATAAAATACGGATTGCGATTTCAAGGTTGTTAATCGAGACTGAAACGTCTTCTTTGAAACTGACCTGTTCATTTGGGGTGAGTGAGTGGAGCAAGACCGATTCGATTGAATCTCTTTTAAAGCGCGCTGACCTTGCGCTTTATCGGGCGAAGGAAAGTGGTCGGAACAGAGTTGAGTTCGGTAAATATAACCCGAACGATTATGTTCCTGACCGGAGCGAACAGGTCGAAATAATTGAATTAAATCCTGAACTGGTTGAGTTAATCGCCTGATCGTTTTTTTCCCACTGATCTATCTCATGCATGACCAAGTCTGCTGAAAATTCCTATATTTTTTCTCTCCAGTTGTTTGCCCTTTCGGGCCTTTGACTATTTGTCATTGGTCATTTATCAGGGACAATGTGTCAGTTGGAATGCGTCAGGCTGATGGTTCGATCGCGTTTTGTGGTGAGCCTTGTTGCCATTGTTCAATGTTGTTGATCAGCTGGTTCCATAAGCTCTGGATGGCTTCATTACTGGCCCAGGCAACATGGGGGGTGATGATGACATTTGGATAATGGGCGATTTTAAATAGCGGATTGCCATCTCTTGGTGGTTCAGCAGAAAGGCAATCAACGCCTAATGCGCGAATGGCACCACTATCAATTGCTGTGATGGCATCTTCTTCGTTTATGATGCCGCCCCTTGCGGTGTTGATGACAATCGGCTTGCGGGTCATTTTAGCAAATTCAGCGGTTGTGATCAGATTGCGGGTCTGATCGTTGAGCGGGCAATGGATCGAAATGATGTCGCAGCTGGCGAGAAATTCATCGAAGGGGGTATGACCTTCTTTTGGAGTTGTTTCATTTTTTCTCGCTGCCGTAATAATGTTCATGCCAAAACCTTTGGCGAGGCGGGCAAGCCCTTCACCAAGGCCGCCTCTGCCGATGAGGCCTAATGTTTTGTTATTCAAATCCTCGATCGGGTGGCTGAAGAAACAAAACTGGTTTTCACGCTGCCATCTGCCTTCGGCGATTTCGGTCTGATACCCTTTTAAAGAGCGGCTTAACGCGAGAATCATCATCATGGCATGTTCGGGGACAGTGCTGACGGCATACCCCCTGACATTTGAAACAGTGATGCCCTGGCTATTGGCTTGGGCAATGTCGATATGATCAAAGCCGGTTGCGGCGATGGCGATCATTTTCAGATCTGGTAGTTGAGCGAGCTGCTCTGCGTTTAATTTGACCTTATTCGTGATTGCGATGGTTGCACCGCTGAGCCTTTCGACGACTTCTTCCGGGGAAGTTGCGTTATATTCCTGCCATTCATGGGGGAAATCGGGGTGATGGAATTTAAAATCTTCGGGGAAGGTGTCGCGGTCGAGAAGGACAATTTTGGTCATGAGTTTTGCCAGCTTTTTTATGATTTATGATTGGATTAGTACTATCAGGTCTTTCGGGATTGATGAAGGCGTTTCATGATAATCAAATAAAAAGATAAAAAAGCTTCTTTTTATAATGCGCATTTCGGTCTTTTGCGCGCAATAAAATAGGCACAAGGATGGCTATCCTTGTGCCTTTAAGTTGGTGAACATACCACATAAGTGATTGCTCAAGATTGTTTAGTTTGACCTAAACTTATCGGATCGTCTGCAAAAAGAGACGACTCTTTTGTTCCCTCACATCTTATCTGTGACGGCAAGGACGACCACGATAGGCACGGTGCTTTTTGTAGCCACGAACCGCAACACGTTCTGAGCGCCAGCCATAAACGGCAGGTTTCACGTGAACTTTGCGTTTTGCATGTGATACAACAACACGGCGTTTTACAGTTCTGTAAACCGGTGCGTGTTTTACTTTATAGTGACGTGCAGGCTTTACCATCACACGTACAATGCGTGATCTGTAACGAGCTGGTCTTGATTCAGTCCAGGTTCTTGCTGGGCGAACCATGACACGTTTTGTCACTGTTTTGTAAACAGCCGGGTGATAGATGCGGTGTGTGCGGCCACGGCTTGTCATGACTTTCACACGTTTGGTTTTATAAACCGCAGGGCGGCGAACAAAACGAACCGATGCGCGTTTCTTAACGACACGGCGTTTGCGCCATGCGTATTGATCAGCTGTGCGGTGGGCAACAAGACGACCACCACTAACTCTTACGCGTTTTGCTACACGAACAGTTTTGTATGAACGATGGGCACGGTGGTATCTGCCACGATCATGTGCGCAATTGCACCGACGTGATTTGTGGCGAGATCTGACTGCAACACGCTTGGTTCTATAAACTGTTTTATAAACCGGGGCTGTGCGGCTGTAGCTAACACGGCCACGTTTAACCAGTACACGTTCTTTTGCATAACCATAAACAGCTGGTGTGCGGATTGTATCCATGCCGCCGCGCTGGACAACATATCGTTTTGTTTTCCAGGCGTAGGTAGCTGGTGTTGAACGTGTTTCAGTCCAACCGCGTTTTACCATTACACGATGTGTGCGTGTGGCATATTGTGCCGGGGTGCGATGAGTTTTTCTGTAACCCTTACTGACCAGAACTCTTTCGTGTTTCAGTCTGTATTGGGCACGCTCTACTCTGGTTTCAGTCCAGCCACGACGGACCAGATGTTTTGAAGCCTGCCAACCATAAACAGCTGGTTTATAGCTCACATGGCGTCTAGCCGGTGAGATCAGAACTTTTCTTTTCACATGACGATAACGCACTGGCTGTGGTTTATGAACAGTACAGGCCGGTGCAGCTCGGTGGTAGGACTTCGCACGATCCAAACGTGATGTAGCGTTTGCATCAGTTATAAGTGTGAACATCCCAAGTGTTGCGCCTAACAGCGCAACGCAACGCATATACATAAATACGCACTCCCTCACAGTAATTTTAAGCAGTCTTGCTTTGTTAATAAAATAGGGAGACTCACTCTTGTGCCGCCCCCCGTTCTAAAATTATTAAAATATTTTATTTCTGGAGATTAAAGACGGCATTGCACGACATGGTTCATATTTCTATGCAGGCGTGTTACTCACTCAAATAACCAGAGAAGACATCATGTCATCAGACCTATTACAGGCATTGCCGGTTGGCCAGTTCGAGATGGCTTCTTAGTTAAAATATTGCAAAAACAACATTTTGTGTGTTTATATTCGACCTAAAGTGCGTGTAAGTCAAGCGGCCTCATTGATACATTCGAATGAATATTCGATTGAAAGTGCTAAATTATAGCATCACGGCCTGAATGTTGCTTATTTGTACCAAATATTTTTGCTTCGTCTATTGGTCAGATAGATTCTGGGCTTGCATCAGGGGTGAGGTTTGATTACACCAACTACAGGCGTTTAGTGCTGTAAGGGAGAGCCGTTGTATGTCATTTGTGGTCAGTTCGATCAGATTCTTTATTATTGCCGGACTATTGTGTAGCCTTTCTGTGCTTTCAGGATGTGGCATAAATAATATTCCCACCAAGGAAGAACAGGCCAAAGCTGCGTGGAGCAATGTGCTTAATCAGTATCAAAGACGGGCGGAGTTGATACCGAACCTGATTGAGACAGTTAAGGGATTTGCAGCTCAGGAAGAAAAAGTATTTAAAGAAGTTGTTGAGGCCCGGGCCAAGGCGACCAGCCTGCAATTGCCAAAAGATATCACCACCAACCCTGAAGCGTTTCAGCAGTTTCAAAAGATTCAATCGCAGCTCTCTGGTGCGCTTGGCAGGTTGATCGCTGTTTCAGAGCGTTACCCTGATTTAAAATCAAGTCAGAACTTTTTGACGCTGCAAACTCAGCTTGAAGGTACAGAAAACCGGATTGCAGTTGCGCGTAAAGATTATATTGATGCGGTGAAACGCTATAATACAGAACTAAAAACCATTCCGGGCCGGTGGTGGAAATCTCTGGTCTATCCGGATTCTGAACTGATGGAAACTTTCACTGTGTCTGAAGAAAACCTGAAAGTACCAAAAGTTCAGTTCTAGCAGGCGGAGTCGTGAAGATGAATGGGGCTGTTGTTCTTATTTCTTGAGGGTATTTGCTGAGGTGACTGATCGCTACGATAGGAAATTATTTTCATTATCCGGCTTTTCTGTTGGCGGCAAAAGGTCTCTTTTCTGTTCACTATTATTGTTGCTATCCGTCATTTTGTCTGGTGCCGGAGCAGTTTCGGCTGCGGAAATAAAATTCCCCGAACTTTCTGGTCGGGTTGTTGATCAGGCCAATATTCTCAGCCCTAGCGAAGAAGAACAGCTGACCGCAATTGTTGCTGGCGTTGAGCAAAAATCTACCGATCAGATTGTGATTGTTACTGTTGGCTCGCTACAGGGTGTGACGATTGAGGATTATGGTGTTCAGCTTGGCCGGCACTGGGGCATTGGCCAGGCGGGTAAGGATAATGGGGTGTTGCTGATTGTAGCACCCAATGAGCGCAAGGTCAGGATAGAAGTCGGTTATGGTCTGGAAGGTGTTTTACCGGATGCACTGGCCGGGTTGATCATACAGCGACGGATCTTACCGTTTTTTAAAAAGGGTGATTTGCCAGGCGGCATTAGGGCCGGTGTTGAAGATATTAAAGACGCGCTGCTTGGGCAGAAGGAAGAGGTTCTGCTGCGCGCTAAAAAGCCTGAAAAACAGATAGACCCTTACCTGCCTTTGATTTTCTTTGCTTTCTGGCTTGTGCCGTTTGTTTATTTCATCAGCTCTGTCAGCCGGGACAGGCAGGTGAGCGGGCGTGTGCCGGGGGGCGTTGTTATTCTGCCCGGAAGTTATGGCGGCGCTGCTGATGGCTGGCGGGGTACTGGCGGGTTCAGCCGGACATCAGGGGGCGGATTTTCAGGTGGAGGTGGCAGTTTTGGCGGCGGTGGTGCTTCTGGTAGCTGGTAACGAATGGGAGACTTTGAAATGAATTTGCTTGGTCAGGCGGATGCAAAACAAATTGGTGAAGCGATCACCCGGGAAGAAAAGCGCACCAGTGGTGAAATTGTTGCTGTACTGGCGGCGCAGTCTGGCAGTTATCGTTTATTGCCATTGTTTATAGCGGCGTTTCTTAGTCTGCTTGTGCCGCTTATTCTTATTTATCTGCCAGGATATACGGATGGGAAGTGGATGGTATGGTCTGCTGAGAGAATTTATTTTTTTCAGTTGATTGTGTTTGTTGTTCTTTCATTGCTGCTTTCATTGCGGCCGATCAGATACTGGATTGTGCCGCGCTCATTAAAACGGCGCTGGGCACATGCTCATGCGCTTGAGCAATTTGCGGCACAGGAAATGCACACAACGAATGGGCGCACAGGCGTGATGATTTTTGTTTCTGTTGCCGAGCATTATGCCGAGGTGATTGGTGATATCGCGATTTATGAAAAAATCCCACAGCATGACTGGGATGAAATGGTCGGTGTGCTGACAAAGAGAATAAAAGAAAAAAAACCTAAAGAAGGATTTCTGGCGGCGATTGAAATGGCCGGGGGCTGGCTGGCTGAGCATTTCCCCCCTCGCACGGAACCGCTGGATCAGCTTTCGAATCATTTAATTATCATTGAGTGATTTTAATCCCCTTTTTTGGGATTTTTGATCCCGGTTTGTTCTAAATAAACACGGATTCCTGATAACACTAAGAATTTGTTCATCTTTTTCCACCTAGACTTTTGGCAGATTGAGTCGCACCTGCCATCTGGGGTCTTTCGGTAGTGCGGTTTTCTCTTTTTTAATTGCATGCCCGTTTTAAGACTGGGTGGCGATTGTTTTGCGTTTATCGCTTGTCATTCTATATTTGTATCCGGGTGTGTTGGGGATTTTTAAAAGCGGACACCTGATATGGCACTCACTATGAAGAAGAATGACGACGATCCGATTTCATTACTTATTTCTGACCTGGCTCAACCGAAAGAGAAGGCAAAGACCTTATATGATTTCGCGAGGTATCTGTTTTCTTCTGTAAAATGGGAAGATGTTGATCAGGTCCGGAGATCATATTACAGCGAACTTGTTGCCCATTGTTTTGAGATGGTGCAGACGCGAAAAACCGGTCAGCCCAAGGTCGAAATATTTTCCCCCTCAACACAGCTATCGATAAATTCTGAATTACAGACTTGTACTGTAATTAACATCCAGAATGATGATATGCCGTTTTTGATTGATTCGTTGCTTGGGGAATTACAGGCTCGCAATATAAAAATTCATCAGGTGTTGCACCCGGTTTTAAAAGTAAAGCGGGATAAAAAGGGCAGCCTTCTGGGGCTGGTGCCGCCTGATAAAGATAAAACCGAGATTGCTACTATGGATGGTATTAAAGCTGAGAGCTTTATTTCTATCCAGGTTGATGCACTTAAAGACGAAACCATAGAAGACCTTCAATCGGCATTACAGGATCTCTCCTGCCGGGTTGGTGTGGTGGTGAAAGACTGGCTGCTGATGCGCAACCGGTTAACGTCTATTGCCAGTGAACTTTCAACCAATATGCCACAAGTGCCACTGGCGCAGCTTTCAGAAGCCGTGCAGTTTTTACGCTGGGCGAATGATAATAATTTCACCTTTTTAGGGATGCGGGAATATTCCATTAAGGGAAAAACCAAAAACAGCAAATTGGCACCAAAGCGGGGGTCTGGCCTTGGTTTGCTGAGAGATACCAAAGTTGAAGTGCTGCGGCGGGGCAAAGAACTGACGCATATGACACCAGAAGTGCGAAAATTTTTCTTTTCGCCCTCACCGATAATTATCACTAAGGCCAACATCAAATCCGATGTGCACCGCCGGACATATATGGATTATATCGGTGTTAAACTTTATGACGAAAAAGGCAAAATCACAGGTGAGCTGAGGATAGTCGGCCTGTTTACGTCAGCTGCCTATGCGAGCAATGTTTCGGTTATTCCGATTTTGCGTCAGAAGCTGGATTATGTGCTTACGAATTCTGGTGTCAGCCGGGAAAGCCATTCCGGCAAGGCACTGACAAATATTGTAGAGACGTTCCCGCGGGATGAACTGTTTCAGATTTCCAATGAATTGCTGGCGAGTTATGCAAGAGAAATTGAAACGCTTGATCATTCACCGCGTGTGAAAGTTTTACAGCGGGTCGATGAGTTTGACCGGTTTGTATCACTGATGGTGTTTTTACCAAGAGATCAGTTTTCAACCGAGATACGACGTTCTGTCGGTAATTATCTTGCCAAGACTTTCAAAGGGCGAGTGAGCGCATTTTACCCCTATTTTGCTGAAGGTCCATATGTGAGAATTCACTACATTATCGGGCGGGATAGCGGCAAGACGCCTGAGTGTTGTTCTAAAATTCTGGCGAAAGAGGTTGAGGCGCTATCACGGCGCTGGGAAGACCGGATGTATGATGAAATTGCAAAATTTTATGATGCAGAGGAAGCCGAATTACTGGTTGATCAATATGGGCCGGCGTTTCCAGTTGGCTATCGGGATATATATGATACCAGCCGGTTGATGAATGACATCCATATCATTGAAGAGATGGATGAAGACAGGCCGACGGCTGTTACCTTTTATCGTAATGAAAAGGATGATCGCTCCTCTCTTGAGGTGACGCTCTATAATCTTGTTGATCCTATTCCGCTTTCACGCCGCGTACCGATTTTTGAAAATCTCGGTTTTGATGTGATTGATGAGCGCAGCTATACCATTAAGCCTAACAAAGGTTCTGGGCAGCCGCCTGTATGCCAGCATATGATGCGCCTGAAAGTCAGGGGTGAAGGGGCTGTCAATCTTGATAAATTACAGGACCAGCTGGTTCAGGGCTTTATGGCTATCTGGAAAAATGAAGCTGCAAATGATGGTTATAATCAGCTGATTTCTCTGATTGGTCTTGAGTGGCGAGAAGCAGCATTGATGCGTAGTTTTGGTCGCTATCTGCGGCAGATCAATCTGCCTTATGATCAGAACTATATGATCCGCACTTTGGTGCGTTACAGTGACGTTTCCCGTCATCTGGTTGATTTGTTTCACTGCCGGTTTAATCCGTGGCATACGGAGGCTGAGCAAAAAATGGTTGAAGCCAAGGCTAAACGTTTAAATAAGAAAATAAACGATATTCGTGGCACCATTCCCAGCCTTGATGAAGATCAGATACTGGGTCATTTTCAAAATCTGATTATGGCGGCTTTGCGCACGAACTTTTTCCATGTTGACCAAAATGGTGATGCGCCTGAAGAGCTGGTGTTTAAATTTGACAGCCAGAAAATTGATGGCATTCCTTCGCCAAAACCTTTCCGGGAGATATTTGTTTATTCGCCGAAAGTGGAAGGTGTGCATCTCAGATTTGGCAAAATTGCCAGAGGCGGGATCAGATGGTCTGACAGGCAGCAGGATTTCAGGACAGAAGTTCTGGGCCTTGTGAAAGCGCAACTGGTGAAAAACAGCGTGATTGTTCCGACCGGTTCTAAGGGTGGGTTTGTGCCGAAAAATATGCCCCTTAATCCGTCGCGTGAAGAATTTATGGCGGCCGGTATTGCCGCCTATAAAAGATTTATCAATGGTTTGCTATCTATTACGGATAATATGGTCGGCAAGTCGATAGTACCGCCGTTGAATACTGTCAGATTTGATGATGATGACCCGTATCTAGTTGTTGCAGCGGATAAGGGCACCGCTTCATTTTCTGATATTGCGAATGAAATTTCCTGTTCTCGCGGCTTCTGGCTTGGGGATGCTTTTGCGTCTGGCGGGTCGCAGGGTTATGACCATAAGGTGATGGGCATAACTGCACGCGGGGCGTGGGAAGCGGTAAAACGGCATTTCCGTGAAATGAATATTAATATTCAGCGCCAGCCTTTTACTGTAATTGGTGTTGGGGATATGTCAGGTGATGTGTTTGGCAATGGGATGCTGCTTTCTAAAGCCATTCGATTGCAGGCGGCTTTTGACCACAGAGATATTTTTATTGACCCTGTACCGGACGCAAAATCAAGCTGGGTTGAGCGTAAACGGTTATTTGATATGGGCCGCTCAAGCTGGCAGGATTATGATCAGAAACTGATCTCCAAGGGGGGCGGGGTGTTTTCCCGTTCAGCAAAATCCATCAAACTGAGCTCAGAAATTCAGGAGATGCTTGGGGTCGATGCTGCCAGCATGTCACCCAATGAACTGATTAAGGCTGTTCTTAAGTCTGAGGCTGATCTGTTGTGGTTTGGTGGTATCGGCACGTATATCAAGGCTGGCAATGAATCTCACTCAGATGTGGGAGACAGGGCGAATGATGGCATTCGTGTTTCAGCGAATGAGCTTTGTGTGAAAGTGATAGGCGAGGGGGCTAACCTTGGTATTACCCAGGAAGGTCGCATGGAATTTGCGGCTCTTGGCCATGCTATTAATACGGATGCGATTGATAATTCAGCAGGTGTAAATTCATCTGATCTTGAGGTGAATATCAAGATTGCGCTGGGGCAGGCGATTTCTGCCGGGCGGCTTTCTACGGCTGCGCGGAATAAAGTGCTTTCTTCCATGACTGAACAGGTGGCGGAGCGCTGCCTTGAAAATAATTATCTGCAAACACTGACCCTCAGCCTCGGGCAAAAACGCGGCATTGGCGACCTTGGCTTTCAGCAGCGTCTTATGCGGCAGCTTGAGCGCAAAGGCCTGATGAGCCGTGATATAGAAGGCCTGCCGGAAGACATCGAAATTGCTGAACGGTTAGAAAGTGGCAAAGCGCTCACCCGGCCTGAGCTTGCGACATTACTTGGGTTTGCAAAAATTGATCTCTTCAATCAACTGATTGAAAGTGATGTGATTGATGACAGCTATTTCAATTCATCATTAAAAAGATATTTCCCCGAAAGGATGCAAAAGGATTTTGCAACAGATATTCGTCATCACCCGTTGCGGCGTGAAATCATTGGCACGCAGCTGACCAATAATATCATCAACCGCGGTGGTTCGACCATGGTTGTGCGGCTGACAGAGGAAACAGGTCGTAATAGTGCGGAACTTGCGGCAGCGTTTACAGTCGTTACCGCAGTGCTTGGCCTTGAAGATTTATATGACCAGCTTGATCAGCTAGATACTAAAATGAAGGGTCAGGCTCAGCTTGAAATTTATCGCCGGCTGCAATCACTGACCCGGCGGATGACAGCATGGTTCCTGAATAATGGGTCTTTTGATGAAGGCTTATCGAAGGAAATAAAACTCTATAAATCCGGGATTGCGACTTATATGAAAAAGTCGAAGGCCGGGTTATCTGCTGAACGTAAAGAGGAGCTGGCGGCTGAAGTCGAAGCGCTGGTCAAAACCGGATTGCCGGAAAAAATCGCGTTGATGGTTTCTGATACATTCTTTAAGGCGAGCGGGTTTGATGTGGTGCTTGCTGGTAAGTCATCCGGCATATCCGTTGGCGAGCTTATTCCCATTCATATTGCGCTTGATGAAGAGCTTCAGCTTGGTGCGCTCTCGCGTATGACGGGGCAGGTCTCTCATAGTGATGTTTATGATTTATGGGCCCTGAATGCGCTTGATAACCGGATTGAAGGTGTGCGCCGGCAGTTAATTGCCAGCATCGGGCAGAGTAAAGACGGTATTGATGGCTGGAAGAAAACGCATCAACCGGCACTTTCAAGAGTGAAAACAGCGATTTCTGAAATTATTGATGGGGGAGACCTCACTCTTTCCAAGTTGATTGTCGGCGTTGGCCAGCTTGATGAACTGACTTTCTGATTCAATAAAAATTATATCTTTTTGAGGGAAGACTGCCCGCTTCTCCCTTTTTTGGGGAGGGCGGGTTTTTTTTGAATTGAGGTAAATCAAAAAAACAGCTTGGCGATTGTTCAATCATTTGGCACGATGCGTCCTATGACAGACACAAAACGCAATGTTTTTGAATCAGGCCATGTACGGAAATTTCTGGTGGTGGTCGAAGAAGATGCCCCAGAAGTTGAGGCCGCGCTTGCTTTTGCTGCGAACCGGGTGCGCCGCACCGGGGGGATTATCTCTATGCTTTATGTCATTGAGCCTGGAGATTTTCAGCACTGGCTAGGGGTGAAGGAAATTCAGCGAGAAGAGGCATTGCAGAAGGCTAAAGCCGTTTTCAGGCTGTTTCGCCGCAAATTAAAGACAGCTGGATTTGAAGATATTGTGGTTGAAGAAGTGGTGCGTGAAGGCAAACGGGCCGAAGAAATTTCGTCTCTGATTGAGGTTGACGAAGATATTGCGATTATCGTGCTTGGGGCTTCAACTGAGCAATCCGGCCCGGGTCCGTTGATTACTAATCTGTTTACAGGCAGCAAAGCTGGCAATTTTCCGATCCCGATTTCTATTATTCCTGGTCATCTGACGTGGGATGAAATAACCGCGCTTGCGTAAATTTTGCCAATATTTTCTGATAGATGGTTGTTCTGACTGATTGATATCCATTGCCAGAGCTGTTATGAAGCTGGCTGGAAATTGTTTTTGCTGGTTGTTTACAAATGAGTGATTTTGAGCTAGTTTAGAAACATTCTTAATTAGAGCTACAATCAGATTAATTTCAAAAATATTCGTACCTTTTGGCATTGAATGCCGGGTTCTGACCTAGCGGAGATTTGGTCATGTTTATACAAACTGAAGCAACACCTAACCCACAAACTTTAAAGTTTATTCCGGGCAAGCCTGTGATCAATCAGGGCAATCTTGAATTTCTTTCAAGTGATGTTGCGGAGAACTCACCTCTGGCAAGCCGTTTGTTTGGTATTGACGGGGTCGAGGCGGTGTTTCTCGGGACAGATTTTATTTCTGTGACCAAAGGTACGATGGAATGGCAAAGCCTGAAACCGGCTGTGCTTGGGGCCATTATGGAGCATTATATGTCTGGTGATCCGGTTCTGGCGGATGATACAGAGCATGAGGCACAAACGGAAGATGAGTTTTTTGATCCATCTGATCTTGAAACTGTCAATACCATTAAAGAGCTGCTTGAAACACGGGTGCGGCCCGCTGTTGCGCAGGATGGTGGTGATATTGTTTTTAAAGGCTATAGGGATGGGATTGTCTATCTGACAATGCGCGGCGCCTGTGCCGGTTGCCCCAGTTCAACGGTGACGTTGCAGCATGGCATTGAAAACCTTATTCGTCATTTTTTGCCTGAGGTCCAGGCTGTGCGCCCGGCTGAAGATGCTTATTAAAAATTCAACCCTGATTGATCCAACATAAACCGATGAATGAGTTAGCAATTGATACAGCGGGGGCTGGTTGCTCAGCTGCGCTGCGTGTTGTGGCTCATCACGGGGAAGTGCCAGATAGTGTTGAAAAAGTTTTCAGTCGCTATGCTGATTTACAGCGGGGGCACGCTGAGACAATTGTTGGTCAGGTTGAGGCAATTGTTGATGAAGCCGGGATTGATTATCATTCTCTTAATCGAATCATTTGTACAATTGGACCAGGCTCTTTTACAGGGGTGCGGGTTGGCATTGCTTTTGCCAAAGGTCTGGCACTTGCAACCGGGTTGCCGCTTTATGGGCTAAGCTCGACACTGGCAGCCGGGTTGAAAATCAGCCGGTTTATTTCTGACTCGACTGCAAATGATGAGAGCTGGTTGCCGCCTTCCGAGGAAATTGAGGCGGGCGATTTCTGCCAGTATGCCGTTGTGCTTGATGCTGGCCGGCGTGAATTTTATGTGCAGTCTTTCAAGGTTTGTAGTTCAGTTCAGGTTGGCTCTTCAGTTGATTTCTCTTCGCCATTTATTGAGCCCTTAAGTTCACCATTGTTGTTATGTCATGCGGATGTGCCAGATTTCATTAAGCGATTTCAGTTGAATGCTGTTTATGGGTCAGGTGCAGAAGAATTTATTTCTTTGCAGACCAATACAGCCGGGGCCGTTGAGTTTGGCGGGCCGGTTAAACTCTGTGCAGAAGATTTACTGAACCTTGAAGACCGGCATTATGTAAAAGACGATGAGGTTAGCCCGCTTTATTTACGGGCGCCTGATGCGAAACCACAGTTGGGGAAAACTCTGATACGGAGGCTCTCATGAGAGTTCTCGAAAATGGATATACTGTCAGGGATTTAGGGATTGACAGTATCAGTGCTTTGGCAAACTTGCATAAGTCATCCTTCACACAAGGCTGGGGGGCGCATGATTTTGCGTTATTCCTTCAAGACCAGAAAATGAAGGTGCTTGGGGCTTTTCCGAATGGCAACCCTGACCTGATGGCTTATTTGCTGGTGCGCTGTGTAGCTGATGAGGCTGAGGTTATATCTCTTGCTGTCGGGCGGCGGCATCGGCGGCGCGGCGTGGCTGTTGGCTTGCTCGATGCGGCGATTGATACGCTTTATGACAAGGGGATTAAAGAACTGCATCTTGAGGTTGACGAAAGTAACAAAGCTGCAGTTGAGCTTTATGTGCAGGCCGGCTTTGAAGTGATTGGTGAGCGGCGGGCATATTATAAAGCGAAAAAAGGTGAAAAAGCCTCGAATGCTCTGATGATGCGTCTGGTGCTGGCGGATGAAACTGAATTTTAGTTTGGTTTTGCCAATTTTGCTTTCATAGTTGCATTTAAGAATCTTTGGCACATTTGACGCGAAGCTTTACAGATGAGGCTCTCTAACGCTATAAATCAGATCGCTGGAAACTGGCCATATAGAATTTGCCGGTTTTGGGATCATTACGGGAAAGCGTCAATTTAGACTTAGACGAATTAGACAAAGACTAAAAAAGTCGAAGACTTAACAAGTTAAACAATAAATTTTCTGAACTTTGTGTATCGGGTGTGAATTATGTCTTCATTGCGTGCTATCTGGGTATTGTTCTGGTTTTTTCTCATTACATTTTTACTGGTGCCTTTTCAGTGGTTGTTTATCAAACTGAAACTGCCCTTGGCTCGCCTGTTGCCGCATTATTATCACCGGCTTATTGCCAGGATAATGGGCTTGCGCATTCATGTGGATGGTAAGATTGCTGATAAGCCTGTGTTATTGGTTGCGAACCATATTTCGTGGATGGATATTGTTGTGTTCACGGCGATCACGCCGTTATCATTTGTTGCCAAACAAGAGGTTGGCACCTGGCCTGGTGTGCGGGTTCTGGCGAAGCTGCAACGGACGATTTTTGTTGACCGGGAAAAGCGCACTGAGAGTTTAAAATCTGCCACTGAAATTGCAGAGAGACTGCGGAACGGGGACAATGTTGTTTTATTCCCGGAAGGGACGAGCAGTGACGGCAACCGGGTGCTGGATTTTAAAAGCACATTATTTGCCGGTGCGGCATCTGCTGATGGCGATACGCCTATTCAGACAATTGCGATTGCTTACACATTCCTTGGCGGTGTGCCGCTTGGTCGGCGAACGCGGCCACTTGTTGCCTGGTATGGTGATATGGAAATGGCCAGCCATGTGTGGAACCTGCTCAAAGCCGGTCCGCTTGATGTGCATGTCAGGATTGGGGAACCGATGACACTTTCTGATATTGGAGATCGCAAGGCGCTGGCGCTTTACAGCGAAAAAAAGATCCGCAACGATATGGCGGATCTTTTAAGCCTACGTCCATTTGAAGTGCGGCGGGAAATTAAGAAGGCTTCTTAAATAACCATCGTCAGATGACCCTTTTAAAGGGTTTGACTTCAACTGATTGAAAGAGGCCGGCTTTTGAATAGGGGTCTTGCTCAAGCCAGTTGTTGATTTCTTCAAGTGAAAGATCATTAAATACCAGCAGAGACCCACACATGCGGCCAGCTTCATTGAGAAAAGGGCCGGCAAGCAGCATGTTGTCTTTCACAGTTTTCAGATGAGCGATATGATCGGTGCGATTTTCGAGCCGCAGATTTTCAGAATTTTCTTTATCAATACAAATGGCTGCATATTGCATGGGGCTTCCTTTTTGTTCATTGTCTTCGAGAGAAAACTGTTATTTTTGACAGGTGTCAAGTTCTTCTGATAGCGATTAGGGCGAATGAATATTTAAAGGATGATGCCGGCTGATGGGTGCGGATGAAAATTTAAAAAAAATAAAAACACAGATTATTGAAGCTGTTGCACGGGCTGGTGCTGGTGGCGTGGGGCAGGATGAACAATCTGAAATTGCTGATAAGCGGTTAATGGCGGTGAGTAAAACCCGAAATGGTGAAGAGATCTTGCCTATTCTGGAAGCGGGGCACAGGCTTTTTGGTGAAAACAGAGTGCAGGAGGCGGCACAGAAATGGCCGCAGCTGCGCCAGCTATACCCGGATGTTGAACTGCATCTGATCGGGCCATTACAATCAAACAAAACATCAGAAGCGGTTGCGTTGTTTGATGGCATTCAAACGGTTGACCGGCCAAAAATTGCAAAACTGATCGCTGAGGAAATGAGAGATCAGGGCCGACAGCTTAAATTGTTTGTGCAGGTGAATGTGGGGGATGAACCGCAAAAGGCGGGCGTTGCAGTTTCTGAGCTTGGTGAATTTTTACGGTTTTGCCGGGAAGAGGCCGAAATAAAGATTGTTGGCCTGATGTGTATCCCCCCTGTTGATGAAGAAGCTGCTCCGTATTTCATATTATTAAAGCAGCTTGCTGAAAAAAACGGAGTTAAAGAGCTCTCGATGGGGATGAGTTCAGATTTTGAAACGGCGGTTGAGCTTGGGGCGGATATTGTCAGGGTTGGTTCTGCTTTATTCGGGCCGCGCTCATAATTTTTTCACGAACCACGGCACATATCCGGCGCTTTGAGTGTTCACAATCCTGTACTGAAATAGGTTTGGATAAGTTTCTGGCTTTGCTCTAATGATGCCGCGAACATGTTAAACTTTGCCTGAATTAGATGATTCGCAAAGATTTAACGTTCGCGGTTTCTTTCATAAAAGACGCGAAAATGCTGGGAGGTTTTATGAGCAGCCAGAATAGCCAGGCCAAACTAACCGAAGAAGCTGAGCCACAGGCTGTGGCTGGACAAGCAACTTCCGGCAAGGTGGAAAAATTTGAGGTCAGTCTCTGGCTTACAGATTTAAACACGACTGAAATCGGCATTTATCAGCAGGACAGATACCGGGCGAAATCACGCCAGTTCACCAAGGATATGGATATTCTTGGTGAGGTTAAAGAAGATGGCAAGCGGGTTGGACTTGTTGCTTACCGTAAGGGCGCGTGGAAAAAAGAAACCGGCATGAAACGGCGCATGGTGATCAAGCTGTTTACTGATGAAGTGAACTGGCGCGGGACGATGGATTTGCTGCTTGGCCGCTCTATGCAGATCACTCATGGTGCGAAGGGTTTTCCGGTGACGGTTTATTCTGTCAATCTATCGAAACATGAACAGCTCATACAGGTAGAGCGATCATCTTATAAATGGTGGTTCCAGCCGGAGCGTTATTCATTCTTTATTTTAAAAGACGGGGTGCCGAGCTTTTATCGGCTAAGGCGGTGCTGGATCAATATTGGTGATGACTATGTGCTGTATGATCAACGGGGCAAAAAAATCGGCAAGCTTAATGGGCGGGTGCTTAACCTTGGCGGCAAGTGGAAATGCTGGGTGAAAAAAGAGCATTTCAGCACTGAATTAAAGTATGTGTTGCAGATGTTTTGCACGATGCTGCGCTTTAATGATGAGGCGCAACACCATATCGAAGACCTTGTTAAAGATATGAACGCGGGTAAGCTGGGTGAAGTGAAGCTGGAAGCGCTTGAAAGTGACCTTTATATGAACCCGCGCCGCGTTAGATGACGGGGTGGATGAGGGCTTTTAAGCTGGTTTGACGGCTGAATTGGCCAGATTTTCATATATATTGACCGGTTCTGATATCAGTTGAGAGTTTGTTAATTAGTGATGATTAACAATTATACATGCTTGTTATATGCAAGCTTTGTTCTGAACTGAAATAAGGGTGGCTCTTATATGAATGGTGTATCTCAACTGACTGATGAACATGTTGTCAATGGTATCAGTTTGCAATTTGCGAATATGATACGTGATGAAGTCAAATTGGATGCAAAGCTTGCCGAAGGTAACTGGAAGGTCAATTCGGTCTGGACCGGGCAAACCGGTAGTCGGTCTGTGATTTCCGATTCACGCATTGGCGGAGATGATATTTCGCGTAATTTTACAATTGATATGGACCAGCCCCATGAACTTTGCGGTGGAAATGGTTATGCAAGCCCGCAGGAACATCTGCTAGCGGCCTTATCAGGTTGTTTCATTGCAAATTTTTCAGCCGTTTGTGCTTTGAGGAATATTTCACTTTCTTCTATCCGTATTCATATGAGCGGGACGACGGACATGCGTGGGCTGTTTGATATTGGTGATGGTGAAAACTCTCATTTTAAAGATATTAAATTTATTGTGACAGTTTCCGGCAATGCCCGGCCGGAAGAGCTGCAATCTGTGTTTGATCATGTTGTGAAGATTTCGCCTAATCTTGGCGGTGTTGGCAGTGCGACAGCGTTTCAGACTGAACTAAGCATTTCAAACGACTAGTTACTTGTTAGACGATCAGTTTTGATGAAGGCTTCATGTAACTCAGTAGCTGGCGAAGGTGTGTTTCTTTTAAGGCGATGCAGCCTTCTGTTGGGGTGTAAGCCGGCTTTGCTATATGCATGAAAATGGCGCTGCCGGCATTTTGAATGCGCGGGCACTGATTGTGATTAAGCACAATGATGATGTCATATTGATTGTCGTGGCGCCATAGCTGTTCAGCGGAAGCTGGATAGGGATGTTTGACGCCGCGATTATAGTTTCTGTCAAAGGGTTGATCGCACCAGCCATCGTTTTTTCTGACAGGCTCGATGGGCAGAGACGTTATAGGCCTGCTGATTTTGTCACGGCGATAAAAAACCATGAGCGGGGACCAGCAGCCGATTGGGGTTTTGCCGTCTCCTTCCCTTTTCAGGGTTGTTTGACCATTTCGGCCAATGGCACAGGGAAATGATAACTGTGAGTTGCCCAATGTGAGACGGGCTATTGAAAGGCTTCTATTCAGGTTGTAAAGAGGGAAATGTCGCTGATCACCAAAAATTGACATAAATTCAACCCACATTAGATACGTATTGATTTAAGACTATTCGTAGCATTTTAAGATAATAAATACGACTTTTTTCAATGGGATAAGCTTATGAGCTCGACAAGAAAAATTTTAATCGTTGATGATGATGATGATCTGCGTGAAAGCCTGGTTGATCAATTAATGTTACATGATGAGTTTGAGCTGCTTTCTGCCAGCACACCGTCTGAGGGGATGGCTCTTGCTGAATCTGAGCGCGTTGACCTCATCTTACTTGATGTTGATATGCCTGAGCTTGATGGCCGTGAAATGTGCAAGAAATTGCGTCGATCCGGTTTTAAAAGCCCGATCATCATGCTGACAGGGCAGATTTCTGATTCTGATACGATTTTGGGTCTTGATGCCGGAGCCAATGATTACGTGACCAAACCTTTTCGGTTTGGGGTGTTGCTGGCAAGGGTTCGCTCACAATTGCGGCAGCACGAACAAAGCGAAGACGCTATTTTCTCGATTGGGCCATATAGCTTTAAACCAGCATCCAAATTGCTGGTGGATGCAGATGAGAAGAAAATCCGCCTAACGGAAAAAGAAACATCCATTCTCAAATTTTTATACCGGGCTGGTGAAAAGGTGGTCACACGTGATGTGTTGTTGCATGAGGTATGGGGTTATAATGCGAAAGTAACGACCCATACTTTAGAAACGCATATTTATCGCCTGCGTCAAAAAATAGAGACAGATCCGTCACAGTCAGAACTTTTATTGACCGAAGCAGGTGGATATAAACTTGTGCCCTGACTTTGTCCCCTACTCTTCCACAGACTTGTGATTTTGCCATCTGGATTTTTTTATTTTTAGTGCCTAAAGTCAGTCTGGTCGGGTCGGCAATATGAGGGCAAATTTTTAATTGTCTGATCTGATGATGGGCGGTTTTTCGCCAGAAATGAACAGTGTATTTCGTTCATATTGATGGATTTTCCATTTAGTAACCGACGAGTTTAAGAAAATTCCTGCTAAAGCATTGCGCTTTGCTGGCATTTTCCTGATTTAGTCGTTGTGAGTTGTTTTGCATCCCTGAATTTTTGGGTGAAACGACTTGTGCGGTGCTGTTGCTAAATGGTGTATTTTTTAGATGGGGTCATTTTAATGAAGCTTGCCGAATTGGTTGGGCCACTGAAGCAACTGGATGTGTTTTCTAAATTATCTGATGAACAACTTATGATGATCATTGAAGGGGCGGACCGGGTTGTGTTTCACCCTGGTAATGTGATGATTGAGGATGGGCAATCCGGTGATGCGGCTTATTTTATCGTCGTTGGTCTGGTTGAGCGCTTAGCGCAGCCAGATGTCGGGCGGACACGTGAGCATTTTGGCCATGGAATTCTTGTGGGTGAAATGGCGATGCTGGTTGATCATGTTCATGCATCAACTGTGCGTGCAAAATCAGAAGTTAAAGCGCTAAAAATTTCAAGATCAATCCTGTATCAGATTATGGGCAGTGATCCGGCAATTGCTGACAGCTTTATTCAAACCATAAAAAGCCGATTAAATATTATGGTTGAACGGATCAAGGAAATTGATTCGACATTGGAAGCAGCTGAAAGCGCGTCTTTTGAAACAGCCATGGCTGTGCATTAACGGTAGTGAAAATAGCAGCTTAATACTTTAATATTTAGCTGGTAATCAATCTAAATGCGCCACTTGAAAAATCAGGTGGCGCATTTTTTACGTCTGGTGTGGATCAGATTTCAAATTCTGCGATGACGGGCGCGTGATCGGAGGCCTTTTCCCAGGAGCGCATGTCTGATATCACCTGCATAGAGCGGGAAGTTTTGGCTAATTTGGGTGTAACCCAGATATGATCAAGCCTGCGACCGCGGTTCGACAGGCGCCAGTCTTTGGCGCGGTAGCTCCACCATGTAAATAATGGTTCTTCTTCAGGGATGAACTGACGCATGACGTCATGCCAGTTTCTGGAGTTTTGCAGATCGTTTAAGTGGGTGACTTCTATTGGTGTGTGGGAGACAACTTTCAATAATTGTTTGTGAGACCAGACATCCATTTCCAGCGGGGCGATGTTAAAATCACCGACCATGATCATACGGTCTGAATGGTTGTTGGTTTCATCTTTAAACCAGTTTGTGAGATTGGTGAGGTAATCCAGCTTTTGGCCAAATTTGATATTCTTTGTCCGGTCAGGAATGTCACCGCCAGCTGGTATATAAAAATTATGCAGAATAACGGGATTTTTGGAACGGCTGGTTGATTTCAGTTTAACGGCGATGTGACGGGTGTCAGCTGACTGATTAAAATCATGCTGACAGAGATGGTCGATGGGCAAACGCGAAAGAATGGCGACGCCGTGATAGCCTTTTTGCCCATGAAAAGCGACATGGTTGTAACCCAGATTATTGATACTTTCTAATGGGAAATGTTCATTGGCGCATTTGATCTCCTGTAAGGCGATGATATCCGGATTGTACATTTTTGAGAATCGGGCCAGACTATCTATTCTGAGCCGGACAGAGTTAATGTTCCAGGTTGCCAGTTTAATTTTCATATGAGTGCTTACCTTTTTGACTTTTCCCTACGGGCTGATTTTCCGGAGTTTAGTGAGGTGTGATCAATGATGAAAGTGGGGGCAATGGAATGTCTGGGGATAGCAGTTAGAAAGTTAAGCTGTAAGTTTGTGCTTTTGTTTGTTTAGCACAAAAAAAGCGCCCAACCGGGATGTGGACGGCTGGGCGCATTAAACTGCGCTTTATTGACGGCTGTTAGAATTTTATTCATTTGATCTGCTTTTTTCGCATATTCGTTACGATCATTTTGCAGTTCAAATGTTAAGCTCTTTTAGATGAGCTTCTTTCCAACAGCGCCTTTACAAAGTCGCTTGCGCCGAGAGGGAATACGGCGCTTTAGAGTGTGTCTCGGTTAGACGGGGGGCACTACCGATAGGAATGACACACCCTATAAAATAATAGAATAAGCGAACTTTTTTTGATTTCAATGGTTATTTTGCATCA
>JAJFHX010000006.1 GCA_021775425.1 Hyphomicrobiales bacterium
AAGGGGGCGGGGATGTTGATGCTATCGTATTTTTTAGCAATCGCGGGACGGATGGGATGATCTATGAGTTGCTTGACCAGGACATGAAGACGATTGCAACCCTTGGACTTTATGATTTCAAGGATTTAATGGAGGCACAGGAAAAACCGGTGCAACCAGTCAGGCCGTGATGACCAGCCGTTAATTTCGTTTTGAATAATTCATAAAAAAAGGGAGCTTATTGGCTCCCTTTTTTGTAACTGACTAGAATTTAAGTTCTGAAAGTTCCGGTTTTTGGCATTGTCAACGCTGCACCTGAAGTCACACCGATGGTTTTTGCCGATTCTTCTTTCTTTAACTGATAAAGACTTCTTGTATCCGCAACCGTTTTGAAGTTTTCATTGATGCCAATGAGGGTTTCTGAAGCGCCTAGTATAAGGAAGGCATTTGAGTGGGCTTGTTTTTCCATTCTTGAAAGGATGTCTTTTTTCATATCCCTGTCAAAATAGATCAGCACATTTCTGCAAAAGATAATGTCGAAATGGCCAAGTGTATTAAAGCTGTTCAACAAGTTGAAGTGACGGAATTGAACTGTGCTTCTGATTTCTGAACTGATTTGCCACATGCTGCCAACCTGACTGAAATGCTTCATCAGATATTTTACTGGCATGCCGCGCTGCACTTCGAACTGGCTATAAAGCCCGGCCTTTGCTTTTTCCAGAGCGTTTGAGCAAAGATCAGTACCGATGATCTGCACTGTCCAGCCTTTTAACTTCTCAGCATGTTCTTCAAGGATCATGCTGAGTGAATAGGCTTCCTGCCCTGTGGAGGCGGCTGCACTCCAGATGCGAATTTGTTTTTGCGCCCTTTTTGATTCAAACAGAGATGGCAGCATCACTTTTTCAAAATTATCAAACGGGGTTTTATCGCGAAAGAAGAATGACTCGTTAATTGTCATTGCTTCGACAATATGGTTTTTCAAAAGATTGCCATTGGTGCGGCGAAGTTCCGCGACCAGTTTTTCAATGCTTTCAAATTTTAATTTTTTGGCAACCGGCAACAGGCGCGACTCAATAAGATATTGCTTATCGTCTGTCAGAACGAGGCCAGATTCTTTTTTTAATATTGTTCTCAGGTAATCAAAATCAGCTGAATTCATCATACTCGCCCTGTTATTAATTCTTTTAGCTTAGGTGCAATTTTATTTAACGGAAGGATAGAGCTGCAAGCGCCCGCTTTTGCCGTGGCACCTGGCATTCCCCAGACCACACTTGTTTCCTTATCCTGCGCAATCACGGTGCCGCCTTTATCTGCGACTGTTACCGCGCCCTGGCTACCGTCTGACCCCATACCAGTTAAAACAAGGGTGAGGGCTGAAGCGCCATAACATTCCGCAACGGTCTGAAACAGCGGATCAACTGCCGGTTTACAAAAGTTAATTTCCGGGCCATCAGTGATTTTAATAAAAGGAAAGGCGCCTTTTTTCTCGACCATCATATGTTTGCCACCGGGGGCGACATAAATTTTACCAGGTGAAATCTGTTCACCATCAAGCCCCTCATGAGCATCCATTAATGCAGACTTTCCTAAATGTTCTGCAAAAATTGTCGTAAAGGTAGATGGCATATGCTGTGTTACCAGAACGGGGATGTTTTTTAAGGACGGGCCTAATTCTTTAAAAATGGTGAGCAGGGCGGGCGGTCCGCCAGTTGAACTGCCAATTACCAGAACTTTTGGCACCTGAGACGAAAAAGGGCGAAGTGCAAAATTTTCACCGCTATCAACAATTCTGGTGGCTTCAACAGTTGGTTTTGCAGTGCTGGACTGGGTTGTTTCCAGACTTTTCGATTTGATCCGCTCCAGCCTTGCTTTATTAAGGATGGGTTTGTCTAACTGGACACTCTGGACTTTATGGTTTTTGCCGAAAGCACGGATTTTTGCTAGCAGATCGGTTCTGAATTCAACGGAGGTTGTGACACCGCTATTGTTAACCGGCTTTGGTATATAGTCTGCTGCACCAAGGGATAGTGCATTAAGGCTTATTTCTGCATTTCTCTGGGTGAGTGTAGAGGCCATGATGACCTTCACACCCGGGACAGCTTCCAGAATTTTCGGTAAGGCATCAATGCCGTTCATAACTGGCATTTCAATATCCAGAATGATCACATCAGGAAGCAGATCAGCCGCTTCCTGAATTGCAATCTGACCATTGGAACATTTACCTATAGCAACCATGCCCGGTTCTTCTTTCACCCAACGTGAAACCAGGCCACGGACAACCACAGAGTCGTCAACGATCATAACTTTGATCAGATTTTCTGTCTTTTCATCCGCATCTAAATTCGCTCTATTACTGGCTATTGCTGTCACATATGCCTCAATTCTATGCTTCTAGCAAACCAACTTCTTTTAATTTGGAAATGATAATTTCCTTATCAAAAGGTTTCATTATATATTCATTTGCCCCTGCTGAAATGGCCTGTGTGATGTGGTCCATATCATTTTCAGTGGTACAAAAGATTACTTTTGCAGTATCTCCTGATGGTTCTTTTCTTAATTCTTTTAGAAATTCAAGACCGTTCATTACTGGCATGTTCCAGTCCAGCAGAATAATTTCCGGCATGTTATGCCGACATTTTTCAAGAGCCTGCTGGCCGTTCTCGGCTTCAGAGATCTCGAAATTGGCTTCTTCCATTATTTTTCTGGCGACTTTTCTGATTACACTTGAATCATCAACAATCAGGCATTGCTTCATTCTGTTAATTCCTTTGCTAACTCGAAAACATTATGGCAGCTAATCATATTAAAGTGGTTAAGCTGCGTTGGATTTTTCGCCATTAATATCTAAAATTCGTTCAACATCGAGCAAAACGAGAATTTGGCCGTCCAAACGATGCACACCGGCTGAAATCGAACCCCATCGGACGTCGAGATTTGCCGGATTTTTTTCGAATGTTCTGTTGCCCAGTCTTAAAACTTCTCCGACGCGATCAATGATCAGGCCGTATGACTCTTGCTGGTATTCAATACCAACGGCCATCGGCACTTTGTCCTTATCATATGGGGGAAGGCCAAGACGTTTACGCATATCAATTGCGGTTACTATCCGCCCGCGCAGATTTAATACCCCTGCGACTTCAGGATTTGAGAGGGGAACTTCTGTGATGGCGTCTGGCATAAACACATCTTCTACCTGCTCAATCGGCAGGCCGAAAAGCTGTTCGTTGATATGCACTGTGACATATTCACTTGTCCCGTCCAGGCTGTTTAATTCACTTGAGTTGTTACTCATGCTGCGGCCTCTTTTTCAGTAGTTACTTTGCATTCTCTAATTGATTCAATCAGACCTTCGCGATCAAATTTAGCGACATAGTCTCTAAACCCGGCAGCACGGCCGCGCTCAATCACATCCTGGTTGGTGTGTGATGAAAGAGCGATGATCGGGGTATTGCCCCATTTTTCATCATTTTTCAGATGTTCTGCGAATGTGATGCCATCCATCTCAGGCATTTCGATATCAGATACAATGACATCAAACTGGCTACCTGCATCTTTTAAGCGCAGGGCGTCTTTTGCGCTTTCTACCATGGTTACGCGGTACCCGGCTGAAGACAATAATGGAGAGAGCAGATTTCTGAAGAAGGCGCTATCATCAACCAATAGCAGTTGAAGTTCTCTGTTTACATTTGTGAATGACTCACGTTTTTCGAGCCAGTCATCAAAAGCTTTGGGGAGGTAATAACCCACGTCTATAACTTCTGTAGCTTTACCCCTGATAATGGCTGAGCCGACGATACCGGTTTTTTCTGAAGATATTTCAATCGTTAAACGGTCTTCAACGATATCAACAATTTCATCAACAACAAGACCCATGGAATGATTTTCGTCTGCGAAAACAAGAATTGGCTGCAAGCCCTCTTCAACATGAGTGAGGTTATCATCGATATAAATCAGTGGCATTAATTTACCACGGTACTGCACGAGATCCCGGTTGTTTGAGCATTCAATATCTTCAACCTTAATCTCTTCAAGTCTGGTCACCAGTGAAAGCGGCACAGCTTTGAGTTCGCTAGAACCGGCGCGGAACACCAGCAAAGCTGTTTTTTCTTCAGGGCTGATTGCCTCAATACTTTCATGGGCATGGACGTGATTATTTTCCTGACCGGCATGATCTCTCGCGACAGCCTGAGCGATACCGTTTGGATCGACAATCAGGATCACGCTGCCATCACCAAGAATGGTATTACCGGAAAACATGGTAATTTCGCGAAGCATGGAAGACATCGGTTTTACAACGATTTCTTCTGTATGGAAGACGGCATCTACGACAATGCCGAAGGTCTGACCGCCGACCTGAACAACAACGACAAATACGTTTTGATCGACAGCCGCTGCTTCTGCCTCTTCATCTGCTTCATCATCTTTTGGAATTGTGGACAGGTTGATGACTTTATCGTTACCGAGTAATTTGCTCATGCTGATAACCGGCAGCAATTTGTTACGCAACCGAAGCACTGGAGAATCATTAATCATTTCAATGCGATGTTCAGCTTTCGCATTGGATTTCACCAGCTCAAGAACAGCCAGTTGCGGGATCGCAAACCTTTGACCGCTTGATTCAACAATCAGTGCTGAGACAATTGCCAGTGTCAATGGAATTTTGATCATGAAGGTGGTGCCTTCACCGGCGACTGAATTCAAATCAACTGTTCCACCAATCAGTTCGATATTGGTACGCACCACATCCATGCCAACACCCCGGCCAGACACGTTTGTAACCTTTTCAGCTGTTGAAAGTCCTGCATGGAAAATCAGTTTATGAATTTGATTTTCTGTCATCTCTTCCAGCTCAGCCTCAGTGGCGATGCCGTTGGCGATGACTTTCGATTTGATTTTATCTGTCGGCAGACCCTGACCATCATCAGCAATTTTAATGATGATGTGACCGCCTTCGTGATAGGCGCTCAAGGTTACTTTACCAACTTCAGATTTGCCGGCAGCCAGTCTGCCTTCAGTTGTTTCAAGGCCGTGGTCGGCTGAATTGCGGACCATGTGGGTTAGTGGGTCTTTGATCTGCTCCAGTACCTGGCGATCTAGCTCAGTTTCTGCGCCGATCATTTGCAGATCAATCTTTTTATCCAGATCTTTTGAGAGGTCGCGGATGATTCTTGGTAATTTTTGCCATGCATTGCCAATTGGCTGCATGCGGGTTTTCATCACACCTTCCTGTAGCTCAGCGGTTACATTGGAAAGCCTTTGCAATGGCACTTTAAATTCACTGTCATCCAGACGGCGGACCATTTCAAGCAACTGGTTACGTGTCAAAACCAGCTCAGATACCATTGTCATGAGCTGTTCGAGAGTTTCAACATTCACGCGAATTGTCTGGGCTTTGACGGCACCGCCTTCTTTGGCTTTGGCTTCGTCTTTTTTCTCTGGCATTTTTGCTGCCATGACCGGTGCGGGAGTTTTTGCAGCTTCTTCGGGAGCTTTAACTTCGTCTTCAGGTTTTTCTTCTGTGACTACAGCAGATGGTTCCGGGCTGAAGTCATCATCAGGGCCGGGCGCTGCGAGGAATGCGGCCTCAAGCTCATCTAATGAAACTTCACCTGGTTTTATATCGCGTTCTACTTCCTGTTCTGCAACCGGGGCAGCTGGCTGTTCAGAGGCGGGAGCGTCCTCTTCAACTCCGTTCATCACATCCATTACGTGCTGTGACATAGCGTCAAGCTGTTCAATCAGATCAGAATCGCTGCCATCTGGTTCGGCGCCTTCCTGCTCTAACTGTTCTAAAATTTCTTTAAGACGGTCAATGGTTTCAAGGATGAGCGAAACACCTTCAGATGTTGGCGCTGCGCCTTCCCGATATTTACCCATTAAAGTTTCGGCTGAGTGTGCTAGTGCCTCAAGGCGAGGCAGCCCAAGAAAGCCGCAAGTCCCTTTAATGGTGTGGACCAGACGAAAAATATTATCCAGAATTCCGCTGTTGGTTGGTTCTTGCTCAAATTTAACGAGTTCAACGTCGACCAGATCCAGACTTTCAGTGGTTTCAGTTAAAAATTCACTTAGGAGATCATCCATCCCGCATTCTTCCTTTTCCCCAAAGAGATACAGCTCCCACGGCCAAAATATCTCAGTATTAAAGGTTGATAGTGCAGATAAAGTGTTAAATTTGACTGAAAGAATTTCCGAGAACTGCACATCACTTAATGTTTTTTAATACAAAGTTCTCGTTTCACAATTTCGGGGTTAATCACCGATGTTGAATTCGACCTGATTCTCGCTAACTTCGATGCTAATTGACAGTTTATGATCAGCCAGAAGACGGTATGTATAATAAGGCTGTATGACCAGAGCATCGATTTCAGTTGTTTGCTCGCCTTTTAAAATTCCGGGCACTCTTTCGGGTAAGCGCGCGCCATCTCCTTTGGAGACGATGCTGATTTCAGGACGCTCAACATTGCCAGTAATATTAATCGCAATTTCGCCGCCCCTTGGTATGGCCGCAACAGCAACTACCACTAGGTTTAAGACCAGTTTCGCATAGCCTTTTGGCAGAAAATCAAGTTCGCCAGCCCAGTTAATCTTATGTTTTTCCTCAAGAATCGCATTTGCCAGATCCTGAATTTTATTATATGGGATGTCATTTCCAGCTGAACCGGCCGCACCAAATGCCAGTCTTGCAAATTCCAGCCTGGCCCAGGCATTTTTGGTGTTTCTACGGATGACGTCCATGGCATATTGCTTGACCTGCTCGTCATCATCATCTTCGAGAACTTCAAGCCCATTGAAGATGGCACCAACAGGGCCCACGACATCATGGCAAATCCTACTGGACACCAATGCGGCCAGCTCAAGATCGGCTAGTTCTTTGTTTTCACTCATTAAATAGTCCCCGTTTTGTCTTATTTGTCTGCCTGCTGCATTTTCTTGCTAAGCGTGCGTGTTTATTCTGCCAGGACCGCCTGGCGTGCCGCATAGACGAGCGTTCAACAGCCCCTAACGAATCACTTTGTCTTGACTTAGAATAACCGTTTGATCCCTCTTGTTCTATAGGTTGATTGGCAGCTCATTGCTTGTGTGACATTAAGTCCATAGTTTACAGTGCCCGGTTCTGTTGCCTGATCATTTTAAACGCTTGAATTTTTGTCGTTTTTGGGCCAGACCTTGATGCGCGGCTTATCGCTATAGCGATTAAAGTTTCACTTTTACCCATCAGCTCTTGTTCTTAACTCTCAAATACAGACATTATATTCATGACCATTCCACAGATCACAGAATTAAACCGTGTTTTTGTGCCGCTTTCCGTAGAGGTTGGCCGGTTGATTATGGATTTTTATAATTCAGGGTTTGAGGTTGAATTTAAAGCGGATGACAGCCCTGTTACGGCTGCGGATCAGGCAGCTGAAAGAGAAATTGTTAACTCGTTAGAAACACACTGGCCATTGATACCAATTGTTGCTGAAGAAATGTGCGCTGCCGGGATCATGCCTGAAGCAAGCGAGATATTTTTTCTGGTTGATGCCCTTGATGGGACCAAAGAGTTTGTGCAGAAACGAGATGAATTTACCATCAACATTGCACTTATAGCTGGTGGAACCCCTTATTACGGCCTTGTCTATACCCCAGCGCGCGGTGAGCTTTTTATCTGTCTTGATGAGAAAATGGCCGGATATTGTCTTGTCCCCCCTGAAGTGAGAGACAATGGCCACGCTCAGTTTGTATTTGAGGCTGACAAATTTGAAAAAATCAGTGTGCGTGACTGGCCGGTGACAGGGCCGGTGGCTGCTGTCAGTCGGTCTCACATGGATGAAGACACAACCCGTTTTCTGAAACAGAATAATGTTGATGAAAGCTGCACCGCTGGTTCGAGCCTGAAATTCTGTCTGCTGGCGCGAGGGCAGGCTGATCTATATCCACGGTTCAGCCCGACGATGGAATGGGATACTGCGGCAGGGCATGCTGTGTTACTGGCCGCTGGTGGTGAGCTGCTGGATATGGAGGGCGCTCCTTTTCTTTACGGAAAATTCGAGCAGGGGTATCGGAATGGTGGATTTTTTGCCGCACAGAAAGACAGGCTTAAAGATATTACTCTTTTATAAAGAGAGATGCGCTTATTTATTAAGTGAGACGCTCCCTTGCTCCTAACCTTTTATTTTAAATGATATATTGCGCCCGCTATTTACCGGATACATTGAAGCGCGGCAAATCCAGCGAAAGTCTGGACCAGTTTTTTTCCGTTTTCCGTTTGAGTGTCTTGATATTTTCCTGCCAGAGATAGCGGTTTACCTCTGAATGAAAGAGATAAAGCCGGCCATTTATGATGGACCACAGAGACGGTTGTCCTTCCGCGAGGATGTTGTTGGATATTGCATATGGGTCATAACCTGCATATTGGGGGGCATATACTGAAGGTGTTCGCTTGAAGGCATTCATGTTCCCTTCTGAAATGAACTGCCAGGAGACACCGTGCCATACCAGCTGAAACTCTTCGTCACCAAAGGTGGCTTTGGCTGTTTCAAAATATGTGATCGGGTCAAAGCCGCCAATTGCAAGCCCTGTTGAATAATCAGACCAGTGAATGGGGACATACAAGTAATCGAGCCGACTTAAATTCTTTTCAAGCTCTTCTTTGGTTACTTTTTCCGCGTCACTGTTAGCTACCGCACCAGTGTCATCGCTTGTTTTTTTGTTCTTTATTTCAGCATCGGGCAAGTCTGATTCGATGATTACCTGTGACTCCTGCGATTTTGCCACATTTTGAGCAGCACCGAATATGATCAGAGAGGCCATAACCCCGAAACAGACCAGACTATGACTGCTCAATTTGCTGAAAAACATGGCTATTCTTTCAATTTGAGGTTTGCGAACCCTGTTGACGCGTATAAATGCCATAGTTTGCTGAAATGTTTATTTAAATTTTGTTAAGAATTTATTCGTCAAGGTGAGTGAAACTCTTCGCTGAAATGATTTGCGTCAAATTTTATAAGAGCAGTGACGACTTAAAGAGGTTATCTGAATGAAAAAAATTCGTTTGCTATCTCAGCTTATGCTGTTAACCGCGGTGCTAACCATAACACCTGGCGGGATGAACTTATTTAATGTTGCTGGCTTGTTTGGTGATGTTGCCGTTGCGCAATCTGATGATCTGCCGTGGCAAAAGGCGCCTGATGACAGGGGGTACTTACCTGATAATGGCGGGCCTGATAATAGCGGCCCGGAGCGAATTACGCCTGATGCACAAAGGGATTATACCCCGCCAAGAGACTATACCCCACCGCGTAATACCGCTCCTGACCGGCGGTCTTATAACCGCAATGACGGGCGCTACAATCAGGGTTACGACAGACGTGGTGATCGTGAAAATGTGACGGATCAGGAATATTCTTCAAATGAGATCAGCCGGGCGGGGCATGAATTTTTTGGCTCTGTTTCTGTTGGTATGGCCAAAGTTATTGAGCACGCTTTTAAGAGCAAGGGCCGGCCCAACGGGTATATTCTTGGCGAAGAAGCTGGCGGTGCTTTTATTGCCGGACTTCGCTATGGAGAAGGCACGCTTTATACAAAACAAGCCGGGCGGCGCAAAATTTACTGGCAGGGGCCTTCTATTGGCTATGACCTTGGAGCTTCCGGATCAAAGACCATGATCCTTGTTTATAACCTTTATTCACCTGAAGATGTTTACCGCACCTATGGCGGTGTTGCGGGTTCCGCTTATTTCATCGGCGGTGTTGGTATTACCTTTTTAAAACGAGACCATGTCAGTCTTGCGCCAATTGTCGCTGGTGTGGGGCTTAGATTTGGGGCAAATGTTGGTTATCTGAAATTTACTCACAAACCAACCTGGAACCCGTTCTGATTTGAAAATTCATGGAGGTTTGCCAGATATTTATAACCAAAGCTGACTCAGGGCAAAATTGTAAAAATTGGCTATAAGTTGTCGGTTTTTTAATTTAGCTGTTGCCCTCATTGCCTTCGGGGGCAACAATGGCGGCTGAGGAGTTTTCATTCGTGTGATTTTTCCTTAAAAATGACATAACGATATTCAACAAAGCAAAACAGAGATAACCAATTTTGTTGTATCTGGGTTTTGTCAGGTACTTAACTTTGGGCTGGACGATTAATCAGGCATGCTTATCCAATCCATCATGATTTTTTCACTGGGCATTTTTGTGACTGCCCTGATTGCTATTGCCGTTGCTCCATTGATCTGGGCACGGTCTGCCAATGTGACCAAACAGCAGCTGATTGCAACTTTACCACTCAACGAATTTGAAATCCGGGCCTCGCGAGACCAGTTACGGGCAGAGCATGCCATCAAAGCGCACCGACTTGAGAGCCGGTTAGAGCAGGCTGAACAAGCCAATGCCCGCCAGTTGATTGAGATTAACCGGCGTGAACTTAACATCCATGAACTCAATAACCAGATTATTGATCTGAAGCAGGAACTGGCAGAAAAAAACAGCCAGAACATTGTGCTGCTACAGAATATTGACCGGAAAGTTCCCTTACTCGAAGATCGTTCCAACCGGTTGATGACTGTTCTGGTGGAGCGTGAACGCGAGATTGCCTCACTGAAACGACATGGTGTTTATGCTTATCAAAACGGGCAAGAGGAAGATGGAGAAAATTATTACCATTTTCAGGATGACATCGAAATGATGCGGCATGAGCTTGAAGAAGAGGTTGAGGCTTCAGAAGCTCCCAAACGTACCATTATTGAGAACGCTGAAAGTATACATGAAGAGAATCTCGAGTTGCTTAATCAAACAGCGAAATACAGGGCGCGGTTGATTGAGCTTGAACAAAGAGAGCGCAGCGAAACTGATTTACTTCGAACGGAAATGCAAAACATTGCCATGACTTTAATGGCTGAGCAAACTGCCGCATATAGAAGCCAGTTCCATAATCTGCCGATGCTGGGTTCCTCAAAAGAGGATCATGAAAACCAGTTGCCACTTGATTTTGAGTTTGACGAGAAAAAACCGGTGTTCATTGAAAAAGCCGAACAAGCACAGGCTGAAAAAGCAATGAACCCAACCACCTTAAAAGATGGGGATGATGAGCCTGCGCCTGAGAACAGTTTGACGGCGCGGCTGGAGACCTTATTGAAGAAGAAGTAACGGCATTTATCTACTTGCCTGAGCCGTTCGCCCTATTCCAGCTTGCGGATTTTGGGCAATTTGGATATTCACCCCTTACTTTATCAGTCTGATTTTTTTGCTGATTTTATTTGTGGTCTGGTCAAATAGCCAGAGTTCAGCCTGCCCCTGTTTTCTGACATGGAGAATAATCTGCTGCTGATTTGCGGTTAAGTGCTGGATTTTAAACCCATTTAGATTTATATCAGCTGCTGGTGGCAGGCTTAATATTGGATTGTTCACTGCTTCTATTTGTGTTTCAGCTTTGTTGCTGCCCCCCAGCAGAAGGATTTGTGTGACCTTGTAAATGAAGAAGCCAAAGCCAACTGCCAGTATGAGTGACATGACGATTATCAGGCCGACAAGGGCGCGGACTTTGCCGCTGTTCCAGACGCTTTCCATTTCGGCGGTAGTTTCAGTATCCGGGCTTTGATGCTCACCTGATATGGCGTTTTGTTCATTTGTAGGTTTGGTTGCTGCCATGGTTTTGATAAACCTCATTTGCCGGTTGCTGATTGATCGACGGTTACCTGAATGTTGTCCGCCAACATTTTATTGCTGATTTAGCTCTGCTCTCTAACATAAGATAACAACATGATAAATGACAAACCGACAGAACAATCAGCTGAACCAGAAACAGGGCCAGCTAACGAACAGAGGCAAGAGGATCCTGGTAAGCAGGATCAAGACTATTCGATGTATGTGCAGCTGACTGTCAGTGATGAGTATGCCGGGGAGCGACTTGATCGGTTCGTTAGTTCTTCGCTTGAGCATTTCACGCGCTCAAGAGTGAAAGAGCTGATTAAGACAGGGCATGTGGCGCGAGCTGAGAAAGTCATTCTTGAACCCAACTGCCGGGTCAAGCCGGGTGATTTATATGATGTGGAGCTGCCGCCAGCGGCACCTGCTCAGCCAAAGGCTGAGAACATTCCACTTGCCATTCAATATGAAGATGAGCATCTGATTGTGATTGAAAAACCAGCCGGGCTTGTGGTGCACCCGGCAACGGGCCACTGGCACGGCACATTAGTTAATGCACTGCTCTATCATTGCGGGGACAGCCTTTCTGGTGTTGGCGGGGTGAAGCGCCCTGGCATTGTGCACCGGCTGGATAGGCAAACCTCAGGGTTGATGGTGGTTGCGAAAAATGACAGAGCGCATGTTGGCCTTTCAGAACAGTTTGCTGACCATGGCCGCGAAGGGCCATTAACCAGGGCTTATACAGCTTTGGTCTGGGGTGAGATTTTACCTGCCAAAGGAACGATTGAAAGTCAGATTGGTCGTTCGCCGAAAAATCCGCTGAAAATGGGTGTTTTGAAAGACGGCGGAAAATTTGCCATCACCCATTATGAAACGGTGGCGAAATATGGTGAGGCGGAAAATAAAGTGAAGCAGCTTGGCGGTGGAACTGGTGCCGTTTCAGAGGTCACCTGCCGGTTAGAAACCGGGCGGACGCATCAGATCAGGGTGCATCTGACCCATCTTGGGCACCCGCTTATTGCCGACCCTTTATACGGCACCGGGTTTAAAAGTAAGGCTGATGGGCTGCCTCACGCGCTAAAACAGGCAATTGAGGCATTAAACAGGCAGGCCCTGCATGCAACTTTGCTTGGTTTCAGCCACCCTGTGACAGGTGAACACCTTGAATTTACTAGTGATTTACCAGACGACATGAAAAAATTAGAAAATTTGCTTCAGGCCCTTTAATGGCTGGAATTTATCCTTATATATAGAGTGACCTTGCAGAATATTCGCGCTTTGTTCTGGTGTGAACCTTTAGATCTCGTGCGAACATATGGTTTTCAAGGTCGCAACGTATTTTACGTTACAATGCTATCGAATGTCGGGCCTTTAAACCCGATGATTTAATGGACTTTTTAGTGAGGGGTCAGGTTATGGCAACAAATCTACCTACAATTACTGGTGGCCAGAGTGGCTTGCAGAAGTATCTGGCTGAAGTGCGCAAGTTTCCTATGCTTGAGCCACAGGAAGAATATATGCTGGCTAAGTGCTGGCGAGAGCATAATGACCGGGGTGCCGCGCAAAAGCTGGTGACGTCGCATTTGCGTCTTGTTGCCAAAATTGCCATGGGCTATCGCGGCTATGGTTTGCCAATTGGAGAGGTTGTCTCTGAGGGTAATGTGGGCCTTATGCAGGCGGTTAAAAAGTTTGACCCTGAGAAGGGGTTTCGACTTGCGACCTATGCTATGTGGTGGATTAAAGCTTCTATTCAGGAATATGTACTGCGCTCATGGAGCCTTGTTAAACTTGGCACGACCTCTTCACAGAAAAAACTGTTCTTTAACCTGAGACGGGTGAAAGCGCAGCTAAATGCCTATGAAGATGGTGACCTGAAACCCGATCAGATTTCAGAGATAGCGACACAGCTTGGTGTTTCTGAAGCTGATGTTGTTTCAATGAACCAACGCATGCAGGGCGATGCTTCGCTGAATGCGCCGCTTAGTAAAGAGAATGAAAGTGGTGAATGGCAGGACTGGCTTGTTGATGATGAGATTGACCAGGAAACCGCCCTTGGCGAAAGCCAGGAACTTGGTGAGCGGCTTGGCATGCTGAAGGATGCGATGTCTGTTCTTAATGAGCGTGAAGCGCAGATTTTTGAAGCGCGCCGGCTTTCAGAAAAACCCCTGACGCTGGAAGAGCTCAGCCAGGAATATGGTGTGAGCCGGGAACGCATTCGTCAGATTGAAGTGCGCGCTTTTGAAAAAGTGCAGGAAGCCGTCGTGGCAGCCGCTGCAGGTTAAAGCGCTGTTGTTTCTCAAAACAGAATATAGTTTGATAAAGAATTATGATCGGGGTCTTTGGGCCCCGATTTTTTTTGAGTAGTTTTTTAGATGAAAATTTTATCGATAGATCGATAGATTGTGTTGATGATCGTTGCTCAGCAGAGCTTTCTGCCAGAGGATTGAAATCTTTTACGTTTTTAACTGACGGTTGTTGAACGCGGAAAATACCCCAGAGAAAATCCTTTGTGGAAAATGGTGAGTTCTCTATGACAGTTTTTTGATATCCCGCCTTTGTTAAAGCTTTATTAATACAATCAGCCCAACCTTGAACACAGGTCCGCTCATGTGACCTACCGCGTCTGAACCTAATCTGGTGATGACGTTTCGCGCTTAGTTTTGCGTTTGATCGGCTCTTACAGGCCAGTCCTTTTGATGAATGACTATGAGCTCTATCATACTCATTCAGGGAGATGGAATAAGATGGTGAGGAATGCTTTGATAAACCTTTCAAAGCCGCCTGCTTCAGGCGAGAAACAACAACCCTTTCAACCTCATTTTTCCCAACTGCCCACTGGTTTGTCCGGAGCCAAATTAATCCTACGTCCTTCAATGATGCGTGCGCTAAACCTTAATCATAAAGAGGTTTCGTCGCGCATACGTGATCGATTGTGCAATAAAATGGAGTGAACCATGATGCAGCACCTCCCTCCCCTAGGCTTTAAAACTTTACTTAGGTGCATCAATTCTTACTTCGAGCTTATTTCTAAACGATTTTTCTGGATGATACATCCTCCACTACAGCCCCAGCTCTATCGGCCTCCTCGAAGGCCCTAGGCTAACTCATCCCGATATTACAGTTGAACCTGGCCAATTTCAGTTGGCCAGGTTTTGTTTTGTATACGAACGATTTTGAAAGGATTTCTGGATAATCCTTTTATTTATGGAAACAGATGCAACATTGCCCTCTCAGCCACGCCAGCAGCTTCTGGCGCTTCAGCGCGTATATGGCCGCCCTCAGCATTTTTCTGAGGGTGAGACAGGTGCTGAAAAGGCAGATAATAATTTTCGCACGCTTCGCATTCTGACAGCGCTTATGGTTGCGGCCACGCATTGCCTCTGGGTTATTTATGGCTTCGAGCCTGATGAGAAAGATGTGGTGCTGAATGTGCTGATGCAAGCGTCGCATTGTGGCATTTGTATCTTCTTCGGGCTTAGTGGATATCTGATTACGCAATCCCTGATGACGCGGCCTGATTTTCTACATTTTACGATTTCACGGATTTTACGGCTTTGTCCGCTGGTGATTTTTTCTGCTCTGCTGATGGGGTTTGTTGCCGGTCCGTTTTTTTCAACCGCTTCATTTGCTGACTATTATGGTGACTGGCGGCTCTGGGCTTATGTGCCGCTTAATGCTGTCACTTATTCAGACCTGGCATTACCCGGTTTGTTTGAAACTGCTCCGGCGGGGAGTGAGATTAATGTGTCTCTCTGGACGCTTAAATATGAGGTGATGGGCTATATTGGCCTGGCTATGCTGGCAGCTGCCGGGCTGTTAACGCGGCGCTTTCTCTGGGTTATCGGGCTCATTGCGATTGGTTTTTTTTGTTATGTCAGCTATTTCACGACGCTTCGAGCTGAGATTGCCTTTATGCAGCATGGGCTTCGGTTTGGGTTCGCGTTTTTAATCGGTGCTCTACTTTATGGATACAGGGATATCATGCCGCTCAATATATGGGGGGTGTTGAGTTTTACCGGGCTTGCAATTGTGACCAACTCGACACCTTACATGGAGCCGTTTAGGATTATCGCGCTGACATATGCTGCACTCTGGATCGGAACAAAACCGATTTCATCATTGCTCTATATCAAACCGGCGGGTGATTATTCATATGGTATTTTCGTATTCCACTGGCCGATTGCGCAAATGGTTTTGCAGCTTAACCCGGGGATCAGCTATGGGGATTTGCTGCTTTATGTGATGCCGATGACTTTTGGCCTGGCGGTATTGAGCTGGAATTTGATTGAGCGCCCTGTTCTCGAAAGCCGGCCTTTGGTGACGGATTATCTGCGCCAGAAATTTGCCGCTATCTATCCATTGGCTGAACCGGGGATTGACTTTGGCCGCCGCGGACTTGATGTGATGTCATCCTATCATGAGAATGAAGCAGTGGGGCGACCGCCTCGCCCACTTGAGCCACTTGGAGATGGTGCACGGCAGAACAGTGCGTCTGACCCTCTCTCTTCACGAGAGAATGAACTTGATTTACCTCCAAGTCTTCGGCCACAGGCGAGTGGTTATGTGCGGCGCGTGAAGTGAGTGATTTTGAGTAGAGAGAAACTCTCTATTCGCAGCTCGATTTTTTATTAAGCTCTTTTTTTTTAGCTTTGTACCAATTCAAGCCTTTTGGTGATGTCTGTGCGAATGTCATGGCATGTTTCTACTAACAACAATCCCACTCTAATACTTAGTCAGTTGTGAAAGTTTTTCTTGACCTGCGTGCGAAATGCGTAGATACTTTACCACATGGCTAAGTATTCTAACAAACTTGATATGACGTTCTCGGCTCTTGCCGATCCGACGAGGCGCGCGATCATCAGCAGATTGTGTGATGGACCAGCGTCCGTTGGCGAACTGTCTCAACCCTTTGACATAGCGCTGCCGACGCTGCTTAAGCATGTTCGCGTGCTCGAGAAATGCGGACTCGTCAGTTCTGAGAAAGCCGGTCGGGTTCGGACATGCCGGATTGAAACGAGTGTTTTACAAGAGAGCGACGAATGGCTCCGTCAACATATTTCACTGTGGGAAAATCGTCTTGACCGCATGGAACATCACATAAAAAATATGAAGAAGGATCAGTAAAAATATGGGCGATGCATTCAACAATTCAGAGTCTGCATGGAGCGACTGGCCGATTGACAGGGAGATTGTCATTACCCGTGTGATCGATGCGTCCCGCGATATTGTTTTTGCTGCATGGACGGACCCGGAGCAAATCCAAAAGTGGTTTGGGCCCGAGGGTTTTACAATCATGACTAAAGAGATTGATATCAAACCCGGCGGGGTTTGGCGTTTTGACATGGTTGCTCCGGACAGTACTTGCTACGACAGCCGAATGATTTTTCTCCGTATTGAGTCTTCAACTCTTTTGGAGGTTGAGCATGGTTCTGATCAGGATAATGACCCTGGAAAGTTTCGTATGCTCGTGACTTTTAATGAACAAAGCGATGGGAAAACCGTCCTCACGCTTCGTCAAATGCATCCGTCCAAAGAGCAACGTAATGCGAAGATCAGCTTTGGTGCTGTCGAGTATGGTGGGCAAACGCTGGAGAAACTGGCTCGCCACGTCGCGGCGGTTGGGCGAGAATAAATTACCGCTAAGTTTAAGACCACTGCCAAGCGGCTTTATGCGGCAGAAATAAAATTAATTTTCCAAAAACTGAAACCAAAAAGCAGATCCTGCGTATTTCTATATGAGAACAATATTTATTGTCTCAGCACCTAGGAGTGTATTTCCTCCGGTGTCTCATATGTTAATGAAACAAAGGATTTTCAAATGTTTAAATGGTCAACAGTTCTTGCGGCCCTACCTTTAATGCTTGCATTCGACACGGCCGCTGTCGCTATGCACCACGCCAATACAACAGGATATGGCCTTGCAAACGGTGGTAAGACACTGGCTGTGATGTCAGACCTTGCGAAACCGACAGAGATTAAAAAATATGAGCTTTCAACAGCAGTTTCAGCGATCGCATACCGCCCTGTAACGGGTGACTTGCTTGGTTTTTCAAACGGAAAATTATTCGTTATTGATAAGTCCTCAGGCAAGATGACTGACCTTAGTGCTAAATTCATGGAAGATACCAAAATCGCCGCTGACGCTATGGTCGGATTTGACTTTAACAACAAGATTGATGCTGTTCGTGTGGTTTCATCAAAAGGTGACAACCTTGTCTATTTTCCAAAAGGCTTTGGCAAAGATGACCCTAAAGCCAATTCTGTAAAGCGTTTTACTTCGCTTGCTTATGATAAAGCTGATAAGAATGCCGGCAAAACACCGATGATTTTTGCCAACGCATATACCAATGCGATTAATGGCAAAAAAGCCGGTGGAACATTCCAGTATGCACTCGACGCTGGTACTAACTCACTTGTTAGCCTTGCGAATAATGCAGGTACTTTGAAAACAATCGGCACTATCATGATTGGTGGTAAGGCTGCGGATGTCTCTGGTATGGGCGGGTTTGATATTGTTTCCCCCTCTGAAGGCACAGACCAGGCCTATGCAATTCTTCAGATTGAAGGCGCTAAGACTTCTGGTCTTTACACAATCGATCTGAAAACAGCTGAAGCAAAGTTGATTTCTGACCTTGGAATGGGCGGGATCTCTGGATTTGCCGTTTCCAAAACGAAATAACATTTTCACGGCAGGTTTTGTTAGCGCAAAACATTGCGATTGATTACAAAATTGGCTGGCCCCGTTTTTACCGGGCCAGCCGATATCTATTTGCCTATTGAGACGTTTCACAAATCTTAGCTGCTAAGCAACAAGGTTGGATTACTCTAATCACTATACAAATCAGCTCTTGTTTGCGGTGTTGTGGGCATGCCTTTGGCGTGCTGGGTGGCGACTGTCTGGTAAAGCCTGGCGGAGCCTTTGAGGAAGGCTAGTGAACAGCCGGCAAGATATGCCACCCAGATGCGGTAGGTTTCTTCGCCGATGATTTTGATAGCTTCTTCTTTGTTGGCTGTCAGGCGATCGCACCAGAGTTTGGTGGTTTTCTGGTAATGCATGCGCCAGCCTTCAACGTCCTGCACTTCAAAACCGGCCTGCTCCATTTTGGCTATGGTGTTGCCAAGGTCATCCAGTTCACCGCCGGGGAAGATGTATTTTTGCAGGGCGCGTTGCTCTGGCCTTGAAGAAAATTTTGTCTTTTTCTTCTTGCCTTTGCGGGTGATGCCATGGTTGAGAAACAAACCTTCCGGCTTTAACAAGCCGCGCACCTTGGCGAGATAGGTTGGCACCTGATCAATGCCTATGGCCTCATACATCCCGATGGAAGAGATTTTGTCGAACTGACCTTCAAGATCACGGTAATCTTTCAGTTCAATGGTGATTTTGTCGGCAAGGCCTTTGCGCTTGATGAGGTCTACTGCGTATTTATACTGTTCTTTCGCCAGAGTCACACCGTGTCCTTTGACACCGTAATTTTCTGCCGCGTGAATGAGCAGCCCCCCCCAGCCACAGCCGATGTCGAGCATATGCTCGCCCTCTTTAAGGCGCAATTTTTTACAGATCATATCAAGCTTATCGTGCTGTGCCTGATCCAGTGAGTTATCCCAATCTGTGAAGTAAGCGCAGGTATAGATCATGCGTTCATCAAGAAAGAGCTGATAAAACTCATTCGAGACATCATAGTGAAATTCGATGAATTTCTTTTCGTCTCTTTTTTGCTGCTGGCTGCCGGTTTCATCCCCTTTGAAAGCGCGCGATTGCTCGGGGATGGCTGGGCGGACACGCAAAAACGGGCCGAGGGTTTTTAAAAAGGTTAGTTTCGGGATTTCTTTTATACGTTTGCGAGAGCGGTTAAAAACCAGCTGCTCACCGATGTCAAACAGGGTGCCGCCTTCAAAATCAAGGTCACCGTGGATGTAATGACGGATCAGCCGATCAAGCCCGGGGCGTTTTAAGAGCGATGCGACAACACCGGGTGAGGCAATGGAAATCACCAGTTTATTGTCACTATCAGGGCTGAGCTTATGGAGGCTGCCATCCCATAATTTTATACTGAGGTTCACATCCAGCTTTTTGGCGATTTCAGAAATGAGTTCAGCGGCAATGGTTGCCAATTCCTGATCTGATTTTCGTTTCAACATGGAAATTCCTATTGCAGCAAATTACCACATGAGGCTGACTCGACTGCAAGGCAATGAAGTTTCATCAACGGTTCGACCAACTGCAACACGCCGCCAATGGCCCAGGTAAAGAATGATGCTAATGGATTATACCCTAATAGCTGAGAAATATAGGGCATCAGTAACAATATACCCAGAATAAGAAAAATGCCGTATCTCTCAAGCTCATAAATGGCCTGTGCGATGGGGCGGGGTGAGTAAACCATCAGGATTTTAGAGCCATCCAGCGGGGGGATGGGCAGCAGGTTAAAGCAGCCTAGCACCGTGTTGATGCCAATAGAGATGGCGATCATCTGGGTGAAAGGCGCTTGAAGATTTTCAGGTAGGAAGACCCCTAAGTTAAATATCAATGCGGAGAGAATGATCAGGATGCCATTGGCCAGTGGGCCGGCAATGGCAACGATGGCGATGTCTCGCGGTAACGTATTGAGGCGATTGTAAGAAACCGGCACTGGCCTGGCATAGCCGAATAAAAATGGTGCTTTCATGAAAAATAACAGGGCCGGCAATACGATCGTGCCAATGGGGTCGATATGTTTGATCGGGTTGAGGGTGACGCGGCCTTCATTATCAGCCGTTGGGTCGCCTAATCGTTTGGCGGCAAAGGCATGGCCAGCTTCATGAAGGGTGATGGCGAACAATAACGGGACGCCCCATTGAATGACGGTTGTGATGATTTCTGTTGCGGTCATGAAAGCTTCCACCAGTCTTTGATTATGTTCCAGCCTTGTTCAGCCGTTTCTGCAAATTTAAACAGGTCTAAATCCTCAGGGCTGATGGTGCCTTCATCTGCCAGAGCTTCAAAATTTATGATTTTGCGCCAGAATTCTTCACCAAACAGAACGACTGGCATTGGCGCTGCGCGCTGTGTTTGTATGAGGGTCAGAGTTTCAAATAATTCGTCCATTGTGCCAAAGCCACCAGGAAATGCGGTGATCGCTTTGGCGCGCATGAGAAAGTGCATCTTTCTTATGGCGAAATAGTGGAACTGAAAACTTAATTCAGGGGTGACGTAACTATTGGGTGCCTGCTCATGAGGAAGGACAATATTCAGACCAATTGATGGTGCGCCCAGTTCAGCGGCGCCCTTATTGGCAGCTTCCATCACACCGGGGCCGCCGCCAGAGCAGACAACAAATTCACTATAGCCAGTTTTTTTAGATTGCTTTGAACAAAGTGCTGCGAATTTTCTGGCCACTTCATAATAGTGGGCTTTGGCTTTGAGGTTTTTGTTCTGGATTTCATTTGCACCGCCAGGTTTTGCGCCAGGTGCCGGAATGCGGGCACCGCCAAACAGGACAACGGTCGACTCGATGCCAGCTTCCTGCATTAGCATTTCAGTTTTTAACAGCTCCAGCTGTAAGCGGACCGGGCGCAATTCCTCTCTTGTCATGAACTCGCGGTCATCAAATGCGAGGCTGTAGGCTTTTGAGGTGGTTTGCGGGGTCTCAGGTACCTGTTTAACGAGTTTCATATCTTCTTTTGAAGATCTGAACTGTCCATGGCGTTTCGAGAGCTGTTGTTTTGTGAGTGGGTCTTTGACCATGCTGGATTTTGAAGCGCTTGTTTTGGCCGGTTTTTTGCCTGTTTTGGTTGTTTTTTTGGTCAATCCACTCTCCAGAAATAATTTATATCTGCCATTTTGGCTCGGTGACTATCATCTCAATTAGAGATAATGTTATGTCATCTGTTTGAACAGAGTAATAAAGACCATTTCTTTTGATTAACAAAGGTTATTTTTTGTCCTATTGACTTGGATGCCGTGATGAATATGGTCTAAGCAAAATTATAACCTAAAATAAGAGATCTTCGTTATGAGCCATGAGAGTTTAGAAGCCACCATTAATACCGCCTTTGAAAACAGGGATGATGTAAACAGCCAGACGACTGGCGAAATCAGAGAAGCTGTTGATACGGCGCTTAATCTGCTTGATAGCGGCGAATGCCGGGTTGCCTCACCATCTGACGATGGAAACTGGACTGTGCATCAGTGGCTGAAAAAAGCGGTTCTGCTTTCTTTCAGGCTCAATGATATGTCTGTTATCACTGGCGGGCCGGATGGCGCGACCTGGTGGGATAAGGTTGACAGCAAATTTAAAGGCTGGGGCGAAGAGGAATTTAAAAAGGCCGGTTTTCGGGCTGTGCCAAATGCGATTGTTCGCAAATCTGCTTATGTGGCGCCGGGTGTTGTGCTGATGCCATCATTTCTTAACCTGGGGGCGCATGTTGCTTCTGGTGCAATGATTGATACATGGGCGACGGTTGGTTCCTGCGCGCAGATTGGTAAGAATGTACATCTTTCCGGCGGTGCTGGCATTGGCGGCGTGCTAGAGCCGTTGCAGGCGGGGCCGGTGATCATTGAAGATAACTGCTTTATTGGCGCACGTGCGGAAGTTGCCGAAGGGGTGATTGTGCGTGAAGGGTCTGTGCTTTCGATGGGTGTTTATATTGGCGCTTCAACGAAGATTGTTGACCGCTCTACGGGAGATGTTTTCTATGGTGAAGTACCGCCCTATTCTGTTGTTGTTTCCGGCACAATGCCTGGCAAGGAAATGCCAAATGGTGAGCCGGGGCCGAACCTTTATTGTGCTGTGATTGTGAAACGGGTGGATGAAAGAACGCGCTCGAAGACAAGCATCAATGAACTGCTTCGCAGCTGATAATTAACAATCCCTGCCCTAAACATAAATTTTAAGGAAATGCCGCATGACCATGTCTCATCTGTTTTGGGAATTTCACGGTCGCATCCCCCGGAAGCTCTATATCCTCAGTTCACTGTTTCTGATGTTTTTCGGGGGCGGCCTTTCCTATTTTCTTTCTCCTTTGTTTGGTTTAACGATTGAGGAATATCTTGGTGGCATCACTTTAAAAACGCTTTCGTTTAATGTGATCATGAACGGGTTGTTTTTCTGGCCCAATCTGGCGATCGGCTATAAACGGCTGCATGATCTGGGGTTTTCGGGCAAGCTGTTCGGGGCGCTTTATATTTCCATTCTTATTCTCTATTGCCTTGCCGCACTTGGGTATTTTTCTGATGACCCCATAAAAAATGAGACATTTGTTTATATCAATTTCATTTTCACCTTTATTCTGTTTATATTTCTTATCTTCATGATTTTCATGCGGGGGAGCCGCCACGAAAATCGATATGGCCCGGATATGACGGGGTATTATTAAGCCGTTCACTTTGAGGGATTGTGCATCCGCCAATGTGGAGCTTTGGAATCTAAGGATGAGTGGCCGTGTTAAAGGTAGATAAATCCGAGATAAAAAACCGCAAGCTAGATGCAGATAGCATAATCAGAACGATAGAAAAATTAAGAGCTCGGGTTGAGGATCGGTTTTCAGGTCGGGGGATTGTAGATATCTGTATTAGCCTTGTTGAAACATCGCGGCATGTCAAAATTGAAAGCCTGCAACTGAATAAACCGCATTGGGGGCTTCGCTTACTTGTTGGGATGATATTACTGCTTGGCACTCTCTGTTTTATTTATGTTGGCACTTTCATCAATTTTACTAATTTTTCCACTGAAGCAAGTTCATTTGTGCAACTGGTCGAGCAGTGTGTGAACAGCGTCATGCTGATCGGACTTGGCCTGGTGTTTCTGATATCAATGGAAACGCGGTTCAAACGACGGCGGGCGTTAAAAGATTTGCATGAGTTGCGCTCGATCGTGCATGTGATTGACATGCACCAATTGACCAAGGACCCGAGTGTTTTCCTAACCGACCATGTGACGACGACGAATTCACCGAAAGATAATTTCACACGGTTTGAGATGGTGCGCTATCTTGATTATTGTTCTGAGTTGCTCTCTTTAACGGCGAAACTTGCAGCACTTTATGCGCAGAATATGGATGATGCTGTGGTGGTGAATGCTGTGAATGATGTGGAGATGCTGGCGACCAACCTTTCCCGTAAGATATGGCAAAAAATTGCCATTCTTGAGCATGGCAACCTGGTCGCCAGTTAGGGTTTGTTGGGAAATTGATTAGACGACCCAGTATCAATTTTTAATTTTGATTTTGAATTTTATTATTAAGCGAGAAACCGATGCCAATCATTTCACCATTTATCAGTTTTCACGGGCGGATTACGCGCCGGACATTCTGGATCGGCTTGATTATTCTGACAGCTTTCAGCCCGTTTGCCTTTTCAACGCTGCTATCCTCTGACCCGTTTGCGGATATGATCTTAAAAGCCCAGCAATTGGGTTTAAAGGGATTGATATGGTCTGTTGTGATAATATTTGCCTTAGCGGCCTTATTAACAAAACGTCTGCATGACAGGAACAAGACGGGGCTCTATGCAGTTTTGTTTTATGGGCCGGCGCTGTTAAAAGCTGTTCAGTTTTATACAGGATATTCTGCCGGGGGTGAGTGGCTTTCTTCATTGACGGACTGGGCGGATGGCTGGGGTTGGTTGATCGGGCTGGAGCTTGGTGCCGTTGGTTTGTGGTTTCTGGTGGAACTTGGGCTTTACGGGCCGGTTGACCCGAACAAATACGGGCCTGACCCGAGAGATGACTAAGCTCTCGAATAGTTGCCTCATTTTCAATTTTCCCGTAATCATGAACCTCATGAACCGGTGTTTCTGATTGAGGGTCAGTTCCTTCTTTGCCACTTAATATTTTAATCCTGAAGGGTTTCAAATGACACATGACGCAGTTTCGAATGACGCTGTTTCGATAGCTCAATCTCTCATTCGCTGTGAAAGCATCACGCCCATAGAAGGCGGGGCGCTGGATTATCTTGAAAGCTTGTTATCCTGTGCCGGGTTTTCCTGCCAGCGGTTGCCGTTTTCTGAAGAAGGCACTCCGGATGTGGACAATCTATATGCTCAGATTGGTGATGGCAGTGGCCCACATCTGATGTTTGCCGGGCACACGGATGTTGTGCCGCCCGGTGACCTGAAACTCTGGTCGCACCCGCCTTTTGCCGCTGAGATTGCTGACGGGAGACTGTATGGCCGGGGGGCGGCTGATATGAAGGGGGGGATTGCCTGTTTTGCGGCGGCGGTTCTTACTTTTCTTCAAGAAAATAAGTTTAAAGGCACGATTTCTTTTTTGATTACCGGGGATGAAGAAGGGGTTGCGATCAATGGCACTGTGAAAATGCTGAAATGGCTGAAGGCGAAAAATATCACACCCAGTCATTCGATTGTCGGGGAACCGACAAACCCCAGCAAAGTGGGTGAAGCGATTAAAATTGGCCGACGGGGGTCTTTGCATGGCTGGCTGACCATTGCCGGGAAACAGGGGCATGTGGCTTACCCGCATCTGGCTTTAAATCCGATTGACGGGATGGCGCAAGCTCTTGTCGCCCTCAAGCAGCAACCGCTTGACAATGGGACATCGCATTTTCTCCCCTCTAACCTTGAAGTGACAACGGTTGATGTTGGCAATGAAACGGTTAATGTCATTCCTTCTGAAGTTAAGTGTCATTTTAACATTCGCTTTAACGACAGTTTTACGGCTGAAAGTCTTGAGACGCTGCTTCGGCAAAAGATTGACGGCGCGCTTGCTGGCAGTGAGCTTGAGTATCAGTTAAAAACAAACTGCTCGGCTGATTGTTTTTTAACAGAGCCTGGAGAGTGGATCGAGTTACTGACAAAGGCTGTCTTTGAAGTGACTGGCGCTCAACCAGAGCTTTCAACCTCTGGCGGCACATCAGATGCTCGGTTTATTAAAAACATCTGCCCGGTGGTTGAGCTTGGTTTATCTAACGCGACCATTCATCAGGTGGATGAACATGTTTCGCTTGATGATATGGCGCAGCTCACTGACGTTTATAAAAAGTTTCTTGTGGCCTATTTCAAATAGGTATCTTCACAGATTTTCCTCATGTCTTTTACGTACACTTGGATTCATTCGACACTCTATATCCAGTAAACACTGGCGAAGCCGAGGATCATGATGAGGAGGGCGAGAAAGCCGACCAGTTTTAAGTGCCGCAGGGCAAAGTCACGGACATGGGCGCCCAGATATTTAAAGGCGATGGCAAAGAAATAAAACCGGATGGCGCGACCGACCATGGCGACGGCAATGAACAAAGGCAGGCTGATGTTCATGACGCCTGAACCGATGCAGACTAGTTTAAATGGAATTGGCGTAATGGCGGCGATGAAGATGGCGGTAGCGGCTTTCCACCAATCATCTTTCGCGGTTTGCTGGAATTCGGCAAATTGCTCAGCCAGGCCGTAATAGGTGATGATCTTTTCGCCAAATTCTTCAAAAAACAGATAACCAATCAGGTAGCCAAGCAAACCACCAAGGACCGAAGTGATGAGGGCGACATTTGCCACCCTGAAGGCCTTTGAGGGCGCGCCGATCATCATTGGAATTGAAACCGCATCAACCGGCAAGGGGAGGATGGCACTTTCCAGAAACGAAACAGCTGAGAGGAGGCTGTAGGCGCCGCGTGATGTGGCCCCTTTTCTTATTTTCTCTTCATCCATCGTCCACATATATTATTGTATCCCAATTGATTTTTGTTGAAATTATTCTCTTTATGTATGGGGATTATGACAAAATTTAAAGCCTAATTCGTCATTTCTTCTCTATGTTTCTTTTGTTGTGATATTAATTCAACCGACTGGTTTTGAGGGTTGTTTTCTGTTTTTTCCCATACAGAACACCTCCCAAATGTTATTGAAATGCCTGGCAGTTAAGGATCTAACTAGAGAATGAATCAAAAAACGCCTACCATTGATGAGCTTGAAGCCGGGATTGTTGCCTCAAACCGGACGCTACTTGCAAGAGCCATCACACTTGTTGAAAGCCATAAAGCTGAACATCAAATGCTGGCTCAGACGCTATTGATGAAATTGCTGCCAGCCACCGGCAAGGCCTTACGCATCGGCATTACCGGGGTGCCGGGGGTTGGTAAATCAACCACAATTGAAACCCTTGGGCTCTTTCTGACGTCGCTTGGCAAAAAAGTTGCGGTGCTTGCCGTTGACCCAAGCTCTTCACTTTCAGGTGGTTCGATACTTGGTGACAAAACCCGGATGCAGAATTTAAGTGTTGACCCCAATGCCTTCATTCGCCCTTCGCCGACTTCCGGCACACTTGGCGGGGTGACGAAAAAAACCCGTGAAACCATGGCGCTTTGTGAAGCGGCCGGGTTTGATGTGATTCTGGTGGAGACTGTTGGTGTTGGGCAATCTGAAACGGCAGTTGCGTCTATGGTAGATTTTTTTCTCTGTCTGATGTTGCCGGGGGCGGGAGATGAACTGCAAGGGATCAAAAAAGGCATCCTTGAAATCGCTGATATGATTGCGGTGAATAAAGCTGACGGCGAGAATATTATGCGGGCCAAAGCGGCGGCTTCAGAATACCGGGCGGCACTACATATTTTAACCCCGCAAAGCAAGAACTGGTCACCGCCGGTCATAACGATTTCAGGACTTACTGGCGATGGGCTGGATCAGCTCTGGGAAAAGATACTGGCGCATCATGATGCATTATCAAAAAGCGGTGAGTGGGATGAAAAGCGGCGTGAACAGGCTGTTAAATGGATGCATGATATGGTGGAAGCCCGGGTGCTGGCACGATTGCAGGATGACCCGAAAATAGCCGAGCTGATTGTTAAATTAGAGGGGCAGGTGAGAGCGGGTGAATTAACCGCTAGCCTGGCGGCTGAGACAATACATAACGAGCTTAATAACTGATAGCTAACTTTACCTGAGGCTCTAATATGAACTGATAAACACGGTTTTAATATTAACGACCTGGGCTGTTAATTTGATTTGAGCGTTGAGGATTTATAATTTCCTGTCAGATGGCGACGGTTTGAATTTTATCAGGTTTTTCGTTAAGTGATGCTTCGTTATCTATCTGTTTTTCTTCGACTTTTGGTTCTTCATTTTTGTTGTCATGCTTTTCAGCAAGGTTTGAGACTTTGTTGGCTACCGTTTTTAATAACGGCTCTTTCAGATGGATGAAGATCTGCGTTCCATTTATCGGGTGGGTGACAACGCGCATGCTGCCGTTGTTCTTTTCAACAAGGAATTTTGCCAGGCGCAGACATTTGCCGTCATTTTTCAATTCTGAATCTTTAGGGACTGCTCGCATTGAGGATGCGTTCAGCACTCTGTCCATTGTGTGCTGAGGAATGCCAAAATGCGGGCTTTTGCAGGTGAAATTGATTTGCAGGTTTTCATTATCTTCGATTAGCAATTCTTCCAAGTGTACGGATATCTGACCTGTTTTAATATTACTCACCGCATCTTCAATAATGTTAAACATGATCTGTTCAATGCGCTGACAATCCTGAAGTTTATATCCTCTGGCAGATTCTGGAACTTCCCATTCTATGGCGATATCTTTTTTGCCGATCTGAGCCTGTACGATCACTCTTGAGCGTTCAATCGAGCCGTATAATGACTGATCAACCAGGTTGAGTTGCTCGGACCGGCGACCAGGGTCTGAGAAAAACACCGCTTTCTGACTGAGACTGATCGCCGTAAAGGCGTTTTGCATGATAGAGTTCATCTGCTCGTCGACATAGCGGTTGCTTTTGGTATCCTTGACGGATTGTGCCGTTTTGGCGATCTGTGTGATCGCTTTTTCCATATTGGCCTGTAGTGTGAAAGCTGAGCATTTCTTTTGCTGCTCGGCCTGAAACAGGCGAATTTCAGCAGCGTGTTTTTCAGCTTCGAGTTTGGCAAATTCTGTCATGTCCCTGATAGAGACGATATAGACCATTTTTTCTGAAATGTTATATTTATGAATGGTGATTTTCGCCGGAAACAGTGATCCGTCAATGCGTCGGCACTGAATTTCATTCCAGTCATAATGATTTTGTCTTGTTTCTTTTGATTCACCAAACAGCGAAACCAGCATCTGGTGTTTTTCGCGTTTTTCTATGGGGATGAACGTTGAAAGCGGTTTTCCGCGCAGCTTTTCAGGTGCGATGCCCAGGTAGTGACCAGCGCCAGCGTTGCCATAGATGACTTCGCCAAGATGATTAAATACTAAGATGCCGTCCTGTGTACGATTTACAATGGCTTCAAAGAGTTTTATCTTCTTCATTAATTGTTGAGTATCAACCTGCTCAACGCTCATTCGCAACTCTCAACTTTGTCAGTAGAAAGAGTGTTCATTTACTGACAACTCCTCTCTCATAAAAAAATATTAAGCAAATATGATGAAATTAGCCGGAAAACGGTTTTATAATGGTTAATAAACCAGTAAAAAGTCATATATAGAGACAGTTTCACATTTTTTCTTAAGGTATTTGTTAATGGTTGTTAACCGCCGAGACGTGGTTTTTGGGGCCGCCCCGCTGATAGCTGGAGCCGCTTTGGTCGCATCACCTGATGATGTTATGGCCGCTTCGCTGAATAATACCTCACTCAATTTATCAGAGATCGGTCTTGCACCTTCTCTCAAGAAAGATCAGACGGCTCTTTTACAAAAAGCGATTGACCTGGCTTTTGAGAAAAAGCTGCGTCTCAGTTTGCCTGGCGGAGTTTATCTTTCCGGCCCTTTGACAGTGCGATCTGGTACTCATATTGAGGGGGTGAACGGGCAAACGATCTTACGGTTTTTGGGTGGGGCCGGGTTTGTTCGCGGTGAAAAAGTGAGTGGTGTTACGCTTGAGCATCTGGTCATTGATGGTGGTTCACAAGGGTTCATTGGTGATATTGCTGATGGGCTGCTTTCTTTCAGGGAAAGTTCTGATGTTCTTATCAGCCACTGCGAGGTGAAAAACAGCCTGAAGAATGGCATTTCACTTGAGGGCTGCTCTGGGGCTGTTCGGGCTTCAAAAATTCAGCAATGCGGCGTGACGGGGCTCTACTCGATTGATGCAACCGGGCTTGAAGTGACCCATAATGAAGTCACGGATTGCGGCAATAACGGCATTCTGATCTGGCGGACAACAAAGGGTTATGACGGCAGCCTTGTTGCCCAGAACCGGATTGAGCGCATCAAGGCAGAAGCAGGGGGCACCGGGCAAAACGGCAATGGAGTCAATGTGTTCCGTGCTGGCAATGTGGTTGTTTCAAATAATGTGATCAGATCGTGTGTATTTTCTGCGGTGCGCAATAATGCCGGTGATAATGTGCAAATTCTGAATAACAGCTGCTTTGACCTTGGCGAGGTTGCGCTTTATGCCGAGTTTGGTTTTGAAGGGGCGGTCATTTCCAATAACCTGGTTGATAAAGCGCATGTTGGCATTTCCATTACGAATTTTAATGAAGGCGGGCGGCTGGCTACGGCTTCTGGCAATCTCATTCGCAACCTTCAGAAACGCAAAGGGGTTGCTGCGATCGGCATTGCTGTTGAAGCTGACAGTATGGTGACCGGCAATGTGATTGAAGACGTCGACGGGGTTGGCATCAGCATCGGCTTTGATAAATATGTGCGACAGGTCACGGCCAATAATAATCTGGTGCGCAAGTCGTCCATCGGGATCGGGGTTTCCAGCCACAATGAAGCCGGCTATGTGCTGATTGCGACGAATATGATTTCCGGCAGTAGCAATGGCGCGATCAGGGCGATGGATCGGGAGAAACCCTATGGTCCTGACCTTTCGAAAACCAGCACGGAGTCATTTCTCAATCTGGCCGTTTATGGCAATGTGAGTTTGAAATAGCTGGTGGTTTTGAGGCGGGATTTTTTGATGGGGCTTCAGATGCCCTCTCTCTTGACGGGGCTTCAGATGCCCACATGGCATCCGCCCCTGGTACGACGGTGGGGATTGAGCTCATTTTTGATGGCCCTTCTGTTGCCCACTCTTTTAGTGCGCCTTCGGGTTGCCCACCAGCAACCGGCGCGGGTACGACGGTGGGGGTTGAGCTCATTTTTGATGGCCCTTCCGTTGCCCACAAAGCAACCGGGCCTGGTACGATGGAGGGGTTTGTGGATTGGCTAGACTTTTCTGTGTCTGGCTCTGGCGCCGCGTTCTATGGCGGCGGTGGTTAGTTTATCAAGGCCGAGGCAATCGCGCAGCATTTGCAGGAAGCGGATTTCTTCTTTTTCGATGCGTCTATCAATAATGGCGATTTCAACCGCAAGAGCATAGGCCGTTTCATGGAGTTTTACGGGAACAGTTGAGGCAATGGCAGCCAGAACCTGATTGAGGCCATCTTGTTCGCCCAGTGCGTCCCCGCATTTTGTTGCGGTTGCTGTGAGTTGTTCAATGTCAAACCCTTCAAAGACGGGTAGATTTTTTACGATTGCGCCAATTCGCTCCAGTTCCGCGTCTGAGATCTCGCTATCAACACCTGACATGGTCAGCATGGTATAAATCAGGGCTTCATGAATAGATAAATTTAGCGCCACGAGGTTCTCCTTTGCGTTTTCGATATCGAACAAGGGATGTTTTAACTGATGAAGTTGTTCGCGTCGAGTAAAACAGGACTTGTGGCATAATTTTCAAATATGAGTGAGATTGACGATTGCGCAAGTGTGGGATTGACGATTTAGAGTGGCTCACATAGGGTCGCAGTTTCTCAGTCTCTGGTCATCCGGTTCTTATCCAAATGGAGACTGATATGAAGCTTAAAAAACAGTTTAATTGATAACTTGGAAGGTTTTAAAAATAATCATGAGTGATGGTGCATTAAAAGCATTGGCAGAAGACAGCAAAGCCTGGCCCTTTGAAGAAGCCCGCAAAGTTGTGAAACGGCTTAGCAAGCAGGTTTCGCCACCAGAAACCGTGATATTTGAAACCGGTTATGGCCCTTCTGGCCTGCCGCATATCGGCACTTTTGGGGAAGTGGCGCGCACATCCATGGTCAGGCATGCGTTTCGCGTGTTGACGGAAGATAAAATCAAAACCAGGCTGATCTGCTTTTCTGATGATATGGACGGCTTTCGCAAGGTGCCGGACAATGTGCCAAATGGAGAGTTGCTTGCCAAGCATCTTGATAAACCGCTGACATCTGTGCCAGACCCTTTTGAGACGCATGATAGTTTTGCGGCGCATAACAACGCCCGCCTGCAAAGCTTTCTTGATCAGTTCGGGTTTGAGTATGAATTTTTTTCAGCAACTCGCTGTTATAAATCCGGCCAGTTTGATGAAACACTGCTGACCATGCTGGCAAATTATGACAAGGTGATGGATATTATCCTCCCCACGCTTGGCGGTGAGCGGCAGGCGACTTATTCGCCGTTTTTGCCGCTTTGCCCCAACACAGGCAAAGTGTTGCAAGTGCCAATGATTGCGCGCGATGTTGAAGCCGGGACAATTACATATGCAGACCCTGAAACTGGTGATGAGATGACCACCCCTGTGACGGGTGGGCATGTGAAATGCCAATGGAAGGCTGACTGGGCCATGCGGTGGGCGGCACTTGGTGTTGCTTATGAAATGGCGGGTAAAGACCTGATTGACAGTGTGCATCTTTCAAGCCGGATTACCAAGGCACTTGGAGCGCAACCACCTGAAGGGTTCAACTATGAACTGTTTCTCGACGAGAAGGGTGAAAAGATTTCAAAATCGAAAGGTAACGGCCTGACGATTGAAGAATGGCTGACCTATGCCAGCCCGGAGAGTCTTTCGCTGTTTATGTTTCAAAAACCAAAAACCGCGAAACGTTTGTATTTTGATGTGATCCCTAAAAATGTGGATGAATACCTCACATTTGCGACCAAATTTTCTGAGCAGGACCCCAAGGACCAACTGGTTAACCCGGCATGGCATATTCATGGTGGTGAAGTGCCTTCAGGGCAATTGCCGATATCGTATAACTTATTATTAAATCTTGTTTCTGCTTCAAATGCATCTGAGCCTGAGGTGCTGTGGGGCTTTATCAAACGTTATGCGCCCGATGCGACTCCAGAGAGCCACCCGGAGCTTGACCGGATGGTTGGTTATGCGATCAATTATTTTCATGAGTTTGTTGCGCCGACCAAAACTTTTCGCGCGCCGACAGAAAAAGAGCACGCAGCGATTGCCGAGCTTGCCAATCGGTTTGAAGCCGCAGATGCTGAGCTTGATGGGCAGGGTTTGCAGCAGATTGTGTTTGATGTTGGCAAAGAGTTTGAATTCGAGCCACTTCGTTCCTGGTTCACGGCGCTTTATGAAGTGTTACTGGGGCAATCTCAGGGACCGCGGTTTGGGTCATTTGTCGAACTTTACGGTGTGAAAGAGACAGTTGCGCTCATTAATGAAAAACTGGGCTGATAGAGACACTGGTCACGCTATTTATCTCAATTGAGCTTTTCGTTCATTTTATCCTATATTATTTGACATTGATGTTCAGTTTTCGGTAGCCGCATTTTCAAACAATGAGATAACCTCTTGCTAAATTGCGGGTGAATTGTGAGGTGAAGATGCGCGATTTATTCGAAGATGGCGGCACTGAAAACCCTGTTGTTCCTTTCGGGCAGGCCAGAACCAACCGGCAGGCAATGGCTGAAAATTTCGAGAGATATTATCAAGCGATATCACAAAATGATGCCTCGTTTGATGGTAGTTTGTTTGTTGCAGTGAAAACCACGTCAATTTTCTGCCGCCCGACCTGCCCTGCCCGTTTGCCGCTTCGGAAAAATGTTGAGTTTTTTACTGATGCCAAGCAGGCGCTTGCACATGGGTACCGGCCTTGCAAACGTTGCAAGCCGCTTGAGCTCCCGGATGAAACACCTGAAGAAATTGCGCAGTTGCTACGGCAGATCAGCGCCAACCCGACAGAGCCGATCCGTGATCAGGATTTGCGGGACATGGGTTTGCAGCCGGAAAAGGTCCGGCGCTGGTTTAACAGACATCATCATATGACATTTCAGGCTTATCAGCGGATGCTCAGGTTGAACATTTCTTATGAGGGGCTGGCTTCAGGCGAACGGGTGACAGACATGGCGTTTGATGCCGGCTATGAAAGCCTTAGTGGGTTTAACACGCGCTTTAAAGCTGTGATCGGTACGCAGCCGGCGACTGTTAAAAACGGAAAAACTAAGCGAACAAAAATAGTTTTTGAGCGTTTTACCACCCCAATAGGGCCTATGATCGCGGGAGCGACAAAGCAAGGCTTGTGCCTGCTGGAATTTACGGACCGGCGCATGCTGGAAAGCGAACTGCAGGATTTGCAAAAGCGGCTTAGTGCGGTGATCCTGCCGGGGCAATCTGACATCATAAAGCAAACAAGACAGGAACTGACCAGCTATTTTGAGGGGCAGTTAAAAGAGTTCACTGTGCCGCTTCACACGCCTGGCACGCCGTTTCAACTTGAGGTCTGGCAACAATTGCTCACCATTCCCTATGGCACGACGCGGTCTTATAAACAGCAGGCTTTGAATATCAACAACCCGAAGGCCGTTCGCGCCGTTGCCTCTGCCAATGGGATGAACCGGGTTTCAATTATCATTCCCTGCCACAGGGTGATTGGCTCTGATGGCAAGCTGGTTGGTTATGGTGGCGGGTTGCACCGTAAGGAATGGCTTCTTGCTCATGAACAGGGATTTCTCAACCTGCTCTAACTTTCTCATTTCTATCTGAAAATTCTGATCGGTTAAACGGTGACAATCGGGTGCGTATCATTCTATTGTCAAAATCCTATGGTCAATCATTTGCGGGAGTTTTTTATGGAACAGCGGTTGAGTTTAATCACTCTTGGGGTGGCAGATATGAAACGTGCGAAAGCGTTTTATGACGGACTTGGGTGGAAGGCTGCTTCAGGCCAACCATCAGAAGAGATTGTGGTTTATGACCTCCATTCAATGGCGATTGGCCTGTTTCCAACTGAAAAATTAGCCGATGAGGCGAATGTGCCGATGAAGGGTACTGGCATTTCAAATATAGCGCTTGCGCATAATGTGCGCAGCGAAGCTGATGTGCTGGCGCTTTTGGAAAAGGTTGAGGCACTTGGTGGCACCATTCAGAAACCGGCTGAGAAAGTTTTCTGGGGCGGGTTTTCAGGTTATTTTACTGACCCGGACGGGCATCTTTTTGAAGTGGCTTATAACCCTTTTGCCAAACTTGGGCCAAATGGCGAGTTTCAATGGAACGGTGTTGAAAGTTAAGGTCTAAGAAGGTGTTTAGTGATGAGCAAAGTTTTAATTGAAGATGCTGTGGCTATTTTACCAATTCAGGACATGAATGCGAGCCTTGCTTTTTATGAGGATGTGCTTGGGTTTGAGCGGGGCTTTGTTGCTGATGACCTTTCATTTGCGACCATAAAGCATGGTGAGGCTGCGCTGCATCTTTTGCAAACGGATGATGAGGCATCGCTTGAAGCGAGCAAATATCATATCAGTGTTTATCTCTGGGTGAAGGGGGTCGACCGGCTTTATCAATCGCTGGCGGATAAATTATCTTCCCTTGCCGAGGGGCGTGTCAGGGCTCCTTTTGACCAGCCTTATGGGATGAGGGAATTTCATGTGAAAGATGAGGATGGGTGCCTGTTGTTTTTTGGTGAAAACCTCTTAACTAACGGTAACTCGTAATTTTGGAAGAGGAGGATTTTGTGATTATGCAGACCATTCCCCAATTGCCCGCCAAAAATCTTGATGACACAATTGAGTTCTATCTTAAACTTGGTTTTTCGCTTGGGCGGAAATATGAAGAGCCGACACCTTATCTGATCATGTTTTTTAAAAAAGCCGAGATCCATTTCTGGCCTGATAAAGACCTTACCCCGGCCGCGTCCAATTTCAGTTGCTATATCCGTTTTGAAGATAAAAATGAATTTGATGAGATTTTTGAGCGGTGGTCAGAAGCCGGGTTGCCCTCGGCTGATATCCCGCGGCTCACAGGCAAAGAACTGAGGCCTTGGGGAATGTATGAGTTTTATCTCGTCGACCTCAATGGCAACCTTATCAGTTGCGGCATTGATGGTGAGCTTTACGGACTATCGGCGCCCAGCGTGAACGGCTGAATGAATTCTAACTGTTTTCCAACATATGAAGGACTGATTGATGCTGCGTTTGTTTTTGTGTTTTGTTTTGCTTGTTTCTGGCCATTCGAATGTGAGTGCCAAAGATCAATCCGACCTTTCAGTCCTTTCTTATGATGCCCGGCTGACTGAGTACAAATACCCGTTTGAGGTAAAGACGCATGAATTTCAAAGCCAGGGGCAGACGTTGCAAATGGCTTATATGTTTTTAAAAGGCAAGAGTGAAAAACCTGTTGTTACCCTGCTGCATGGCAAAAACTTTAACGGGGCCTATTGGGAGGGGACGGCGCGTTATCTTAATTCGCTTGGTTTTAGTGTGCTGATGCCGGATCAGATCGGATTTGGCAAATCAACCAAAACGCTTGATTATCAGTATTCATTTGCAGCATTTGCAAATAATACCAAAGGGTTGATGCAGAAACTCGGCATAGAGAAATCCATCATCATGGGGCATTCAATGGGGGGAATGCTGGCCAGCAGGTTTGCCCTGCTTTACCCTGAGGTAACTCAAAAACTGATTTTGCTGAACCCGATCGGGCTGGAAAACTATCTTGAGTATGTGAACTATAAAGATGTTGCATTTTTTCATTCGATCGAGAAAAAGAAGACGGCCGCCGGGGTGATCGCTTACCAGACTAAAAATTATTATGATGGCAAATGGACGCCAGAATATGAAGCCCTGACGCATTTTCTGATCGGGCTGATTCAAGGGCCAGACAAAGACTTGATCGCTCATAATAATGCCCTGACATATGACATGATTTTTACGCAGCCTGTGATCACTGAGTTTCAGAACATCAAGGTTCCCGTTGTGCTCATTCTTGGGACAAGAGACAGGACCGGGCCGGGGCGTGGATGGAAGCGTGACGGCGTGACCCGCGAACTTGGGCGCTATGACCGGCTTGGCAGCGAGGTTTTATCTCGTCTCCCGTCTGCCAGACTTATAGAGCTCGAAGGCCTTGGGCATCTGCCGCAAGTGGAAGATTTTGAGCGCTATAAAGCCGCACTGGACAAGGCGCTGCAGTGAGGCTGTAGAGTGAGGTACTCATCATGAAGATGTCATCTTCAGGCCGATGATGGAGATGAGCAGCAGGGTGACGAACAGAACTCTTAAAGCTGAGAGTGGTTCCTGAAACAGAATTACACCCAGTGTGACAGCGCCCAGCGCACCAATGCCGACCCAGATGGCATAGGCTGTGCCGATCGGGATTGTCTGCACGGCTTTGGCCAACAGATACATACTGAGAGCTAAAGTAACAATTGTGAAGATTGTCGGCAGTGGTTTGGTGAAGCCTTCAGTGTATTTAAGGCCAACGGCCCAGCAGACTTCAAATAATCCTGCTAAAATAAGATAACCCCATGCAAGTGACATGATGAACTCCTTTATTTAGAATTTAAAAAAAGGCGTCGTCTTGTCCTGACCGGGTACGGCGCGTCTCGTCCGGGAGTGCTATCAATAGCTCATAGACAGAAATGGCTCAATGGGAATTTTTCAACGTATGAGGGCCGGTATTAATGTTGCTCCAGCTCGATCTGATCTGTTTCAAAATTGTAAGGCAGTGAAAAATGCTCGTGAAAGATCTTCCACTCCTGTTCTGTTTTCCTGAAACATATGGTGATACGTGCACGCAGGCCTGGTCCGTCATTCTCTGATATCATCTGAAAATAACCCGAAACGAGTGCTATATTATCACCGATATCAAATTTCAGTTCTTCATGTCTTGATTCAGGCTTGATAGAAACAAGCGGCAGGGCGACTTCCCATAACACCCGAATAGCGCCGACGCCTTTAAATGTCTCCTTGACATCAAACATGATCACATCAGGCATATAGGCCTTGGTTAGCCCATCGATATCCTTATTTACAAAAGCATTTTTCCAGTCCTCAAGAATTTGTCTGAGTTCGGCTTCAACCTTTAACTTGTCGACCATCCTGCTCTCCGCTTGGTTTTCAATATACGATGCCATACAACAAAGTGAACCATATTGCTGTTGAACCACTTTATTATTCGACAAAACGATAATGTTCAGCCGCTCCGTCAAGAACGGCCCTTAAATCTGGGGAGGGTGTTTGAAACTTTATCGCAGAATGGTAAAAATCAGAAGCCACAATGCAACTTGGCTATGATTTCCTTTTAGCGTGGTCACATTCACCGCCTCATTCGACCTCCATGGATGAGGCAAATTACACTGACAGATTTTTGTTTTTCGATTGCATTTTGCCGGCCAAACGGATTAACCGCTGAAATTTGGGGCATTCCATATGGGATGGTGCCTTGCATTTTGCGGCATGACGCAAGCCGTCTCTCATGACTGTGAGTTTGTGAATTTTCTGATCCAGCTCTTCTGCTTTTTCTGCCAGCTTTTTTCTTTTAATATGCTGCCTTACTTCTGGAGATATCATTGTACCGATTTCATCAAGTGAGAATCCGGAAAAACGCGCAAGCGCTATTAGCGACAAGCGTTCGATAATATCCTGGTCGAATAACCGGCTCAGACCGCGCCTGCCCACGGATGCAATCAATCCTTTTTCTTCGTAATATCTTAAGGTTGAGGCTGGCAGACCGGATAATTTGGCCACCTCAGAAATTACCATCATGTTGTCAATTCCTCTCTTGACCTCAAGTTAACTTGAAGTGGTAAGCTATTAAACTCTCATATACCAATCAACTAAAATGAGGATCAAATGGTTGACAATTTCACTGATACCGCTTTTTGGAATGAACGATATCTCGACCGAAATTATGCTTATGGCGAAAAGCCAAACAACTTTTTGCGTAAGCATCTTTCGTTATTTAATTCCGGTGATGATATTTTAAGTCTGGCAGAAGGGGAGGGAAGAAACGGTGTTTATCTGGCGCGCTATGGCATCAACGTTCATGCTGTGGATTTCTCATATGCTGCCAGAGACAAAGCCCGGGAGCTGGCCGAAAAGCATAATGTGCTGTTCCCCTATGAAATAGCCGATTTGAGTCAATTTGACTTAGGCATAGACAAGTGGAATGGCATCGTCTCTATTTTCTGCCATCTACCTGAAACCTTGCGCCCTCACCTTTATCAATCAATCCGTGCGGCGTTAAAGGTCGGTGGGCTGTTTCTTCTCGAAGCCTATAACCCCGGTCAGCTTGAATTTGACACTGGTGGCCCTCAAGATATTTCACATCTGGTTCCACTATCAGAATTAATGACTGCTTTTCAGGAGTTTCAATTGATTGTGGCGCAGGAGATTGAGCGAGAAGTTCATGAAGGGCAATATCATAACGGCTTAAGCTCCGTTACTCAGTTCATTGTGCGCAAACGGTAGCTGATATAATTGCTGATTTTAAAAAATGGTGGAGCCAGACGGGATCGAACCGACGACCTCGTGAATGCCATCCACGCGCTCTCCCAACTGAGCTATGGCCCCATTTTTGTTGCGCTTCAGGTTGCACTCTTTTAGTGCGCCTTCAGCTTGCCCACTAGCAACCGGCCTTTTAGTGCGCCTTCAGCTTGCCCACTAGCAACCGGCGCTATAGTGCGCCTTCAGGTTGCCCGCTTTCTTGTGGTGCTTCAGATGCCTACTTAGCATCCGCACAGCAACCGGGCCTGGTACGATGGTGGGCGATTTGCCGACCGGTATACCGTTGTCTTTTTGCTAGTGCTTCAAATGGCTTTGTTGAGAAGCCGTTTGATTAGTCCGTTTTATTAGGGCTTCGTTTTGAAAAATGCAAGCCCAAATTCGCCTAACTTAACTTTCGTCATCTTTCGAGACGCCACTTGTCGGCAGGATGCTGCTCACGGCTGTCTCAGATTCATCATCGTCAACTTCAAGGAAGGTATCATCATCATCTGTTGATGCAATGGTTTCTTCATCATCATCATCGATATCGATAAGATCATCCTCGCCCTCAAGCAGAGTATCTGCATCTTCCAGATCTGGCTTCGGCTTGGGCTTTTCTTCCTTAACCGGTTCTTTTTTCGGCTTTGGTTCAGTTTTCTTAATTTCGAAGACTGTTTCGCACATCGGGCAAATTGCAGGATCTTTATTCAGATCATAGAATTTTGCACCACAACCACCGCATGCTCGCTTTGTTCCACGTTTTGCTTTGTCAGCCATACTATGCCCTCGAACAGGTAATTTTAAATCAAGACAAACTGCATGGCATGTTTCTAAGGTCTCTGTCAAAGCTGTTTTAACCGGTTTTACAAAAAAATTCCTTATCTCTCTTTATTTTTTACGCTGTTGTATGGCAATTCGCCATTTCAACTGGACGAAATCGGCTTCGCCACGTATATGCTTATCTGCTCTTTAACCCATAAATCCTGATAAAACCGGCACACATTCCTTATGACACAATCACTCTCTGGCTTAAAATCTGAAAACCTCAAGGGCACAGTCCAAGTTCCTGGTGATAAATCCATTTCGCACAGGGCGGTAATTTTTGGGGCTCTCTCCACAGGTGAAACTGAGATCCATGGTCTGCTTGAGGCTGAAGATGTTCTGGCAACGGCTAAGGCGGTTGCTGACATGGGGGTCTCTGTCGAACATCTAGGCACAGGACACTGGAAAATTCGCGGCAATGGAGTTGGCGGCCTTTCTGCTCCATCGAACCAACTTGACTTTGGTAATTCCGGTACCGCTGCCCGCCTGATGATGGGGGTGATTGCCGGGCACCAGTTTGAGGCGCGCTTTGTTGGTGATGACAGCTTATCTCGCCGGCCTATGGCGCGGGTGATGGACCCTTTGCATGAAATGGGCCTCAACTGGCATGAGGACTTTGACCACCTGCCGCTGACACTTTTTGGGCCGGAACGGCTCATGCCGATCAGTTACAAACTTCCTGTTCCTTCCGCGCAGGTGAAATCAGCCATTCTGATCGCGGGCTTGTTTGCGCCCGGCGTTACTTCCGTTTTTGAAACAGAAGCCACCCGCGATCATACCGAGCGGATGCTGACTTATTTTGGTGCTGAGGTGACAGTTGAACCGCAAGCGGCATCAGATAGCCAGGATGCGGGGCAGCTCATTTCAGTGAAGGGTGAAGCTGAGTTAGTGGGCGCGCCAGTGACCGTTCCCGGTGATCCGAGTTCGGCGGCGTTTTTAACGGCTGCGGCTCTCATCTGCCCGGGTTCTGACATTACCATTGAAGGGGTTTTGGTAAACCCGACACGCATTGGCTTTTATGAAACATTAAAGGAAATGGGTGCCGATCTCAGTTTTGAAAATGAGCGGATTTCTAACGGTGAGCCGATTGCTGATATTCGGGTCAAATCCAGTCAGCTCAAAGGAGTGGACGTGCCGCCAGAGCGTGCCCCTTCGATGATTGATGAATATCCTATGCTGGCCTGCCTTGCGGCTTTTGCCACTGGCACAACAAAAATGCAGGGACTTAATGAACTGCGGGTTAAAGAAAGTGATCGATTGACGGCGACACAGGACGGACTTAAGGCATGTTCTGTCAGTTCTGATATTGTTGGTGATGACCTGATTGTGCATGGGGCCGGCTCGGTTGAAGGAGGCGGCTTTATCAAAACACATATGGACCACAGGATTGCGATGAGTTTTCTGGTGATGAGTTTGGCTGCAAAAGAGCCGATTGTGGTGGATGATAAAAATATCATTGCGACCAGTTTCCCAAGCTTTATTGGTTTGATGGAGCAAATTGGCGCCAGGTTCAGTTAAGTTTTTTCTTTTTTTTGGGGGGCAGGTTTGGCCAAAGTGATTACAATTGCAGTTGATGGGCCGGCTGCCTCTGGCAAGGGGACATTGTCCCGCCAACTGGCCGCGCATTTTGGTTTGCATTATCTTGACACTGGTTCTCTTTACCGCGCGGTTGGCCTGAAAGCTCTTAATGAAGGTATCGACCTTGCTGAGGAAAATACCGTTGCCAGGATTGCCGCAGAGCTTGATGATGATATTCTCGATGATCCACGTTTGCGTGAGCCGGGCGTTGGTGAGGCTGCCTCTAAAGTCGCGATGCTGACTGGTGTTCGCAATGCATTGCTCAACTATCAGCGGGAATTTGCACAAAGACATCCGGGTGCCGTACTTGACGGACGCGATATTGCGACAGTTGTTTGCCCGGATGCAGATGTGAAACTGTTTGTGACGGCAAGTGTCGCCGAGCGGGCGCGGCGGCGGTATAAAGAGCTGCTGCAAACTGACCCTTTGGTCAAACTCGAAGATATTCAGGCTGAAATCGAGCGGCGGGACGCAAGAGACTGCTCTAGAAGTGCTGCTCCGTTGCATCAGGCTGAAGATGCGCACTTGCTAGATACGACAAATTTAGATATAGAAACAGCCATGAACGCTGCTGTTCTATTGGTTAAAAAAGCCATGGCACAACAAGATTTAAACTAAATTATTCTTTAATCTTGTTTTCTAGAAATTAAGTCGGGGCGATACCTTGGCTTAAGTTGTTGTTTTTACTTGCTAATTTAGCATGTCATTAATAGTCAGCAGATTTAATTTTAACTTTAACCTGGCTAGGCATCTGAAGTCTCAACGCGCAGGCGTTAAGGCTTGGCAACTTATATTTGTAGTTTGTTTTCTTTGTTTGTTGATTTTTTTTAGCAAAAATTATGGCAAGAAACGCAAATTTTCTCAAAATTTTTGCCAAAAAACCAAATCCGACTTTCAGATTTAGCCAATTGATCGTAAGAGAACATAATACATGAGCACAACTCAAGTAATTGAGTCATCGCAAAACCCTTCAACAGAAGATTTTGCCCAACTCCTCGAAGAATCCTTTGTAACTTCCTCTATGGAAGAAGGCAGCGTTGTTAAAGGCACTGTGGTTGCCTTTGAAAAAGATTTAGCTGTTATTGATGTGGGCCTTAAAACCGAAGGCCGCGTTCCCCTTAAAGAATTTTCCATGGCTGGCCAACCTGCCGGTCTTGAAATTGGTGACAGTGTGGAAGTTTACCTTGAGCGCGTAGAAAATGCGCTTGGTGACGCCGTACTTTCACGTGAAAAAGCACGCCGTGAAGAAAGCTGGATACGTCTTGAAGTCAAGTATGAAGCTGGTGAAAAAGTTGAAGGTGTGATTTTCAATAAAGTCAAAGGTGGCTTTACTGTTGATCTTGATGGCGCGATTGCCTTCCTTCCTGGTTCACAAGTTGACATTCGCCCGGTTCGTGACATCGGCCCGCTGATGAATGTGAAACAACCGTTCCAGATTCTTAAAATGGATAAGAGACGGGGCAATATCGTTGTTTCTCGTCGTTCAGTTCTTGAAGAATCCCGCGCTGAACAACGCACGGAAATTGTTTCACAACTTGCTGAAGGCCAGACCACTGAAGGTATTGTTAAGAACATCACTGATTATGGTGCGTTTATCGACCTTGGCGGCATTGATGGCCTGCTGCACGTTACTGACATGGCATGGCGCCGGGTGAACCACCCTAGCGAGATCGTCAATGTTGGCGATTCAATTAAAGTGCAGATTGTTCGTATCAATCCGGATACCCAGCGTATCAGCCTTGGTATGAAGCAACTTGAAAGTGACCCATGGACACTTGTTAATGATAAGTACCCAATTGAAGCTGTTGTAAAAGGCACTGTGACGAACATTGCTGATTATGGTGCTTTTGTTGAACTTGAACCTGGTGTTGAAGGTCTGATCCACGTTTCTGAAATGAGCTGGACCAAAAAGAACATTCACCCTGGCAAGATTGTAGCTTCTAGTCAGGAAGTTGAAGTGAAAGTGCTTGAGGTTGATCCTCAGAAGCGTCGCATCTCTCTAGGCCTGAAACAGGTGCAGGATAACCCATGGGACAGCTTTGCTGAGAAATTCCCGAAAGGCGCTGAAATTGAAGGCGCTGTTCGTAACATCACTGAATTTGGCCTGTTCATTGGCCTTGACGGTGAAGTTGATGGCATGGTTCACCTTTCTGACCTTGACTGGAACCGTTCTGGTGATGAAGCCGTTCAGGATTATAAAAAAGGCGACATGGTGAAAGCCGTTGTGCTTGAAGTTGACCCTGAAAAAGAACGCATCAGCCTTGGTATCAAGCAACTTTCAGATGATCCGTTTGACAGCGTTTCTTCGTTTAAGCGCGGCCAGCGGGTTACCGTTGAAGTCGTTGATGTAAACGATGGCGGCGTTGAAGTGAAAGTGGCTGACAGTGATGTCACCGCCTTTATCAAACGGGCTGATCTTTCTCGTGACCGTTCTGAGCAACGCCCTGAGCGTTTCCAGGTTGGTGAGAAATTTGATGCTGCTGTTCTTCAGATGGACAAGTCTGGCCGTAAGATGAACCTTTCTATCAAAGCACTTGAGATTGCTGAAGAGAAAGAAGCTGTGGCGCAATATGGATCAACTGATTCAGGTGCTTCACTTGGTGACATTCTTGGTGCTGCTCTTGGCAAATCTGATGATGAAGAAACTGACGAAAACAAATCTGAATAATTTTTTCAGTTATGACTGACTTTAAAGCGGGCCTTGACTGAAAGGCCCGCTTTTTTGATGGCAGTCTTTTTTGATGGCCCTTCAGATGCCCGCTCTTTTGATGGCCCTCCAGATGCCCACTAGGCATCCGGGCCTGGTACGACGGATGGGTTTGGGGGCAGTGTTGTCGATTTCTGGAATTTACTTTTATACAAAAGGTCAATATTGGTTGGCGGAATATTTCTGAAAACACCTGAACACACTAATTTTACTTAGTTTTTACCCTTTCTGTGCGCATTTGGTTGCGTACTCTGCCCTTTATGAATTACACTAACTTTCAGAGAGTTAATTGATTTTCATAAGCTTAAAAAGGTTTGTTGCTTATGTCTGAAGAGGCAGAATATATCCTTGACCGCAGACGCATGAAAAACCGCCTGAATAAATGGCGTTTTCTGACCATTTTGGTTGGTTTTATTGCAGTTCTGGCGTTTATCGCAATTGATAAGAGACTGGCAAGCAAGCTTGGCCTCACGGATCAGATCGCGCGAATAGAAGTTTCTGGTGTTATCCTTGAAAGTAAAGAGCGGGCGAAGATGCTGAAGCAGATCGCTTCTGATAAATCTGTCAAAGGGTTGATTGTGCGCTTTAACAGCCCTGGCGGTACGACCACCGGCGGTGAAGCCCTTTATACAAACCTCAGGAAAATCGCCAAAGACCGACCTGTTGTCGCCGTGTTTGGAACAATGGCGACTTCGGCTGCTTATATGTCTGGTGTCGCGGCGGAGCATGTTGTTGCAAGAGGCAACAGCATCACAGGCTCTGTCGGCGTGATTATGCAGTGGGCTGAAGTTTCTGATCTGATGGGCAAGCTCGGTGTCAACATGAACGAGATGAAAAGCGGCAATCTGAAAGCTGTGCCCTCTCCATTTAAACCCCTTGATGATGCTGGCCGTACGCTCACTCAGGATATGATCGACGAAAGCCATAAATGGTTTGTTGATCTCGTGGTTGAGCGGCGCAACATTCAACCTGATCAAATTCCCGGCTTTATGCAGGGGCGGATTTTTTCCGGAAGGCAGGCGTTGCAATATGGCCTGATTGACGAGATCGGCAGTGAAGAGCAGGCAATTTCCTGGCTACAAAAAGTGAAAAAAGTGCCAAGCTATTTGCCTGTCATCGACTGGTCAGAAGAGCAACAACAAACAACCGGAATCTTTGGCCGGGCCAGCATTTATCTTGCTAAATTGTTTGGTTTCGATTTTCAGGCGCTGGTGCAAAGCTATTCGCAATCCGGCCTTGTTAGTGCCAGCCAGAATGGTGGATTAATTTCCAAATGGCGTCCGTGACCAAAATTTGGTATTATTATATTTCTGAAGGATCAAAAAAAGATGGGACTTCTAATGATTAAGTCTGAACTTATCCAAAAAATTGCTGCTGCTAATCCACATCTTTATCACCGTGATGTTGATAAAATCGTTAATGTTATCTTTGATGAAATTATCAAATCACTTGAGAATGGTGGCCGGGTTGAGCTGCGTGGATTTGGCGCTTTTACTGTCAAACACCGCCCGGCACGCAAAGGCCGCAACCCCAGAACCGGCAAACCGGTCAATGTGGAAGAAAAATTTGTGCCGTTTTTTAAAACAGGCAAGGAACTTCGCGAGCGCCTGAATGAAGATTATAATGCGGCTGGTTGAGTGAGAGCGCGTTGTTAGCTATTCACTTTAGTTTTAGATTTACCGCCCTTTCTGATTGCTGGTGAAAATTTTTTGGTATTCGTATTATCAGTATTATAATTGACGTTTTTTGAGTTTACACTCATACGTGTGATGGAGCTATTTTTCAGGGTTATTCGCGACAAGGCCTTAATCTTCAGGATCACAAATTTCAGGATCTCGTGCAGTGTTAAAAAGATTTTTTAAATTTCTACTTATTGTACCTATTTCAGTTCTTTTGATCGTGCTGGCGGTTGGCAACCGGCATGTGGTCAGGTTGGGGCTTGACCCTCTTTCACCTGAAAACCCGGTGCTGGCGCTTGATGCTCCGTTTTTTGTATATCTCTTTGGTGCGCTGATGATTGGTGTTTTGCTTGGCGGTGTTGCCTCCTGGTTTGGTCAGGGCAAATGGCGCAAGGCCGCCCGTCAGCGCAGTTTTGAAGCGCAAGAGTGGCGCAAAGAAGCTGAGCGGCTGAGCCGCGAGATGGCCTCTCAATCGAGAAATGCCCTCCCCTCTCCTAAGTGACTTTTCATTCCGTATTTATCAGACTTATATCCTGAACTGTTTTAAGGGCGCTTATGGTTTTGCAAGTAAAAATATGCGGCTTGAAAGATGATGAGAGTGTGCTTACTGCCATTGAGGCCGGGGCTGATTTTATTGGCTTGGTATTCTTTCCGAAAAGCCCGCGACATCTGGAAATCACCGAGGCCGCTAAGCTGGCAGACCTCGCCCGCGGGCGGGTGAAAATTGTTGCGCTTGTTGTTGACGCGTCAAATGACGAATTGGCTGAAATTATAACCCATGTTGCGCCCGATTATTTACAACTCCATGGCCGTGAGACACCGGAGCGGGTGGATGAGATATCTAAGCTCTATCAGATCCCGCTGATTAAAGCGATTGGCGTTAAAACACAGGATGATGCACTGCTGGCGGATGATTACCCTATGGCAGAGATTATTCTGTTTGACGCCAAAGCTGACCCCAAAATCAGTGAACTTCCGGGTGGAAACGGGATTCCATTTGACTGGGAGGCTTTATCGGGTCAGAAAGAACAGCGAAACTTTATGCTTTCTGGTGGTCTAAACGCCGAAAATGTGAAAACTGCGATAACTCTGACCGGAGCGACTATTGTTGATGTTTCTTCAGGTGTAGAGCGTGCGGTTGGTGTAAAAGATACCGGGCTGATAAAAACATTTATTGAAACAGTGAAAACAGCTTAGTTTATCGACCTTGTGAATTAGAGGATTGTGCCTGAAATGACGACAGCAAACAGCTTGATGAATGGCCCGGATGACCGGGGGCATTTTGGTAAATATGGAGGCCGGTTTGTTGCCGAAACTTTGATGCCGCTCATTCTTGAGTTGGAGCAGGCTTATGACGAAGCCAATCAGGACCCTGAGTTTCAGAAAGAGCTGAACTATCTCCTCACCCATTATGCCGGGCGGCCAAGCGCGCTTTATCATGCGGAGCGGTTAAGCGAACACCTTGGCGGCGCTAAGATTTATTTTAAGCGGGATGAACTTAATCATACCGGCTCACATAAAATCAATAATTGCCTTGGGCAAATTCTGCTCGCTAAGCGGATGGGAAAAACGCGCATTATTGCTGAAACCGGTGCTGGGCAACATGGCGTTGCGGTGGCCACAGTTGCTGCACGTTTTAACCTTCCTTGCACCGTTTTTATGGGGGCGACAGATGTTGAACGCCAGAGCCCGAATGTGTTTCGTATGAAATTGCTTGGCGCAGAAATTCGCCCTGTAACTTCCGGACGCGGGACCTTAAAAGACGCGATGAATGAGGCGCTGCGCGATTGGGTGACCAATGTTGATGACACGTTTTATATCATCGGCACCGCTGCTGGGCCCCACCCTTACCCTGCGATGGTGAGAGATTTTCAATCGGTAATCGGGCGGGAAGTTCGGGAGCAGATGATGGAAGCCGAAGGCCGGTTGCCTGACAGCCTTGTTGCCTGCATTGGCGGTGGCTCCAATGCAATAGGACTTTTTCATCCGTTTCTTGATGACAGAGACGTTGATATTTACGGCGTTGAAGCAGCAGGGCGCGGGCTTGAGGGCAATGAACATGCGGCTTCGTTAAATGGCGGTGAACCTGGTGTGCTGCATGGCAACAGGACCTATCTGTTGCAGGATGATGACGGGCAAATACTTGAAGGGCACTCGATTTCAGCCGGGCTTGATTATCCAGGCATTGGGCCTGAGCATGCTTGGCTTAAAGATATTGGCCGGGTCAATTATGTTTCGGCAACTGATGTTGAGGCGCTCGATGCTTTTAAGATGTGTTCGAAATTAGAAGGCATTATTCCGGCGCTTGAGCCCTCACATGCTCTTGCATATGTTAAGCAACTTGCCCCCACATTGCCAAAAGACCACCTTCTTGTGATGAACCTTTGCGGGCGCGGTGACAAGGATGTGTTTTCAGTGGCTGAACATCTTGGTGTTGAGATGTAATTTTTAGCCCGTTTTACCTCTGTGTAAACCGGGCATTTTTTGTAAAGAACTTCTTGGAAAGAATAATGACAATAACAAGCCGAATTGATCGCCGATTTTCTGACCTGAAAGCTGAAGGACGCGGCGCGTTGGTAACTTTTATCACTGCCGGTGATCCTAACCTTGATATCTCATTTGAGATTTTAAAATCACTGCCGAAAAACGGTGCTGATGTTATAGAACTCGGCATGCCTTTTTCTGACCCGATGGCGGATGGACCCGCCATTCAGCTGGCCTCTGAACGGGCACTGGCGGGCGGGCAGACCATGGCGAAAACTTTAGACATGGTGCGCCGTTTCCGGGAAGATGATGATGATACACCGTTGGTTCTGATGGGCTATTATAACCCGATTTATCATTACGGGCCTGAGCAGTTTGTGAAGGATGCAAAGACTGCTGGTGTTGACGGGTTGATTGTTGTTGATGTGCCACCCGAAGCCGATGAAGAGCTTTGCCTGCCAGCCATTCAAGCCGGGCTTAACTTCATTCGCCTTGCGACACCAACAACAGATGATGAACGGTTGCCTAAAGTGCTGGAGAATACCAGCGGGTTTCTTTATTATGTTTCTGTGACCGGCATTACGGGTGTGAACGCGCCTGATATTGCTGATGTGCTTCAGAATGTTGCCCGGATCAAAACGAAAACCTCATTACCTGTTGCTGTTGGATTTGGTGTTAAATCTGCTGAACAAGTCAGAGCAATTGTGTCTGGTACTGATGAAATTGCCGGTGCGGATGCGGTTGTTGTTGGTTCAGCTATTGTGCGAACAATTGAAGAAAATCTTGATGAGCAGGGTCAGCCGAAATCTGAACTTGTTGAGACTGTAAATAAGCTGATTTCTGAACTGGCCTCTGGCATCCGAACTTAAGGGACTGAGGACTTAAGAGAATGAGGGCTTAAGGGCTAAATCTTAAGGCTAGTGATAATTAAATCGATTTTTGGCCTCTATTAGAGTTATGCTATGGTTGAATTTCTAAACTTTACAGCCAAATTTAGTTTATTGGTATTTAAGAGACGTGAAAGGTGTGAAACGTGAACTGGATTAATAATGTTGTTCGCCCCAAAATCCAGGACATTCTCTCGAAACGGGAGATGCCTGATAATCTCTGGGTCAAGTGCCCTGAGAGCGGACAGATGGTGTTCCACAAAGATCTGGAAGCTAACCAGTTTGTCGTGCCTGTTTCCGACTATCATATGCGGATGTCCGCACCGCTTCGTTTAAAGCATCTGTTTGATGATGGCGAATATGAAGTTATTGATTTTAACGATGTGGCACATGATCCTCTAAAATTTCGCGATGAGAAAAAATATACAGACCGGCTGAAAGATGCGCGTACCAAAACCAATCTGAAGGATGCTGTGTTATCCGGTGTTGGTAAATTAAACGGCATGGATGTTGTTGCCTCCTGTCAGGATTTTAACTTTCTTGGTGGCTCACTCGGCATGGCGGCAGGCGAAGCCATTGTTACCGCGATGCTGAAAGCTGTTGACCTTGAAGTGCCGTTTATTATGTTTGCCGCTTCTGGCGGGGCGCGGATGCAGGAAGGCATTCTCTCGCTGATGCAAATGCCGCGTACAACGGTTGCCGTTCAAAGGCTGAGAGAGGCGAACCTGCCCTATATTGTTGTTTTCACCAACCCGACAACGGGCGGCGTTACCGCATCATATGCGATGCTGGGTGATGTGCATATTGCAGAACCTGGCGCACTGATTTGTTTTGCCGGGCCGCGCGTAATCAAGCAGACCATTCGCGAACAATTGCCTGAAGGCTTCCAGCGGGCTGAATATTTATTAGAGCATGGTATGGTTGACATGGTTGTTCACCGGCACCAGATGAAGGAGACACTTTCTTCTATCTGCCATATTCTGATGCGTGAGCCTGTTCCCCATGAAGACAGTGTTGAAGCTGAGGAACATGCTGGTTTAAATGGCACCGGTGTGGCTGATGAAATATTGCCCAATGAGCAGAATGCTGAAGAGGCGAACTCAATACACATCACCAATGATGAAATGAAACCTGAAGTTTCGTTAGAAGATGGTGATGAGACCCTGCCAGAGCAGCCTGATCTTCCGCATGTTGCAACTTCAGACACGAAAACTGCGAAATCCGGGGCTGGTGACAAAAATGACGCTGACGTCTGACGCTGCCGCTTGCTTATGAAAACTTCCGAACATTATCTTGAAGAGATGCACAAGCTGCATCCAAAGCTAATTGATCTCTCGCTTGATCGCATCAATCAGTTGCTTGAGCGGATGGGGAACCCTCATCTTGAGCTGGCACCAGTGGTGCATGTGGCGGGTACGAACGGCAAAGGCTCTGTGCTTGCTTTCCTGACTGCCATTCTAGAAGCTCATGGTGAGCGTGTGCAGCGGTTTTCCTCACCGCATCTGGTTCACTTTCATGAACGGATTAATCTGCCAACTAAAGATGGCATGGCGCCAATTTCGGAAAGCATGTTAATCGATGTATTAAAGCGGACCAAAGACTTTAATGGTGATGAGCCCATTACGTTTTTTGAAATTACGACGGCGGCGGCTTTTCTTGCCTTTAAAGAAATGGCGGCTGACTGGTGCCTGCTTGAAACCGGGCTTGGTGGGCGGCTTGATTCAACCAATGTTGTTGAAAAACCGGCAGCGACTATCATCACCCCTGTTTCATATGACCACACTCAGTTTCTTGGATGTACGCTCAGGGAGATTGCGCGCGAGAAGGCGGGCATTCTGAAACCTGGGAGCCCGGGTTTTATCGGCCTGCAGACAGAAGAAGCGCTTGATATCATAGAGCAACATGCGGCGAATATCGGCGCGCCGCTGACCATTCGCGGCCGGGATTTTGATGTGTTTTCACAGCGGGGGCGGCTGGTATATTCCTCAACTGAGCAGTTGCTTGATCTGCCACTACCTCGCAACCTGCCCGGGCAGCATCAGATTGAAAATGCCGGGTTGGCTCTGGCGGCTGCGCAACATATTCTTGGTGACCGGCTTGATGTTAGCGCGCTTTCAAAAGCTATGGAGGCGGCTTTCTGGCCAGCGCGAATGCAACGACTGGACGGGCAGAGTTATTCCCCCCATTTACGGGCTGAAGATGAGCTCTGGCTGGATGGCGGGCACAACCCGGCGGCAGCGATGGTACTTGCTGACATTGTCGGCGACTTAGAAGAGCGCGTATCACGCCCGCTGCACCTCATCATTGGAATGATGGCCGGTAAGGATGTGCGCGGGTTTCTGCATGAATTTATCGGCCTTGCCTCTCAGGTGATTGCGGTGCCAATCGAAGGCGAAGAGAATGCTATGGACCCTGATGATCTGGCGGACTTTGCCTGCGAAATGGGGTTTGAATCTGAGAGTGCCGCGACTGTTGAAGAAGCTTTACAGATCAGTGCTGCGGGCCGGCATGAAGGCGTGCGAATTTTGATTTGCGGGTCACTTTATCTGGCTGGGCAGGTGCTTGCGAAACAGAAACTGCTTGAAGCATAGATCTTGAGGCATTGGACTTGAATCATAAGTCTTTAAGCATAAGTCTTGAAATAATTTTCACGGCTTAACAAGTCAATTAAAATTGTTTTAGTGAAGCTCTACGCGCTATCATAAAAAAGCCCGGCAATGCATTTGCAGCATTAACCGGGCTTTTTGTTATTGAGTTTCAACACACTCAGATATGGGAATTGACCCAATCTTCAAGTGAGCTTTTTGGCAAAGCGCCTGTTCGTGTGTCGGCCAGTTCACCGTTTTTAAATACCATTAAAGTTGGCACAGCGCGTACGCCATATTTTGCTGATGAATTGGGGCCATCGTCAAGATTGACTTTCACAACTTTGACCTTGCCTGACATTTCTGTGGCGACTTCATCAAGTGCTGGCGCCATCGCCTTACACGGGCCGCACCAGTCTGCCCAAAAATCAACCAGAACGGGTTCGCTCGAGTTGAGGACCTCAGCTTCAAAATTTTCATCTGAGACGGTGATTGTCGCCATTTGTTTAAATCCTTTAAATATTGTGCTTACCGCTGGCACTCTGCATTATGTAAGAGTGGTAAACTACTTACTTTCTCGCGTCTTTCATTGTCGCTAAGTTCAAAGTGAGCGGAATTTGTTCATATCAGTTAGAAAGTAAGTTTGAATTGAATAAAGTCAAGCCCTCTCATGCGTCTGGCTGATGTTTTTGTGCTTATTCCTTATTTAATATGGCTTCGTATTTATCCAGCATTTCTGAGGGTATTTCCATCAGATAGGGGCCGTCAGTCCATAAAAGGGCCGCCTTTAGCCTGTGTTTGGGGTAAATTTCGCGAAGCGCGATGCGATATGCCGCGAGCTGGGCCTGATAGGCTTCTGCAACGCCGGATAGCTCTCTGGGGCTTGGGCGGTTTGATTTATAATCAATGATCAGTATTTCACTATCACGCACTACCAGCCTGTCTATCTGGCCTTGCAAAAGTATCGGGGTAGCACCTTGCTTTTTTTGTGTGATTCTGGCGATGATTGAGACTTCAGCAGCTGATTGCTCGCCGAATAAGTCCTGATAATCCGGATTTTCAAGGATGGCCATAGTTTCCCTGATGATGGCTTGTTGATGTTTTTCAGTTAACTCCCTGCCGTGATGGCTGGTCAGGGTTTTTGCCACTTTCTCGCGCTGATCGGGGGCCACATCAGGGAGGTATTCAAGCAATTTATGCACCAGCCGGCCACGGATGAAGCGACCATCCTGTCCAAGGCTTCGCGGGCTGAGCAGGGCCGGTTCTACGGGGAGTTTATCTTCATCATCCTCAGGTGTTTCATAAGGTATGACGCTGGAAGGGGCAACTGGAATGGTGCGCACGGGTTCTGATAATGCCCGCGTTGTGGCCCAGGCGGGAAGCGGCGGGATTGGGGCCTGATCACTTTCGTCAGTAATGATTGGTGGTGATTTGTCTTCGCTGCCGGAAGTCAACTGGCGAACGGTGCTGCCATCTTTTAATGTCACATCTTTTAAAAGAGGTTCGAGGCCCTCTTCTATCAGATTGTACCAGCAATTGGCTGATCTTCCCTGCACGCCTTCAAAGCCGCAGATGTATAGTCTGTCTCTGGCTCTTGTCATGGCGACATAAAGCAGGCGCAATTGCTCTTCATCTGCTTGCTGTTTGATCGCATTTCGAGCCTGGCTGATGGAGGCAAGATGGCTTTTTTTGCTTAAAGACCAGAGCATGGTCTGATTGTGTCGTTTGTTAACCGGGTCATCCGGTTCCGTTGGTATTTTGACTGTCAGCAGGCTTTCCTGTGCGCTGGCGGTTTTGCTTGAGCAGGTGTCTGGCAGAAAGACAATGTCGGCTTCGAGACCTTTGGCGCCGTGTACTGTCATGACCCTGACTTCATTGCGGCCCTTTTCCATATCCCGTTTGATTTCAGCACCTGAGCGCCGCAACCAGTGCAGGAAGCCCTCAAGTGATGGGGGTTCCAGTTCGTCATATTGAAGGGAAAGGTTGAGGAATTCGTCCAGCGCATCACCGGCGACAGCACCGAGACGGGCGATGAATTTTTGCCTTAAGCCTTCCCCTTCCAGAAGGTTTGCGAAAAATTCAAACGGTGGGAGTATGTCCGCTCTTGAAAGCCAGAGGCTGAGCTGGCTGGCGATCTCGTTATATCTTTCTTCCCGTTTGGCAAAATATCTGAGGCTCTGCCAGAGGGAGCCTTTGCGGTTGTAAGAGAGCTGAAACAGATCATCATCATTCAAATTGAATACGGGGCTTTTCAGCAGGCTTGCCAGGGCGAGGTCATTTTCAGGTAACAGAAGAAAATCACCCAGAGCCATGATATCCTGAACGGCAAGTTGTTCCGTGATAATAATCCTGTCAGCTCCGGCAACGGGAATGTTTTCGGCCTTTAAGGCCTGAATGATGAGGGGGGCAAAGGGGGCGCGTTTACGCACCAGAATGAGAATGTCTCCGGCTTCTATTGGCCGCCCTTTTGAGGGGAGGCTTTCTTTTGTATCCAGCCAGCTTTTGATTTTTCTGGCTATTTTTCTTGCCAGTTTGCCGCTTGCGTCTTCGGTCTCTCCTTCAAGAAGCGGGTCGAAAGCGTCGGTTGTATCTGTGCCGGACGTTTTTTCCGTTTCCCAGATTTCGACCAGCCCTTCATCCTCTTGCCGGTGGGCGTGGTGGTGAATTTTAGCGCCGGATGCTGAGAGACTTCGGCTAAGTTCTTCTTTTTCGAACACTCTGTCGACCGCTACTAAAACGGCACTGGTGGAGCGAAATGAGAGGTTGAGCGGTATTGATTTAAAATCTTTATTGGCCCGGCTGGCGCTTGTGGCGAATTTCTTCTGCATTTCACTGAACTGTTTTGGTTCAGCGCCCTGAAACCCATAGATGGATTGTTTCTCATCTCCCACTGCAAAGAGGGTTCTTTGCTCTATGCTATATGGCTGGTCTTTACCAAACGGTGAAGCAACGGAGCTTTTGCTGGACATTGATTTATCTTTTTTGATGTAGGCATCTCTTGCTCCTTCGCTATAAAAGAACTCTTCTGCCAGCCTTGCGATCACCTGCCATTGTTCGGGGCTGGTGTCCTGGGCTTCATCAACGAGGATATGATCCAGCCCCTGATCGAGCTTATAAAGCACCCATTCTGTGTTGACGAAATTGTTTAACAGGCTGGCGGTGTAATCAATCAGATCCTGATAATCAAGCGCGGCGCGGCGCTTTTTTTGCAGCTCATAATTTTCTACGATTTTATCTGCCAGCAGCAACAGACTTTCCGTCGCTTTGGCAACGGTTAAGCTTTCATAGGCTGTAAAGGCTTTTTCAAACTCTGTTTTGGCGTTAAGTATATTCGCGACCAGGCCTGGATATTGATCTTTAATGGCTTTGGTGACAAAGCTTTTTTCTGACCGGGGCTGGTTGGCTTTGGTCAGGTAAACATCTTTGAGCGCATTCACCCGTTGTTCGGTTTTGTTGCTTTGGCGGGCGGATTTCAACCTTTCAGCGAGCTTTGCGTTATTGGTGCCGCCATCTTCTATCAGGATGGGGGTGAGGCTGTCTATCAGCTCGTTATCTGTCGAGCTGGTCATTTGCTTTTGCCAGTGGCTGCGTGATTTGTTTTCAGGAAGGTTAAGAACTTCGCTCAGCGTTTCAACTAAATGATGCTCGCCCTGTTGTTTAAAGCCACCCCATATGGTTCTTTTGCGAAGGGCTGCGAGGATGAAGCTTTCAAACTGATCATCAGTTGAATAGGTAATCACTTCGTCAAGGGCGGCTTTTTCTGCGCTGTCTTTGTGTTTCAGTGCATAGGTCAGCACGTCGGCAATGGCATGGTTGAGGATATCGCTGGAGACCGTTTCATCCAGCACTTTGAAATTTGCCGGCACATTTGCTTCTAGTGGGAAGCGCTGCAAAAGCTTTTCGCAAAACCCGTGAATGGTCTGCACTTTCATGCCGCCCGGTGTTTCGATGGCTTTGGCGAACAAACGGCGAGCCAGTTCAATTTCGGCCTTGTCGGGTTGACGATCGAGCACCTTGGCAAGGCTGTTATTGTTGGCTTTGTCTGTCAGTTCAGATTCGGGCATGGTGACCCATTTGGCAAGAGTGTCAAACAGGCGGTTTGACATTTCGGCTGCTGCCGCTTTGGTGAAAGTAAGACAAAGGATTTTATGTGGCTGATTGCCGCGCATTAATAATCTTAATACGCGGGTGACAAGAATGTAGGTTTTGCCCGTGCCTGCATTGGCAGAAACGAATGCCGAGGTTTCAGGGTCAGACGCACTTTGTTGTGACCTGGTTGTCTCTTCGTATATCTCTAGTTTTGCATCTGTTGCTTGTGTCATGATTGCGGCTCCCCCTCTTCCTCTGTGCCCCATTCTTCTACGCGGGCGAGGTGGGCATAATCATCAAATCTGTATTTTGCTTTGAACTTGTGGCGACGCATGGCTTTGTATGGGGTTTCAACTTTATCAAATCGGGTGATCAGTTTTTCCAGCTGGCTGAGTGATTTTTCTATCAATGCCTCAAGATCCTGATTTATCTCATATTCGACACCGGCCGGGTCAGCACCTTTTGCTTCGATATATGCGAGACTTGTCACTGGGCCTTTGCTCAACTTTTCAAAGCCTTTCTGCTGTTGAATGGCGGCTTCCAGCGGCAATTGGGGGCTGAACAAGTTTTCAACTTCTTTTGCTGTCGGCACTGTGCCGGTTTTATAATCATATATATGAAACGAGCCGTCATTGGCTTCGTCTATTCTGTCTGCCCGGGCAGTGAGGATGAAGGGTTTGCCGCTGACATTAATTTCAAGCCTGCCATCCAGCTCTGTATGAATTTGCTTTAAGCCTTTGCGCCGCTCTGGTTCTGTTTCAGCGAACCAATTAGCGAAACGGTTGAAGCGCGGTTGCCAGAACGCACCGATTTGCGGGTGGATGGCGATGTCTTTCATGAGTGTTGCGGCGATGTTTATCAACTGATCAGCTGCGTCTTCTGGTAATTCTTGCGGGTATTTTTCGGTGAAAATCTGCATGGCTTTGTGGATGATCTGACCGCGCATGGACGCATCCGGCGGGGTTCCTAAAGCATCCAGAGGGATGAGGTTTAAAATGTTGCGGGCGAAGATGGAGTAAGGATTGGCAATCCAGTCTTCGATGCGGGTGACACTTAGCTGGCGGGGGCGAGCATCAACGGGCGGTGTTGGGGCTGGCGCACTGACGCGGTCAGTTGGTGTGACTTTATCTCGAAGGCTGGCCCATTTGACGAAGGGTTCTTCTGGTTTTGCGTTAAGAAGGGAAGATGCTTTCAGCCCCTCCAGCAGCGCGTTCATGCGCATGATCCATCTTGAAGGAACGGTTTCAACGCCATCTGTTTTCGCCGCTCTTGTGAGGTGGACTTCTTTTGCTTTTAACAGTGAGGCAAAATCATGAGCGCCATAACCGATGTGTTGTTCTGGCGCGGGGAGGCCAAGCTCCTGACACATGGGGCGGGAAAGCCAGGGGCTGGCATTGGCAGTATTGGGCCAGGTGCTTTCGTTCAACCCACCGAGGATGACGACGTCTGGCTGTTGCAAACGCGATTCAAACGGACCCCAGATGAAGATGCGCGGATGGACAGGTGTTAAAGGGCGGACCGTTTCACCGGCAATGAGGCTTCTGTAAAATTCGGGGTAATCATTGATGGTAAGGGGGGGGCTGACTTGTTTTATCAGTAATAGTTCGGCCAGCAATCTTGCCAGTTGTTCGCCAGCGGCCCCAAGCCAGATACTGCTGCCTTTTTCGGCTTTATTTTCTTCTGGGATCTTATCTGCATCGGTTTCTGAAATTTCATCTGCTAAATTTTCAGCCACTTCGATATGGGCATTGATGAAGTTTTCAAGCGGTTGTGCGGCGTTGTTTTTAAACGCTGCTAAAGGTGTGAATGCCATGATCAGACGATCAAGTAAAGTCGTGGCCAGGGTCCATTCTTCTTCGCTCAGGCGGGAAATGGCGGGGTGGATGTGCTGATCTTTTACGCCTTTCTGTTTGTTCAGGATTTTTTCACGGCTTGCGTTAAAGGTAGCTTTTACCCCTTCAAGCCCGCCGCCCAGCCAGGGCCGTCTTAATGCAGAGATTTCAAGGGCACGGGCAGCGAGGCGGCTATCTCCCCGCTTAAAACCGAGGCGGGTGAGCGGGTGTTTTAATAACGCAAGCAGTGAAGATGGTTCAAAGCCTTTGCCAGCTGCTTCAATGATGGCATCAAAAAAAGTGCCCGGCATGGTTTTTGATAACGGCCTGCCGCCTGAATCATCTACCTTGATGCCCCATTGCTCAAGCCGGACAGTGACCCTTCTGGCGAGCAGCCTGTCTGGTGTGACAAGGGCTGCGGTTTTTCCCGGGTGGTCAGCGCTGCGCCTTAAGATGAGTGAAATCATCTCTGCTTCTTCCTGTGCGTCGCGGGCAACGTTGAGGGAAATATTCTCAAAACCTTTTTGCAGATTATTGGCGCGGATTTTATCGGCTTCTATGTTTGCGATATAGTCCTGCCAGCGTTCGGTGGAACTTGAAGGGCGAAGAGCCTCACTTACAAAACTGATCAGCTCCTGTTTATCATCGGTTGGCTCTGTACCCTTAAGGGCAGGGATTTTAACTCTTTTGATGCCGATATCGCTGAGTAATTTGGCAAGCCCAAACTGCGGGTGCTCAGGATGGTTCGGCACCAGATTCTCAAAGGCTTCATCTTCAAGGTGCTGATCGAGCCCCGGTAGTACGATGGTGCCATTTTCGAGACTGGCCACGGCTTTCAACAACCGGGCAGCGGCGGGGATGCTACCGGTTGAACCGGCAATGATGACCGGATTTTCCGGTTTGCTTTGTTGAAGGCGCTCAGCTTCACGGCTTAAGAGCAGGTTTCGCCTTGCTGCCATGCTGAGCTGTTCTGTTGCTACGAGATATTCCGGCCAGAGTTTTGTGATGATTGATAAAAATTCAAGCGTTTGCTGCCAGTGATCTGAAAATTTATCAGGCACGAGCTGGTCAAGTTTTCCCAGATCAACTTGCTCTGTTTCAGCGTTATCTATCAGCTTGGCGAGTTCTCTCGCCATAAGAGATGCCTGAGCTGGTTTGGTTTCTGCCTGATAAAAGGTTTCTTCCAGTTCCTTCCAGAGATGGGTTGATGTCGTTTTGCGCCAGCTTAAAATGGTTTGTGTGAGAAACAGATGTCGCTCCAGATTAGAGACGGCGGGTTTCATATCTATCAGTCCAGGGTCGGGTCCTGTCTGGTCTGTGTCTGTGCCTGTGTCTGTGCCGGACAAACGCTCTGTTACGGCTTCGTGGATCAGCCCTTCATCTTCGCCGCCATCACCAAGGGGACGGATGGTTGGCAGGATGATGGCTTTGCTGCCTGATAAACGCAAAAATGCTTCACCACAAACGCGGCAGGCGCGGCGTGTTGGCAGCAATACCGTTATTTTTGACAGATCCTCAACTTTGGGTGGGGCTGGCTGGTCTTTGCCCTGGTTTTTTGCGGGCAGATCGCCATTCAAAATCGCTCTTACAAGGCTATCAATAAAAGGGGCGGTTGATGGAATGTGCACAATGCTGGACATCTTTTAATGGTTATCCCCTTAAAACGTGAATGATTGCCTGTTATTTTCCTATCATGTTGGGTTGGTGGTTTTTATGCAATGCTCTGCTTCACTGAGGGCCTCAGTTGTCCCCACATGCATCCATATGCCCTGATGATGTACACCATAGAGCCGTTGGCTGGCAATGGCCTGATCCCAAAGCATATTCAGTGAAAAGGGGCCTTCCGGGCTGTTTGCAAAGAGGGCTTTTGTCGCGATGCTGACCCCTATGAAGACGTGATCTGTTGAAACGCCAGCTTGTTTGCGGCTGATTAGCCCCGTTTCACTCAATTCAAAATCTCCCGTTCCGCTATACCCTATTGAGTTGTTTCGGTTCGCCAGACAGAGGAGATTATCCATTCTCGACAGGGAGAAATTGCTGATCATGGCCGCTAAATTGTTATAGCCTTGTTCGATCCAGGTGGAATCAGAATTATGAATAAAGAAGGGCTCATCACTGAAATGGGTTAGCGCTTTTTTTACGCCGCCGCCTGTATCAAGCAGCAAATCTCGTTCATCAGAAATGATGAATTCAGCGTTGTTTTTTTGTTTCAGATGCGTTTCCAGCTGATCAGCCAGGTAGTGTACATTGACGACAATTTTTTCAACCCCGACACTGATCAGTCGATCTATCACATGATCAATCATAGGTTTGCCAGCTAAGGCAACAAGAGGCTTTGGGGTGTGATCCGTTAACGGGCGCATACGCGAGCCGAACCCGGCACCAAGAATAAAGGCCTGTTTCACCATTGTTTGCCCTGCTCCTTCGCCCGCTCTGATGGCTTGCATTGTGTTAAATTTGGCATTTTCGGTTGATGGTTGGTGTTGAACCATTCGGCCCGCAATTCAGGCGGAAAATTTATTTGGTACCATTCTGCCAATTCAGATAACGTTTTGTGTTGAAGATTGCGCTCAAGATAATCCCAGATACGGGGGATGTGGGTGAGGTAATTTGATTTGCCATCGCGAACTGATAGCCGAACGAAGATGCCCAGCAGCTTAGAAGCGCGCTGCGCCCCTAAAATGGCATAAGCTTTTTGAAAGTCTTCTTTGTCAAAATCAGGTTCACTGATGCTCACCTGTTCGAGATATCTTTGCTTTAAGTGCTGTTCCATTTCGCCTTTCACCATCAGGCGCGCGTCCTGACAGAGCGAGACGACATCGTATGCCGGGTGGCCGATAACCGCATCCTGAAAATCGATGATGCCAACGCTTTCTATGCCCGTTCTAGCTTTGATGTGCATGAGGTTGGGTGAGTGAAAATCTCGCAGGACCCAATGCCTGTTATTTGTCTTTAACTCGTTGAATAATTTCTGCCATATGGCTTTATAAGCGCCTCGACCTTCTTCACTGATGGGCGATTGTTTGACTACGGGCCAATACCAGTCAATTACCAATTCAGATTCGATAGAAAGTGCTTCATCATCATAGGCTGGAAGCTGATAGGTGAGATTGTCAAAGTTAACAGGGGCGGGTGGTAACTGGCGTACCTTAACCAGCGCGTCTATGGCTGGTTCGTAAAGCTTCTGCTGGTTTGGGCCCTGTTCTGTTATGAGATGGAAATACTGATCATCGCCGAGATCAGTGATCAATAACAGACCTTTTTCAATATCGTAGCTTTGAACTTCAGGCACAGTCAGGCCAGCGGCGGCGAGTGTTTTCGAAACGGCGACAAAACTTGTCATGTTTTCAGCAAGATGCGCGATCTGGCTGTAGGGTTTGCCGTTTTTTATGGGCGCACCATCGGGCTGGGGGGGAGCGTTCATCAGCAAGGCCTGTTGAACGTTTGCAGCTTCATCGTCATTTTTTTTCAGGCGCATATAAGATCTTGTTGATGCGTCGCCCTGAAGAAAGGCCCAGTTTGCCTCACTCCAACCGGCAGATTTAAGGAAGTCTTCGATATTTTGAAATCTTGCCAGTTTTTGTTCTGCTGACCCAAAACCACGGATAGTGATTTTACGGCTTTCGCCCTGATCCAGTTCTTTGAGGCTGATTTCAAACCTGTCTTCAATCTGATGATCATCGCTTAATTGTTCTGGCCATTCGATGAGTGTGAGGTGATGATTTAGATTATCATAGAGGCCGAGCTCTTCGACCTCACTTCTATCAGACAGACGGTAGAGATCAAAATGAGAGATTTCCATTCTTGTAGTCTGATAGGGGATGAGCAGGGGAAAGGTGGGGCTTGGGACTTCAAGATCACTGACCCCGGCGATGGCACGAATGACGGCGCGGGCGAAAGTTGATTTTCCGGCACCTAAGTCACCCATTAGAAACAGAGTGTCACCTTTGCCTAACCCTGTTGCGAAGCGGCTGGCGATCTGCTCGAGACTAGTAGCACCTGTTGCGGTTTTTTGAATGATGGTCACGCATTACTCCGGAGTGACTGCATTTAAAAAGAATTGGATATACTCACGTTAAATTGGTGTTTTATGCGGCTTTAAGCGGCATTGATATTATTTTCTTCGCGTGGCTGGTCATTTTCTTGCGCAAGAGGTTGTTTTAGTGGCAAAAATACAGTGACGGTGGTGCCTTTTCCTTCTTTGGATTTAAGATCAAGGCTACCGTGATGCAGCTCAACAATGCTTTTAACAATAGATAAGCCAAGGCCTGCGCCTCTGTGATTTGAACCACGTGACTGGCTTTCAAAACGATCAAAAACTGTGTTCTGTTCTGCTTCCGGGATGCCGCAACCATTATCAATAACGGAAATTGCAATTTGACCGGCTGTTTTTCTCGCTGTCAGTTCCACTTTTACGCCCTGATCAGAAAAGCCAACCGCGTTTGTCAGCAGGTTGAACACCACCTGACTGATGCGTTTGCTATCAACTTCAAAACTACCGATGTTTTTGGGCATGTTAATTTCGAGTTGAAGAATGTCTCTGCCATATCTTGAGCCGAGTTTTTCTTTGGCAATTTCGATCACATCACTGACTTTTACTTCTTCGATGTTCAGATCAAGACCGCCAGCATCAATGGTTGCGAGATCAAGAATATCATCAACGATGGCAAGAAGGCTATCTGATGAGCTTTTGATGTCATCGAGATATTCACTTTGTTTGTTGTTCAGCTCGCCGATTGAATCTGTGCCCATCAGCTCGCTAAAGCCGATGATGTTGGTTAAGGGTGAACGCAGCTCATAGGAGACATGAGAAATGAAAGTATTTTTCAGCTTATCTGCAGCGACCAGAGCTTCGTTTCGCTCACGCAGAACCCGCTCCATATCCCTGTGAGCAGTAACGTCAATATAGGTCAGCAGCGTTGCTCCGTCTGGTAGGGGTGAGGCTGTGTAATGCAGAACTTTACCATCCGGTCTTGTTAGTTCGGCACTGACCGGGTCGCGTCTTTCACTAATGGCTGTCACCGCGCTATGCACATCATCCCAGGAGGCATCATCGAAAATGGCGCGGCAACGATAGATGACTTCGTCGATGTGGGGAACGCTGCGCAGGAACGCTTCATCCAGTTTCCAGATGTCGGCAAAGGCCGGGTTATGCAGGCGAAGGCGACCATCAGTTGAAAACACAACCACGCCTTCTGTCAGATTATCCAGAGTTTCACGTTGCACGCCGATTAATTCGTTGTAGCGGCTTTCTAATGCGAAGCGTTCTGTTACATCATCATATAGGTGGGTGACGCCGCCGTCTGAGCGCAATTCGCGCATGACCTGGATGATGCGGCCATCTGGCAGGTGCCACCAATCCTCACGGTTTTCCTGGGATTGATAAACTGCAAGCTGGGCTTCGCGCCAGGCGCGATAGTCGGCCTCTTCAGGAAGCTGGCGCATGGTGCTTAATTTATCGAGAATTTCCCCTTCTTCCGGCCCCATATCCAGCCAGTGCTGGTCAAGATTCCAGAGGTCTATATATGCCTGATTACAGAAGGTAAGCTTTTGTTTTGCATTAAATATTGCTGTGGCGGTCGCGACGCGGTTCAGTGTTTTGGTGTGGGCTTCAATCAGATTTTCAAGCTGGCCTTCAGCGCTTTCAATTTCACCCACATCAATGGCCAGGCCGGCGCTGCCTTCTGCCAGCGGAATGGCGATGGCGTCAAATGCACGGCGATCCCCACCAATGATGGTGTGGAAGCGATTAGAAAAGACCTGATTGCTTTCAATAGATTCAGCAATCGCTTTTCGCTGGCGAAGTTCTAGCAATTCGATTTGTCTTGCCTTGACGTCTTCCAGATCTGTGCCGCCGACAGACTCCATATATGACTGATTGACCCATGTCAGCTTGCCGGCATCATCCCTGAACCATACGGGCAGTGGAAGTGCGTTGATCAGAGATTGCTGATTTTCGACTGTGCGGGCCAGCTTGCGTCGGTGTTCATAGATGTTTGCAATTTCACTGGCGCTACCGGCGATGTTTCTTAAGCGCAGGATTGGTGTGCCACCTGCCGAGCGGCCATCAGCTTCAAGATGATGACCAGAGAGGGTGCGGATTGTCAGCGTGAAGGCGCTGCCATCACGAAACAGGATTTCAAGTTTGGCGCGCAATTCATGGGCCGAGGCGAGCTCAAGCCACTGGTCAAAATACAGAGTTTCAGAAAAATGAAAGGGGATGCCTGTGTCTGTATCTAAAGTGTGAATGATGAGGTTTGGCTCGCCCTTTTCATCCCACAGCATCAATAATTGTGGCTCCGCTTTCAGCATGGCCTGAGCGAGGTTCAATTCCTGCTGGATGGTTTTGACATCCTTATTGGCGCGAAGTCGTTCTGCGTGGGCGGCTTTCTGAGTTTGAATGGCGTAAAAAGAGATGGCACCCGAAAAAATCAACGCGCCCAGACTGAGGATCATGGCCAGAAATTCCCATGATCCGAAAATGGCTGTGTTGCCCATGCCGGAGATTTCAGCGGCCCAGATGGCCATACCAACAAAGGCCGCGCTCACGACCAGCAATGGCAGCGCGTGGCTGAGCTGGGGAATGGCGGCAAATATTTTGCTGACATGTGCTAATGTGTTTTTGTTGTTTTGCATTGGGCCCTGCCACTGATGCTTCAAATTTTGTACGAATCAACTTTGAATCTATACGTTTCACAAGGGCACACTCAATTAAAGAGCGTGATATTTGGCTGATTACTCACAAATCATATTTGTGGGAAGCAGATTTATCCCTCTGGGGCAATTTGCATAAACAAATTTCAGGCGAGCGAATGACAAAAAAGGCCGGTAAAGTCAATTACCGGCCTTTTTCTGCAAATTCTGATTTCAGCAGATTTAAAGTTCTGCTTAATATCGGTAATGCTCTGGCTTGAAGGGGCCTTCTTTTTTCACGCCGATATATTCGGCCTGTTCATCTGAAAGAGTTGTCAGCTTAACGCCGAGTTTTTCAAGATGGAGAATGGCGACTTTTTCATCAAGATTTTTTGGCAACACGTAAACTTCATTGTTATATTTATCATTGTGTTTCCAAAGCTCTATCTGAGCCAGCACCTGATTGGTGAACGACGCGCTCATCACGAAGATTGGGTGACCGGTGGCGCAGGCGAGGTTCACCAGGCGTCCTTCAGCCAGCAGGATGATGCGTTTGCCATCAGGAAATTCAACTTCATCAACCTGAGGTTTCACATTGTGCCATTGCAGATTTTTTAAACCTGCAACCTGAATTTCACTATCAAAGTGACCGATATTGGCGACAATGGCGCGGTCTTTCATGGAACGCATATGATCAACAGTGATGACGTCTTTATTGCCGGTTGTTGTCACGAAAATGTCGGCTGTTGGGGCGACATCATCCATCGTATTGACTTCATAACCCTGCATTGAGGCCTGCAAAGCGCAGATTGGGTCAATCTCGGTTACAATTACGCGGGCACCTTGACTGCGCAGGCTTTCAGCCGAACCTTTGCCAACATCACCAAAGCCACAGACTACAGCCACTTTGCCTGAAATCATAACGTCAGTAGCACGTTTCAGACCATCAACAAGGCTTTCACGGCAACCATAGAGGTTATCGAATTTTGATTTGGTGACACTGTCGTTGACATTGATGGCCGGGAATGGCAAACGGCCCTGCTCAACCATCTGATAGAGACGGTGAACACCGGTTGTTGTTTCTTCTGAAACACCTTTGATGGCATCGCGTTGTTTGGCAAACCAGCCTGGGCTTTTTGCAAGGCGTTTTTTAATGGTTGCGAACAGCACTTCTTCTTCTTCATTGCCAGGATTATCCAGCACTGAAATGTCTTTTTCAGCTTCGGCACCCAGAATGATGTAAATTGTCGCGTCACCGCCATCGTCTAGAATCATATTGGCTGTGCCGCCATCACTCCAGTTGAAGATCTGGTCAATAAAGCCCCAATATTCTTCAAGGGTTTCACCTTTATGGGCGAAAACGGGCACGCCTGAGCGGGCAATGGCTGCGGCGGCATGATCCTGTGTTGAAAAGATATTACATGATGCCCAGCGAATGTCAGCGCCCAGCGCTTTCAGGCTTTGAATCAAAACAGCTGTCTGAATTGTCATATGCAGGCTGCCGGCGATACGGGCGCCTTTTAAAGGCTGATCGTCATTAAATTCTTCCCTCACGGCCATAAGACCAGGCATTTCTGTTTCTGCTATAGCAATTTCCTTGTCGCCATAATCAGCCAGGCTGATATCTGCAACGCTGTAATCTGTGAATTCGCTCATCACTGTTCCTTTGTTTTACATTTGCGCTGCTGCTGGCTCTACATGAATTATACAAACAACGCATTCATCTCTTGCCACAGCCTTATAAAGGGGCAGAGGTAAAAGCGCAAGAGGGATATAAAGAAAGTTTTATATGCTGATTTTTTAGTGTGGTTCGTTTTTCAGGCTTTTGCTTGCTGATTTGGGGGATACTCACATTGTCAAAACTATTCACCTTCGTGAAATTTAGCTTCTATCAGCTCTGTCAGGGCTTTTAAAGCTTCGGCAGCTTCTGGCCCTCTTGATTCAATCAGGATCATGCTGCCTTCTGAAGCGGCGAGCATCATCAGGCCCATAATGGACCTGCCACCAACGGTCTGGCCGTCTTTGGTGACATCAATATCAGCTTCGAATTGTTCCGCGCATTTTACAAAAGCGGCTGACGCTCTGGCATGAAGGCCTTTTTTATTACAGATGGTGACTTCTGCAATTATTGACTGATCGCTCATATTCCCCCCGACTGAGTGAGGCTTGCCAGGCCCTCGATTTTCAATTCTCATTATGTTGTGATGTTTGATGCTTTGAAGTATTGGATTTGATTTTTGCTGAATTGAACAAAACGGGCCTTTTAGGACTGGGCCTTGTTGCAATCCCGTTTATTTATCACCAAGGACCTGACTGGCAATTGAGATGTATTTGCGGCCGGCTTCCTGAGATTTTTCGATTGCTTCTTTGATATCGCAATCATTTCTGAGGCTGGCCAGTTTGATCAGCAATGGCAAATTCACACCGGCGATGACTTCTATTCTGGCGTGATCCATAATTGAAATGGCGAGGTTAGATGGTGTGCCGCCAAACATATCGGTGAGAAGGATGACGCCATCATTATCATCCACTCTGCCGATGGCTTCCATGATGTCTTTACGGCGCAGTTCCATATCATCATCGGGACCGATAGAGACAGTTTCGAGCTTTTCCTGAGGTCCAACTACGTGTTCTAATGCTGCGCGAAATTCTTCTGATAGTCTGCCATGAGTGACAATAACTAGGCCGATCATAATGTTTCCTGGACAACCGTTTTCTTAATATTCATTTTCATGCCGCCATTTAAACAACCAATTTGTCGTTGATTGGCGCATATGACAAGCAATTTATGCCATTTTTTCCGGGTTTTTTGCTTTGTCGTAACTGATTACCCTATTGCGCTATGGTTAGAGCTGCAAGTAATAACTTGTTGATTGCAGAAAGCTCGAAAGGATCGAGAGTGATTAACGGGAGGGGGTGGCCACTGATCAGTTCAATCGTGTTGTTTAAGTGTGGAAGTCGTTCAATCTGAGACAGGTTATTAAGCTCAACAACAAGATTTATCCGCGTGATCGCCTGAAATGGAACCTTTTGAATGCCAAGGTGGCGCACTTCGATCAGTCCTTTTAAATTATCCGGTGCTTCACCCCAGATCAGATTTTCATTCATGATTATTTTGACCTGATCATCAGCGACCAGAATGGGCTGGCTGAGATCAAAATGTTTGGGGATCACTGTCATGATTGTGCGCAGAGCCAGATCAGATTTGCCTGACCCGGAAGGCCCTTTCAGCAGCACACCCTTATCACCGATGGCGAGAAGCGTGCCGTGTTGTAAGACAGGATCAGTCATCTTTCTGCTTCAATAAATATATGGCCGGGAGCTCAATGACAAAGCGAGCGCCAAGCGGCTTCTGGCCCGGTTCAATATGTTCTTTATTATAATGCCCGGGCTGGCTATAACGGTTTTCTGCCCAGATATTCCCTTTATGTGCGGTGATAATCTGCTGGGAAATGCTTAAACCCAGTCCTGAGTTATTACCGAACTCTTCCCCTTCGGGTCTGTCTGTGTAGAACCTTTTAAAAATTTTATGGAGATGCTCTTGTGGGATGCCGGGGCCCGCGTCTTCTACAAAGATGATGATATGGGTCTTTCTTCTTTTGGCTGTGACCCAGATGTTGCTGCCTTCGGGTGAAAAGGAAATCGCATTATCCAGCAGGTTATTCAACACCTGACCGATGCGGCTTTCATGGCCTCTGATCATAAAGAACTTTTCAGCTTTGGAACCCAGATCGATGTTCAGGATCACTTCAGGCTGGTTGCCTCTGTGAATATCGTTAAAGACATTCAGTGTGCCTTCTAATAGTTCTTTGATGTTAATGATCGACGTGTCTTCTCTTGCCAGTTCTGCATCAAGGCGAGAGGCGTCTGAAATGTCGCTGATGAGCCGGTCAAGTCTTTTAACGTCATTTTCGATGATATCTATCAGACGATTTCGTTGCTCATCGGTTTTTACCAGTTTTAGAGTTTCGGCGGCGCTGCGCATCGAGGTGAGCGGGTTTTTCAGCTCATGGGCGACATCAGCTGCAAATGTTTCAATTGCATCCAGCCTTCGGTATAGCGCGGCGGTCATTTCACGGAAGGAGCCCGAGAGCTGGCCAATTTCATCATTACGGTTGGTGAAATCCGGTATTTCTTCTCTTGCCCTGATACTTTCGCCAACCCGTTTGGCGGCAGCTGAAAGCCGGCGCATGGGTTGAGCGATGTAGCGGGTCAGAAACAGGGATGTCAGCAAACTGACGCCGATGGCCAGCCCCGCCAACAAGGCGATGGTGCGGCGCTCTGAGCGGATGGTCTGTTCGACACCGCCGCCTTTGGTTGAGAGCAGCAGCACACCCAGGACCCGGCGCAGGCGGCGGATGGGAACTGCAACGGAGACAATATGTTTGCCTTCCTGCGTGACGCGAACCATAGGCGTTGTGGTGCCGGCACTTGCTGCGCCAACTTCGTCATACACTTTGCCGTCACCTATTTCGTCTTCTTTATAGATCGGCAAGTCATTATAAAAAATAATGCGCTTAAAGACCTGCTCTATTCTTGAATAAAAGCTTGTTTCTTCTTCTTTTACGGGACCTGGTAATTCTATTCTTGAAATGGTGCTGCCGGAAAACAGGCGGCGGCTGTCGATGATCAGGGTCTGATCTGAATCATAAATTCTGGCACGGGTGCCGGTTGGCTGCACCAGCCGCCGCAGGATTGGGGCAACGCGCTCAGGGTCAATTGGGAATTCTAGTGAGGCAAAGGTATCACTGCCAACAAAGGGAGCATCAGGCCCGGTTTCAAGGAGGCTGTCAGGGTCAACGATGATCTGGTCCGTATCAGCTGTGGCTGAGGCGGCGATGGCGCCTGCGATAATTTCACCCTGAATTTGCAGGCTCTCCACCTTAGCGCCAACAAGACCGGCGCGCAGCTGGTTCAGATACAAAATGCCAGCGATGAGAAACAACAGGGCGATCATATTACTGATGAAAATGACCCGGCCCAAAGTTGAGAAATTTGTAAAAGAGCGGAGCGTTACCCTTAAGCGCACGTAAAGCTTTTTGAGGGCCATTGTAACTGACTGCCCATCAATATTCTGCACCGATTTTAAAACGCTCGGAAGGTGCATGAATTTGTGTGCCTTTCTAACTCGATCTGTAAATCATGGCTCATTTCAATTTATTTATACCTTAGCAAAGTCAGCTTTCCTCAACTTTTAATATCAGTTTCCGGAGCAGCCATCTTGCTTACCTTTCAATTGTTAATCGAGAGGTTTTTAGTCTCAGAAATCGTGTGTTTCCAATTATTCCTTAAACCGATAGCCGACGCCATAAAGTGTTTCAATGACATCAAAATTATCATCAACGACTTTGAATTTTTTGCGCAATCTTTTGATATGGCTGTCGATGGTTCTGTCATCTACATAGACCTGGTCATCATAGGCGGCATCCATTAATGCGTCCCGGCTTTTAACAACACCCGGGCGCTGCGCCAGGGATTGCAATATCAAAAACTCAGTGACTGTTAAGGTCACCGGTTTTTCATCCCAGGTGCAGGTGTGGCGTTCTTCATCCATGACCAGCAGGCCGCGCTCTAAAATGTTGGTTTTATCTTTGGCGCTTGGCTCAGTTGCCCTTGCCGCACTACGGCGCAGGATGGCTTTTACCCGCTCGACAAGCAAACGTTGTGAAAATGGCTTTTTGATATAATCATCCGCGCCCATTTTCAATCCGAACAACTCGTCAATTTCTTCATCTTTTGAAGTGAGAAAAATAACCGGCATTTCTGAACCCTGACGTAGGCGGCGCAGTAGCTCCATTCCATCCATGCGGGGCATTTTAATATCAAGTATGGCCAGATCAGGTGGCTCACTTGTAATGCCTTCCAGACCTGAGGCCCCATCATTATAAGTGCGGACCAGATAGCCCTCCGTTTCAAGGACAATGCGAAGTGAAGTCAGGATATTACGATCATCATCTACGAGTGCGACAGTTGGCATTTTTGGTATGGCCTTATTGTTATTTCAATATGTGTCCTGCCGCGGTAAGTACATAATATGGGCATTTTATGGCAAAGGCCCATTACGCAGGCAGAGCATTGTGGACTGGATGTTAATCTTTTTTAGCTGAAAGGCAACAAGCTCTATTGTTATTTTCCAATATGTTTACAGGTTTAGCTCTGAATTTGTGAGTTTCGTTCTCTACTCTAAAAGCTTTGGCTGAACGGTCAGACTGAAAAGTCTGGCACCGTTATTTGTGAAATTCGTCAGAGTATGTAAGGCGGCGGCAAGCTTTCCTTTAAAATTTTTTTTGAAGAAGATTAATCTTTCAGCATGTTGTGTTGCTGCTTAAATTTGACGCAAGGTCATGAATTGCAAGATTAATTGGCAGTATTATGCATTATGCATTCACTTAATACTCTTTTAGTTCTAAGAATCTGACTTTATTGCTGCATTCTCCATTTATTTGTTAAATTGTTTTTGTTTTGGCCAAATCATGGGTTGAACAATGCTTCCCGGTGCAATAGTAGTTTTCTTATGGGTGATGTAATAATTCTGAAATATTACTTCTCCCATTTTCACTGAATTTACTGACTTGAAACTCATTATTTCATTTTTCAAGTGAACCATAACACCAAAATTTGGGAGTTTATTTGTCGTGACCTTACAGGCGATTGATGGTGGCATGAACAAGCACAAAACTTTTCCCATTCGGGAACCAGGAACTATCCATTTGAACAATACCCGTGAAGAGCTGTATGAAATGGCGCTTTCCCGGGGAGAAGGAAAAAAAGCGGCCAATGGGGCGTTTTCTGTAACTACCGGACAACACACAGGGCGCTCTGCCAAAGATAAATATGTTGTTCGAGATGCCACCACCGAAGATACGATCTGGTGGGATAACAGCGCAGCGATGACACGGGAACAGTTTGAGCTGCTGAGAGACGACTTTTTAGCTCACGCCAATGGCCGCGAGTTATTTGTTCAGGATTTATATGGTGGTGCTGACCCGGCGCACCGTTTGCAAAGCCGGATTTATTGTGAATTTGCCTGGCATGCCCTTTTCATTCAGCATCTGATGATTGAGCCTTCTCAGGCTGACCGTGAAGATTACGATGTTGAATTTACGATTATTGATCTTCCAAGTTTTAAAGCCGACCCTTCACGCCACGGCACCCGTTCTGAAACGGTGATTGCTCTTGACCTTGCGAATAAGCTGGTTCTGATTGGTGGTACTGAATATGCGGGTGAAATGAAAAAATCCGTATTCTCTTATCTAAACTATGTCCTTCCTGAAAAAAATATTATGCCGATGCATTGTTCCGTTAATGAGGATGATGACGGGCGTTCTGCAGTTTTCTTTGGGCTTTCAGGCACAGGCAAAACCACACTTTCAGCTGACCCGAAACGCCGCCTTGTGGGTGACGATGAACATGGCTGGGCTGAAAATGGTATTTTTAATTTTGAGGGTGGCTGTTATGCCAAGGCGATTAAGCTTTCAGCTGAAGCTGAACCTGAAATTTATGCCGCGATCAACCGTGACCATGCGGTGATGGAAAATGTGATTTTGGATGAAAATGGCGTTCCTGATTTTGACGATGGTTCACTGACTGAAAATACCCGCGGTGCTTATCCGCTGGATTTCATCCAAGGGGCAAGTGAATCCGGCTTGACCGGCCAGCCGCTGAATATTGTCATGCTGACGGCTGATGCGTTTGGTGTTTTACCGCCGATTGCTAAGCTCACGCCGGCGCAGGCGATGTATCACTTCCTTTCTGGCTATACCGCAAAAGTTGCTGGCACAGAAAAAGGTGTTGTTGAGCCAACGGCTACGTTTTCTACCTGCTTTGGCGCGCCGTTTATGCCGCGTCATCCGAGTGTTTATGGTAATCTGCTGCGTGAATTAATTGCCAAACATAATGTGGACTGCTGGCTGGTGAACACCGGCTGGACGGGCGGTAAATATGGTGTTGGTAGCCGCATGCCGATTAAGGCAACGCGGCTTCTGCTCGATGCTGCACTTGGCGGCAGCCTGAATGCTGTGCCGATGCGGATTGACCCTATTTTTGGGTTTGAAGTGCCACTGGCTGTTGAAGGGCTTGAAGATCAGTCGATTCTTACCCCTAGAAACACCTGGACTGATAAAGACGCTTATGACGAAGGGGCCGCCAAACTGGTTGAGATTTTTGTAGAGAATTTCAAAAAGTTTGAAGAGCATGTTGCCGCTGATGTTAAAGCCGCAGCTCCGCAAATTCGCCACGCTGCTGAATAACGCGTTAACAGACTATCATACAGTAATTATTTAAAGGGTCGCTTTTGGCGGCCCTTTTTTGATGCTGCCTTTGTCTGTTCAGTTTTCATGCGTTTCAGACCACAATGTTTTCATTCTGTTGTAGATTATTTCAGTTCTTATCTCACTGGTGTCAGAATTGCAGGTAATGTTAGGAATCACTCATTAGTCTTGTTCGTCTTATCTTTCGCTATCACTTAACAGGAGCGCTTTATGCAATTTCATCATCTTTTTCGGTCTTTGTTTGTTTTGCTTCTGACAGCGTTCACACTAACCAGTTTGTTGCTCACCTCAGTTTCCCCGGCATTGGCCCGCGATAATTACCCGGTATGCCAGGGCAGCAATATGATTGAAGAGTTGCAGGTGCTTGAGCCAAAGCGCTATGAAAAACTGCAACGGCTTGCCAAGGCTGAAGCCAATGACAACGGCATTTTGTGGCGCATTACCGGGGAGGACGAAAAAGTTTCATACCTCTTTGGAACATTTCATTCAACTGACCCGCGCATCACAAAATTAAACACTGAAACCAAAGCCGCTTTGACTGACGCGCAGACGGTTGCGGTTGAGGTTTCCAACCTTTCGCCTAAGACAATGCAAAGTTACATGCAGCAAAACCCTGGGGTGTTTTTTTCTATCAAGGGGCCAAAGCTGAATGAATATCTCAGCCAGGAGGATTATGAAGCGGTTTCTAAAGTCGCAATCAGACAGGGCATGCCCAAACATATGATCCCGCTTCTCAAACCCTGGTTTGCGAATATCAGCTATTTTCAGGTACCGGCCTGTGAGGCTTTTCGCATGGGCAAGGGTTTAAGTGCACTGGACCAGCAAATTATTCAGCAGGCAAAAGACAGTGGGAAGCGGTTGGTTGGCCTTGAGACCATTCATGATCAGTTTTCAGCGTTTGATGCCATACCGCTTCGGCATCAGGTGACTTTGCTTCAGGATGGCATTCACAACCTGCCGAGGATCAATGATTTTTATATCACGGCAATTGCGCTTTATCATAAAAGAGAGCTTGGCATGCTGATCCCTTTATCAATTGCCTATGGTCGGGATCAGATCAAAACTGCCGCGGCGTTTGTGGAATTTCTTGATATTATGGTGGTGAAGCGCAACAAGCAGATGTTTGAAAATTCTTTGCCACTGGTGAATAAAGGCGGAGCATTTATTGCCGTTGGCGCACTGCACCTGATTGGCCGGGACGGGTTGGTGGCGGCTTACCGGCAAGCAGGATTTAATGTTGAGAAAGTGAATTAAGCAGCTGGCTCTATTGTTATTGAAACGAAATAACCCCCAAGCCGGGAGTTGTAGCTTTTTAGCAACCTGGCTTGGGGGTTATTGTTTTTCATCAGATGGCAAAACTTTGCGCTAAGGACAAGAGCAAAGTCCTAAATATGAATCGTGCGTTTGTCTGTTGCGAGGGCCGCTTCTTTAATCGCTTCTGTCAGGGTCGGGTGAGCGTGGCAGGTTCTGGCCAGATCTTCAGCTGAGCCACCAAATTCCATCAGCACTGTTGCTTCGCCGATCATCTCGCCTGCCATCGGGCCGACAATATGGACGCCAAGGACACGGTCCGTTTTCTTATCTGCGAGCACTTTAACGAAGCCGTCTGTCTGGTTGTTGGCTTTGGCGCGGCCATTTGCCATGAAAGGGAATTTGCCGCTGACATAGTCAACACCTTCTTCTTTGAGCTGATCTTCTGTTTTGCCAACGGTTGCCACTTCAGGGTAGGTATAGACAACGCCGGGGATGAGCCCGTAATTCACATGGCCTGCCTGACCGGCGAGATTTTCAGCAAGGGCTACGCCCTCTTCTTCGGCTTTATGAGCCAGCATTGGCCCTTCGATGACATCACCTATGGCGTAAATACCCTCAACACTGGTCTGATATTTTTCATCAACGGTGATGCGCCCGCGATTATCTTTGGCAACACCAGCTTCTTCAAGGCCAAGTCCTTCGGTGAAGGGAACGCGGCCAATGGCGACGAGAACAGCGTTGGTTTCAATCACTTCTGCTTCACCGCCGTCTCTTGGTTCAACCGTTACTTTGGTGATGGATTTGGAGCCGGATTTCTTTTCTTCAACGGATGTGACTTTAGAGCCGAGTTTAAATTCGATGCCCTGTTTCTTGAGCATTTTCTGGAACTGGGTTGCGACTTCACTATCCATGCCGGGGAGGATGCGATCAAGGAATTCAACTACCGTTACCTTGCTGCCGAGACGACGCCAGACTGAGCCAAGCTCAAGACCAATGACACCAGCACCAACAACGACCATATGATCCGGGACTTTATCGAGTTCTAAAGCGCCCGTTGAGGAAACAACGGTTTTCTCGTCAATCTCAACACCTGGAATTTGAGCAACGTCTGACCCGGTGGCGATGCAGATGTTTTTGGTTTTAATGGTGGTGGTTTTGCCTTTTTCATCTGTCACCAGAACTTCACCTTTACCAACAACTTTGCCAAGGCCGGTGAAAGATGTGATTTTGTTTTTTTTGAACAAATACTCAATGCCACTGACATTGCCGTTTATGGTATCGGTTTTGTGTTTCATCATGGTTGGCAAATCGAGCTCTGGCTTGACTTTGATGCCGAGTTTTTTCATGCCGTGGTTAGCTTCGTCGAAAAGTTCAGAAGCATGCAGCAGGGCTTTTGACGGGATGCAGCCAACATTCAGACAGGTGCCACCGTGTGTTGATCTTTTTTCAACGACGGCGACTTTCATGCCAAGCTGAGATGCGCGGATGGCGCAAACATAACCACCCGGCCCCGTACCGATTACGGTTAAATCAAATTCCTGATCTGACATGGTTTACCCTTATCTTTTGTCTTGATTTCGTATGAAGCGATTGTCTTTGTGGCAATCAATGTTGATTAATCTAAAATTCCATCCTCATCACAGCCCGCTGCATAAAGCGCCAGGATTAATGATATCAGGATCATGATGGTTGAGGCGATGATGCCATATGTGCCATAAGCTTCGATGCCATTTCCCATAAGGAGGTCATGCCCGACGAAGCCGATGATCATGGTGATGGGGACCAGCCACAATAATGGGACAGCCCAGGCTGAGCGGGCCAGCATAAGTGCGCCACCAAAAATTGCACCGCTGATGGAAATCCACCAAAGGGCTGTGCGCCAGATTGGAAAGCCATCGACCATTTCCTTGAATTTTGGCGGCAATTCAGCCAGATATTTGGGATTGTTTGAAGTGATCAGATAATAATCGAGAATGCCAAACAGGCCCCAGATGATCGCCAATACGCTGACAATCCAGAATATCAAAGTTGGTCTCCCATCCTCTTTGATGGAATCATTTTTTTTCACTGTTGTTTCTTCGCTCATAATTCGCTACTTCCCCTTGTTACTCGAGCCTGTTTTATCAGAACCAGTGTTCCAAGCTCATATTCCCCTTAAGTTGGGGACCGGATGCGTCAAATTTATGATATTAAAGATCAAGCACCAGGCGTTGTGGATCCTCCAGAGCTTCTTTCACCCGAACAAGGAATGTCACCGCGCCTTTGCCATCAACAATCCGGTGGTCATAAGATAATGCCAAATACATCATAGGGCGAATTTTAATTTCACCATCAACAACGACCGGGCGCTGCTCAATGCGGTGCATGCCTAAAATGCCGGATTGAGGGGCGTTCAGGATCGGCGTCGACATCAGTGAGCCATAAACACCGCCGTTTGAGATGGTAAATGTACCACCCTGCATTTCGTCAATGCCGAGCTTGCCATCTCTGGCGCGAATGCCAAAATCACCAATGGTCTTTTCAATATCTGCCAAACTTAGGATATCAGCATCGCGCACAACCGGGACAACAAGACCCTTTTCTGTGCCAACAGCGACGGCGACGTTATAGTAGTTTTTATAAATCAGGTCGTTGCCATCAATTTCAGCGTTGACTTCAGGTACGTCTTTCAGCGCCTGAATACAGGCTTTGACAAATAGCCCCATGAAGCCAAGTTTGACCCCGTGTTTTTTCTCAAACAGGTCTTTGTAATCTTTGCGAAGCTGCATCACTGCTGTCATGTCAACATCGTTAAACGTTGTCAGCATGGCGGCTGTTGCCTGCGCATCTTTGAGGCGGCGAGCAATTGTCTGGCGCAGTTTTGTCATACGCACGCGTTCTTCGCGGGCTGAATCTTCTGCTTTTGACGGCGCGCGGGCGACAGTTGCCGGGCTGGCAGATTTTTCACCACCTTTATCAATCGCGTTGAGGATGTCTTCTTTCAGCACCTGGCCACGTTTGCCTGAGCCGCTCAGTGAAGAGGGGTCGATGTTGTTTTCTTTGGCCAGTTTTGCTGCTGAGGGACTTGGTGGCATATCGTCATTCGCGGGCGCTTTTTCAGCTGATTTTTCTTTGGCTGGCGCTTCTTCTTTTTTGGCTGGAGCTGCGGCGGCGCCATCCCCTTCAGCGATTGCGCCTAGTAAAGCGCCGACTTCAACTGTGTCACCTTCTTCCACTTCGATGTCGCCCATCACACCTGCGATAGGTGACGGCACTTCAACGGTGACTTTGTCTGTTTCCAGCTCGACGACGGGTTCATCAACATTGACGGCTTCGCCCGGCTTTTTAAACCATTGACCAACGGTTGCCTCGGTGACGCTTTCACCTAATGTTGGCACTCTTATTTCTGTTGACATTTTATTGCCCTCACATTTGCAATTGTAATCAATTAAACGGTTAAGGCCTCATCAAGGAAGGCGTTTAGTTGTGCGATATGTTTGCTCATCATGCCGGTGGCTGTTGAGGCACTTGCCGGGCGGCCGATATATTCCGGCCGTTTGGTTTTTGAACCTGTGTGATCAAGGACCCATTCGATGTTGCTTTCAATAAAGCTCCAGGCGCCCATGTTCTTTGGCTCTTCCTGACACCAGACAACTTCACTTTCCTTAAAGCGGGAAAGCTCCTGCACCAGCGCCCTTGCCGGGAAGGGATAAAGCTGTTCGATGCGCATCAGGTAGATATCTTTAATGCCGCGTTTTTCACGCTCTTCGTAAAGGTCATAATAAACCTTGCCCGAGCAGAGAACGACCCGCTTGATTTTATCATCCGCCACAAGTGCCGCGTTTTTATCATCAGTCATCTCAGCGTCATCCCACAACACACGGTGGAATGTGGAATCGGGGCCAAGATCTGTTAAATCAGATACCACACGCTTGTGACGAAGTAGTGATTTTGGTGTCATCAGAATCAATGGTTTTCTGAATTTTCTATGTAGCTGCCGGCGCAGGATATGAAAATAATTGGCCGGTGTCGTGCAATTGGCAACCTGCCAGTTGTCTTCGGCTGAAAGCTGTAAATAACGCTCTAACCTGGCTGAAGAGTGTTCCGGGCCCTGGCCTTCATAACCATGCGGCAGCATCATAACGAGGCCTGACATGCGCAGCCATTTGCGCTCACCTGAACTGATAAACTGATCAACCACAACCTGAGCCCCGTTGGCAAAGTCACCGAACTGGGCTTCCCACATGGTCAGAGCCTGTGGCTCGGCGAGGCTGTAGCCATATTCAAAGCCAAGCACAGCTTCTTCTGACAGGCTCGAATTGATAACTTCAAACTGGGCCTGATCATCTGAAATATTATTGAGGGGTGTGTATTTTTCTTCTGTCTTCTGATCCAGCAATACTGAATGGCGATGCGAGAAGGTGCCGCGTTCACAATCCTGACCTGAAAGGCGAACTTTAAAGCCCTCATTGACGAGTGTGGCATAAGCCATATGTTCGGCCATGCCCCAATCAATGCCTTTTTCATCATCAATCATCTTCCGGCGTTTCTTGATCAGACGGGTCACGGTTTTATGGACATTAAAACCTTCCGGCACTTCTGTGATTTTTTTGCCGATTGTTCTTAAGGTATCAAGATCGACACCGGTTTCACCGCGCCGCGCGTCATCTTCAGCGAAGCCAATGGCAGACCAGCGGCCATCAAGCCAGTCAGCTTTGTTTGGTTTGTAGGTTTCGCCTGCTTCAAATTCTTCGTCGAGCATAGAGCGAACTTCTGCGCGCATGGCTTCGACTTCGTCTTTGGTCATCACGCCTTCTTCAATGAGCTGGTTTGAATATAGCTCAATGACAGTTGGGTGAGAGCGGATTTTTTTATACATCAATGGCTGTGTGAAGGACGGCTCGTCACCTTCATTGTGGCCAAAGCGACGATAACAGAACATGTCTATCACAACTGGTAACTGGAATTTCTGGCGGTATTCAATCGCGACTTTTGCCGCATAGACCACCGCTTCCGGGTCATCACCATTGACGTGCAGGATCGGCGCGCTGACCATTCTTGCGACATCCGATGGATAAGGCGATGAGCGAGAGAAATGCGGGCTGGTTGTGAAGCCGATCTGATTGTTGACAATAAAGTGGATAGAGCCTGCGGTTCTGTGGCCAACAAGGCCTGAAAGGCCAAGGCATTCAGAAACAACGCCCTGACCGGCAAAGGCCGCATCACCGTGCAATAATAACGGCAGGACGCATGATCTGTCATTGGCGCCGTTTTCATCTTTTAAGGCATGTTGATCCTGTTTGGCGCGGGCTTTGCCGAGCACGACCGGGTCAACAATTTCAAGGTGAGACGGGTTGGCTGTGAGAGAGAGGTGAACATTGTTGCCGTCAAACTCACGATCACTTGACGCACCAAGGTGGTATTTCACATCACCAGAACCTTCAACATCATCCGGGTTTGATGAGCCGCCGCGAAATTCGTTAAACACAGCTCTGAACGGTTTGCTCATCACGTTACATAGCACGTTGAGGCGGCCACGATGCGGCATGCCGAGGATGATGTCTTTGACACCAAGATTACCGCCACGTTTGATGATTTGCTCAAGCGCTGGCACCAGAGCTTCGCCGCCATCAAGACCAAAGCGTTTTGTGCCGGTGTATTTTACATCAAGGAATTTTTCAAAACCTTCTGATTCCATCAGTTTATAAAGAATGGCTTTTTTGCCTTCTTTGGTGAAGCTGATGGTTTTGTCTTTGCCTTCGATGCGTTCCTGAATCCAGGCTTTTTGTTCACCATCCGAGATGTGCATGAACTCAACGCCAATGTTATGACAATAGGTGCGCTGGAGGATGTCCATAATCTCGCGCATGGTGGCTGTCTCAAGGCCGAGGACATGATCCAGAAAGATCGGGCGGTCCATATCGGCTTCTGTAAAGCCGTAACTTTCCGGTTGGAGTTCTTCATGCGCGGTTTTTTCCGCCAGACCAAGCGGGTCTAGATTGGCAGCCAGATGGCCACGAACACGGTATGCGCGGATCATCATCAGCGCGCGGACGCTGTCTTTAATGGCACCCTGTGCGGCAGCTTCTGAAATTTTCTGGCCACTTGCTTCGGCACGGCCGTTTATTTTTTGTGTCAGTTCGCTTTCAACCGGGCCCCAGTTGCCATCCAGTGCTGAAACCAGTTCGCCATTGGCGGCGATGGGCCAGTTGCTGCGTTTCCAGGAGGGGCCTTCTGCATTTTCGGAAGCTTTGGCGTTGGTTTCTAAATCTGCTGGTTGCATGGATTTAAAAAGTTCTGCCCATTCTTCTGAAACCGAGCTCTGGTTGTCTGACCATTTGGCATATAGCTCTTCGATATAGCCTGCGTTGGCTCCATATAGAAATGATGTTTTGAGGAAGGAGTCGTTTTCTTCGTTTCGCGCCATGATGCACTAATCCCTGGGTAAAGCCGCATATCATTCAATGTAATATTTAAGTTCTGATGAGTTTAACTTGGGCCTGTGTTCTCACCATTTGTTTTAGAGCAGTTTTGCTCTGGTTCTAAATCACGTCTTGTTTATCTTTACTATAATTTTTACTTTAAAGTTTACTCAGTCGTTATCAAGCCCGCTGACATTTTTTATCGCCAGCGAGCCTGAATTATTTGTTAGCCTTTCAGCACTTCAACCAATGTGGTGCCAAGAGATGCTGGTGAATCAGCAACAGCGATGCCGGCTGATTTCATGGCTTCAATTTTATCACCGGCGCCGCCTTTGCCGCCTGAGATAATCGCACCTGCGTGGCCCATACGACGACCGGGAGGTGCTGTCAGACCAGCGATAAAGCCAACGACAGGTTTTTTAACCGAATTTGATTTCAGAAATTCTGCGGCTTCTTCTTCGGCTGAGCCGCCGATTTCACCGATCATGATGATGCTTTCGGTTTCATCATCAGCAAGGAACATCTCTAAAATATCGATAAATTCAGTGCCTTTCACAGGGTCACCGCCAATGCCTACGCAAGACGTCTGGCCGAGGCCTGCGGCTGTTGTCTGGCCAACGGCCTCATAAGTCAGCGTGCCGGAACGTGAAAGAATGCCAACGGTGCCTTTTTTATGAATGTGGCCGGGCATGATACCGATCTTACATTCATCTGGTGTGATCACACCCGGGCAGTTTGGCCCGATGAGACGAGTTTTGGAGCCTTCTAATGCGCGTTTCACTTTGACCATATCCATCACCGGGATGCCTTCTGTGATACAAACGGCAAGCGGAATTTCAGCGTCAATGGCTTCTAATATCGCGTCCCCTGCAAAGGGAGGCGGTACATAGATGGCTGTTGCATCCGCGCCGGTTGCAGCCATGGCTTCATGGACAGTGTCAAAAACCGGAAGGTTGAGATGCTGACCGCCACCTTTGCCGGGTGTGACACCACCAACCATGTTGGTGCCGTATTCAATGGCTTGTTCTGAGTGGAATGTGCCCTGGCTGCCTGTGAAACCCTGACAGATCAGTTTGGTATTTTTATTGACAAGAATTGACATTTACGCTGCCTCCTTCACTGCTGCCACAATTTTTTGAGCGGCATCAGCAAGATTATCCGCCGGGATGATGGACAGTGTTGAGCCTGCCAGAATTTCTTTGCCCTTTTCAACATTGGTGCCTTCAAGGCGGACAACAAGCGGGACTTTTAAATCCATTGTTGTGGCAGCGGCGATGACGCCTTCTGCGATCACATCGCAGCGCATGATGCCACCAAAAATATTGACAAGGATGCCTTTTACATTTGGGTCCGAAAGGATAATTTTAAAGGCTTCGGTTACTTTTTCCTTTGTGGCACCACCACCAACGTCAAGGAAGTTTGCCGGCTCTTCGCCATACAGCTTGATGATGTCCATTGTGGCCATCGCCAGTCCGGCACCATTGACCATACAACCGATGCTGCCATCCAGCTTGACGTAGGAAAGATCATATTTCGAAGCTTCGACTTCTGCCGGGTCTTCTTCATCCAGGTCGCGCAGTTCCATAATTTCAGGGTGTCGATAAAGAGCGTTTGAATCAAACCCGACCTTGGCATCAAGACAACGCAACTGATTGTCTTTGGTGACAACCATTGGGTTGATTTCCAGAAGTGACATGTCTTTTTCTGTAAAGGCTTTATAAAGTGCTGCGCCAATTTTATTGATTTGCTTTGCCAGATCACCATGCAAATTCAAGGCTTTGGCCAGCTTGCGGCCATGCAATGGCATGAACCCGGTGGCCGGATCAACGCTGAAAGTGATGATTTTCTCAGGTGTTTCTGCAGCAACAGCTTCAATATCCATACCGCCCTCTGTTGAGGCGACAAAAGCAACGCGGCTGGTTTCACGGTCAACCAGAATTGAGAGATAAAGCTCATCAGCGATGTCAGTGCCATCTTCAATATAGAGGCGGTTGACCTTTTTTCCTTCAGGGCCGGACTGATGCGTGACCAATGTATTGCCAAGCATTTCCTTCGCGTTGCTTTCAACTTCATCGATTGAGTGGGCCAGGCGAACACCGCCAGCGGCATCTGCGCTCAACTCTTTGAATTTGCCTTTACCGCGACCACCAGCGTGGATCTGCGATTTAACAACCCATAATGGCCCGCCCAGTTCCTGAGCGGCGGCTCTGGCTTCTGAGGGAGTGAAAGCCACGGCACCCGCTGAAACAGGAACGCCAAATTCCTTTAACACCGCTTTGCCCTGATATTCATGAATATTCATATGTTCTGCCTTTTTATAACTTTTCCGATTTTAGGGAACAGAATGAGATAAGGCGGCTCACGCCGCCTTAAATAATTATCCTTCAAGATGTGGTGCAATCCGACTGCAGGCCTCGACCAGGCCTCTGACGGCATCAACGGAGGCATTGAAAGCTGCCCGCTCATCACTATCAAGATTTATTTCTACGACGCGCTCGACGCCTTTGTCAGAGATCACGACCGGAACACCGACATAAAGCCCGTCTACGCCGTATTCGCCTTTAAGGTAAGCGGCACAAGGTAGCACGCGTTTTTTGTTTTTCAGATAGCTTTCGGCCATCACAATTGCGGCTGTGGCCGGGGCATAATAAGCTGAGCCATTGCCAAGCAGGCCAACAATTTCCGCGCCGCCATCTCTTGTGCGCTGGATGATTTCTTCAAGACGTTTACCTGTGATCCATCCTAATTTTACTATGTCTGTCAATGGGATACCGGCAATTGTTGAGTATCTTGGCAGGGGCACCATTGTATCGCCATGTCCACCCAGCACAAATGCTGTTACATCTTCAACGGAGACATCGAACTCTTCAGCAAGGAACAGACGGAAACGGGCGCTATCAAGCACGCCAGCCATACCAACAACTTTTTCAGGTGGCAGGCCACTAGCTTTCTGGAGGGCCCAGACCATGGCGTCAAGTGGGTTGGTGATGCAGATGACGAAAGCATCTGGCGCATATTTCTTAATGCCTGCACCGACCTGTTCCATCACCTTGAGGTTGATTTCGAGCAAATCATCGCGGCTCATGCCAGGTTTTCTCGGGATGCCGGCGGTAACGATGACAACATCAGCGCCTTCAATGTCTGAATATTCTGTGGTGCCTTTCAGGTTGGTGTCAAATCCATCAACCGGGGAGGCTTGAGAAATATCGAGTGACTTGCCCTTTGGCATGCCTTCGACAATGTCAAAGACGACAACGTCGCCCAATTCTTTGATGCCAATTAGGTGAGCTAACGTGCCCCCGATCATTCCCGCACCGATGAGGGCAACTTTATTACGCGCCATATTTATTCGCTCCTTTTATAATGTCATTCATTATAATGCTATTTATCTGAAACCAAATGACCGTTACCATCCGTGATGGTAATTGTTAGCTTCATCTAAACATAAAACTTGGTATCGCTGAGTGGTTATCTTGAAACTCAGCGCGGCGCAAGGTCGCAGTTTGCAAAAAACTGCTGTTACTGAATTTTTTTTAAAAAAAATCGAAATTTCCGGGCCTCCACATACAATATTACCTGTTTTTTGTGCAGTTGCCACCCATTCGTCACGGGTGGATGCATTGTCTTAACAACTAAAACGGGCAGCTCACTGCCGTTTTGTTAAAGTTTTGCGGGGGCGTTCCCCAAAGACGGTGTTTCTCTGGATTTCAAGCTTTTTAATTCAGCTTGATCAGTCTTCGGCTTCAATTGCTCCGCTTTCGTTATTCGGCTTCAGCTTCAAGGTGAGCGCCGCGCTGCATCTCTATCAGTCTTGATGCGGTGCGCTCAAACAGGAAGGCGTTATCTCCATCCTTATATATCTCATCAGGCGTTACTGCTGCGGACGCCACCAGTCGCACTTTGCTGTCATAGAGTGTGTCAATCAGGGTGATGAACCTTCTGGCCTGGTTACGGGCTTCAGGGCCCATTTGCGGAATGTCCTCGATGAAAATTGTGTGATAGCGCGCGGCAAGGGCCAGATAATCATCTCGTCCCAGCGCATCGACGCACAAATCATCAAACGTGAATCTGGCGGCACCAGCAGCAGCTTCGGGGACGATAAGTGTGCGCCCTTTCACGATAATCTGCGCCTGTTTACCTTCGGCAAGGCCGGTTATCTTTTGCCAGATGGAACATAAAGCTTCGTCTGCGGCCTGATTGTTTGGGGTGAAAAACAGCTCTTTGCCTGATAAGTCGCGTAAGCGAAAGTCTGTTTCCGAGACAAACTCGTGGCTGATCATTTTTGTGTTCATCAGCTCTATAAAGGGAAGAAACAGCTGACGGTTCAGGCCGTTTGCGTATAGATCATCAATCGGGCAGTTGGATGTGGCGATGATGACAAGTCCTCTTTTGAACAGGGCACTGAACAGACGCCCGAGGATCATGGCATCGGCTATGTCAGTGACGTAGAATTCGTCAAAACACAGCAGTTTTGTATCTTTGGCTATTTTTTCTGCGACCAGCGGGATTGGGTCGCCTTCATGTGATTTTCTGTAGTGGTTGATAGTGTCGTGGCTGAAGGCCATGAACTCATTGAAATGATAGCGTTTTTTTTCCTGAAACGGAGCGTAGTCAAAATAAAGGTCCATCAGCATGGTTTTGCCACGACCAACACCGCCATAAAGATAAAGCCCTTTTGGGGCTGTGTCTGTCAGGTCTTTACTGCCAAACAGACCAGAAAAGAGACCTTTGCCGGGCTGATACTCATTTAATCGCTCTGAAAGATCATCCAACGCTTTGGCAGCCAGTTGCTGGGCATCATCGCTGGTGATGACACCTGCCCCGATTTTGCTCTGATAGAACCTGAAAAAGCCGCCGCCCACTTTTTAAATCCTTATTGCGATACATATTGTCCCGTCTTGGCTATCGAATTCGCTGTGCAGCGTCAAGCATTTCCGGAATTGGTGTTGTTTTTGGTGACTATATACATATTAGACCCAACGAAATAATTTAATCATTTATTTCGTTGACTGACCCTAATAGAATCTGATTTAGATCGTTATGACAGCAATATCTTTCTAGTACCTGCGTATATCCAAAACCGCTCAGCAAAGCCCTTTTGAGAAAGGAGTCTTGGTTGGGCTTTGGCTGCAGCAGAAAGGAGGTTGCCATGGCTTGTACTAAGGTTAAACGAACTGTACGTACAACAAAAAAGCCTGGGCCCAAAACCGTGCCGGTGAAGCCTCACCGTCGGTCAAAGCCCAAGCCTTGCTGATGTCATCTTAAATCCTGAGTAAAAGATGTTGCTGTCACGTTAGTCCTTAAAATATTAATTTATCCTTAGTTCAATAGGTTTTTCTTGTAGAGTTTCAATTGACGTTTTGCATGGGCATCAGCAGTAGTCTTCTTAACCTTTCCATAGCCTTCTAAAAGAGGCCAGCCATTAAATTTGATGAACTCATCCATTTTGTTCTCTGCCTCAGCCATTGTCACCAGACGTCCCTGATCTAACTGCTCTTCAAAATAATCCAGAAGCATGGTTGTTGCTCTGTTTTTTTGCTTAGCTTCTCCCTCCGCAAGATAGTTATTGCCAGTTGTTACATCACTCTGGTTTGGTGCCTTTTTGCCAGTATAATAAGTGAGGCCCATATCAGGCTTAGATGCGTCAGCACGGCTCATAATTAATTCAGCTGCGGTATGGTTAGCTGATGCCCATAAAAGTTTGTTTTCCATATTAGCAAAGAAGTAAACCGCTTGTTGAGAGCTGCTATCATAATCCTGGCACATTGAACATATGCGCTTAACTTCCCGATACATGTTGGCAGTTGACGAGCGGATTTCGCGTATCGTATCACGGAGCTCATCGACAAGGCTTTGCTGCTCTGGTTCTTTTAGCTTTTGCTTATCAATATAGAAGTTTTTTGTTGCCACTTGGACAAGTACATTAGTGGCCCATCGGCGGAAGAGTACCCCTTGCACGGAATTAACCCGATAACCAATGTAAAATGCAACATCTATATTGTAGTGCTTAGTGTTGTATTTCTTACCGTCATCTGCAGTTATTAGGAAATCCCGAATAACTGAATCATCTAGTTCACCGTCACTAAAGAAACGCTTAATGTGCTCATTTATAGTTGGAACTGAAACTCCAAATATTCCAGCAAGTTGCTTTTGAGAGAACCATGGCTCATCACCCTCAAATCGCAACTCAGTAGTTATCCCGTGGTCTGATGAATAGACAACAAATTTGCTTTCTTCATCACCATGCTGAACGAGACGAAGCTTATTTTCATCACCTTCTCTTAAGTCAGTTGGATCAGTTTGTGTAAAGCGTGTTAATGCCTCATCAAAATCCATATCAAGCTTAAATGGTTTCTGGTATTTTCTTTCAGTCATGCGATCAGTGCCTTATATGTCAGTCTGCCCCCAACACGAGTAAGAAAGTCATTTATGCGCTGCCCCTCATTCATATCTCGCTTGTTATATCTATAGCACATTTCACCAAGATATAGATCAGTGTGTTTAGGGCTTATCCAATGATGAATTCCAATAATTTGGCGTTTGAACAAACTCCAAACACCCTCGATACCGTTTGTGTGAATGCAATAGTGGCGTACATACTCACCAGAACGATGGTTGACTGAGTGACGGCAATAGTTCTGATCTAAAACACCATATGACATATGGTCATCTGTGAATAAAGTGGCGCTTGCTTCGACATTTTCAGAAACTAACTGCTTTACAGTTGTGCTTGTAAATCGTTCGACCTTATGGGCCCTTACATCACCTTCTCGTTCAAGCATACCAAAAACAATCGTTTTACCTTTACCACCTTGCTGGCCTTTAGTCCGTTTGCTCAAATGCTTATTTTTCTCTTTACCGCCAATATATGTTTCATCCATTTCTACTTCACCATCTAGTGGCTTATTGAATGATTCTGTTTGTGCAGCATGGCGTAAACGGTGAAGCATAAACCAAGCGGTTTTTTGCGTGACATTAATGTCTTTTGCTAATTGAGTGCTTGCTATCCCTTTTTTATGAGAAGTAATCATCCAGATAGCAGCCATCCATTTTCTCAATGGCACTTTGCTGTCTTCAAAAATTGTACCTACTTTTATTGAAAACTTTTTTCTGCAACTACCACACTTATGCTGGCGATTATTTGAAAAGTGATAGACTTTACGAGAGCCGCAATGCGGACATGAGGCCTTCTCATCATTTTCACCCCATCTAATTGACCTTAAATGATCGATTGCAGACTGCTCGTCTGGGAAAGTCTCGAAAAAATCATATAAACTTGTTATATTCTTGGTCATGATCCGTCTCCATATGCTTATTGTATAGCACATAAAACTGGGTCACACAAGTATATAATTACCTTGTTTTTCAATAATATGGTCTTAGTAACCAAGTAAGTTATGCTGTAATTGCATGGCAGCCATGCCAGTATTTGTGACTGTTTTACCTGTATAACTGCTTATATAGACATAATCTGACTGACTAATTCTTATATCGTTTTAAGTGTCCTGAAACCAGATATCTGACGCTGACAAGGATTGTAGTTTTATGACTTCGTCCAACTTAGCGCAAGGAGGCACTATGGGATCCGTTTCGTTAAATGGGGGGCATTTTCGAAAATTATGGCATGTGGAGCTTGAAGAGTTTCGCGACCATTTACTGCGTCTTGACGGGGATGACCGTCACCTTCGTTTTGGAGCAGAAGTTTCTGACCAATTGATCATTGATTATGCGTCTCATGCCCTCGATAGCAATTGCCGGGTGTGGGGCTTTTTTGGGCCGCGGGGTAATTTGCGCGGCACTGGTGAATTGAAACGGTTTGAAGAAATGCCGCACAGTGCGGAAGCCGCTTTCACAGTTGAGCGCACATATCGCGGCAAAGGGGTTGGTACTGAATTGCTGAACCGGATCATCAGATCTGCCCGCAACAGAGACATTCACCATCTTTATCTTAATTGCCTGACTGAAAATCAGGTGATGCAGGTTGTTGCCCGCAAATTTGAGGCTGAGCTTTCTTTTGAGCAAGGGGATGTTATCTGTGACCTCCACCCCAAACATGCCACACCGCTGACGCGAATTGCCGAAGCTTTTGAAGATGGCAGCGGGCTTGTTTATGGCATGCTTGATATTCAGCAGAGAAGATTAGGTGCTTAGCCGCTTTCGCTGCTAACGCATTCTAAAATGGTTGCGCAGAACAAAGAGAAACAGGGCTATCAGCAGCAGGTGCAGACTGAGCTGAGTATAGGCCATTACTGAGATATTGTTTCGGCTTACTTCTGGCGGGCGGTAATCTGCAAAGGGGTCTTCAAAGCTGGAAGATTCAAGACTGCCTGTTGTGCTGCCGGTGATGAGTTCATCATCATCTTCTAAGCGCAGCAGGCGGGTCTGGTCTTTTGGCTGCATTACAATTTTTCGCTGATATTTTTTCTCAATCTGTATGGTACTGTTCAGGCATGTATGCGCCTCGGAAACGGCTTCGGTCTGGTGCTCTGCCATGAACATCAGCGCATTATTCAGTGAGATGGTTTTTGCGGCTTCATATGGGCTGAGGGCAATGTCATCCTGACATTTGCTGAGATAGAACACCGGGGAACTGGCCAGATAAATATAGCTGAAGGCATAAAACACAGCGACCCAACAGAGAACAGGCCTGGTCAGTGAGCGGCCAAAATTTGTTGTCAGCTCATAGCCGGCGCCAAACAGATAGCGCATCAGGCCGGTTGGGACATTTTTGATTTTATCTTTTATATGCCGGCGGGCACGGACCTGCCCTGCATAAAAGGCGCGTTCACGCTGCTGGTCTCCAGCTTCATTTGCCAGCCGTTTGAGTGAGCGGAAATTTAATTCGTCATCACGGTTGCGGCGGGCGTTTGTGATTAACTTGTAAGAATGTTTCGCCCGATTGAACAGCCATTCCGTCCAGTATAAATCGCGCAGGATGAATTTGCGGCGCTTTCTGGATTCTTTTGAAAATGCCTTGATGGTGCTGCGTATACGGGGGGTGAAAATGGTGCGCTTTGGGGCGGCCAACACTTCAAGATTGTCAATTCTTGGTGTCTGGCTAAATGTTGCATCAACAAAGCTTGGCACTTCGTTGGTGAAATTTGCGTCTCTTAAGCTGAAAGTTTTGGCAGCTGTTATAGCTTCAAAATTTGCAACAGATTTAAAACGGGACGCTTCAAAGGTGGTGTAACTTCCAAATGCAGCCTGATGGAAGCTGGCATGTTCGCGAAACTCTGCATCTTTAAACCAGCAAGCATCATGAAACCTTGCATCACTGAACCATCCGGTGGCGTGAAAGGTCGCCCCGTTAAAAAGAGCAATGCCTTCAAAATCTGTATTGTTAAAGCGGACATCGCCCGGAAAGATGAAGTTTCTAAAGTCGATATTCAAACCACAAACGGGCACAATCCTGGTTTTGGCGTATTCAACATCCAGCCGTTTTCTGGCTTTGGCGTTGTTGTTGTAATTATCGCCGGCGATGAATTTCAGGCCGGACAAATCGACAAATGCACGATCAAGCCAGGCCTGGCTCATCTCATTCAGGCCCCGGGTGTGATAATAATTCTTTTCAAAATCAAACTCTGTGACAACATCGAACACACCCATGGAAATCAGCTTTTGCTTGCGCCTTAACAGGCGGATAGCCCACATGTTCCATGCGGCCTGGCCTCTTAAAAAGCGGTAAATTGATTTCTGCTGGTTCATTCTTTGCCCGTTAAACAATCGATAGATCGAATCGTCTGATTGTAACAGATGGCGTGAATCGGAAGGTTAACAGCGGGCAAAATTTAGTTAATTTTTTTTCGGCCCGTTCGGTCTTGTGAATATGAAGCAGCAAACAAGCACCATGACGATGATTTGCGCCAAAATCACGTAAAAAGACAGGTTTAGTGCCACACTAAGCGCTATTGCCGCACCCATTGCGATGGCGGCCCCTAGTTTTGCCTTGCGGGAAATGGCGCCGTGCTGGTGCCAATGGTTAATGGGCGGGCCAAAAGTCGGGTGATTTGTTAACCATTGGTGCAGCCGCTCAGAGCTTTGAGAAAAGCAAAATGCCGAGAGCAACAGGAAGGGAGTGGTGGGCAATAAAGGTAACGGAATACCGATGATGCCCAGCAATAATGAGATGCCACCAGCTGTTGCCCATAGTGAGCGGCGAATGCGGCCATTGTTGTTCATATTTTACTTATCTCATCTGATACTCGGGGCTGGAAACCACCAGTTGAATAGATTTAGCCGGGATTGTTGATTTCATATATTACCGCCCATTTTTTACCACGGCAATTCATAGCCTTCAGCATGCCAGAAGCTGCCTGTTTGTTCGACAGTTAATGTATCCATACGTTCGATCAATCCTTTGGCAGCGGTTTCGGGCGGGGTTGGGCCGGAAAAATTGACCATTTCAGTAGCGACATAGCCCGGATGCAATAAAAATACAGCAATGCCGCGAGGTTCCAGATCAATAGAGAGGTTTTTACCGGCCATATTGACGGCGGCCTTGGAAATCCGGTAGCCGTAATTGCCGCCACCGCCGTTATCTGTCATTGAACCAACACGGGAGCTGACAATGCCGACTTTTGAGCCCCGCACCATCAACTGGGACAACAGATGCGTGACGCATAACGGACCTAATGTGTTGACCTCAAACTGACGACGGATGCGGTCATAATCCATATCCAGCATATCTTCTGAAGTGAGGATGCCCGCATTATTTATGAGGGTGTCTATGGTGATGTCACCAAGGGCGCGCTTGAATGCAAGCACAGATGCCTGATCGGATACGTCAACATTTTCATGAATATCAATACCAAGATTGTTCAGCTCTTCAGATGATTTTCTGACAGCGGCGATGACGGTATCTCCGCGAGATTTATATTGCTTTGCGAGTTCAAGCCCGATGCCGCGATTGGCACCCGTTATAACGATGGTCGACATAATAAAATGCGTTCTTTCTATTAATTATTTTCATAGTTTTAAGCGCGGGCCTCTTCATGCTGCTATTAGTCCCGCGCCTTTTTGCCTGATGTTTGCTGCTTAGAGTGAGGGGATGATTTTGCTCAGCTTCCAATCCATATCAACAAAACTCATGCCGGCGATGAGATCTGGCTCTTTTGCATCCGGTGATTTTGCGAGGCCGACTTCAAAACTTAGCGGGCCGTTAAAGGCAAAGCTCTTGATGTTGTCTAAGCCATAAGACGTGCCTTTGGTTTGGCTGCCACTTGCAGCTTCTTTATCAAGGTTTTGCTCTAAATCTTTGCTGTATTTGCCTAGGGTTGAGCCAATCAGCTCTTTGCCGCCTTCTATCGAGCCGACGATGTCTTTGGCTTTGCCAAGCAGACCGCCGAGCAAATCATTGCCGCCATTATTATTGGCATTATTGTTTTGTTCAAAATTCGTGACTAGTGAGTTGATGCCCAGCATATCCGGGTTGATGCGGCCGCCCTGATTGGCCAGTACAATCACTCCTTTTGGAGTGACGTAAGCATCAAGAACTTTTTCTACCAGTTTGGGTGTGAATTCACCGGCTATTTTTCCGGCCAGCATGCCTTCTATGCCGTGGCCTTTTGACTGGTTTTCAATTTCTTTTTTCACGCGTTCTGAAACAGGCTCGCGCAGATGTTCTCTGACACTGCCCCAGACGATTTTGTTTTCTAGTTTAGATTCATCCTTGAGTTTAACGCCATCTGCAATCTGATAAAGTGAAAAGGCTGGCCATGCCAGATAGAAGGATGCGGCGACCAGTACGATCAGTGTAAAAAGTTTTCTCATTGTTTTCCCCGTTTCTCATTTTGTGTTGCAGCTGAATACTGTGCTGCAAGCAGCATATTCGCATCTGAAATCTGATTGCAAATATAGGCTTTAAAGTCGTTTCTATTATGACATATAATTGATAATTGCCTGATTGTATAACTTGTCTGGCTGGTATTTATTGAAAAAGCTTTTTTCTTCGTGGACGCTTTTTACGGGCGCATATTCAAATTTTCACCTCACAGGAAATTATTCATGATCAAATTATACAAATTCGGTGCGAATTTAGGTTTGCCAGATGCCAGCCCTTTTGTGTTGAAACTGGAAACTTATTTACGCCTGTCTGACATTGAACATGAAACCAAAAGTGCAGATGTTCGAAAAGCGCCCAAAGGAAAGTTGCCCTGCCTTGAGGTTGATGGTGAGATTATCGCGGACAGCCAGTTTGCTATCTCATTTCTTAAAAACAGATTTGGCGACAAATTAAATGAGGGGCTTGATCGTGAGACACTTGGGCAACATCATCTGATGCGTCTTGGGCTTGAGAACCACAGCTATTTTCTGTTTCTCGGGTATCGTTGGCTCGAAGACAAAAACGCCGAACAGATGTATAAGTCATATTTTTCTAAAATGGGCATGATGGGCAAGGTGATCTTTAAACTGGTGCAACGGGACATACGCAAAACCTGCCAGGGGCATGGGATTTTGCGGCACAGCCCGGCTGAGCGGGAACAGCTTGCTAAAGATGACATTCAGGCGCTTGAAGCAGTGCTTGGTGACAAAGCTTTTTTTGGCGGTGAGCACCCTTGCGAGATTGACTGTGTGACCTTTGCTTTTCTCACCAATATGCTGGTGCCGGAATTTGACCACCCTTATTTTTTTGAAAGCCGCAAATCTTCAAAGCTGATTGCTTATAACAACCGGATGACGGAACTGGTGTTTCCGGATTACAAGGAGAGCATGATCATTTGAGGCGGATGATCTATTCTTCTTCGTCGTTCGGGTCGTGATTGAGTTTTGACATGACCTCAAGGCGAATTTCTGCTGCCCCGCCGCCCCATTCAGCGGCGCGAGAGGCGACTAAATTTGCTTCTGATCGCAAGATAACGCCATCATCAAGAATGCGCAGATGGTTGGCTTCAAGGGTTTCCCCGGTTGAGGTGATGTCAACGATCAGATCTGCTGTGCCGCCGATGGGAGTGCCTTCTGTTGCGCCAAGGCTTTCAACTATGCGATAACCGGCGACCGCTTTATTGGTGAAGAACTGCCGGGTTAAGTTCATGTATTTTGTGGCTACTCTTAAGCGGCGTGAATGATGACGGCGAAACTCCATTGCCATTTCTTCCAGATCGGCCATGGTGTGCACATCTATCCAGCATTCGGGCACGGCGACAACCACATCAGCATAACCAAAGCCAAGCTTTTTCAAAAACTCAACCCTCTGATCGGCGCCAATGATATTTTCCCGCACCAGATCTTCGCCGGTTACCCCCATATGAACCTGGCCGGTTTTTAGTTGCTGGGCAATTTCTGAGGCAGAGAGGTAGACAATATCAATATCGTCATAGCCTTCAATTTCTCCCTGATAGCCACGATCATGGCCAATTTTCTGCATGTTCAGACCACGAGCCTTGAAGAAATTAGCCGTTTCTTCCATCAGGCGGCCTTTAGACGGGACGGCGATCGTGAGAGTTTCGGTCATAGTAATTCTCCGTCAATGAGGGCAGCGAGGCGATCAAGGTGAATGGCTGCGCCTATGGCCGGGACATTTTTGGGCATGCCTAATGAACCGAGCAGTCGGTCATATCGGCCGCCACCGGCGATGTGCCCTTCAGGGCCCATATTGTTTTTCTCAATCTGAAAAACGAAGCCGGTGTAATATTCCATGTTTCGTCCGAACTCGGCAGTAAACTCTGCATTTGTTAAATCTATGCCGGCTTTGTCGAGCAGTTCGATGCGTTTCTGATACCGCTCTAATGCTGTTGAAATATCCAGCCCGGCGGTATCTGCCAAATCCTGCAAACAGGCGCCAACGGCTTTTGGCGGCGCTGAAATTTCAAGATAACGGCGGATGATCTCGCCTTTGTCTTTTTCTAACGGATCAGAAATAAGATCCGTTGCTTTGGTAATCAGCTGATTGGTAATTTCTGTCAAGGTGCGGACACCGATGACTGGAATACCGCGCTCGGCGAGATATTCACCGACGTGTTGTTCCGCATCTTTGCCGGATTCATCAGTGATTTTTCGCAGCAGATTGCGTAGCTCTATTTCATATTCAAGATTGTGAGGTTCTGTTAAATCCAGCAGAATGTTATGGAACTCTTCATGGCGCCAGAAATTTTCCGATAATCTTTTGCGCCAGCGCTCTGGCATTTCGATGGCTTCAAGCAGGGCGTAGAATAAACCCAGATCACCAAGACGAATGCTGATATCTGTTGTGCCGACTTCTTTTAAGGCCTCTAAGGTGAGGGAGAGCACTTCGGCTTCTGATTTTTGGCGCTCTTCCTTGCCGAAAATTTCGATGCCAGCCTGTTTGAACTCTCTTGCATTACCCTGACCTGGCACATGATCTTCAATGTTGCCTGTACCGGCAAAGGGGTAACGGAATGTCGGGCCGGAATAATAATAGCGGGCTTTTTCAGCCTGTTCATGGCAGCGCTCAATATAAACTCTTGCTGCAGGGACAGTCAGGTCCGGGCGCAGGCACATTTCATTGCCGTCAATATCAGTAAACACATAGGTCCGCCCGCGAATGGCTTCACCTACCTGCTGAAGATAGACATCAGCCGGTTGGATGATGGCAGGTTCGATATGCTCAAAGCCGGCTTTTTTAAAGCGGCCGGTGATTTTCTCTTCAATCGATTTCATGACGCTCAGATCAGGAACTGAACTTGCTGACATATCATTCATGACTTGTCTGCCTCTTTCTGGCTGGCTACGCCCGAATTTGTGGCCAGCATTTCCTTCACGGCTGCAACCAGATCTGCATGTGGCACTGTTTTCTGCGCCACTTTTGCTTCGCGCCATTCTTTATTATCTTCGATCTCTTTTGAAAGTTCAGAGCCTTCATCCATATCCTTGATGGTAATCTCTCCTTTGGTGCGTTCATCCTCGCCTTCTATTACGACGAGGGAAGCAGCTCTTTTATCTGCATATTTGAGCTGGGCGCGCATGCCAGAAGTACCGAGATAAAGTTCTGATTTGATGCCAGCACCGCGCAATTGCTGCACCATGGCCTGATAGCGCCCCTTTTGATCCTGGTCCATCACCAGGACGACAACCGGGGCATTCAGCTTTGCCTGCTCGAGTTTGCCTAAGGCTTCAAGGGCGGCATAAGCGCGTGAGACACCGATGGAAAATCCTGTTGCCGGCACTTTTGCGCCGCGGAAACGGGCCACGAGGCCATCATACCTTCCGCCGCCGCCAAGGGAGCCGAAGCGAACCAGCTGGTCGTCTTCGTTTTTATGTTCAAAGGTCAGTTCCGCTTCCATCACCGGGCCAGTGTAATAATCAAGCCCTCTGACGATGGTCGGGTCAAAACGAACTCTGTCAGCCTGAAAACCACCTGCTGTTAAGAGCTCATCTATGTCTCTTAGTTCTTTTAAGCCTTCGCGGCCGATTTCACTATTGGCGACCAGTTCTTCAAGGCCGCCCAGAACATCGCCGCGTTCTGCTGAGCCGGTTGCGAGATAGCTGATGATCTGGTCGATCTGGCCTGGGGTCAGTTCGGCGCCTTTGGTAAAATCACCTGAGTCATCTTTGCGGCCTTCGCCCAGCAATTGCCTGACAGCTTCTGTGCCGAGACGTTCTAATTTATCTATGGCGCGAAGGACGGTGAGGCGCTGAAGTTCGTTTTCTTCAGCTGATGGGTTGATGCCTGCGCTTTCGAGGACACCATCGAGAATTTTGCGGTTGTTCATAACGATCTGATAGTCGCCGCGTTTTAAGCCGAGGTTTTCGAGACTGTCTGCGCCGAGCATCGCCAGTTCTGCGTCTGCTGCGACACTGTCTGCGCCGACGCTATCTGCGTCAAACTGGGTGAACTGGCGAAAACGGCCAGGCCCTGGTTTTTCATTGCGCCAGACGGAGCCTGTCTGATAGCGGCGAAACGGTTTCGGCAACTGATCATAATTTGCAGCAACAAACCGGGCAAGCGGGGCTGTCAGGTCATATCGCAGAGAAACCCAGTCTCCATCTTCGTCTTCTTCAAAGGAAAAGACACCAGCGTTTGGCCGGTCCTGATCAGGCAGGAATTTGCCTAAGCAGTCTGAATATTCAAAGGCGGGAGTTTCAAGTGCTTCAAACCCATAGAGCTCGTAGGTCTCTTTCAGTTTTTCAAGCATGTTATTTATCGCGCCTATTTCATCTGCGCGGATGTCCCGCATGCCTTTGGGAAGGCGCGGCTTTGGACGAAAGGTTTTTTGCTTCTTTGCCATTACTGACTTTTCTACATTTATGGTTGAACGCGGTTCTACCTGATCCGCTGATCCGGAGCAAGTGTTTAAGGCTTAATTTGCGGCTATTGGTCTTCAAATGCTGGTTATTAAGGTTGCCCTTAAAGGTCTAATTTCGTTGTTATGGTCTGTTTGGCCTGGGCTGGAAATATTTCTGATTTTCTGGTTTGCTGACATGAAGGTAAAGGTCTGAAATTAAAGCTCTTAATTTAATACATCGCTTAGTCATGCATGTCTGCCAGGAGTTCGGCGATGTGACAAACCTGAATGAGAGGCGGGCTTTTGCTGTTTTCGGCTGCGTGCCCCTGCTCTTTATCTGAGTTTGCAAGTTCTGAGTTAGCCAGTGCTGAGTTTTCCTGATGTTGCTGTTCAAGCTTGCCTTTGATGTTCATCAGGCAGCCGAGATCAACGCCGGTTAACAGGTCAATATTGGCCTGTTTAATGTTGCGGGTTTTGGTCTCAACCATGGCGTTGGAGATTTCATCAAACTTGACTGAAAACAAGCCGCCAAAACCGCAGCATTCTTCATTGCCGGCGATTTCAATCAGCTCTGCGCCTTTGATGGTGCTGAGCAGCTCACGGGGGCCTTTGACCTTCATTTCACGCAAGGCTGAGCAGCTTTCATGAAAACCGATGCGGCCAGCAAAGGTTGCGTCCGTCTGTTTCATGCCGGCGACGTTATAGAGAAATGAGATAAGCTCATGGGTACGTTCACTGATTGATCTGGCTTTTTCAGCCCAGATTTCATCTCCTTCGAACAGGCCCGGGTAGTGATATTTGATCATCCCGGCACAGGAAGCGGAAGGGACGATGACATAGTCAAGATGTTCAAAGGCGGCAATGGTTGCTTTGGCTATGTCGATCGCCTCGCTGCGCTTGCCGCTGTTATAAGCAGGCTGGGCGCAGCAGCTTTGTTCAGGAATGGTGACATTGCAGCCGTTTTTCTCCAGAAGGTGAACGGCGGCATGGCCGATATTCGGGCGGGTAAAATCGGCGAGGCAGGTGATAAAAAAACCGACATTGAATTGTTTATTGTTCATTTGAAGCCATTATTGAGTGTGTTTAAAAAACGATACTTTTGTTTGTTGCTGAGTGGCGACATATTGGCATGGTGATCAAACATAAGGATCAGTTTATAGATATTGTTATGATACGGTATTCTGACCCGACGGGCCATCATTTGCAGCAGCTATTCATTTTATGTTGTGGGTTGGTGATTTGTTTTACATGAGATTTCTTGAATTGGGTATCTTAAATGGACGATGAAAAAAATGCAAAGGGAGAGCATAGCGCGCTTCTGATGCCGCAATTTGAAGAATTTGAGCAGCGGGCAGAAATTCTCGGCGAATTACATGCGCGGCCATTTGAGAAGATTTCTCAACCCCGACGGGTTTTCCTGTTGGCATTTCTAACTGACAAGGAAGACGAACAATCTGAGCGCGAGATGGTCAATGCGCTGTGCGCAGCGCAAGGCATGGCACCACCGGCTGAGCTTTCCAACTATCATTCGATGTCGATCGGGCAATGGAATTTCAGATGGGAGCGACATAATGAATTTACTGCTTATCGCTGGGATACTGAAGATAAGGAAACTGATGAAGGGTTTGATTTTTCAGCTGATTATGGGGCGCGTCTGTTATCTGAACTCAATTTTCAACCGCCGGGAAAACTGATCGTTGCTACGCAAATCCGGCTGACACAATTCAAGCGCTCGCCCGAAGAGTATGAAAGTTTTTTTAACCCCAATAGTTTTTGCATGATCGAAACCGACCATGGCAAAGGTCGTGTTGCAACGGATTTTCAGGTGGACACGATGGGGTTCACCCGGTTTGTTATTGAAGACCATGGCATGAGCGAATACCGCGCTGGCGCACTGGTGCAGCGGGTGCTTGAAGTTGAGACATACCGCACGCTGGCACTGCTGGGGCTTCCAGTTGCTAAAAAGGCGATGCCGGTTGTGAATATGGCGCAAGACGGGCTTGCTCAGTTAACTGCTGAAATTGCGCAAGCGCAAAGCATTGAAGACAATCACAGATTGCTCAACAAGATGACTGACCTTGCCGCAAAGCTTGAAGCACAGGCAGCGGCGACTTCTTTCCGTTTTGCGGCTTCGCTGGCCTATCATGATATTGTTATGTCCCGACTTGGGGTGATGAACGAAACGCCGATTGAAGGGGCGCGGCGGTTTTCTTCCTTTTTCAGGCGCAGGCTTGACCCGGCCATTTCAACCTGCCGGATGGTTGAAGAGCGACAAACTTCCCTATCGCGCAAGCTGATGCGAACGGCAGAATTATTGCGCACGCGGATACAATTTGAGTTGGAGCAGCAAAACCGGGATCTGCTAGATTCAATGAACCGGCGCGCCCGTTTGCAACTTCGCTTGCAACGGACTGTTGAAGGGTTATCTGTTGCGGCGGTGAGTTATTATATTGTCGGGCTGATCAAATATATGATTGAGGGGCTTGATAAATCAGGGCTGATATTTGGCCTTAGCCCGACTTTACTGACGGCCCTTTCCGTGCCGTTTGTGCTGTTGTTTATGTGGCTGATCACAAGACGGATACACAGAAAATTCACAGAGTCGGAATGAACCACCGATTGCAGGAGCGCAATAAAGGGAGCCTTGCCAGGCTCCCTTTATCAATTCATGCATATTTTTGAGTTGAACTCTTAACAGCTGTTCAGCAGCTTATTTTTCAAGCGATTTGAAATAAGCCAGGATTGCTTTCTGGTCTTTTTCTTTGCGAAGGCCAGGAAATGCCATTTTTGTGCCCGGCATGAAGTCTCTTGGTTTTTTGAGGAATGCTGTCAGATTTGCTTCATCCCATACCAGGCCTTCAGCGGCTTTTGCTTTTAAAGCATCTGAATAAGCAAAACCATCACTTGCGCCTAATTTACGACCGATCAGCCCATTTAATTGGGGACCGACTTTGTTTTTAGCGTCTGGGCCAACGGCGTGGCAGGCTTTACATTTTTTAAAAACTTTCGCGCCTTTTTTGATCAGTTTATCATCGGCATGCGCTGTGCCCGCAACTGAAACAGCTAAGATGGCTGCGCCCAAGATGGCTGTGATTTTGCTCATGATTTCTCCCTTTTGATGGAATGTCCTCTGTTGGTGTTCCTACTATCGGAACATACCAGCCTGAGGCTTTCCCTTTTTTATACACCTTAAAAATTGTTGTCTTCTAAGATTGAAACAAAATTCAAGATGGTGAAACAGCTTTGTCTAAATAGATTTTCTCTATTTACACCTCTCACCCGAACATTAAAAGAAGAAATTAAAGCAATTCTTTGAATTCAATTAATTTTATTGTCCTATTGGCCGATTTTTCAATCAAACCAGACCACCCAGTTCCGTATTTGTCGCATTGCAAGTGATGAAAATTTTATGCAGATTTGTTGGCTGAAAGCTGATTGCCCGCTAAATTTTACAGATCAAGAATTCCACATACCGGGATGCAATGCTGTTTTTAGACAAAATGGGTTTTCTTTTTTCTACAATAACTTAATGACAGGCGCTTGTTCAGGCTCACAATAATATGTTATTGATATATTAGCTTAATGTTTTATGATCAACGGCCAGAATGTGTTGATTGATTTGCACCTTTTAATGATACACTTTACTCTGAAGAGGCGATCATGATGACTGCGATTGCCGACATGAGAGGGTGACTTTTTGTCACATTAGCGATTGAAGGTTTTGAATGGGGATTTTTAGTAAATTACAGGACAAAATTAAGTCAGCTGTGCCACGGTCAGTGATCCGCGATCTTTCTGAACTGCTGAGTGAAGATCAGATTGTGCTCGACCAGAGTGGTCTCAAGGCCTATGAAACGGATGCGCTGACCGCCATTAAAGTTATCCCCTTTGTTGTGGTGATGCCGCATACCACCGAAGAGGTGGCTGCGATTGCCGCCATTTCCCATAAATACAGTATTCCTCTGGTGCCGCGCGGTGCGGGGACATCTCTTGCGGGCGGCGCAATCCCACTTTCAAATGCGATTGTGATCTGCCTTTCGAGAATGAATAGGATTCTTGATATTGACCTCACGAACAGAACAGCCACAGTGCAGGCGGGGGTGACGAACCTTGCGATCAGCGCGGCTGTTGACAGGGATGGTTTTTTCTATGCACCGGACCCATCCAGCCAGCTTTCCTGTACCATTGCCGGGAATATTGCGATGAATTCGGGTGGGGCGCACTGCCTTAAATATGGAGTGACAACGCATAACCTGCTTGGTGTGAAGATGGTGACGGCTGAGGGTGAAGTGCTTGACTTTGGCGGTCCTTATTACGACCCGGCGGGCTATGATTTTCTCAGTATCATCACGGGTTCTGAAGGTGGGCTTGGTATTGTCACGGAAGCAACAGTGATGCTGCGCCCGAAACCTGAAGGGGCACGGCCGTTGTTGCTCGGCTTTGATACACATGATGCAGCTGGTGATTGTGTGGCGGCGATTATTGCCGCGGGGCATTTACCGGTTGCGATTGAGTTTATGGATAAACCGGCCATTCACAGCTGTGAAAAACATGCGAATGCCGGATATCCGCTTGATGTCGAGGCCTTATTGATTATTGAAGTTGAAGGGTCTGAAGAAGAGATTGATGTGGGCATTCAGCAAATTCTTCGCATCGCCTCACAGTTCAACCCTTCGCATAAACGTGTGGCGCAGACGAAAGAAGAGGCAGCCGCGATCTGGCTTGGCCGGAAATCTGCTTTTGGCGCACTTGGCAGGATATCTGAATATCTCTGTATGGATGGGGTTATACCGCTTTCAAAACTATCGCATGTGCTGGCTAAAATTACCGAGATCTGCAAGTCCTATAAATTTGATGTGGCGAATATCTTCCATGCAGGAGACGGAAACCTGCATCCGTTGATTATGTATGATGCCAATAGACCGGGTGAATTTGAACGAGTTGAAAAATGCGGTGCTGAAATACTTGAGCTTTGTGTTCTGGCCGGTGGCTGCATAACGGGTGAGCATGGCGTTGGTGTTGAAAAACGAGAATTGATGGGCTTGCAGTTTGATGAAACGGACCTTTATAACCAGATGCGCATCAAGCTGATTTTTGACCCGAACTGGGATTTGAATCCTGATAAGGTTTTTCCTCTTGAGATTGCTGAGAAATTCAGGGAGGAAGAAATGATTAAGCCTCAGGGAGACAATCAATAAATGCAGGATATGTTAACGCCACTTGTCGACCGGGATTTAAAAGACATGATCCAGGACGCAAGGGATAAGGGCTCGGCGCTTGAGATTCTAGGGCATGGAACCAAACGCTCTATCGGTCACTACAATGAAAAGAATGTACCGCTGAGCATGCGCCGGTTTAGTGAAATTACGTTTTATGAACCGAGTGAGCTGGTTATTTCCGCGCGGGCGGGTACGCCAATTGTTGAAATCGAGCGGGAGATCAAAGGCTATAATCAGCATTTGCCGTTTGAATATCTCGATTTTTCCAGTTTATTTGATACAGAGCCTGGTTATGGAACCGTTGCTTCTTTGTTTGCGACAAATTTTTCCGGCTCTCGTCGTTTATTAAAGGGAAGTGCGCGCGATCACCTGCTGGGCATAAAAGCGATTAATGGTCGGGGGGAGAATTTCAGTTCTGGCGGGCGTGTTATGAAGAATGTTGCCGGTCTGGACCTTGCCAAGCTGATGGCCAATAGCTGGGGCACGCTTGCGGTGATGACTGAAGTCACGATTAAACTGCTACCCAAACCGCCGACTGAATGCACTTTGTTTATGTATGGGCTTGAAGAAGATATTGCACTTGAGGCGCTGCGCTCAGCCGTTTCAACACCTTTTGAAGTTTCTGGTGCGGTGCATTTATGCCGGGACCATGCTCACCCCTGCCTTGAGGGGGTGACTTATGTCCGTGATAAAGCTGTGACCGCCATTCGGCTGGAAAATACGGCGAAATCCATTGCGTACCGTAGCGAGAAGATCAAAGATCTGCTTTCTGCATTTGGTGACATTTATTATATCGACGAACCTGAGAGCAAATTGTTCTGGCAGAATATGCGGCAATTGCAGTTTTTATCCGGGCGGGATGACGCGGTCTGGCGCATTTCGACTTCACCGCAGCGGGCCTATCAATCAGCACGGCAGATTAAAAAACTGGTGGATAGCCAGGTCTCTTATGACTGGGGCGGAGGGTTGCTGTGGATTTCAACCCGAGGGGTGGCTGACATGGGGAGTAGCGACATTCGCCGGATTATTGCTCAGGCCGGTGGCCATGCCAGTCTTATCCATGCCGGTTCTGAAGCGAGCCAGATTGTCAGCCCGTTTCATCCGCTTGACCCCACTCATATGAAGCTGACGAAAGCTCTGAAACAAATGTTTGACCCCGACAGTGTTTTGAACCCGGGCCGCATGTATAACGGAATATAATCTATGAAAACCGAATTCACCAAACGCCAGCTTCGAAATGCAGATACGCAGCTTGCCAATGACATTTTCCGCCGCTGTGTTCATTGCGGCCTTTGCACGGCGACCTGCTCCAGCTATGTGGTGTTGGGGGATGAGCGGGACAGCCCGCGTGGCCGGATTTATATGATTAAGGAGATGCTGGAAACCGGAGCAGCCCCTGACCAAACACTGACCAAACATATGGACAGGTGTCTTTCCTGTTTTTCATGCATGACGACCTGTCCATCGGGTGTTGATTATATGCATCTCTCTGATCTTGCGCGGCAGGAAATAGAAGAAAAAGGACACCGTTCTTTGCGGGTGCGGATGATGCGCTCCTTGTTGAGTGAGACTTTGCCTTACCCTAAGAAACTCGCCGTCTCGCTATGGCTGGGAAAGCTGGCACGGCCGTTTCGCTCGCTGTTTAAAGCTATTGGATTTAAAGAAATGCATGCCATGCTTGAGCTGATGCCGAAAAAAATGAAGCGGTCAGCCGAGTTTGCCGGTGGTGGCACAGCCCGGCCACTTGGGCAACAACATAAACGGGTTTTGCTGATGACGGGGTGCGCACAAAAAGTCATTCGCCCCTCGATTAATGATGCAAGCATCAGACTGATGGCCAGACAGGGTATTGAAGTGGTGATCCCGAAGAACATTGGCTGTTGCGGTGCTCTTGACCAGCATATGGGACGGGAAAAAGCGGCTGTGCAGCACGCGTTGCGCAACTTAAAAATCTGGCAGGCAGAAGAGGAACATGGCCCGATAGACGGCATTATCATGAACACTTCGGGTTGCGGAACCACTGTAAAAGATTATGGTCACCTGCTTTCTAAACAAAAAGGCATCGCTGAGGAAGTTGAGCGGCTTACTGAGAAGGTTTTTGATATCAGCGAATTTCTTATGAATTCGGATTTACGGACGGCTGAACAATGGACTGACCTGAAAGTTGCTGTACATATGCCGTGTTCGATGATGCACGGGCAGAAGATTACTCACCAGCCAGCTGATCTTTTGCAAAATGCCGGCTTTACTGTAATGACACTGGATGAGGCACATATCTGTTGCGGGTCAGCTGGAACATATAACATTCTGCAACCGGAAATCGCCACTTCTCTTGGTGAGCGTAAGGCTGAACATATCAACCGGGTCAAGCCAGATATAGTCGCGACCGGCAACCTTGGATGTTTAACGCAGATGTCGCATTATTCTTCGACGCCGATTGTTCATTTTATAGAATTGCTGGACTGGGCTTATGGCGGGCCCTGCCCGGAAAGCCTTGAACATTTCCAGAACCGGGTGGATAAACTGGCTAAAGATTAAGCCATTTTCGTGCTTATGAAATTTATGCTGACCCTCATCAATTGTACAATTTTTAGCTTTTTGAGCGGAATATATGCATTTCATGCATTATATTTGGGCTTAAATAGCTAAAATTTTAAAAAAATGAACTTCTTATTAGTAATCTCTCCTTAATGTAAATCATTAGTTTAGTTTATATTAGAGGACCTTTGCTTATGAGTCGCGCTTTTCGCATTGAACGGTATCTTGACCCGGTTGAGACAGTTGAATTCACCCCGAAGTCACAGAATAAAGACCAGGATACGCGCCATAAAGAAATTATGGATAAGCTCAACAGCATCGAAGCCGCGCTCGCCAATGGTGGTGGTGGCAGTGCTGATGTCCTCGCATTTCATGCCGAGCAAGCCAAGCAGGCTGCAAATGACCCCATACATGCTGAAGTGGAAAAGAAGCGTGCTGAACTCATTCATATGAAAAATGAGATGCGCGAAATCTACAAAGCGATTGATGACACCAAAACTCAGATTCTGACAATTAAGGAAAGCGGTGCAAATGGCCAGCAAATGGCTCGCGCAGCTGAAGAACTGAGTATGATTGTCAAAGGCACAGAAGAAGCCACCAATAATATTCTTTGTGCGGCTGAATTAATTGAGGGGAATGCGGCCAATCTTGTCGCCAGCATTGAAAGTGAATCTCAGCAGGCTATGGCTTGCGAAATTCAAGAGCAGATTGTCGGCATTTTTGAAGCCTGTAATTTTCAGGATCTGACTGGCCAGCGCATCACCAAGGTTGTAAAAACTTTCTGCTTTATTGAGCAGCGCGTTCTGAAAATGATCGATATCTGGGGCGGGCCTGAAAGCTTTCTTAATGTTACACCTGAAGAGCTTGAAAGCCGCCAGGGAGATGGTGCACTACTCAACGGTCCTTCACTTGAAAATGAAACCAGCATTGCCAATCAGGATGATATTGACGCCTTGTTTGACTAAGTCAGCCAGGTGTATTCAAGAATTTTATTTTGGGCAGTTATTTCCAGAATTCCCGTCACTTTGTATCAGGCGCAATGAAAATGTCATTTGGCCAACACGTTAGGCTGCGTCAATCGCGGATTTTGACTGAAAGATAGTTTCACCTAGTTTAAAAAGATTTCGATCTTTTTACGTTTGCGGCCAATCCAGTATAACCAGCTTCCAACAAGGCCCAGTGCCAGCCAGGCTGGTAATAATAATGTCCACTGGATGATTGAATCCCAGACAAGTGGATGTATAGAGTTGGTCACAATATTCTGCAGAAAAGTGAAACTGGCTTCGTTCAATGAGGTCCAATGGCCACCCAGAGAGGTGATGGAGATATTGCCATTATTGGCCATGGTTTTGGTGCCATCATAGACCAAAGCCATAAAGCCTAATATTAATATCCATAAGCCAAATATTCGTAATATGAACATAGTGCGCTTCTTCTCAATTCAATTTGTGGAATAGGTTCACTATTTCTGAGTCTCTCTTTGCTGTCCCCAAAATCCGGGGTAGAGAAATTCAGTTTCCACAGGAAGCACGTGGCTCCCTTGCATCGCCGATAAACTGTTTTTTATGTAATAAGTGGGGCGAAACTCGCCGGAAGGGCATTGAATCAGAGGATGGCTTACGCCAAGTCGTGACTTTGTTGTGTCCTTTCCACTCACTACTCATCTAAAGGACTATGATGATCAAACCTGTTGCCGGTAGGCTTTCATTTGTGAAAATACCGCAACAAGTTGCTCATTTTGCAGACAATCAGAATGGCCAGATGAGGTATTCATGTTCAATATTTGAACTGACTGGCTGAATTACTGATGCAATAAACATGTCTATGCAAATTATAGTCCAGAATAGAATGTAGTGCTGAATAATTCAATGATTTAGTTACGATACTATTAATTTAAAAAAAGCTGTCAGTTTTATTTGAGGCAAATGAATTTTTGCCTTATAGAGATGTGTCCTGGTCGAAGGTGGTGTTTCTTTTGCTAAGCGAACGCTCATCTACGACCCCTCGGATTTTGGTCCGAGGATAAACTGATAGGAGAGGAGCGCCGGTTGGTCATTTTGCTTGACGAATTGGGGCGCACCAAAAATGCTGAAGCATTTTTATCTTTTGATGAGCGAACGCTTATCTACGACCCCTCGGATTTTGGTCCGAGGATAAACTGATAGGAGAGGTGGCCGAGTGGTCGAAGGCGCACGCTTGGAAAGCGTGTAGGCGGGTAACCGTCTCGGGGGTTCGAATCCCTTCCTCTCCGCCAGTTTAATCTTAATTTAATAATATATAGAGTGAGTTAGCTTTTAACTTCTGACTATAGTCCCCCAACTAGTCCCCAATTTAAGTTATTTTCTTTTTAAACCCCAGCCCTCTATAAACTCTCATTTCCGAAAAACTTGTTGTTATAGGTCCGCTTCTGACCCTTAACGGACTTTTAATGTCTTATAAAACTTATGAATTATGCTACACAAGCCAATTTAGGAATTCACAATATTATAAAACTAGCTAACTCATAGCAGCTCATACAAGGCTCCCGTAATGCGAAAACCAAAGATTTTCACGACTATTCAAACCTATAGTTGGAATCTTTTTGTTGCTGATATAATCGCGGGCGCAACTGTAGCCATGGTCGCGTTACCTCTCAGTCTCGCCATTGCGATAGCTTCTGGTGCTGACCCAGCAAAGGGGATT
>JAJFHX010000007.1 GCA_021775425.1 Hyphomicrobiales bacterium
ACCCTCGCCACCTGCCTGCCATCTGATGCCAAACGCAATCAGATCAGCATAAATGTACCCGAGGGAACCTCCATTATGGACCTGATTAACCAATATCACCTGCCAAAAGAAAGCTGCCATCTCATTCTGGTCAACGGCAATTACACCCCCCTGATGACAGCCGGCCAGCATATCCTTCATGATGGCGATACTCTGGCAATCTGGCCGCCAGTTGCTGGCGGATAACCCGTCTGAAAGCCAGACACAGTGAGCAAATCAAGTGGAGCTGCTTGCCGGGTTGCTCTACCCTCGATCTAAAACCAAGCCGGGAAATTCAAACTCTAAGAATTTATTAGAAGACTCTCAGAAACAGGCTGATTTTCTTAAAAAAGGCGGTTTTTTCTCGATTTTCACCCCTTATATTTGTTTGAATCCAGCATTATCTCATATATTATTCTGGTAACCGAATAATCAGGCGGCCAGAAATTAGTAGGCCAGACCGGATATTATTCTGGTCTTAAAAAAGGAGATACAATTATGCAACTATGGACAACACCTCAAGTGTCAGAAACTGAAACTGGTATGGAAGTAACTTCTTACATGCCTGCTGAACTAGACCGCGCATAAGCGAACTAGTCACTAGACAGTTTAAACCGGTGAGCAGAGAAATCGCTTACCGGTTTTTTATTGCCTTTTTCTCTAAAAGATTTTTTCACCAGTTTATCTGATACGATTATCAATGCGCAAGGCACGCGGCCCCATAAAATACGCTGAATCACCGACGAGGTTTCATGAAACTTCCACTTTCAGCCAACCGTGGCGATAACTTACATTCAACTCATAAAAATCTTAGAATTCTCTCATTCTTCAAGCCTTTAAAACCAGTTTATGCTTAAATTCTAACCAACCCATAGAGTTTTATGATTATCATTCCACAATCATCACTCTTAGAATTAAATCAGGTAAGGGGAGGTCCTATCCGGGGCAAACTTTACCAACTAACCTAAACACAACGTGTAAAGGAGAATAAAATGAAAGAATGGAACACTCCATCAGTATCAGAAACTGAAACAGGCATGGAAGTAACTAGCTACATGCCAGCTGAATTGGACCGTGCATAATTTAGGTCTTTTTCAATCAGTTTTTTAACTGTTGAATGAAGCGGTGGTGGATATTTTTCATCACCGTTTTTTTACACCTCCAAATGAGATTAAAATTCGCTCCGGCAATCACACAAATTGATATTTCTCATTGAATAGATACGCCGCATAGTACACCTTGGGGCAACAAACAAAAAAGGTGAGGTAATAAAGATATGCAAATCAAGGTTCTCGGCTCTGGCGCAGGTGGCGGGTTGCCACAATGGAATTGCAATGCAGAAAATTCTAAAGACGCCAGAAACGGACACGAACATGTCAAACCACGCAGCCAGTCCTCTATAGCCGTTTCATCAAACGGCAAAGACTGGGTCTTGCTCAATGCGTCGCCTGACATCCGCCAGCAAATCTTTGATACAAAACAACTCCACCCCCACGCCGATGGCCCCATGCGCAATAGCCCGATCCAGGCCGTAATCCTCACCAATGGCGATGTTGATCACGTAACCGGACTGTTATGCCTGAGAGAAGGTCACGCCTTTAATCTTTACGCATCAAACCGCGTCCTTGGCACCATAAACGCCAACACAATTTTCAATGTGTTGAATAAAGAAAAAGTCCAGCGCCTTGAAATCACCCTCGGCACACCTTTTGAAGTCATGAGCCCAAACGGCTCTTTAGGTTTAGAGGTCACCCCCTTCGCAGTTCCGGGGAAAGTGGCCCTCTACCTTGAAAAAGAAAAAGCAGGCACTAACTTTGGTACTGAGGAAGGCGACACCATCGGCCTTTATGTGAAAGAAATCGCAACCGGCAAATCGTTCTATTACATTCCCGGCTGCGCCATGGTTGATCAACCATTGCGAGATCGCATTGAGGGCGCAGAGATGATCTTTTTTGATGGCACCCTCTTCACCAATAACGAAATGCTGGATCAGGGACTGCTCCCTAAAACAGGTGAGCGCATGGGCCACATGAACATGTCCGGTGATGACGGCACACTCAAAATTTTTGAAGATATCAACATCACCCGCAAGATTTATATTCATATCAATAATTCTAATCCGGTCCTGCGCGACAACTCAGAAGAAAGAAAAATAGTTGAAAGCAAAGGCTGGGAAGTATCCTATGACGGCATGGAGATAAACCTATGACAGAACCAACGCCAATGACCAGAGACGAGCTTGAAGCCGCATTAAGAAAAATCGGCGCGACAAGGTATCATAACCTGCACCCGTTTCATAAATTGCTGCATGGCGGCGAACTGAACAAAGGCCAGGTTCAGGCCTGGGCATTAAACCGTTATTGTTATCAGTCTGCCATTCCAAGAAAAGACGCCGCCTTTATCGCAAGAACAACAGACAGAAACTTAAGAAGAGAATGGATCCACAGGGTCGAAGACCATGACGGCGACGGCATTGAAGAAGAAGGCGGCATCGAACGCTGGCTCGCCCTCACAACCGGCCTCGGCCTTGACCCGGCCATGGTTATCTCAACTGAAAAGGCCCTGCCAGCCACCCGTTTTGCTGTCGAAGCCTATGTTGAATATGTGCAGAAAGGCAGCATGGTGAGGGCCGTCGCTTCGTCCCTGACGGAGCTTTTTGCCCCCAAAATCCATGAAGAGCGCATCTCAGGTATGCTTGAAAACTATGACTTCATAGATGAAAGCGTGATGAAATATTTCCGCCGCCGCTTAACACAGGCCCCAAGAGATGCTAATTTTGCACTAAATTACGTGCTAGAACATGCAACAACCAGAGCCCTGCAACAGGATGCCATCGAAGCACTGACCTTTAAATGTAATGTGCTGTGGTCCCAGCTGGACGCGCTCTATTTTGCTTATTACTCACCAGCTATGATTCCACCAGGTGCTTTCAGGCCTGATGAGGTGTAAGCCGAAAAATTATAAAAATAGCAGCTGGCAAAAATAAAAATAATAACCTGACCAGCAAACAGAGAGACAGAATGGACAAACAACGCTTAATCATCACTGGCGAAACAACCCCGTCGCTGCAACGGTTTGTAAAATTGCGCCATGATCAGGGACGGGACAGATGGATCCTTCTCGCCCCCGAGCGCATTCTGACACCAGACGCGATCGCCGTCGAAGTGCTGAACCTTTGCGATGGTGAGCAATCAGTCAATCAGATTTCAACGCACCTCTCAGCGACCTATAACGCACCGGTCGAGGTTATTGAAAAAGACATCATCACTATGTTGCAGGACTTAGCCGATAAAGGATACATATCATCATGATAGAAGCTGGCAACACCCAGGAAACAGAAAGCATCTGCGCCGTCGCTCCAATGGGGCTTCTGGCTGAACTAACACACAGATGCCCGCTGCAATGCCCATATTGTTCAAACCCGACCGAGCTTGAGCGCTCAAGCGGTGAGCTATCAACCGAAGACTGGACCAGAGTGTTCAAAGAAGCCGGTGATCTGGGAATTTTGCAAACCCACCTTTCAGGCGGCGAACCAACCGTACGTAAAGACCTTGAACTCATTACCAGAGCCGCCTCAGATGCAGGGATCTACACCAACCTCATCACAGCCGGTGTCCTCCTGACCAAAGAACGTCTGAAGCGCCTGGTTGACCATGGGCTTGATCACGTGCAGCTTTCCGTGCAGCACGTAGATGCCAAACTGGCAGATAAAATCGCCGGTTTCAAAGGCGGCTATTCCAAAAAAGTCGAGCTCGCGAAATGGGTTAAGGACCTCGATCTCCCACTCACACTAAACGCCCCGATGCACCGTCATAATGTTGAATATCTTGATGAAATTATTGAGTTTGCAGTGAAACTCGGTGCCGAGCGCCTCGAAGTCGCTCATATCCAGTATTATGGCTGGGCCTTTGAAAATCGTCACACACTTATTCCCACCAAAGAACAGGTTTACAGAAACGCCGACACGGTCGACGAAGCCAGAGAACGCCTCAAAGGCATTCTGGCCATCGATTTTGTCGTGCCTGATTATTACGCCGTCCGTCCAAAACCCTGTATGGGTGGCTGGGGCAGCTCATTCATCACCATATCACCAACAGGCAAGGTCCTGCCCTGCCACGCGGCCGCCTCTATCAAGGGCATGGAATTTGATAATGTAAAAGACAGACATCTGCGCGATATCTGGCTCCACTCATCAGCCTTTAATAAATATCGCGGCACGGATTATCTGCCAGAGCCCTGCAAAAGTTGCGAATTCAGAGAAATCGACTTCGGCGGCTGTCGTTGTCAGGCCTTTATGTTCACTGGTGACGCGGCAAACACAGACCCGGCCTGCTCAAAATCATCGTTCCATAAAGAACTGTTACAGATTGCTGAAAAAGAATCTCAAATGAATGAAGATGATTTTATGTATCGCAAATTCACCAAACAGACTTCGAAAGCAGATGCTTCGAAAGTAGATGCTGCGAAAGTAGATTAAGTTTGTTCTCTATTTCATAACACCAGCTGAAATTATTTTCGCTGCTGCATTGTTTCTGAATTTCAGTTGTTTCGAAATTTTGGTTGTAAGATGAGCCTCTATCCGCCGATATATCTGCGTTGATAGCGGCTCCCCAGCGCCGTCAGAATCTCATATCCTATGGTACCAGCCCGGTCCGCCAGATGCTCAACTGTGACCTTGTCTCCAAGCAATTCCACCATGTCCCCTTCTGAAACGCCATCAGGGACCAGATCCGTCACATCAACCATCATCAGGTCCATCGTGACCCGGCCAACGATAGGTGCCTTCTTCCCGCCAACAACCACAACACCGTTTAACCCACCAGCACGAATAAACCCATCGGCATAACCAACGCCAATGGTTGCAATCACACTCGGCCGCTCAGCCTGCCATGTGCTGCCGTAACTCACCGTCTCTCCAGCTTCCAGCCGGGTTATTTTCAGAATTTCTGTTTCAAGTTTCACAACCGGAGAAAACGGGTTGCCCCTGTCAGAAAATGGATTACCGCCATAAAGCCCGATACCAACCCGGCTAAGGTCATAATGATAGGAAGGGCCAAGCAACACACCAGCTGAATTAGCCAGTGACAACGGCACGCTCTTTAATTGTGATGGCCGCGCCTGCATCAGCTCATCAAATTCTGCAAGTTGCAGTTGATTTTTCGGGTCATTTTCAACATCAGCACATGCCAGGTGCGAAAGTATCAGCCTGACATCAAGCCCTTCCAGAATTTCAGGGGCAGCACAAAGCTTTTGAAATTCGTCACGCTTCAATCCAAGCCGGTTCATACCTGTATCAACATGCAATGCCAGCACGTTATAGTCTTGCTGAGCAGCAAACTCAGCATAGTGCTTTAATTGAGCTTCTGAATTCACAACAGGGATTAAGCCATGTTCTTTGAACAGAGCTTCCTCACCCGCCATAGCACCATGGAAAACATAAATCACCGCATCAGGCAATGCGGAGCGAAGCGCAACCCCTTCAAATCCGTGCGCCACGAAAAATGTCCCACACCCGGCATTTGCTAAAGCCTTGCCAATCTGTTCAGCTCCAAGACCATAACCATCTGCCTTCAGAACAGCCGCAACTTCTGCCGGTTCACCAGAAGAATACCAGGCATGGCCGGCTGCAGAGCGCTCCGCTTTTTTGGTCGCTTCTCTTTGCACTTCAGTCTTAAAATAGTTGTAGTTCTGAACCACACGGTCAAGGTCAATCGTTAAAATAGTTGCGCTCATCGTCTCTCTCATTCACCGGCCTCAATAGCAGACCGATTTTGCACAAGTAAAATATGCTAAGCGGCGACTTATACTAAGATATTCAAAAAAATAACTAAAATGCTGAAAACTTAAGCAAAAAAAACACCTAAAATTAAAAATTACTTCATAAACTTAAGGTAAACAACTTTAGAACAGCAAATTATTATGTTAGTATCTACTTAGTGTAGAAGAAGAAAAACATCTATTACGCCAGCAAAAGCATTTTAAGGTACACTGACTTCTCCAAGGTTAAACCAGATAAAGTCCTATTTTAAAATCTGGTGATTAAAATGAAAATATTGTTTTTTAATCATTTCATACCGGCAGGTAAATTTGACCACCCTGCAAGCAGAAGTCGCCAAACAGAACAGATTTTTCGCAACGGAAATACACTGCCCCAGTTATTGTAAAACCAGAAAAACCGGCAATCAATAATCAGTAAAACGGGCAAGAACATAATTTCCAGAACATTGTGAACAACCTGAAATGCCCCGCTTCAGCAAAAGCTGAACCAGAACCGGCCCTAAAAATGGCCATAGCGTAAAAAGCGTAAAAATCTTCTCCACGAGTTATGACTAACTAACAGATACAATATCTCGGGAGGTATTCATGTTATTTAGATTTCTCGGTATCGCGACAATGAGTGTCACATTCCTGACCATTCAGGCAATGAACTCGACTGAAACAAAAAGTCAGCGCGCCTCAACATCTTTGAAACTTTCAGCTGAAGTCGTCATACTTGATAAGCCAGACGCTTCAACAACACTCCACCGGATTAAATCACCATCCGGCGGCTTAACTGCCTCTCTCCAGAATGAGAAAGACACAGCCGCCAACAACCCGCAGACATTCAATCCGATCTATCCGAAAATCGTATTGGCGAGCATTGGTGAAATTCCACTGGTTTTGCCGAAAGTTAAATTCAAGCTACGCCCGTCTTATCTCCCGCCAATTGATCTCAATGAAACACCTGAAAGCCTCTCTGACGATGGTGAAACAACCATCACCGCAAGCATTGACAGCAAACCGGTTATAGAGAGCAAGCCACCCAAAAAAGCCGCTAAAAAAATCACAGCACCAAAACGGGTTTACAAAAAATATAAGAGCAAGAAAAAATACGGCAAAAGAAAATACAAAAAGAAATATAATAAAAAATGGAGCAAGCGCAAATACAATAAGCGCAAGCAATACCGCAAAGCCAGATATAAAAGAAAATACAAAAAACGCTACGCTGCGAAAAAGCGTCACATCTCTGGCTTCCCTTACGGAGCTTACTGATCAGTTCTGGCTGCAATCCCAGACATCAGAAAACGCACTCTGACGAAAAAATAACCAGGCCACCCTCATTCAGCCTCCGGCTTTCGTGCAGCCAGTGCATATGTGCTATCAGCCCCCTTCACTTTTCCCCATCATTGCTTTCCCTTTCATTTCACGCGACAAAACAAATGTGCGATCTGTTACGTGCCGCTGTTTTGAACTCAACTATACACAACCCACCCCTCATTAAATATTGGTCCTCTCGCGCAATCATGATAAAAACAGCGCTTGCAAACATCCTTGGAACAAATAATTTAACCATAGCCCTTTGTTTGAGATGCGACCCGGAAACAATCCGGTAAAATGCGTAATTGCAAATCCGGGGCTAAAGAAAAATAATCCATCACCACCAGCTTATCAGAATATAAAGAGATCAATGAACCAAGAGAATTACCAGAACATAGCCTTTGTCGCTGGTGACAGCCCTGATGCCCATAGCGCGATCGAACGTTTAAAGGCACTTTATGGTTATGTCAGCCTTGATGAGGCAGATGTGATCGTCGCCCTTGGCGGTGATGGAGTGATGTTGCAAACTCTACACAACAGCATCAACCGGCCCATCCCGATTTATGGCATGAATTTTGGGTCTATCGGTTTCCTGATGAATGAATATAAAGAAGAAGACCTCATCGAAAGATTAAAAGCCGCCGAGCAAACCATCATCCATCCCCTAACACTAAATGCTGTAAATGGTGAAGGTGACCACCTCAATGCTCTGGCCATCAACGAAGTCTCCTTGTTTCGTCAGTCACACCAGGCCGCAAAACTACAGATCTCCGTCGATGGGCGCAAACGTCTTGAAGAACTGATTTGTGATGGCATCATGGTCGCAACACCAGCCGGCTCCACAGCGTATAATTTTTCAGCCTATGGACCAATTCTGCCAGTTGGTGCCCAGTTGCTTGCGCTCACACCCATCAGCCCTTTTCGGCCAAGAAGATGGCGCGGCGCTTTATTGTCAAATCATGCCGTTGTTGAAATTGAAGCTTTAGAGCCAGTAAAAAGACCAATCAACGCAGTTGCTGATCACAGAGAGTTTAAAGACATCAGAAAAGTTGAAATCGCCGAAAACACAGAGATTTCACTCACCCTGCTGTTTGACCCCGGCCATGCGTTGGATGAGCGTATCATTAACGAACAATTCTACTATTCTTGATAAGATTTAACCCGTCAAACAACTGAAATTCTTAGCTTAATGCAGAAACGCAGCTAAATATTTTCTATTTGTCAAAGCTTTCTTAAATGGTTTTGTACTAATCTCAGAAGCGTCAAATGAGGAAAGCATCACTTTCCGGGTAATAGAGATTAGTTAAGCGTTGTTCTGAACCATGGCAAAAATTGACTTTGAAAAACTAAGATTCGTCGTAGCTGATGATAACGCACATATGCGCCGCATCGTCAGAACTCTGCTTCGTGCGTTTGGCTCTCGTGAAATCTGCGAAGCTGAAGATGGAGCCTCCGCACTTGAAGCCGTTGAGAATTTCCTGCCTGATATTCTGATAACAGATATCAGAATGCCAATCTTTGATGGCATCGAACTAACCCAGATGATCCGCAACCCGGAAGGGTCAAAACACCCTTACCTGCCGATCATCGTCCTCACCGCTTATTCAGAGCGAAAACGAGTGCTCCAGGCCAGAGACGCCGGCGCAACAGAATTTCTCTGCAAGCCAGTTTCAGCCAATGCCCTTTATAAACGCATCCAGAACGTTATAGAAAACCCACGCCCGTTTATTAAAGTCAGCACCTATTTCGGTCCGGACCGTCGCCGGTCAGCAGACCCAAATTTCAAGGGCGAAGAAAAACGCAAAACAGATACAAACGCCTTCATGGTTGGCGAAAAAGTTTCTCTTTAAAGAAACAAACCTGAAAAAAATGAGAGTTTGAGTATGACAGTTGATTTATCACAGCAACCAGAGATCAATAACGAAGATGATGAAGTCGAGATGATCGTCATCCCGCCGCGCACAGACCTGCGCGAAAAAGCTTTAAGAGATGGCAGTGCCAGCAATGCCAGCAAAAAAGCCATTAAAGCAGCTGAGGAAGCGATCGACGAACTAAGTGGTGAATTTGAAGACTGGATGAAAGAAGCAATTGCAAACCTTCTTGAAAAAATACCGGCCATAGAAGAACATGGCCTGAACAGCCCCTCAGGCGAAGAACTTCACACAATCGCTCATGATCTCAAAGGCCAGGCGACGACACTTGGCTACCCGGTTGTCTCAGAAATTTGTGAAACACTCTCAAATCTGATTGAAAAAGCACCTGACAAATCCCGCATCAGCCCGAAAATCGTCGAGATCCACATCAAAGCAATTGAGACAATCGTGCATGAATGCACAAAAAATGTCGATGACCCGAAAGCTAATGCCATCTCATCTAGCCTGAGAAAAATGGTCATGAAAATTCTCAATGAAGAATATGAAAAACAAGCCGTTCAGGCATAAATCGGCAATTTCAGCCCTTGGCAGTCCCAAGTCCGCCCTTCTGGAACAACCCACGCACGCCAGAACCCGTTTCTAAAATTGGCCTCGGACCACGCCCGTTACCCTGACTTGTCCGCTCTGCAACTTGAAAATTCTGATCATGTAAATTGCCTTGAATGGCACCATATGATGTATCTTTCTTCAAAGCTCCATCTGCATTGCTGACTTTTAATTCAGCCGCAAACCCATTCCAGACACCAATCGCCCCATCTTCCCGTCCTGAAGCAGAAAGCCCCGCATCATCACGCATCGCGACCGGCTTAATGCCCTTTTTCGTTTCCATCAGCGCGCTTGCCTGCGCCTTGAAAAATCCATCCGGTAAGTTGGTTTTCCCGGCTGAAGTAACGGCTGCAACTCTCTCACCCCCTGCAACTAACTCAACCCCTGCTACTGTCTCAACGCCTGTCTTTTTTAAAATTGCACCGTCTAAAGGCGCTGTCCTGGCAATCGCCGCCAGCTCTGGTACCACATTAACGGATTTGCTCTCAGCAACCGTTTTAGCACTTGTTGTCTTCTCAGCTACAACCGTGTGCTGCACATGATGCCGCCGAACCAGGTTCTGATAAAGCCCCTTAACACTAACCGGCTTGCCCCGACGATAAAACAAAGACTTATTCGATCGCGCCGCCTGCGGAAACAGATCAGCCGCTTGCATTTCAGGTTTGAGTGTCGCTGCTTTCACAAGCCGGCTGCCATTATGCGCACCAAGAAAATGAGCAATATAAAGCTCTCCGGATGTTGGCTTGCGCCCAATCTGCCCTTCAAGATGCGTGGCATTCTGCTGCGTAAATGCCCCCGCCATTAATGCCGCGACTTCCGGTTTATTGCGAAGCTCAAGAATCTCACGGCGCATTTGCCTGTCTTCAACCCGGTAATTCCCCTTGCCGTCTTTGGTGATATGTTTTGCCACATCACCAAGACCAAGCTCAGGCCCCTTATCTTTCACCATTTGCAGCCAGGTACTTTCAATAAACTGAAACAACCCCGAAGCACTTGAGGTCGGCGCTTTGACAGAAGCCCGAAACCCACTTTCCCGCGCAGCGGTATCCACCAGATATTGAAAATCAACACCGGTGATTTCAGCCGCTTTTTTCAGCGCCGTTTCGACAGAATGGGGTATTTGCGTCGTAGAGCCAATCGCCATAGACATATTCCTCAAATGCAAAGACGCAATACCAGATAAAGAAACTTCCATAAAAACTGTAAAAGGGCTTTATTAATACCCTGTTAACGTTTTGAAAGACCGTCTATCATTCCCCCTGTTTTTCAGTGATATGAGGGATATTTTTCAAAAAAAGGGCTTATTTCATGGTAAAAATATCATTTGCCTCAAAGAAAATGTGAAAACATAAACCGATCAACAGCAATCCCGGCATAATCAACCAGTAAAAGTTCAAAAAGCATGAGAACAGACAGACCATTAATGCAAAATATTATGAAATCTGATTTCCGTGAAATGCGCCGTCAACCATCAGTGCCATGCGGCAAAAACATGAATCAATGGCTGGAACTTGCTGGCTGTATTGTCCTCATCTCTGCGCTCATATGTTTCGCCTTACCTCTAAATGCAGAGGCACAACAAGCGACAGAAAAACAGCAGCAAAAATCTTCACCACCAGATGCCATGCTCATCCTTGATGGTTCCGGGTCCATGTGGGGCAAAATCAAAGATGGCCATAAAATCATGATATCCCGCGCCGCCATCGCCACCGCCACCCGTCCGTTTGAAGATAAAATTAATCTCGGTCTCATCTCATATGGCCACAGAAGGCGCGGCGCCTGCCTTGATATTCAAACCCTGCAACATCCGGCCCCGCTTAATCCTGTTCAGTTTTCCCGTCTGGTCAACCAGATCAAACCCCTTGGCAAAACTCCCATTACGTCATCACTTGAAGAAGCCAGCAAAAACCTTCAGACATCTAAACGCGGCGGCTCTATCATCCTGCTGGCAGACGGGCCGGAAAATTGCCAGAAAAACCCCTGCCAGCTCATCACCCCGGAATTTGCCAAAGCAAACAACATCATCGTCCATGTCATTGCTTTCTCAATGGACAAGAAGGATGAGCAAAGCCTTCAGTGTCTTGCCAAAAATTCAGGCGGTAGCTTCTCCACTCCTCAGGACAAGGAACAACTCATTAAAGCACTCGATGCTTCACTCACTGCGAGCTTAAACGGACTTTCATTAAAGCCCGCACCTGAAATCGCCGTCAAAAAGAAACTCAAACCAGAACTTGGCCTCACAGCCCACCTTGGCCCTGAGTCAGAGGCCATATCAGATGGCATTGAATGGAACATCGTAAAACTAGCAACAAATAACGAGCCTGATGCCGACCTTCCCCCGTGGAAAAGCAAAGAGAAAAACCCCAAATTCGAACTCACTCCCGGCACCTATCGCATCACAGCGGATTTTGACGAATACCAGATCACCCGTGAAGCAACGCTGGCCAAAGGTCAGCAATTATCTGAAAAGTTTGTCTTTAATCTTAGCCAGTTAAAACTCCCCGCCAGCTGGTCATCACCAGACAGCCGCTCAGGCTTTGGCAAACTCCTGCTCGAGGCACAACCCGAAGACGGCCAGAATAATAAAGAACCTGAAGAAATCACCGCCACATCAAACATTTCTATTATTAATCTGACAGACAAACCCCAGACAACACTGATCCCCTCCGGCGCCTATAAAGTCATCGGCATTGATAATGGCAAAATGCAGAACTGGTTCATCCACGCAAAACCGGGCAACGCTGTTACCCTGCCAATCTGGACAAAAACCGGCCGCATCAGATTTCAACTGTTGGATTCAGAAAGAGGCGCGCCGCTTGAAAAACCTTTCACCCGCATCTATTCAACAAAATTAAGAAAAGACGCTCTGGTTGAGGTCGCCAGATCCACAGCTTTAACCCCTCAGTTTGATCTTGAAGCTGGCTCATATCTCGCCCACATCGTCAACAGCCACGCAAATGCCAGATACAGCTTCACAATAAAGGCCGGCGAAGAAACCAGAGAAATTATCCACCTCGAACAGGGGGACCTGTCAATCATCCTTGACGATAAGATCAACAAGGAAACAGCCGCCATAGAAGTTGTCCGCCTGACAACTTCATCAGACAGCAAAGATAAAGACCAGAACGCAGAATACGTCACCGATTTTTCCAATTTCAGCGACAATAAAAACCTGAAACTCAGCCTTAATCAGGGCACCTACAGGTTAATCCTCAGAACCGCGCCAACAGCCAGAGCCATCATAAAAGATGTCACCCTGAAAACCGGAGACATAAAAACGGTTAGATTCGCAGCCGAGCACTCAAAAGTCAGCTTCACCATCTCAAACAGAAACGACGCTCTCTCCCGTCATCAGATCTTCTGGCAACTTTATGATAAAAACGGCAGAATGATCTGGCAAAGCACCGAAGCAGAGCCATCCCTCCTGTTATCAAGTGGCAGATATAAAATCGCCGCTGAAATCGGAGATGATAAATATCAGACAGCCATAAGATTAAGGGGCAGCAAACCTCGCACCTTTGACCTTTCAGCTAAAAAACTGAAATAATTGATATTTAATGCTTTTCTGTTGTTTAGATATTGATCAGTACAAAACTAATAATATCGGGGTAAACCCGCCTTGTAATCATGACATCATATTGAACAAATCAGATGGCATCGTTAAATTGAAGCAACTCAACATTCACTATTCAACTCACTCTGACGGATCGGCAAAATGTTAAGACCACGCACATCACCCGGCAAAATTAATCTTCAAAAGGCGATTTTCTGCCTGATGATGATGGTTATTCTACCCTTAAGCCAGGTTTCAACAAGCACAGTCCTGAAGGCTGAAGAAACAGCCGAGCGCCCTGCTGTCGCGCTGATTTATGATCTTTCAAAAAGCATGTGGGCAAAGATTGATGATAAAATCAAAATCACACTGGCCCAACAATCCATCGCCGCCACGCTGAACGATTACGACAGAAAAATAGATCTCGGCATCCTCGCATTCGGCCATGTTGCAAAAAAGGGCTGCAACAATGTTGAAGAAATCACAAAATACGGCAGGCTTGACGCTGAAACAGCTGTAAAAGCCATTGATCCGCTAAGGCCCCGCGGCAGCGCCCCCATCGGCCAGGCCCTGTTAGACGCAGCGAACCTTGCCCCCGATAGAGCCAAACCCTTCACCGTCATCCTGCTGAGTGACGGCGAAAGCAATTGCCCGATCAACCCATGTGAAACGGCCCTCAGCCTGAAAGGGGCTCATCCCGGTCTGGTTATAGATGTCATTGGCATCGGCACACCAAACAGCCCCCAGATTAATCCGCTTAGCTGCATCATTGAACCTTCAAACGGCAAACTAACATATGCCAGCAACCAGAAGGAAATCGAACTGGCCCTGAAAGCCAGCATTGAGCGGGCCAAAACCCGAAAACCAATCCTCAGCAATGCTGAAACAGCCGCAACAGACGATCTCGATAAAGATGGCTGGGCTGGTGCCACAGAAATTATTGTTGAACCAAAAAAAGATCAGATCACCGGCGCCGTCGGCGAAGACGACAAACCAAAAAACAAATTTGAAAGTAACAACCTAAAAGTCAACAAAACCCATGGCGGCCTCGCCCTTGTCGCTCACCTGATAGACAAAGGCCCTGAAATCAATTCAGGTCTTGTCTGGCGCATCTATGAAGAAAAACCAAACCGTGTCACAGGAAAACACAAGCTGATAAGCGCCCACAGAACCCCAGATCCGGTAATGTCACTGAAAGCAGGAATTTATCTGATCAATTGTGCCTATGGGCGCTCGTTCCTGACCAAAAAAGTAAAAATAGAACAGGGTAAAAATGCAACCGAGCGTTTCATTCTGAATGCTGGCGGCCTGCGCATCAGCTCGGTCCTCGCCAATGGCAATCCTGTACCTGATAACACGGTGCTATACGACATCCTCTCAGATGAACGAGACCAGTTCGGCAAAAGAATAAAAATTATCAGCAATGTCCGGCCCGGCGTTGTGGTTCGCCTCAATGCCGCGATTTATCACATCGTCAGCACATATGGCGATGCCAACGCCAGGTCAGAAGCCGATGTCTCCATCATTGCCGGGAAACTGACAGAAGCAACAATTAACCACAAAGCCGCCAAAGTCACTTTCAAACTGGTTTATCAAAAAGGCGGGGAGGCACTGGCAGATACCAAATGGAGCCTGCTTTCACCAAGCGGTAATGTGATTAAAAAAAGCGCCGGTGCCCTGCCAACTCATATTCTCGCCGCCGGGAATTACACCATCCTCGCCGAGCGTGGCAAAGAAAAATACAGCCACCACTTTGAAGTCAGCGCCGGTGAAACAAGCCAGGTTGAAGTGATTATCCAGTAATCAGAAGGCACCGCAAATATTCAGCTCAAGTTAAAAGGCCACCTGTAAAAAATACAGATGGCCTTTAATATTTGTAAATACATTGAAAGAGCTAAATCACCGCATATCTGGCGGCGTTGCTTCATCAACCAAAGCAGCAATCGCGTCCTCAACACTCATCACTGATTGATCTTTCGAGCCAAGCCGGCGAATAGAAACAGTCCCCTCTTCCGCTTCCCGTTTACCGATTACAAACAATACAGGCACTTTCGCATGGCTATGCTCACGCACCTTGTAATTGATCTTTTCATTACGAATATCAAGTGCCGCCGTTAAACCGGCTGCTTTCAATTTTCCAGCAACAGAAGCTGCAAACTCTTCAGCTTCAGAAACAATCGTGCAAACAGCCACTTGCTGTGGCGCCAGCCAGAGCGGAAAACGTCCGGCGTAATGTTCAATCAAAATGCCACAGAAGCGTTCAAGTGAACCAAACATCGCCCGGTGGATCATCACCGGATGCGCTTTTTCACCATCCGAGCCGATAAAGAAAGCACCAAGCCTGCCCGGCAAATTCAGATCAACCTGCACAGTGCCGCATTGCCAGTCCCGCCCGATCGCATCGCGCAACACATATTCAAGCTTCGGCCCATAAAAAGCACCTTCACCCGGGTTCAACTCATAAGTCATACCCGCTTCTTCAACAGCCGTTTTCAAAGCCGCTTCTGACTTATCCCAGACCTCATCAGACCCAACCCGCTTTAGAGGCCGGTCAGAAAATTTGATAATCACATCTTCAAAACCAAAATCCTTATAGATTGAAAGGATAAGCTTGTTCAGCTCAACACATTCAGCCGTAATCTGATCTTCTGTGCAGAACACATGCGCATCATCCTGCGTGAAATGACGCACCCGCATCATCCCGTGTAACGCACCAGATGGCTCATAGCGATGCACTTTGCCAAATTCAGCAATCTTATGTGGCAAATCACGATAGGATTTAAGGCCGTTTTTAAAAATCTGCACATGGCCCGGGCAGTTCATCGGCTTGCAGCAGTAAACCCGCTCATCTGGTGTTTCAGTTGTGAACATATGTTCGCCAAACTTTTCCCAGTGTCCGGATTTTTCCCACAAGCCCTTATCCATCATGTCAGGGCTATTCACTTCTTTATAATCATTTTCTTCCTGCCGCCGCCGCATATAGGCAATCAGCGTCTGGAATAACCGCCAGCCTTTTTCATGCCAGAAAACAGAACCGGGCGCTTCTTCCTGAAAGTGAAACAGGTCCATCTCACGACCAAGACGGCGGTGGTCACGCTTTTCAGCTTCTTCCAGCCGATTAAGATAAGCGTTTAAATCTTTATCCGTCGCCCAAGCGGTCCCATAAATGCGCTGAAGCATCGGGTTGTTCGAATCGCCCCGCCAGTAAGCACCTGCCAGTTTCAGCAGTTTAAACCCACTGCCAACCTGCCCGGTTGAAGCCATATGCGGCCCACGGCACAAATCCAGCCATTCACCCTGCTTGTATATTTTTAAATCTTCCCCTTCGGGGATTGCATCAACAAGCTCAATTTTAAATGTCTCGCCTTTGGCCGCAAAAAATTCTTTCGCCTCATCCCGGCTCCAGAATTCCTTGGTAAAGGGTTCATTTTTTTTGATGATTTCATGCATCTTCGCCTCGATCTTTTCAAGATCTTCAAGGCTAAACGGCTCATCACGGGCAAAATCATAAAAGAACCCGTCTTCAATCACAGGCCCGATTGTCACCTGTGTATCCGGCCATAGGCTTTGTACAGCCTCAGCCATCACATGCGCAGCATCGTGGCGAATAAGCTCCAGCGCTTCGTCACTGTCTCTGGTGATAATTGCGACCGCACCATCTTTAGTGATCGGGTCAGCAAGGTCCATCAATTCCCCATCAAGAGAAAAAGCGACAGATTTTTTAAAAAGTGATTTGGAAATAGAAGTGGCCAGTTCCGCGCCCGTGATACCGTCATCATAATCACGAACTGAGCCATCAGGAAAAGTAAGAGAAACCATAAGGAAACACCCTCTCAATCGCTGCAAACCAATGCAGGTAAGTGGAAAACATCTGAGCCATCTACACCCTTTCGCCAAAGATGTCCAGAGCCAGCAACAACACCCATGGTAAAGTGAGCTTATGTTAGCTGACGACCCAGTCCAAACCTTCACCTGAATAACAACATCTGTCATCCAAACGTATGTGTATAAACAGCCACCCGAACTCGAAAAAAATCAACCAATCAGCTAACATCTTTGATATCAGGTTCTGGTGATTCTCCGGCCATCTCAATGGGCCGGCAATCTGGCAGAATTCTTTGTGAGAGGTTTTCACACGCTCTCACATATTTAGAGTCCTCATGTCCAGTGTCGTGTATTGAAATCTCCAGTAAATAGCTTCGCGTCCCAACAACCCGGAAAAACAGAAACAACGTTTAAGAGATAACGTTGTAGAGATAAAGGCCCCGCATGTCAGGCGTCAGATCCGCCATCGATTTTATAGCTGATATCTGGCGTGAAACCCGCAGGTTCTTTGTCGTCCTCTGGCTCTGCCGCATCAGCACCGCAAGCGCCGTACTGGCCTTGGTGCTGGCCTTCCTGCCTCAGGTTCAGGATCTCTACACAGAGATTACATTTTACAGCACACCTTCAACAGAAAATTACCTCAGCACAATAAAATACTGGTTCACATTCTATAGCCTTTGTTTTCTCTGGGCATTCACAGTCCATTACTGCGCCAGAACAGTGCTTTCCTTTGAAACCTGGCCTCTCTCACGAAAAGACGAACAAAACTACCAGTTCTGGATCGAGTTTGTCCCAAGGCTGCTCGGCTGGGTTTGCATCATCGCCATTTTCATCGGCCAGATCAATGCACTTAAAAACCTGCAGATAGATGACCAGCTTCTCAACAATGCCACCACAAATAAATTCATCACCCCGTTGATTTTCGTCTTATGCATGTTGATCCTGGTGCAGCTTGTCTCAAGGCGCATGCGAAAATCAATCCTCATCATTTCAGACATCGCCATTCTTTATTGGCTCATCGCCGCAGCAGAAGTTTATTTTCAAACCCGCCTTGCTGAACATTACCGCATCCAGATGTTCCATAATCTGATCCTGCCCGTTGTCACCATCCTCTGGGGTGTCATTTTTTACTATTTTGTCGCCAAACGCCGCCCGTTATTGAACTGGCTTTCACGCCTGTTACCCTGGCCGCATCACTTCATGCTGCACATCACAAGGCACCTTTCTGAATTTTTCCCAATTCAGATACGCCCGATGCACAATCAGCAAACCAGATCCAACTCACCAAAATTCTTCCCGTTTCGCAAACGCGGCCTGTTTCACTTTGAAGCCCCTTCAGAAAATGTGAGAGGGCTGATGCTAGGCCTTTTTGCCCTCACTATCGTAATGATCATCTGGGCTATGTTTGCAATTAACGACCCCGCCAATCCCCCATTTGGTTTAAACCGCGCATTGCTGTTACCCGTATTGCTATGCATCTGGGTGCCCCTTTTGACCACAGTCACATTTCTCTCAAATCAGTTGCGGTTTCCCTTCCTCACTTCTTTCATCATTCTTGGCCTCACCATCAGCTGGGTCGTGGGTGACAATCACGATGTCGAATTAACGGAGCTATTCCACTCAAAAACAGAAACAAGAGTAACTGAAATCCACAAAACAATTTCTGATGATGAAATCATTACAGGCGCAGTTAGCAGCGCAATCAAACAACCAGCGGAAACGCCCCCTGCCCCAACCAGAAAGCTCGCCCTGAAAAAAGCCGTTGAAATCTGGATGCAGCATCACAATTGCGAACAAACCCCGCGCGCCTGCCCTGCCCCCATTATCATCGCCGCAAGCGGCGGCGCATCAAGATCAGCCTTCTATGTCTCAACCGTCCTTGGCAAGTTTCACGATAACCCTGAACTATTCTGGCCCAAACAAATTCCACAAAACCGCCGCCCCAAAACCGCAACTGATGTCGCAAAACAAATCTTTGCTATCTCATCCGTCTCAGGTGGTTCATTGGGCAGCGGCATATACGCCGCATCGTTAAGAGGCACAACATCCAATCTCTTCAGCACGCTCCCCTGCAAAGGCGATGTTTTGCGCCGCGATAAATTGCTGTTTTCAGTTCCTGAAAGCAATCTTGAAAAAACCAATTATCCGGCCAACTGGAAAAACTGCCTGCAGGGTTCAGCTTCAGGAGACTTCCTTTCTCCTGCGATGATATCTTTTACGTTCAGGGATAATCTCGCCTTTTCCAGCATGATCGGCCTGATGACAAAAACAGATCGCGCCAAAAGTCTGGAAGAAGCCTGGGTCAACCGCACGAAAACCCTCACTGGCCGCCCGCATCTGGAAGACCCGTTGCTCACCTTCCAGCCAACAAGAAACAACTGGATGCCGCTTCTCATTCTCAACGGCACCTCCGTGACCACCGGAAAACGGCTGATCGCCACACCATTAAAAACAACTTATGCATTGGGCGAAAAAATCAACTTTGCCCCCTACCTTGCCAGCGCAGATATCAACCCCTCAAATAAAAAAATCAAAACCGCCATCTTCAGAGACAGCCTTGATTTACACGAACTTCTCGCCCATCAGGCAAAACAAACCATCAGCACAGACATTAAAACCCGGCAAACAAACTGGGACAAAAACCAAAGCCAGACCATGACCCCAGACATCGCCTTGAGCAAAGCCATCTCACTTTCAGCCCGCTTTCCGCTCATTTCACCTCACGGCAATTTAAGAAATCAGGATGGCAACATCATCGACCGCGTTGTAGATGGGGGATATTTTGATAATTCCGGCATGCTCTCGGCTATGGAGCTGGCCAAAGCAATTGAAGTCATATCAAACAAAGCACTAAAACCAATCCTCATCCAGATCAGCAACCACCCGGTCACACTCAATCAGAAGTCATTTTTCGAAAAGAAAAACGGCAAATTCAGTTGCCCTGAAAACAGCTTCATCAATCACGCCCGCCCCCCAGCCCAGCATCAGATACTGCCGGAGTTGAACGCCGTCACTAGTGCTTTATTAAATGCCCGCGTCGCAAGAGGCAGCCACGCCATTACCCATGCAGCAATCGATTATAAACACCGCTTTGTTCATTTTCAGGTGGCAGGCATCAAAGATGAACTTGGCTCAAGCAAAAAGCTCTCAATGAGCTGGTGGCTGTCAAAATCAGTGCAAAATGCCCTCAATAATCAAATGAACTGGAAACGTGACACCCCCGAAGCCAAAAACCTGCCGATACGCGAACGGCTCAACCCCTCATTTTGCGCCATCAGAAAATTCCGCAATGCCCAGATCAGACACTGGAAATCCCAAAAACACAACAAGCCCGATGTCCAGAGTTTAAACCAGTAATCATTCAAGCTTTTTTAGGTAATCAATCCCGCATAGAACCAGTCAATTCATTCGCTGGTTTTTCGCCAGACCCCATATCTATATGCCATCCAGACCGGATAATGCACATCTCTCAGATCAGGCACCGGGTCAAACCCATGGCTCCCCAATGGCCCACAGCGCCACACCCGAGATATTGTTAACCAGAACCCCTTCCATGCCCCATTCAGGTCAATCGCTTCAATTGCATAAAGCGAACAACTAGGCTCATGACGGCAGGTCCGCCCCATGATGGAAGATAACGTATAGCGGTAAAAATAAATCGGCGCTTTCAGAACCCAGCGCATCAGATTTTCAATCAGGCCAGACACGTTCTAAAAATACCTTTGTCTATTGTTCTGAAGATACAGCCCGGGCAGATTGCGAATGGTTCAAAGCTTCATCAAAAGCGGCAAGCGTTGCATCAAACACCAGCATCATTGATGTATGGCGCGGTTTATAATCTTTAACAGGATAAAGCACCTCAAGATCAGACCATATCCCGGATGGAGCAGGTCCATCTTCTTTCAGCATCGCCAGCATTTCAGCGCGTACCGCTTCAACATCTGCCCGTTCGAGGCCAATTGCATTCCGAGCCATAACAGCTGCCGCCGTCTGCCCAAGCAAACAAGCTTCTACATGCTGGCCATAATCTGTGATTTTCCCATCACGGACATTCACATCCACACTGATTTTCGAACCGCATAATTTAGAATGGCAGGTCCCAGACCCATCTGGCCCATCAAGCCGTCCGCCCTCTGGCATCGAAGCCACGACTTCTAAAATCCTTGTGCTGTATATATCTTCCGGAAAATCCATAGAAAATTTTACCCCAAATCAATCAATAACGAGCAAATTCAAGCTTAATCTTGAAACATGCCTTTTACCACTATATATGCTATTATATAGTTATTGTAATGACCGAAACAAACGCTTGATTATAATTTATTATTCCGCTTTGCAGAGACTTAAATCAGGCAAACAGTCAAACACAGTCATCAGCAGCAAAATGCCGCAGTGGTATGACAACATCTGACCAGTTAAGAATAGCTGTTTCGGTTATTATTAAGCTCAAGGGCGAATATACAGAGTGAATGACAGGTAAGATCAGACAAATGAGCAATACCGGAATTTTCACCTCTTTTCGCACAGCCGAACAGCAAAACACAAATATCGCTGTTCACTGATAGAAAAGACAACGCTCAATAAAGAGATAGATTTTAAACAAATCTATTGAGGGGCTTAATAAATCTAGGTGACCAATGACAACCATTACAGACAATGCCTTAATTACCGACAGCCAGATTCAAAAATCAACCAACGGCTGCACCATTAAAACCAATGGACATGCCCCTGCGACAAAAATTCAGAAACCGACCGAAGCCGAAGCCGAAGCCGCCGTGCGCACTCTGATTGCCTGGGCCGGTGACGACCCTGAACGCGAAGGCCTGATTGACACACCCAAACGTGTTGCCAAAGCGTATAAGGAATTTTTCAAAGGATATGAGGAAGATGCCATAGACATTCTCTCTCGCACATTTGAAGACGTTGGTGGGTATGATGATATGATCATGCTGAGAGGCATTGATATGAGCTCTCATTGTGAACATCACATGGTGCCGTTTATCGGCAAGGTCCACATTGCCTATATGCCATCAGAAAAAGTCGTTGGCATTTCAAAACTGGCCCGCATTGTTGAAACATTTTCAAAACGCCTGCAAACTCAGGAAACCATGACAGCACAAATCGCCGCCGCCATTGATGAAGGCCTGCAAGCCCGTGGCACCGCCGTGATGATTGAAGCTGAGCATCAGTGTATGTCTATGCGCGGCGTCCAGAAACAGAATGTCGCCACCATCACAACACGCTTTACAGGTGTTTTTGATAGCAACAAAGACCTGAAAGAACGTTTTTTAGGGCTCATTAAAAATGGCTAATGGCAAAATGGCTGATGGTGAAGAAGAAACAACCACCTTCAAACCAAAATTTGATGAAAACGGCCTGATGCCGGCCATGGCGATTGAACAATCAACCGGCATTCCTCTGATGCAGGCCTTTGTCAACCAGCAAGCGCTGGAGACAACGCTTAAAACGGGCTACGCGAATTTCTGGTCCCGCTCGCGTCAGGCATTCTGGCAAAAGGGAGAAACCAGCGGCAACCGCCTGATCCTTAAAGAGGTCCTGATTGATTGTGATCAGGATTCGCTTGTCTTTATGGTCGAGATGGAAGGTGCAAAAGCCGCTTGCCACACAGGCCGCAAATCCTGCTATTACAGAACACTGCATCTCTCAGATGAAAATGATCAGCTAATTTCACTTAGCTTCACCAAAGATGACCCCCTGTTTGACCCTGAAAAAGTTTATGGCAAATAATTTCAAATTCTGAAATTACAAAAAAATAATACGAAAACAATCCACTAAACGAAACACCCGTTATCTCACGCTCTAGGGCTGCTGAGGTGACGGGTATTATTTTCCTGCAAGCCCCGTTCAACAACAATTCATTAATGAAAACTTAGTATAGTAACCATAGAGCAAATTCTAAGTCGCGAAGCTGAAAAAGTGACGATAAGCTTGAAAAACTATGGAGCATGTAATCACGAATTGAAGTTGAATTAAAAAACCTGATCAGCCCATTTTAAAAAGTCACTCTGGTGCTCACATATACTGGCAGCACACACGAAAAGAAGTGAAGCTCTGTTGATAAGATGTATCACAAATAAATTTGTGAGCCTCTGGGATATAAAGAGATGAGACAATGAGACAGCAAAAAATTGGCATTGCATTAGGTGGCGGCGCAGCCCGCGGTTGGGCACATATCGGGGTTTTAAAAGCTCTTGATAAAATAGGCATCCAGCCCGATATCGTCGCCGGAACGTCAATTGGCTCCATTGCAGGCGGGTGTTATGCCGCCGGCGAGCTTGATAATCTCGAACATTTCGCAACAACCCTCACCAGCCGCAAGGTCCTTGGCTTTATGGACCTTAACCTGACCGGCTCAAGTCTCATCACAGGTAAACGCATTTGCAATGTGCTCGGAAATCATCTGAAAGATCATCGCATTGAAAAGCTGGAAAAACGTTTCGTCGCAGTCGCCACTGAAATCGGCTCCGGTCATGAAGTCTGGATGGACAAAGGCTACCTGATAGACGCCATGCGCGCTTCCTATGCCCTCCCGGGAATTTTTAAACCCGTAAATATCAATAATCGCTGGCTGTTTGATGGCGCCATTGTGAACCCTGTGCCTGTTTCTGTCTGCCGCGCACTTGGCGCAGACATCGTCATTGCCGTGAACCTCAATAGTGATGTATTCGGCAAAGGCACAGTCATCCCAAGCCATGAAGCCAAAGAAATTATCACGGAAGAAGAAACTGATAATCAGAACCTAAGTAAAGGCAACACTTTAGGAAAATGGCGCTCTAGATTCTTCAGCTCAAAAAGTGACAGCCCTGGCATTTCAAAAGTGATGCTTGACGCATTCAACATCACACAGGACCGCATCGCAAGAGCACGCCTCGCTGGTGACCCGCCAGATATTTCCATCAAACCAAGGCTTCAAAACATAGGCCTGTTTGATTTTCATAAAGCCCAGCAGATGATTGAAATTGGAGAAGAAGCAACCCTGAGAGTTGCGGATGATCTGGAACATCACCTTGGCGCAAGAGCGGCATGATTTTGAATGCCGCTGATCTGAATTACTGAATAAACCGGTAATTTGTCCCGCCCGAAAAATTGGCCAAATAAAACGGCCAACTGGCAAAGAAAATATCCATTGCCTTTTCTCTCAGCTACCTTTTCTTTCAGCCGAATGCAAAACAAACACCCTTTACCGAACCACTATTGAATAAATAGAAATTCAGCTCAAAAAGCACTGCCGCGCTTTCTATCAAATCACTTTAAGTCGGCTCAACCGGTCGCTATATAACTGCGCATTGCACTGGCTTCAAGTTCAACAGCAGCAATCCGCTGTTGCACCACGTCACCAATGGAGATAATGCCCTCAAGCTTACCATCGACAATCACTGGCATATGGCGAAACCGTTTCGTCGTCATAATACCCATGATTTTATCAATGCTGTCCTGCCTGTCACAGGAAATGACACTTTCGGTCATAATCCCGGCAACGGGCTCATTCACAACGTCACCGCCCATATGTGCCAGCGCTCTGACCACATCACGTTCAGAAACAATCCCAGCCACCGAACCGTCATCATTTAAAACAACGATAGAGCCAATGCCATATTTAGACAGTGTCTGCGTCACTTCGAGAATAGGTGTTGATCTCGAAACAGTGATCACATCACTACCTTTGACATTCAATATAGTATTCACATTCATAAGTCCGCACAGCTCCTTAAAATAGAGATGAACATCGGCAAAAACCTCCGGATTCTAGTGCCGGTAGGCCAGCCGTCAGATAACACTTATATGATGCATCATGCGACAGACTGACGCAAGATCAATGATTAGAATTGCTCAATAACCACACCCAAAATAGTGGACTTGCTTAAAACAAAGCTAATTTAACCTCATCTGATAACCTTAATAAGGAGAACAGCCCTATTTCTCCTGTTTGCACCCTCTAACCCCAGTTATCTGGCACATCCTCTGCTTCTTTCCCCTTATCAACGTAACGGTCAGCTCTGAAGCTGCATTTTTCAGACAGTTCCGTTTCAAAAAACAACAGTAAATTTGAATGAACGGCGTGAATTGAGAAATGTACCAACAGAATAACCAGGCACTTCTTACTTATTGGAATGAAGTCAGAGGCAACAGAACAGCCCCCAAACGCGTAGAAATTACCCCTTCTGCCATCGGGCCCATATTGCCGGTCACATTTATCCTCGAAGCAAGAGAGCATAATCAGCTTTATTTCCGCCTCGCAGGTAGTCGATTCTGTGAAATTTTCGGAAAAGAGTTCAGAGGGTTAAATTTTTTCGATTGTTTTCCAAAAACTGAGCGCCCGTTTCTTTCAAAATATCTCAATCAACTGATCCACGAAGGCACAATAATCTCGGTTGTCTGTGAAGCAAAATCTGAAAATGATCATTGCGGCGAGTTTGAATTGTTGTTTTTACCGATGATACATAGTGGAGAGCAGATCGACCGGATCCTCGGCTCCATCAGTCCAATCGGTGATTTCCCCTGGTTAGGGCTGACAAAACTCGAATTCCAGGAAATAAAAGAGGTCCATATCTCACTGCTTCGCGGAACTTCATTAAGAGAAGTGAAGAGAAATAACGTCACAACCCTCCCCTTCCTGCCTCATACAAGACTGGTGGAAGGAAAAAATTGTTCACTTCGTGTTTTTGATGGCGGAAAATCTGAATAAACTGACAATAATATTTACAACAAACAAAGGTTTTCGTCAGCATATGTTACAGAACACGGCCTCATAAATAACAAAAACTGACAATTTTCAAAATTTGATACATTTTATCTAAATTTTTATCGATCGATTATTCATTCATTAACTGACAAAACGATATTCTGTAAGCCAATTATTATTTTAAGATATGGCTTTGGAAGCACAAAATGACGTCTTCATCAGAGATCGGCGGAATATCGGATTCAGTCCTGAAAGATTTTATTCAGGATACGAGTTCGGGTAAGAATGAGTATCTAATTATCAAGCAGCATGAAACCCAGAAGGATGGGATGGAGCGCCGGCACTTTCGCCGCTTTAATATCCGCCTTATGGGTCGTTTTATGCTGGAAGATAAAACCGAATATCCATGCCGTGTCATGAATATTTCGGCAGGTGGCGCAGCCATTTCCTCACCAGTCAACCCGCCAATCGGCGAAAATATTATTCTCTATTTAGACCATATTGGCCGCGCCAAAGGCCATATTATGCGCTCAGAACCTGAACATTTCGGTGTTGGCTTTGACATTTCAGATACCCAGCGCGAGCGCATCGCTCTTAAAATATCCTGGCTGGTGAACCAGATAGACGGTGATATGCCCGATATGCGGCGCCATCATCGCTTCGTTGCCAACAATCGTGAAATCCGTTTAATCCTGCCCGGTGAAATTGAAATCACCTGTCAGGTCAAAAACTTCTCTCTTAGCGGTGCTTCGATTATCACCACCGCAAGACCTGCAATGGGGTCACAGGTAACATTAGGTCAAATGAAGGGAACTGTCGTTCGATACCACGACGAAGGCATCAGTATCGAATTCAATTCATCTCCCTCAGCTGCCCTTCTGTTATCAGAATTCGGCACCCTTACAACTTAACCTCTAACAACTGCAAAACTTTATGCCTTAATTTTGAACTACCTTAATAGTTAAAATTTTAATCTAATTTTATTTGAAGCTGATTTAAAAGTAACTCAATTTGTGCCGCGCGTATTTGCTGCATAGAAAAGTTTTTGTGTCATGCTCCCCATTAGTAATCAAGTGTAGGGGACTACCAATGTATCGAGT
>JAJFHX010000008.1 GCA_021775425.1 Hyphomicrobiales bacterium
GGTGAACCTGAACAATCGGGATACCGGGGCTGCTGTTATGACTGTCAACCCATCAACAGGTGTGCCAGAACCACTGGCGATTGAAGCCAACTGGGATGACGGGTATTTCCTTTCTGCCGGGTTTGAATATGACTACAGCTCGCAGCTGACTTTGCGCACAGGCATTGCTTATGAATGGTCGCCCATTCAAAATGCGACACAAAGACTTGTGACTGTGCCGGATGCTGACCGGGTGTGGCTCAGTGTCGGGGCGACCTATAAATATTCTGAGCAGACCTCGTTTGACTTTGCTTACACACATATTTTTGTGGATGACGGCGACATTGTGCGCCCGTCGGGTTATGTGGGCACGTCTGAGAGCTCAGTTGATATTATCGGCGTTAGCATGAAGACGAAATGGGGGGCAGATGGACCTTTGGGACTTTTGAAGGGTCTTTCTAACTGATTTCATCTGTTGGGGTTTGCTAACGTTGAGAAAAAACCAGTCTGACAATAGTCGGGCTGGTTTTTTTGTTTTGGGCTATCACAGAGCTATCTGATTTTTAGCTTTTCCAGCGTTTGTATGATTGGGGGGAGGTAGGACTGGCCGAAGAGATTGAGGTGGACCAGCGTTGGGTAGAGGTTGTAGAGGTCTTTTCTGATTTTAAAAAAATCCTGATCAATTGGGGTGACAGATTGATAGCCACTAAAGAAATGTTCTCCCATGGTGTGAAACATGGTTATGAATGCCAGTTCGATTTCCTTGTCGGCATGGTAAATGGCGGGGTCAATGAAGCCTGCAAGCTGGCCGTTATTTGTTAAAAGATTGCCGCTCCAGATATCGCCGTGGATCAGACTTGGGTGATCTGGTTCAGGTAGATATGTATCTAATTTATCTGCAAGTGTTTCTATTTTTCTGAAAACCTCGTTTGGCAGAAGGCTGTTGCTGTGGGCAAGTTTCGCCTGAGCCATAAGGCGGTTATCTCTGAAAAAGGGACGCCATGTTGCGGATGGCTGATTGTCTTGAGGGAGGGGGCCTATTGGTGTTTCATAATGATAGCCATAGTCTTGTTGTTTTAGTTTATGCAATTCTGCCAGTTGTACGCCGCTTTCAAATTCATTTTTTTGTGTCAGGCCAGTTTGTGAGAGACTGGTTTGATCCGTTCCAATCCATTGCATGGCGATGAGGTGTTGATCACTCAATAAAACTTCAGGCACCGGCCAGCCATGTTGATGCAGATCGTTTAACATTCTGGCTTCGGTGGTGAATGTCTCTGTCTCTTGATCAAGATTGCATTTGATGGCGACGAGCTGGCCATTATCCAGCCGGGCTTTATAGCCAGTTACGCCAAAACCAGTTGGTATCGTATTTAAAATTTTGCATTGAATCTGATGATGTTCTACCAGCCAGGTTTCTATTTCTGAAGTGTTGCTCATTTTTATCTGAGACTTTCTAAGAATTCAGCCATGCGGGGGCTTTTATGTAAAACCGGAATAACCTTGTTTAACTGATTGTATTTGTTATCAACTTAATTTGACAGCTTGGAATTTAGCTTTCCTTTGAACGGGGTTTAAAAAAAACATAAAAAGGAATTTTTCTTGTCACATTCCATGTTTACTACATAATATTGTCATATAACTGCAATCTGAATCTGGGAGATCTTCAGTAATGTCCTTTGGGGGAGTTATGCGCCGTGTCTGACCTGGAAAAAAAATATAGAACTCTGTTTATATCTGATCTGCATCTGGGGCTCGGGGCTTGTCAGGCGGATCTGTTTCTGGAATTTTTTAAAACGGTAAAAGCTGAGAAGATTTATCTTGTTGGTGACATAATTGATTTTTGGCGCATTCGCCGAAAACCTCAATGGTATCAGTCTCATAATGACGTTATCCAGAAACTGTTAAGACGGGTTCGTAAGGGGACGGAGATGATTTATGTCCCCGGAAACCATGATGAAATTTTGCGGGCTTATTGCAAAATGGATATTGGTGGTATCAAGATTTTACGGAACGATATTCACGAAACGGCTGATGGTCGCAAGTTTCTTATCATTCACGGTGATGAGTTTGACATTGTGGTGAAGCATGCGAGATGGCTCGCTTTGCTTGGTGACTGGTCGTATAATGTGGCGCTCTGGCTGAATACTCATTTCAACTGGATCAGGCGGCAGGCTGGTCTGGAATACTGGTCACTTTCTGCTTATCTGAAGCAGCGGGTGAAACAGGCGGTTAATTTTATTGGTGAGTTTGAGAATGCGCTTTCGCTTGAGGCGGAACAGAGAAAAGTTGACGGGGTGATATGCGGACATATTCACCAGGTGGCGATGAAAAAAATTGATGATGTTCTTTATCTGAACACAGGTGACTGGGTGGAAAGCTGCACAGCTCTTGGTGAAACATTTGACGGAAAATTTGAGATTATTCGCTGGGTGAACGGGCAGTCTATTATTGAGCGTGAGCTTGATATGCAGGTATTGCCTGATGAGACGCCGGTTGAAAGTGTTGCAGCTAAGAAACCGGCGATAGAAGATGCCGCTTAGATGAGGATTTTGATTGCTACAGATGCGTGGGAACCGCAGGTTAATGGTGTGGTTCGGACGTATCAGCGATTAAATGAAGAACTTGTCAAAATGGGTCATGAGGTTTTATTCGTGACCCCTTCACAATTTTACACTCTGCCTTGCCCGACTTATCCGGAAATCAGGCTTTCTCTGCTTACCTCAAGGCATATTCAAAAATACATTAAATCGTTTGACCCTCATGCCATCCACATTGCGACAGAGGGCCCGATCGGATGGGCGACGCGTAAGGCTTGTATGAAGAGAGGGTTGGATTTTACGACTTCATATCATACACGTTTTCCTGAATATGTGGCCGAACGGGTGCCGGTCCCGGCTTCGTTTATTTATAAACTTGTGCGCACCTTCCACAATCGCGGTGTTGGGACGATGGTTGCAACAAAAAGCCTTGCTGCTGAGCTTGAAGGAAAAGGATTTAAAAAGATCCTGCCCTGGACGCGGGGAGTGAACCTTGAATTTTTCAGGCCATTGGATTGCCGTTTGTTTGGGGCAGGTAAAGTGGCGCTTTATGTTGGCAGGGTTGCACCTGAGAAAAACCTTGAGGCTTTTCTTGACCTTCAATCAGAGGGTGATGAAAGTTTGCAAAAGGTGATTGTGGGGGATGGGCCCAGTCTGGCTTCATTAAAGCAGCGATACCCGGATGTGATATTTACCGGGGCGAAGCAGGGTGAAGAACTGGCGCAGTGTTATAGCTCGGCTGATGTGTTTGTGTTTCCGTCTTTAACGGATACGTTTGGCATTGTGTTGCTTGAGGCAATGGCTAGTGGTGTGCCTGTTGCGGCGTATCCTGTGACGGGGCCGATTGATGTTGTGGAACATGGTGTTTCTGGCTGCCTCGATGAAGATTTGAGCCAGGCCATTGCGGATGCGCTAAAACTTGACCCTCTTGTTTGCCGGGCGAAAGCTCTTGAGTTTAGCTGGCGAAACTGCGCTGAAATTTTTTTGAAGAACCTGGCTGTTGAAGACGAAGACCGTGTGTCTTTGTTGAAAGAGTGTATCTGAGATTTGTGATGCTGCTGGATTAGCTGAGCAAAACTTCTTCTTCAATGTCAGTCATATTCTCCAGGTCAACATCCTGTTTTTGCTGTAATTGTTCAGCTGTGATGATGTTTGGATCTTCAGATGTCTGTTCTTCGACTGAGGTCATGTTTTCTTGCGGCGCCAGGATTTCTGAGGACGCGTCCTCTAAAGAGACATCTTCTGAAGACATGAAAGTATCGGCAAATTCATCAATATTTTCAGAATTGTCCATGGCTTCTGTGAGGGCGGCAATCTTTTGTTCGATGTCTCTGTTTTCTAAATCTGTGTTTTCTAAATCTGCGCTGTCTAATGACTGAGGTTCCGGGGTTGCTTGAAAATCGGTCGGAGGCAGGTCTGTATGTATATCAGCCGCCATCATATCTGTTGATGGCTGTTCGAATGATGGTTCTTCATCAAGTGGGTTCATGGGCTCAATGGAAGATGCTTTCAGGCTTTCTTCTATTTGTGGATCCATTGGATTGCTGATTTCGTCAACTTCATCCATAGGATTAATGGCAGCGATTGCATAGCTTTGTGAATCGCTCTCAATGAGTTTATCCATTTCATTAATTTCTAAATTCTCATCAGAAGGAGACGATGCTTCCGCATCTGTAAACTCGAAATCCAGATCATCTGAAATGTCGACATTTAGTGACTGCTCGATATCCGGATTTAACGAGGTGTCCATTGCAGCATCGGCTGAGAATTCTTCGGCTATTGCGCCGGTGGGGGCTTCATCTTCATCAGTACTGATTGTATCAAAGCTGATATCATCAAGATCCGCAGTTTCATCAGTTGTTTTGGCGCTGATCGGAGCATCGAAATCATCGATTGCATCAAATGACATCATGTCGTCGAGAGATGTATCTTCCTGCTGACCGGCGCTTTCAGTCAGAATATCATCGACAGTGTGTTGTTTGACGCCCTTATCATGCAGAGCCGGGCCATTGAGCAGGTGGCTATCCGGGCGCTGTTCACCTTCATCTTTAATTGGTGAATTGCCGTTGTTGACATCTATTTCCCAGATATCAATCATGGCATTGATGCGGTTTTCAATATAACACAGGGCCTGAACGACTTTTGTTGTACGTTGTCCGGTTATGTCCTGAAACGAACAGGCTGTGTAAATATCAGTGGTTTTTTCGTCAATGCTGTCGCACGGTGCATTATCTGCGCCAGCTTCGCGCAGGATCCAGGCCGCTTCCTGAATTTCTTCTGCTGCTTCGAGAATGATGTTGGTGGCATTTTCAGTAGATTCGACAATGGCGCTCAGTTCTTCTGTCGCGTTCATGATCTGGTCTTCTTGCGCATCTTTTGGCTTGATGGATTTGATTTCATCGCGGGTTTTGGCGATGGCCTTCGACATCTCAATGATGCTCATGCGGAAGGGGTCGTCCTGATCTGGGGGCGGGGTTTTTTTCGTGAGGTTCGTCTCAATCCTCTGGATCGCGTTCAGTAATTTTTGAGTATCATCAGGGCGGTTGCGATTGATGTATTCTTCAAGGAACCAGCGGCCACGCGGATTTTGCAGTAAAGCACCTTCGATTAGTTTATAATCTTCCTCACTGCTTATTGGCTGTTGATCTGTGGATAGATCAGTGGCTTTGTTATCTTTTGTCACTAGCGCGCGAACCTGTCGTTAAAAAAACTTTTTCTATGTTTGTTCCGATCTTTCATCGTATGTGATTCGGAGGCTTATTTGATGGGCAAAAACTTCAATTTGCACCTATATGATTTATGGAAAACACTAATAAATAGTTGAATTGATGAAAATAGGCCCTTCCCAAACAATTGATGATGGATTGCAGTTCAAGCTTTCGCTGTTCTATTTCATGTTATTTTTGAGCATTGGCTGCTACTTACCCTATTTTTCCCTATGGTTAAAAGCGCGCGGACTGGATGGTGATGAAAGCAGTATCATTCTGGCTGCACCGATGATTATTCGAATCTTCTTTACACCGATTGTTAGCATCTGGGCTGATTTTGAGGGGGATTACCGGAAGATTCTGATCATTCTGACCGGGGGATCGTTAATTGCAATTGTGGGGCTTGGATTTGTTGACGGGTTCTGGCCAATTTTAATTGTTGCGTCTCTCAATGCGATATTTGGCAGCTCCATCATCCCGCTGACAGAGACGATGGCGATGATCGGGGTCAGGGTCAGTCAGCTGCGTTATGGACGAGCGCGGTCTTTTGGTTCGTTCAGTTTTATTGTCGGGAGTTTGCTTGCGGGTGTGCTGGTTGATTATGCCGGTTCTGAAATTGTGTTGCCTTTTTTGATGGTCGCCGGTTTGGGGATGGTTTTGGCTGCTATCAACCTGCCCCGGCCACAGGGCAGAGGGCGGGTTCGGCAGGCTGTGGCTGGTGGTCGCTTTTCATTTAACGGGGTGAGGGCTTTGTTGAAGCACCGGTTATTTTGGGTGTTTCTGATCGGGGCCGGGCTTGGGCAGGGGTGCCATGCATTTTATTACGGGTTTTCTTCAAGGATCTGGCAGGACTTTGGCTATGCTGGCTGGTTGATTGGTTCGTTATGGACGCTTGGTGTTATATCTGAGATTTTGCTGTTTTTGTTTCTTGGTGACTGGTTGCGCCGGTTTAACCCTTCATTGCTGATTTTGTGCGGGGCGATAGCAGCGATCTTCCGCTGGGTGATTATGGGGTTTGATCCGCATTTGGTGTTTGTTATTTTTGCGCAGATTTTACATGCGTTCTCATTCGGGCTGGCGCATCTGGGGACGATTTATTTTATCAACAAGGCTGTGCCTGAAAGCCTGGCTGCGACAGCGCAGGGCATGGGGGCAACGATGAGCGCTGGCATCTTTATGGGCGGGGCTGTGCTGATTTCGGGCCCGCTTTATGATGCTGTTAGTTCGCATGGCTATTTTGTGATGGCGGGGATTGCCGGTGCTGGCCTGCTGATTTCGCTGCTGTTATATCGGCTTTGGGATGGGGAGCTGATGATGGATGAAGGAAAAGGCAGTTAATGAGGTTAACCCCAGAGTTCACGTGATGGTGGGGTGAGGACACCGTTATGCTCCAGTAGGCCGTGATCGCGGTCTTTCAGAAGCAGCAAGGGGCCGTCAAGGTCAACCCAGTCGGCATCTTTTGTGAGGACGAAGGCGGGGGCCATCGCCAGAGATGTGCCGACCATGCAACCGATCATGACTTTCATATCTGCATTTCTGGCGGCCATTAAAGTGGCCAGCCCGTGGGTGAGGCCACCGGTTTTATCGGTTTTGATATTAATGGCCTGGTATTTTTCACGGATCGCCTCGATATTATCAATCGTGTGGAAGCTTTCATCAGCGCATAGGGGGACAGGGGGCGTGAAGTTGCTGAGGATATGGTCTCTGTTTGCGGGTAAGGGTTGTTCGACCAGTTCGATGTTGCAATCATATGCTGTATCAAGAAGGGGAAACAGGATGTCTTCGCTCCAGGCTTCGTTGGCATCAACCACAAGGCGGTGCAGCGGCAAGGCCCGGCGGATGGAGAGCATGGCTTCTGTGTCGTTACTGAGGCCGCCACCGAGTTTAACTTTTAACAAAGGGTGGTACTGGGCGCGAAGGGCGGCTTCGGTCATTTTTTCAGGTGTGTTCAGGGAAATTGTAAAACAGGATAAAACAGGTTTCAGCTCTCCCAGATTGGCTAACACAGATGGTGGTTGATTGTGTAATTTGGCTTCAATATCCCAGAGGGCGGCGTCAATAGCATTGCGGGCTGCGCCGGGGCTCAGAATTTTGGGGAGCTGGTGGCGGGTGATGCCCTGTTCTATCAGCGGGGTGACTTCTTTAATCTGTTTGATGACGGATTTAGGTGTTTCACCATAGCGGGCATAAGGAACGGCTTCGCCGTGACCGTGGAGACCATCCTGACGGATTTCGACATAAACCACATCAGCATGGCGTTTGCTGCCTCTGGAGATGCGAAAACTCCCATTAATTGGCCATTTTTGACGGGTAACCGTAAGCTTACAAGGTGGCATTTTTATTGTTCTTATTTAAAGGGTTGATTGATGAGCCATTAGATCAAATTGTTTAGAGCAAGTTGTTTGCTGTCACAAGCTGAGAGTGGAAGAAAGCCTGAAATTGTGATGGTTCTACGGCCAGATCAGACGCATGTTTTTTATAAGTTCTGATAAGACTTTAAAATTGCTTCGTGTGTTTTTTTTGACACTTTAATCCGGCATCTCTTTTAAGTGGTGCCATTTGCAAATGCTGATTAATTTTATTGTTTGGCATAGAAATGCTCAGATTTAACGGTTAGTGTGTTTTGGCATTTCGATTTCACCAGGATGCGCACAGGATTGATTTTATGTCGCTTGCAGAAAACGGTTCCTTTTCAATGTTCGGGAAAAGACAGGCAGAGGTTACAAAGCCGGCTCTTGACTGGAGTAAGGCTGAGCATGGTTTTTTGCTGAAGATATTTGGTGACTGGCAGGTTCGCCATGTGCGCCGGATCGCGAAAGAAATCAAAAAGCTCAGATGTGGCACGGGTAAGGCTGGCAATAACCAGCTTTTGATTGATATGTCCGGCATCAACAGCCTTGATACCGCCGGGGCGATGCTTATTCTCGATATGAAAGAATATCTGACAGCCAAAGGTTTTGTGGCTGATGTGATTAATGCGCGAGAAGCGGACAAGATTTTGTTTGAGCTGATCTCGCGTCACCCTCGTGAAAAAATCAGCACAGAGAAAAAGCAAAGCATGTTGCTTAATCTGGTGCGAGACCTTGGGGAGACGGTTGTTTCTGTTGGCCGGGATATCATCCAGATTACGGCGATGATTGGTGAGGTCACAACCTGTATTTTAGGGCTGATCATCCGGCCGTGGCGGTTTCGTTTCACGTCGCTGGTGCATCATATGGAACATGCTGGCCTGAAAGCGGTTTCGATTATCTCGCTTATCTGTTTTTTAATCGGGGCTGTGATCATGCAGCAATCGATTGAGCAATTGCGGGCCTATTCGGCTGAATATTTTTCTATTGATATGCTGGGTGTGTTGGCGCTGCGGGAAGTTGGCGTTTTGCTGACCTCGATTATGATTGCGGGTCGCTCTGGCGCGGCGTTTACGGCTGAGATCGGCTCTATGAAAATGCGCGAGGAAGTTGATGCGATGCGCGCGCTTGGCATCAGCCCTGTTGAAACGCTGATTGTACCAAGGATCCTTGCGTTGGTGATTGCGCTGCCTTTACTGACATTTATTGGCAATATGATGTGTCTGGCCGGTGGGGCGATGATTGCTTATCAGATGATGAATATTGATTTGCAGTCTTTTGTTGAACGTTTGAATGACGGTGTTGATATTCGCCATTTTTATGTGGGCATGATCAAGACGCCATTTGTGGCGGTGATTATTGGCATTGTCGGCACGCTTGAGGGCATGAGAGTAAGGGGCAGTGCTGAATCGCTCGGCGTGCATGTTCGGGCGTCGGTTGTGAAGGCGATTTTTCTGGTGATTATTCTTGATGCCATGTTTGCTATGGCGCTTACTTCGATGGGAATTTGAATATGGTTGCCCAGTTACAGCCAACGGCACAGCAGATTATTGAAGTCAGGCATCTTAAAAAGCAATTTGGCAGCCAGATTGTTTTTGAGGACCTGAACCTTGATGTGTTTGAGGGGGAAGTGCTTGGGATTGTTGGTCAATCTGGTGGTGGTAAATCAGTTTTGCTGCGCTGTCTAAACGGGCTTGAGCGGTATTCAGGCGGGTCGATTAGTTTTTATGGACAGGATATTGCGCATATGAGCGGCCGTGATCTGCGCCATGTTGAGGCGCGCTCAGGATTGCTGTTTCAGGATGGGGCTTTGTTTTCCGCCCTGACCGTTTTGCAGAACATTCAAGTGCCGATGCGGGAGCATATTTCGCTGCCGAAAAATATTATGGATGAGCTGGCTTATCTGAAACTGGCGCTTGTTGGCCTGCCAGCGGATGCGGCGCATAAATTCCCTTCCGAACTTTCTGGCGGGATGCGCAAGCGCGCCGGGTTGGCAAGGGCTTTAGCGCTGGACCCGAAGATTGTGTTTCTTGACGAGCCGACTGCCGGGCTTGACCCGATTGGCGCGAATGAGTTTGATATGCTTATTCGTGATTTGCAGCGAACTTTGGGCCTTACCGTCTTTATGGTAACACATGATCTTGATAGTATCTTTGCAATCTGTGATCGTGTGGCTGTGTTGGCTGACAGGCATATTGTGCGGACAGGTGCCCCGCATGAACTGGCGAAAAACCCGCAGCACCCCTGGATAGAGGCTTATTTTTGCGGCAACCGCGGGCGGGCAGCGCAGAATAGTGAGTAAGATAGTGAAAAGAGCGGTGATAGATTTGGGGTATAATCCGGCTTGGGTTTAAGACTAAGTTTTGCCCTTAGTTTTGCGTAGATTGGGGCTGGGTGTATATTGGTGCAGGGCGTATAGTGGTTAAATTGAAGGACTGAAAGTTATGGAAACACGGGCAAACCATCTGTTGATTGGCAGTTTTGTTATCGCTCTGATTATTGCCTGCATCAACTTTACGTTCTGGATGCAGAAAGGCGGGGTTGAAAACAAAACCCGTGATTATGCGATTTATTTCAATGGTGCGGTAACGGGGCTGAGCCGGGCTTCTCAGGTGCTGTTTAACGGTATTCGGATTGGCCGGGTGCATACGATTGAAATTGACCCTGAAGATGCACGCCGCGTTCTGGTTGTGGTTCGGCTGCAAGGTCAGATACCTATTCGCAAAAATTCGCAGGCGCAGCTGGTTTCGCAGGCTTTAACAGGTGTTGCGGCCGTGCAAATCACACCTGGTACGGTTGATGAACCATTGCTTATAGCCGGGCTTAAAAAGGATGAACGGGCGGTGATTGCGGCGTCTCCTGTGGTTTCAGGCTCTCTCACTGAGGCGGTGCCTGAAATAATGGGCAATGCCAATTTGCTATTGAAACGGCTGAATACAATTTTATCTGATAATGAGGCTTCTATTCGCACAACCGTGAAAAATATCGAGCTTTTTTCGGCGACCATGGCGGAAAAGCGGGGTGATGTTTCGACAATTATTTCTGATGTGAAGGCGCTGACAAGTCGCTTAAAAGCCACAGCGGAAAAAATTGATCTGGCTGTTGATCAGGTCTCAGGATTTTTTGGGGCTGATGGAAACTCCGTGCTGGATGATGCGCGTGCTGCTGCAAAGTCAATAAAGTCCATGGCAGATAATCTGGAAAAATCGCTGGGAAATGGCCCTCAGGAGGTCATGACAGCGGCTAAAAGAAGCCTGCGGGAATTTGAACTTTTTGCACGTGATGGGCGAAAAGCAGCGCAAAGTCTGGACCGTGTGCTTGAAAAAATGGACAGTAATCCGCAAAGTTTCATTTTTGGGGGCGGAAAAGTGCCCGAATACAATCCTAGCAATTAATCGACAAATCAAGTATGTTTAGCCCTTGAATAGAGGGAAACGTGCATTTATCCACCATTTTTACTGTTTTGGGTGAATGTGTGAGGCTTTAATGCTGCCTTTCGTATGAAAAATATCGGGCTTTTAGATTGAATTCTGGCTGGTATTTTCAATTTGAAGTGTTCATGAAGCAGCAAGAATTAGCTGTTATGTAGTTGAGAGTAATCGCGTGTGAGTAGCTTGGGCCAATTGAGGTTTGGTCGGCGTTGTGGGGGCCGGAGAGTAGTATGATCCGTGAGGGATGCCATATAGGGTTTCGCCTGGTTTGCCGAATTGTTTTTCTGGCAATGGGACATGCGTGCGGGCTTTTGTCTCAAAAGTTTCCGAAAATAAGCTTTAATCTTCGTAGTCTTTTTAACTTCGCCGGTGTTCTGGTGATGCTGTTTGCGCTTGGCGGTTGTTCGCTTTCAGGGGCTGTTAAGGGTGCGCTTTCCAGCGGTGATCCTTCTAAAACCTTTGATCTTGTGCTTGATCGCTCATTGATCAGCCGGGCGGGTCGGCTTGACACGCAGCTTGTTGTGCAGGTGCCAACGGCTGTTCGGGCGCTGGCTGGCGATAATATTCTGGTGAAGCCATCACCAAATGTTGTGACCTATTACGGTGGTGCTGTATGGGGAGACCGTTTGCCAAAGCTATTGCAGGCGCGAATTGTTGAGGCTATTCAGGCAACAGGACGTTTTCGCGATGTAAGTGATGGCAGTGACCGGATTAGCGGTGATGTGACTTTATCAAGCACGATTGAAGCGTTTCAGGTTGATGTCGTGGGTGAACGCGGTGCTGCCAATGTGGTGTTTTTTGCAAAGCTTATTCATGTGGCATCTGGCAAGGTTTATGCGAGCCGGAGTTTTAAAGCTACCGTTTCGGCACCAAGCCGGGAAGTTGAAGCGGGTGTTGACGCGCTGAATGAAGCGATGAATATCGTGCTTCGGGATATGTCGCGCTGGGTTGTTAAGCGTGGACGTTTAAGGATTGCGTCTTAGTTCTTTCTGAATGGTTTTCTTATTGCTCTGCAGTTAATTTAGCTCGCACCTTATCAAGTAAAATTCATTATCACTTTTCTAATTTTCTATTATTGTCGCTGCCATGATTATACGCGGTGCAAAAATGGAAGATGTTCTCCCTTTATCAGAGCTTTGTTTTCTGTCGAAAGCATATTGGGGCTATGATGACGTGTTTATGGCGTGCTGTAAGGCTGAACTGAACTTTTATCCAGAAGACATTGGTTCCACAATTATTGGCATTGCTATCGAAGATGAGAAGATGCTCGGCGTGGCGCAACTGATTGATAATGGTGAGAGGGTTGAGCTTAATAAGCTGTTTGTGCACCCATTAGCGATGCGGCGCGGGGTGGGTGTAAAGCTGTTTCGCTGGGCTGTTGACCAGTATCTTTTAAATTATGCTTTGCTCTCACAGCAGAATGAAGAGACGGGGTTCGGGATTGTTGCTGACCCTTTTGCGAAGGATTTTTATCTCAAGCAGGGGGCAAGGCTGATCGGTCATGTGCTTTCAGAAACAAGAGAGAACCGCTGGTTGCCGTTGTTTGTTTATGAGCCGGGATCAGGTGCGTGAACTGTCGATGTTAATTTGCTGAAACGGGTGTTTTTCAGAATGAGTTTTAGCTCTTGTACATTCTGGCTGGCAGGGCTATAAGCGGGCCACCAAGTTATTATAATTTAAAGGGGTCGTTATGGCTGTTGAGAGAACACTTTCTATTGTTAAACCTGATGCTACTGCACGCAACATCACTGGTAAGGTGATTGCCAAGCTGGAAGAAGCCGGTTTGCGGGTGATTGCACAAAAACGTGTGCGCTGGTCACGAGAGCAGGCTGAGAAATTTTATGAAGTGCATAAAGAGCGCCCGTTTTATGGTGAGCTGGTTGATTTTATGACTTCTGGTCCCATTGTTGTTCAGGTGCTTGAAGGTGAAGATGCCATTGCGAAAAACCGCGAAGTTATGGGCGCGACAAACCCTGAAGAAGCAGCACCCGGCACAATTCGCAAAGAATTTGCTGAAAATATTGAACGCAATACCGCGCACGGTTCTGACAGTGCTGAAAATGCAGCCATTGAAATTGCGCTGAACTTTTCTGACGATGAGATTGTTGGCTAAGCGGGAATATCTGTAACTCCCGTTTGATGTTACAATATAGGGCTCCTTCTTTCTGCAATGGCAGATGGGAAGGGGCCTTTTTCATTTGGGATAATTTATTAACCAGCGAAGTGAATTTTATGTCTGCAATACTGATATATATCGCGGCGGCAGTGGCTGAAATTGCTGGATGTTTTGCATTCTGGGCGTGGTTACGTCTTGGGAAATCTATTTTCTGGCTTATCCCGGGATCAGCGGCGTTGATGATGTTCGCATTGTTGCTCAGCTTTAGTCCGGCTGCTTTTGCAGGGCGGGCTTTTGCGGCATATGGCGGGGTTTATATTGCCGCTTCACTTGGGTGGTTATGGCTGATTGAAGGGCATCGCCCGCTTTTATCTGATTTTTTCGGCGCGGCAGTCACTTTGGCGGGTGCGGGAATTATTTTATATGGTGCCCGTTTCGGGTGAGAAGATCACTATGCAGAGACATTGAATAAGATTGCAAAAAGGGCGGCTTTCATCAGCCGCCCTTTTTTGTAAATAGTCATATTGTAAAAGACAAAATGAGAAATCTAAATTATTCAGATTTGTTTTTGCCGGCGATAATTGTGTCTGTTCTTACCGCGTTCAGGCCTTCTTTCTGGTAAGTCTCATAGGTGACTTGCTGAATGCCTAGTTTTTCATAATTGATGGCGTAGTAACCATCCCACATATGGACAACAGCGTGCTGGTGGGTTTTGTTTTTCACAAGATCATCTGCCAGCAGGCCGACATATATCGTTGGCTCAGATTTGTACTGGTATTTATACAGATTTAAGCCGTTTTCTAGTGTTGTCAGTTTTTCAATGTTTCTTTTTATTCTTCTCTCTGAAAGTTCAGTCAATTTCACAAGAGAAGTCTCCAGCCGGTTTTGTGATTTGGCCTGATGGATGCCATCATAAAAACCAAGCGCACCCAGAAAGGTGGCGACCAGAGCTGCCATAGTTACTGATTTTATAATCCTCCCAGATTTAATCAGTTTGCTCATTTCGATAAATTCTCCTTTGAATCATCTTTCCGTCCGGCTGCATCATTGCATAAAAATGATGGCCAGATGTTGTTTCGATTGTGGGTAAGTGAAAGAGTTATGACATGTTGATTTAAGGCAACAAGGTGCTTTTGGAGGGCATCAATTTTGCTGGTTTTGCTTATTAAAAAGGCAGGGAGAGTTGTTTGAAACTCTTCCTGCCAAACGGGTAAATTTTAAAGCATTGATTGCTTTCAATAATCTATTTTCGTTCCGTAATTTTGAACGGCAGGCCGCCTTTTGGTGTCAGTGTGACGGTGGCGTTAAGCTGGATCGGATCGCCAATATATTCCGGCTGAAACCGTTTGAGAAGTGTTGGCAGCGCCAGGCAGATTTCCAGAAATGAGAATTGCCCGCCAATGCAGGAGCGTTTGCCAGCGCCAAAGGGAAGGTAGCTGTATTTAACGCGGCGCTTCATTCTGTCTGGTGAGAAACGATCCGGGTCGAATTTTTCGGGGTCGTTCCAGTATTTTGAACTGTGATGCGCGGCATAGGTGCACATCACCATTTTATCACCGGCTTTAATTTCGTGTCCTTCAATGACATCATCTTCCTCTGCCACACGAATAAGGGCCCAGATGGGTGGGAACATGCGCAGAGTTTCCTGAGCGACATTTTTGGTATAGGTCAGCTTCTGGATGTCTTCGATGGTCGGGTCTCTGTCTCCATAGACTTCTTCTGCTTCGGCGAGAATTTTCTCTCTTATTTCTTCATGCTGGGAAGCGATGTAGAAGGTCCATGCCAGTGTGAGGGCGGTGGTTTCTGTACCGGCCCAGAGATATTGTTTCAGTTCGTCAATGACTTGTTTTTCATTGAATTCAGGGATGTCTTCATTTTCTTTGGCATTGAGCAGCAGGCTCATCAGGGTCTGTTCGCGGGTGGTGAGCGGGTCTTCACCCAATACCATTTCAGGAACTGACCACCAGGTTTCAACTGCTTTTGCCGGATCGACTTCTGAGATGTCTTTCAGCTCACCTGACTGACGGCCAAGGCGAATTGATTTATGGCTTGAGACATCAGTGTAGGTTTTTACGGCTTTGAACACGAAGTGCGGATTAAATGGCATTTTACGGTCAAACAGGGCGCGGCAAACCATATCAGCAGCCAGGGTCCAGGTTTCTTCAACCATTTCTATGGTTTCACCAGAACTGGCGAGTTCTGAGAAGCGGTCACATTTGGCGTTGATGGCCTCAACCAGAAACGGGAAATATTCGTCAAACGCTTTTGGGTGAAAGGCCGGTTGCTGTGGCGTGCGGATGTTTTGCCACAAGGCGCCGTCAACCGTGATCATTGAATCGCCGAAAATGGGCCGGATGCCATCAAAATATTTGGTGTAATTGTCACTGTTGGTAACCAGAACCCTGCGAAAATGTTCGACATCGCTCATGAACCAGAGTTTCTGGCCTTTCAGGTTGATGGGAATAACGCCACCATATTTTTCACACATATGCATGACCACCTGCATGGGGTTTTTACCCTTGAGGAGGGGTGTTAGCTTGAACCAGATGCTTTGTTCTTCGCCCAGGTCATGTGACTGTTTCTGCACGTCCGCTACGGCCATTTTTACCTCTTAACGCTTTCATACTCTTATATATTTTGCTGATGCATATGATTATCTATCTGCTTGTAATACAGGGGCGAATTTATTCGGTTTTGCCTCTGACTTGCAAATTAAAAGCTCCAGCTCAGGCTCAGATCCGTCGGGCCTTTTATATATGCTTAATCTTATCTTCGACCTAACATTACTCTGGCCCTGATGTCTAGGGCAAAGGATGGCATATAGTTACCATGTGATGTCCTGATTTGGATCAAAAACCCGGTTATTTAAATGAAATATGCAGTTTTCTTGCCAGAGCGGGGAATTGTTACAGAGATTCAAGGTTTTATTTTGTCAGGGGCGGGGAGAATAACGGGGCTTGTTGAATGCCATTTCCAGTTTGGATGAGCCGCTCACCAACGATTTTTGCCTTTCCTGAGGCAACTTGCCTCAGAGCTTCAGGATAGAGCTGATGTTCGGCTTGAAGAACCCTGTCTGAAAGTGTTTCAACAGTATCTTCGGGGCGGATTTCTACGGCGGCCTGAGCGATAATCGGGCCGGTATCCATCTCGAAACGGACAAAATGCACAGTGCAGCCGGTGATTTTTAAATTTCCATCAAGTGCGCGCTGGTGAGAATTGAGCCCTTTTAAAGCCGGGAGCAGTGAGGGATGAATGTTGAGTTGTCTGTTATACCAGGTTTCAACGAATTGCTGGCTATGCAGGCGCATGAAACCGGCATTGCATAAAAGTTCAACTCCTGCTTCTTCAAGAGCATGGGTGACCTTCTGGTCAAATTCTTCTCTTGTCTGATAATCTTTGTGGCTGATGGTTTTTGTTTTGATATTGCTGTCTTTGGCAAGCTCCAATCCCTTTGCCTTTGGGTTGTTTGAGATGACGAGGACTATTTCAGCCGGGTAATCAGGTGCTTTTGCGGCGTTGATCAGGGCTTTCATGTTTGAGCCCCGGCCAGAAATGAGGATGCCGACCTTTCGTTTTTCCGTCATCAGGCAAAACTCAACTGATTTCTGGATTGGAAGGGGGTGTCACTTTTGGTGATTTCACCAATCAGGGTGGCGGTTTCTCCTTCCCCATTAAAGAGGGAAATGAGATGGTCAGCTGTTTCAGCTTCTGCAATCACGACCATGCCAACGCCGCAGTTAAAGGTGCGGATCATTTCAGCTTCAGAGATATTGCCGAGTTGTTTTAGCCAGCCGAATACGGGTGATGGTGTAATTCGGGCAAGATCAACCGAAGCACTCAGACCGTTGCTCAACACGCGGGGGATGTTTTCAATCAGCCCGCCGCCGGTGATATGGGCGAGGGCATTGATGCCGCCGATTTCTTTCAGAGCTTTTAATATCGGGCGGACATAGATGCGGGTCGGAGTGAGGAGGGTTTCTCCAATGGTTTTATTGCTGTCAAATGGTGCGGCGTTATCAAGAGTGAGGTTTGCGTGTTCTATGATTTTACGCACCAATGAAAAGCCGTTTGAATGGACGCCATTTGAGGCGAGGGCGATGATCTGATTGCCTTCGCTGATAGTTGATTTCGGGAGCAGGGCGCCACGCTCGACGGCACCAACGGAAAAGCCGGCGAGATCATAATCACCTTCTTCGTACATGCCGGGCATTTCAGCGGTTTCACCGCCAATCAGGGCGCAGCCAGCAATCGCGCAGCCCTCGGCGATGCCTTTAATGACAGCTTCGGCGACGCCGTTTTCAAGTTTACCGCAGGCAAAATAATCTAAAAAGAAAAGTGGTTCGGCGCCCTGTACAATCAGGTCATTGACGCACATGGCGGTGAGGTCAATGCCAACTGTGTGGTGTATGCCTGTATCTATGGCGATTTTCAGTTTGGTGCCAACACCATCATTGGCTGCGACCAGCAAGGGGTCTTTAAGGCCGGTTTGTTTCAGATCAAACAAGCCGCCGAAACCACCGATATTGCCGAGTACACCGGGGCGATGTGTTGATTTGATCAGCGGTTTGATGGCGTTGACCAGCTTATTGCCTGCGTCAATATCAACACCAGCATCGCGGTATGTCAGACCTTGTTGGTTTGGGCTTTCATCATCTGTTGGGTTTGTCATTACTATAGTGGCTTTCTTAATGGGGTGTTGATGACCCGATTTTGCTTTTGCCTGATTGGTAGGTATTAGCGTTATTCCGCAGGGCTTATCAAGTGTTGATGTGCTTTGAGGCTTTAAACGCACATTTAAAGGCCTGTTGCTTCTCTTGCAATGGAATTGGCCTTTAAAAACTAAATCTTTTGTTGGTTGATGGATTTTTCATGAATTTGGGGATGGAGCCGGGTGATTTTCTGCTTTTGATGGAGTTGGCGGCCTAAAAATGCCAAAAAGGTTTATAAAGCTCTGGCTATTCTTCGTTTCAACTATAAGTCAGGAATGCGCAAGTTCATTTGTAAAATTGTTGCAGTATGGCGTTGGTGTGTTGTCCGATAAAGGTAAGCGGGACTGTTTGGTATGAAAACGCATATTTTAAAAATTGTGAGACCTGGCTGGGTTCTGGCGGGTGTTATCACTTTTTTGATGTCTGGTGCAGGTTCTATTGTGCTGGCACAGCAGGGACGTGCTGACAATGACACTCTGTTTGTGGTTTCAAATTTTGAGGTCTGGGCAGAGGCGAAAAATGCCGTTGCCGCGAAAAAAGCGGCGATTGAAGATGGTAAGGTTGTTGCCTTGTCTCAATTGTTGAAGCGTTTGACACTTTACAGCAGCTATAAATCGCTGCCAGAGCCCACATCTGAAGAAATATCCCGGATGGTGACATCGCTTTCTGTACAAAATGAGCGGAACTCATCGACGGAGTATCTGGCCAATATGGGGTTTAAGTTTTCATCAGATGCGGTGAAAAAACTATTACAGCAAAATGGCATTCCTTATTGGGACCGGCAGGGTGAAGAACTTACAGTTGTACCGATTGTAGATGGCAGTCTGCTTGAATCATTGCCGGGACAGAAAAAATCCATCATGAGTACGAAGGAATGGGCATCTAGCTGGGAGACGCTTGACCTTCAGCATGCACTTGTGCCGGTGAAGCTTGGTGAGCGGCTGGCGGTGATTGATGATGCCGTTTTAAATGCTCTTATTCGCAGTGAGCCGGTGGCACTGGAAGGGCTTTACAAAGCTTATGGCGGCAAGCCTGTTGTTGTGGCGTTGCTTTCTTCAGCGCAGGAGAAAAGCAAAATCCGGCTAACTGTGATTGGCCGGGATAGCATTGGTGAGATTGCTTATAAGCGTGATCATGTGCTGACAGGTTCGCGCTATATTGATGCCGCGGACCTTGCGGCTGAGGTTGCGCTTGGTATGTTTGAACAACGGCTGAAACTTGTAAAAGTGCGCGGCAGTGTTGTGGCGCGCCGTGAACCTGTGGAAGTTTTGCCCTGGAAAACAAAAACGCAGGCTGACGCGCCAATCGTAGGGTGGCAGAGTGAAGTTGGGGAACGGCGCATAGTGATGCATGTTGATTTTTCAGGGTTGCAACACTGGCAATCCATCCGCCAGAGATTATCTCAAATTCACGGGATGGAAGAATTAACAATCGAAAAGCTTTCAGCGCGCGGTGCTGATATCAGCTGTTTATTTCCAGGGGGTGCTGAAGCGCTGGGGCGGGAAGTGGCAAGCCTTGGTATGAGCATGCAGCCTGATGGAGATGGCTGGGTGTTGCTGGCGAATTAATTTGCTGCCATTTCTTCACTCACAGCTTGTCAGTTCAGGTTTGCTCCTATTCTGCTGTGTTTTTGCAGCCTCTCCCCACGATATACCTTCAATCTTGGCCATATTATTTTTGTTGGTCTGATCGGTTGTTTATGGGGTATATTTAAAATTAAGGAAAAAAAGCAGTTAAACGGGTTAGGGAATTTATGTCTGTACGGGAAAAAACGATTATATTCTGGAGTTTTGTCGGGGTTTTGCTGATTATTGGCATGATCTGGCTGAAACCTATTTTACTACCCTTTGTTGCAGGGGCTGTCATTGCTTATCTTCTCAACCCGATTGCAGACAGACTTGAGAAATTAGGGCTATCCCGCTTTTTTGCCACCTTACTCATTCTCATTATTTTCACCGTGCTGATTGTTTTGCTGCTGGTGACGGCGTTGCCGTTTCTGGTGCGGGAAACCAGAGATCTGGCTGTGGCACTGCCCCAGCATATGGAGAATTTCAGAGAGTTTGTCGGCCATTATTATAAATCGCTATTTGGTAAAGAGCTGACAGACATCGAGTTTGGGTTTGAAGATGCGATGCGCCGGTTTGCTGATAGTTCTTCACTGAAGCTGGGGGCGTTTCTTCGGCATTTGTGGGATGGCAGCCTGGCACTGGTGAATATGATTTCTCTGTTTGTTATCACGCCGGTGGTTTCGTTTTATCTGCTGCTGGACTGGAACAAGCTTGTAGAGCGGGTTGATAATTTATTGCCGCGCGATCACCTTGGGGTTTTACGCGGGCTGGCGCATAAAATTGACCGGACACTGAACGGCTTCATGCGCGGGCAGTTGACCGTTTGTTTTATTCTGGCCTGCATATATTCAATTGGCCTGATGCTGGTTGGGTTGAAGCACGGGTTTTTGATTGGGGTTATAGCCGGGGCGCTTAGTTTTATGCCTTATATTGGTTCAGCGATTGGGCTTGTTTTATCGCTCGGGATGGGTGTTGCTCAATTCTGGCCTGACTGGGTTTCTATTCTGATGGTGTTTGGTGTGTTTGTCACAGGGCAGTTAATTGAGGGTAATTTTCTACAGCCGAAAATTATTGGCGACCAGGTGAATTTGCATCCTGTCTGGCTTATTTTTGCTTTGTTTGTGTTTGGTTATCTGATGGGGTTTGTTGGTTTGCTTGTGGCAGTGCCGCTCGCGGCAACAATCGGTGTGCTTGTCAGATTCGGGATCGAGAATTATCTCGATAGCGATGTGTATCGGGGCAAGAAGTAAAGCAATTTGCTTAAAAGTAGTCATCTATGATTGATAAAAATGATCCTGACACGCCTATTAAGCCTGTCAAGCCAGTGGCAGAGCAACTGATTTTGGATTTCCAGCACAGGCCTGCTCTTGGGCTTGAGGATTTTTTTGTTTCCTCTTCTAATCGTGCGGCGATTGAGCTGATTGACAACTGGCCAGACTGGCAGATGTCGGCTGTATATCTGGCCGGGCCTAAGGGTTCTGGCAAAAGCCATCTCGCGCATGTGTGGCAGGTTTCTTCTGGTGCCGTCATTTTCAGCGCGTCTGAATTTTGTGCAGAAGATATCTCTGGGCTGGAGACGATTTCGGCTGTTGTGATTGAAGATCTGGATAAAGGTATTCAGGACGAAAAATCTTTATTTCATCTGATCAATCTTAGCCGCGAGAAGGGGTTTCATATCCTTTTTACCGGGGCGGCTGGTCCGGGACAGATTGAAATTTCTTTACCTGATTTGCGCTCGCGAATTCGCGCTTTGACGGTAGTCAGCATTGATGCCCCTGATGAAATGCTGCTTCGGACGATGATGATCAAACAGTTTGAAGACCGGCAGGTGGAAGTGAGCCCGCAACTGATTGAATATCTGCTTCCGCGTATGGAGCGCTCTTTTGAAGGGGTTGGTCAGTTGGTTCAGTTGCTAGACAGAGCGGCGCTTTCTTCAGGCCGGAAACTGACCCGGCAATTTGCCGGTGAAATTCTCAGAAAGAACAGTTCCGGGGAGCGATCTGAACATGGTGGCAGAGCTGACTAATATTTAATCGGCTCTCATCTTTCAACCTCTATATGACCCGAAAAATCACAGCTTCTGCTGGTTTTTATGATAAAATATGACAAAACTGTCATATTTACAAAACTGTTATATGTTAGTGCTATATTCGGTTTTATAGCCCGTTTTCATTGTGTTTTTTGAATATAAATTCCATTGAATTTTGACATCGCGGCTATGTGTGAAATTTTGTCCTGACTGAACATGTGACAGACTAAGTGTTGATCCGTGTTTCAGAGGGCTTTTTTCTTATAGGGCTCTGGTCTTTTTGGGCTGAGCATTCCCCGGATATATCTGAAAAAATTTAAAGAGCGCGATAATGGAACAAAATGTTGAAGCGATACTTTCTGGACCAGAGAGATTTTTTAACCGTGAGCTTTCCTGGCTGGAATTTAATAAGCGAGTGTTAGAGGAAGCGGGAAACCCTTCTCATCCTTTGCTTGAAAGATTACGCTTCTTATCCATTTCGGCTTCGAATCTTGATGAATTTTATATGGTCAGGGTGGCGGGTTTGCGTGGCCAGGTGCTGGCTGGTATTCAGACGCAAAGTCAGGATGGTTTAACGCCGAAGGAACAGATGCGTGAAATCGGCCTTGCTGTTGCTGAACTGAGTGATGACCAGCAATCAAGATGGGCTGACCTGGCGAAAGAGCTGCTGCAGGAAAAGATCCATGTGGTCAATGCTGATGAGCTTTCGGGTGATGAATCTGACTGGCTTGATAATTATTTTATGACGCAGATTTTCCCGATACTGACGCCGATTGCGGTTGACCCGGCGCATCCGTTTCCGTTTATCCCAAATCTTGGATTATCGATTGCGCTTTCTTTAAAGCACGGGCCGGCAAATTCAATGCGGGCGCTGGTTCCGTTGCCACCACAATCTGACAGGTTTGTTCGTTTACCAGAAGCAAAGGGCCGGGCGAAATTAAAGCCAATCCGGTTTATCAGAATTGAGACTGTGATTTCTCATTTTGCAGGGCGGCTGTTCCCAGGGATGGAAATTCTGGCACAAGGTGCGTTTCGCTTGCTGCGTGACAGTGATATTGAGATTGAAGAAGAAGCGGAAGATCTGGTGCGGTTGTTTGAGACGGCTCTTAAACGGCGGCGGCGCGGGTCTGTTATCCGACTTGAGATTGATGCGACGATGCCGGAAGATCTGCGCCAGTTTGTGATCGGCGAACTAGAAGTGCAGGAAAATGAAATTTTCATTCAGGAAGGTTTGCTTGGATTAAGTAACACGTCAGAGCTGATTGTTGATGAACGCCGTGATCTGGTGTTTCCTTCATTTACCAAGCGGTTTCCTGAGCGGATTATGCGCCAGCACAATGGTGATTGTTTTTCAGCCATTAGTGAAAAAGATTTTGTTGTTCACCATCCTTATGAATCCTTTGATGTGGTGTTGCAATTTCTAAAGCAAGCCGCTCTGGACCCGGATGTGGTTGCGCTGAAATGGACGCTATACAGAACAAGTAAAAACTCACCGATCATTCAGGCGCTGAAAGAAGCGGCTGAGGCGGGTAAATCTGTGACGGCAGTTGTTGAGCTGAAAGCACGATTTGATGAGGCAGCGAACATACGCTGGGCGAGAGATCTGGAGAGTGCCGGAGTGCACGTGGTTTATGGATTTTTTGAACTGAAAACCCATGCCAAATTGTGTCAGGTGCTGCGGCGTGAAAACGGGCAACTAAAGACTTATTGTCACCTTGGTACCGGTAATTACCATCCGCAAACGGCCAAGGTTTATACGGACCTTTCATATTTCACAACGGACCCGGCGATTGGGCGCGATGTGACACGGATTTTTAATTTCATCACAGGATATGCTGAGCCAGTCGGTTTAGAAGCGATGGCGACGTCTCCTTTTAGTTTGAGGGAACGCATCCTAAGCCATATTGAAGAAGAGATTGAACATGCCAAGGCTGGCCGTCCGGGGGCCATCTGGATGAAATTAAACTCGCTTGTGGATAATAAGGTGATTGATCACCTTTATATGGCGAGTTCCCATGGGGTACAGATTGACCTGGTTGTTCGGGGAATTTGCTGTTTAAGACCGGGGATGGCCGGGCTTTCTGAAAATATCCGGGTGAAGTCTATAGTTGGGCGTTTTCTTGAACATGCACGAATTTATTGTTTTGGCGGCGGGCATGGATTGCCTTCTGATGAAGCAAAAGTTTATATTAGTTCTGCTGATATGATGCAGCGGAATCTAAATCGCCGGGTTGAGGCGATTATCCCCATTAAGCCCGGAACTGTGCATGAACAGATTTTAAACCAGATAATGGTTGCCAATTTGAAAGACAATCAGCAAAGTTGGCTGGTAAATAGTGATGGATCATCAACTCGTATTCAATTGGCAGCCGGGGAAGAGCCGTTTAACGCTCAAGATTATTTTATGACAAATCCGTCTCTTTCTGGAAGAGGCAAGGCTTTGAAGAAGAATTTTCCGCCAAGAATAACGAAAAAAGGTAATGGCGACAAAAATATTGAGATTAAAGAATGATAAGAATGGCGGTGTTTTACCCAATATGAAACCGGTTGCGGTTATTGACATTGGGTCAAATTCTGTTCGTCTGGTGGTGTTTGAAGGTGCGAAACTAACACCAATTCCTCTCTTTAACGAAAAATGTCTGTGTGGTCTTGGCCGTGAAATGGCTTCGACCGGCAAGCTTGGCGAAGATGCCGTTGAGCGGGCGCTGATGGCGCTGCGCCGATTTCGCACTCTGGTTGATCAGATTGGGGTTACTGATATTCGGGTGATTGCGACGGCGGCAGCCCGTGAGGCTGAAAATGGCCCGCAATTCATTGCTGACGCTGAAGCGATCTGCCGACAGAAAATTGAGGTGATTTCAGGTTCAGTTGAGGCTGAGCTGGCAGCTGCCGGGGTGCTGGCTGGCGACCATCAGGCGGATGGTCTTGCCGGTGATATGGGCGGCGGAAGCCTTGAGCTGATTGATATTTCGAAGGGTGAACTTTCAGCTGGGGAAACGCTGCCTCTTGGTGGGCTGAGGCTGATTGATTTATCTGATAATAACATGAAGCAGGCGCGCAAAATTGTAGATGAAGAGCTTGCGAAGATTGAGTGGCTGAAGAAGGGGAAGGGGCGCCCTTTTTATCTGGTTGGCGGGACATGGCGGGCTTTTGCCAAGCTGCATATGTCTTCAAATGATTACCCGCTGCGCGTGCTGCATGGGTATAAAATCAGTTCTGAAAGCGCGGCGGAATTTGCGGGCCAACTATCTGAAGCGGAAGAACTGAAAGATATCAAGGGGATTGAATATATCTCGAAACAAAGGCGCCCTGTTGTCCCGTTTGGGGCACTGGTGCTTGAGCGAATTATTAAGCTGATTGAGCCTTCAGAAATCATCACCTCAAATTATGGTGTCAGGGAGGGGGTACTTTACAGTCTTCTAACCAAATCTGAACTTTCAAAAGATCCTTTGTTGTCTGCTTGTGAAGATCTGGCGTCTTTGCGGTCCCGGTCGAAAGATCACGCGATTGAACTTTGTCAATGGACGGATAAAGTTTTTGAAGCCGACGGGTTTTCTGAGACGCCAGAACAGAGGCGACTTCGTCACGCGGCTTGTCTCATTTCTGATATTGGTTGGCGTACGCATTCTTCTTTCCGTGCAGAGCGAACAATGGCCTCTATTGCTTATAGTGTTTTTTCCAGCATTGATCATCCGGGGCGTGCCTTTTTGGCACTGAGTAGCTATTTTCGACATAATGGACCAAATTCGGACAATTTTGACCAGTTTTTTGCCAGTCTGCTTGATGCAAAAATGTTGCAGCGGGCGAGAACTGTTGGTGGGGCCATTCGTGTGGCGCATATGATTTCAGCCGGTGTGACCGGGATTATTTCTAAAACACCGATGTTTCATGAGGACGGTAAGCTGGTTGTTGAGTTGCCACACCCTTATGATGCCCTCGACGGAGAACGGCTGGAAAAGCGTTTGCGCAGCCTAGGAAAGCTTTTAAGCCTTGAAACTGAGCTTCGGGTCAATTCTGACAGCCGGTTTTTCAGTTTTCTTAATTTTTAAGGCCAAAGCCGGTCGTGTCTTATCTGGTTGATGGTTGCAACCTGATTAAGCTTAACAGTTAACCACTATTGTTCATCTCACTCTTCAAAAATTTCTGAAAAGCCACTTCTGGCATGGCTGTTGCCTCTATCCACTTTAAGTATTGTTATATTTGGAGTGGTTTGCTGTGAGCGAGCTTTATCGAAAATTACGGATTGAGGTGACTGCCTCCCAGGCTGATATCAGACGGGCTTATCATAAGCTTGCGCTGATGTATCATCCTGACCGTAATCTTGGGGATAAACTGGCTGAGGCTGAGTTTAAAAATATCGTCTCTGCATTTGAGGTTTTGGGGGACCCTAAGCAAAGGGCGCTTTATGATCTTGGTCGGATTGATGATCAGGGGCGCCCTTTGCCGCGCAGAAGCTGTGACACGACACGCAGTGCTGATAATGATGAGAAAAGTGCAGCGAGTTCGACTGAGAAACAATCATCTCAAAAAGATACAACCTCACATCATGATAAGGGCGGTGATGCTGGCAAGACTTCTTCGCGCGATAATATCTATTTTGATGAAACGGCAAAAACCGCTTATATGCGGGAAAAACAATACCGGATGTCGATTGATTTTGTTGAAGCCTGTATTGGCACAACCAAACATGTGCGGCTACCTAACAAGGCTGAATTTAAAATCAACATTCCGGCCGGGGTTAAAACGGAACAACGACTTCGGGTCAAGAGCCCGGGTGTGAACGGGAAACCGTTTGTTGTTAAAATCCGCGTTGAACCACACCCGCTCTTTACCCGCCAGGGTGAGGACATTCATCTTGAAGTACCGGTGACGCCCTATGAGTGTTATTTTGGGGTTGAGCTTGATGTGCCGACCATACATGGCCCGGCGAAGGTGGTTATTCCTGCCAACGCGAAAGATGGTGATGAGATCACCATGAAACACAAGGGGCTGCGCCGTGGTTTTGAAGCGCATGGCCACCAGATTGTGGTGGTGCGGGTGGTGCTGCCGAATGTCTGGCCGGATAGTGTGAAAACGGCGATGGCAGACTGGCGCAAACTCGCGCCTTATAACCCGCGTGGGAAAATTATGCGGTTATTGGCTGGGTAGTTTTTAGTTTATCTCTCAGGTTTTTTTGCGCTTCAGTTGCCCACATCGCATCCGCGCTTTTTCAAACGCTGAAGCGTTTGAGCCTACTTTTTTAGTCGGGCTTCAGATGCCCACATAGCATCCGCCTGTGTGCGGCGTTAAGCGTCGGGGGCTGCTTTCCGGGATCAGTTTATCCGTACTCGCTACGCTCCGTTCGGATTGATTTTGTGATCGGGCCGCAATGCGTGTTCCACCCTTTTTCAAGGGTGGAACTTATGCTTCGGGGATCGGGTGTTTAGTAGCTGTAATATGTACCGCCGCACCATTTGCCGACTTTAACCCAGCGTTTCACTTTGCGGCCATGGTAGTCTGACCAAACCCAGATTTTGCGGAATTTAGGTTTGCAGTGGTAGTCGTAATTGTAATCGTAGTGATATCCAGTGTGGTACTTAAAGAATTTGTGGTGATGTTTTTTCCATCCACCGGCACTTGCACCAGTGACTGAAGCACCCAAAGCTACTACACCAAGTGCTGCGACGGCGAAGGTTGTGATTGCTGTTTTTTTAATTTTCATCATTTTATTTATCCATTTCATTTTTTAATAATTTTGATTTTTGTTTATCTGTTGCGCTCGTCTGCGCTGTTGATGATCAGACATTACGAAATGATGAAAAAATAAAATGTGTGAAATATCACATGATGAAAATTGTTGAGGGAGATGGGTTTGCTTTTACTCTCACGGTTTTTTAGTTTTGCTTCAGTATGTCTGCCAGCAACCCTATTATAGGTTTTGAGAGTTACGCCCTGAATAAGGGCGAAAATTATTATTCTGGATGTTATTGACTATGGACTACAGCTTTGTGCCTGTAGCAGATTTCACATCAATTGCGCAACGGATTGGCTGTCGACACAGCTAACCGCATACTATAAATCGTTAATCAAAAGTCACTCAATTTAAAGTAATCGTTTGGTTTTTACCATTTTTGATCGTGAATGGATAACGCTTATCGTTATGTTCCAATTCATACTGACCTTCGAGAAGGGTTGCATTTGATCTGATAGCTGAAACGCTGATGATCTCTTTGCCTGACATGTTATAAATCGAGCGGCTGTTCACTGGTAAACCTTTAAAGGTAATTGAGCCGGCAGGTACTTTGGTGGTTTTCCCGGGTTGCAATTCCACCTTGACCGACATGGTACCAAACATCACCTTGAAGGTGGAGGGCATCAAGTTCATGCTTTTGCTTCTGGAGGACAGCTTGCTAATTTCTTTATCTGTCTCCCAGTCAAGAATTTTATGTCCCTTGAAACTCGCATTGGGTACGTAAAGTATTCCAGTTTCTATGGTCGTTACTTTTCCGTTTTCTACTTCAATTCCGCGCCAGTAAGCATTGCCGAACTTCACCCTATAAATTCCTTCCGGAAGAGAAATTGCTGGTGTAACCGAACTGAGATGCCCAACTTCTTCATCCGTGACTGAATTGAAAACTGCGTGACGACTTGCTGATGGGTTGATCAATTGTAGTGTGCCCGGCTTTTTAACTTCAGGCTTCACAGGCTCTGGGGCTTTAATTTTAGTGGACTTTATCGCAGTAGAAAGACTTTCACTCAGTTTCTTTACGTCTGACGCCTCATAGTAATTGCCACGACCATGTTTTGCCATACATTGCAGCTCATAACGGGCAGCAACATCAACTGCAAAACCAATTGTATGGACGACAAGATTAGCATCTGCTGCTGCGAGTGCTTTGGCAACAGCACAAGGATCACCTTTACATGTCTCTTTACCATCACTCACCAAAATTACGATTCGTGATTTAGCTTCGGACTCTGTTTTCAGATCGGTAGCAGCCTGCTCTAAAATATCACTAATTGGGGTGTAACCCTGGGCTTTAAGTTCACGTGCTTTTGCTATGACATTTGACCGGTTATTATTTAGTGCCTGGTAGCTGGTCAATTGTTGTATATCTGCGCAATTTTTTTTGCTTCGATGAGATTGGTGGCCATAGGCCCAAAGCGAAAGGCGTACATCCCCAGCAGTTGCATTTGTAAAAGTTTCAACGGCATCTTTAGCGGCGTTGATCCGGCGCTCTCCACTCGATAACTTTGCCTGCATTGAACCGGAGGCATCTAAAATTAATGCGACACTTTTCTCAGTAGCTTTCACCAACCCTATCATCTGAAGTGTAATTATAATTGTTAGGATCGCGACAACGTATAACTTACGAAAAATCATGTTTCATTACTTTCCGGGGAACACCAATAAACCCCAGTTAAACTCGGGATTTAACTTCTAGGATGTGCATAATACCATTAAATCATTAGATTTAATTAAACAGGGCAGGGAGCTTTTTAAACGCTTTTGCTATAAAATATTAAGACACTGACTATGTGACTTTGCTTTTATATGAAGTGATGTTTTCAAATAAAAACAGTGAGATAAGCTCGGGCAATCAGTTTAATGACTGCTTATATTTTTTAATGCTTCGTTCTGTTTATCGTCTCACGAGTGTAACTGATGAGGTTACTCAGCCCTATAGTCAGGGTGTTCTATTGTCTGGACGCGTTGATCTTTGACTGTGAGGAGGAGTTCGCCGCGTTTGATGCGCAAGGCGGGGACGCCGAACAGTTCTTTGCGCCAGCCACTGAGTGCTGGGATGTCAGCATTGTCTGACAGGGCGAGTTTTTCCAGATCAGCAACTGAGGCTATCATTTTGGGCGCAACACCATTTTCTGCGGCGACGGATTTTAAGAGGACGCGCAACAGCTCGCAAATGGCCAGGGTTTGTGCGTCAAGCGGCGTGCCTTTTTTCAGCGGCGGGATGGTTTCCAGATCTTTGCTTTTGCCGCGCAATATGGCATCCACGACCTGTTTGCCTTTGTCTGATCTGGCAAAGCCTTCTGAGACGGCTCTTAAGGCACCAAGGTCTTTGGTGTTGGTTGGGGCCTGATTGGCAATGTCAAACAGGGCATCATCTTTCAGGACGCGTCCTCTTGGGATATTGGCGCTTTGGGCGAGTTTTTCGCGCCATTCGGCCAGCTCCATTAATATGCCAAGGGCTTTCCTTGATTTGACCCGCATTTTCATGCGTTTCCAGGCGTCTTCCGGTTGGATGTCGTATGTTTCCCTGCTGGTCAGGGTTTTCATTTCTTCTTCCAGCCAGGAAGAGCGCTGGCTATTTTCAAGGTCTTTTTTCAACCGTTTGTAAATATCGCGCAAATAGGTGACATCGCCAATCGCGTAGGTGAGCTGTTTGTCACTTAAGGGCCGTTTGGCCCAATCTGTGAAGCGGGACGATTTATCAACTTCATTATCGGTGATTTTTTTTACCAGCATTGAATAGCTGACCTGTTCACCAAAACCGCAGACCATGGCAGCGACCTGACTGTCAAAAATCGGGGCTGGTACTTCGCCGGATAGATTAAAGAAAATTTCCACATCCTGCCTTGCGGCGTGAAAGACCTTTGTGACCTGCCGGTTGGTCATCAGCTCAAACAGGGGCTTTAAGGAGATGCCATCGGCCAATGGATCAATAATGGCTTCTTCGTCGTGAGACGCGATCTGGATGAGGCAGAGATCTGGCCAATAGGTACTTTCTCGCATGAATTCTGTGTCAACGGTGACGTAATCATGGGTGCTTAGTCTGCTACAGAGGGCGGCGAGGTCATTTGTGGTGGTAATTATTTGCATCTGGACGCTTTGTGATTATTATTGCTGAAAATTCTTACAGGGTTCACTCAATTTTCATTGATTTTTCTCTTTATCAATAGCGCAAGCATCTTGACAAACATAGCCCCTCATGCGCTTTTCCCGCATTATCAGGTTTTATTTCCCGGTAAAGCTGTGTTGCGTGCTGGTTTGGGCTGTTTTTATCAGGCGAACCTCTGTATGAAAGCAATATATTTTTTAAAACCGAACTTCAGGGTGAGAGTTACATTATGAAATCGACAGGTGAGCAATCTTCTATGGCAGACATTCATGACTACAGGAGCCATACATGCGGCGCGCTTCGGGCATCTGATGTAGGCAATACTGTCAGATTATCAGGCTGGGTGCACCGGGTGCGTGACCATGGTGGGGTTCTGTTTATTGATCTACGCGATCATTATGGCGTGACCCAATGTGTTTGCGACCCTGATAGCCCCGTTTTCAGTCAGATTGAAAATGTGCGGGCCGAGTGGGTTATTCGTATTGATGGTGAGGTTAAAGCGCGTGATGATGAGAGTCTGAACAAAACTTTGCCAACCGGTGAAGTTGAAATTTACATTCGTGATATGGAAGTGCTTGGCGCGGCCAAGGAGCTGCCGCTGCCTGTATTTGGTGAGCCGGACTACCCGGAAGATATTCGCCTGAAATACCGTTTTCTCGATTTGCGGCGCGAGACGCTGCACAATAACATCATGAAGCGGGCGGAGATTATTTCTTCTATGCGGCGGCGGATGATTGAAGCCGGATTTTTTGAATTTCAAACCCCGATCCTGACTGCATCAAGCCCTGAAGGAGCGCGGGACTTTCTTGTGCCGAGCCGGATGCATCCGGGTAAGTTTTATGCTCTGCCGCAAGCACCACAACAGTTCAAGCAGTTGATCATGATGGCCGGGTTTGACCGTTATTTCCAGATTGCGCCTTGTTTTCGCGATGAAGATGCGCGGGCTGACAGAAGCCCGGGTGAGTTTTATCAGCTTGATATTGAGATGAGCTTTGTGACGCAGGAAGATGTTTTCCAGGCGGTGGAACCCGTTTTACGTGATCTGTTTGTTGAGTTTGCTGACGGTAAAGAAGTGACAGAAAACTTCCCCCGGATTCCATATAAGGAATCTATGGAGAAATACGGAAATGACAAACCGGATTTGCGCAACCCAATTGTGATGGAAAATGTAACGGAGCATTTTGCCGGTTCCGGTTTTAAAATCTTTGCCGGGATGATTGATAAAGATCCTGAAGTGCGTGTCTGGGCTATTCCGGCGCCGACGGGTGGTTCGCGTGCGTTTTGTGACCGGATGAACAGCTGGGCGCAGGGTGAAGGCCAGCCGGGGCTTGGTTATATCTTCTTTAAAGACGGGGCTGGGTCTGGCCCGGTTGCGAAAAATATCGGTGAAGAGCGCACGAAAGCGATTGCTGATCAGCTTGGGCTTTCTGATGGGGACGCGGTGTTTTTTGTTTGCGGTCAGCCGAAGAAATTTTTTGAATTTGCCGGTCAGGCGCGGGTGCGGATTGGTGATGAGCTGGAACTTTCTGAAACGGAAGGTTTTAAATTCTGCTGGATTGTCGATTTCCCGATGTTTGAATATAACGAGGAAGAAAAGCGGGTTGATTTCTCGCATAACCCGTTTTCAATGCCGCAGGGCGGGCTTGAGGCTCTGGAGACACAAGACCCTTTAACGATCAATGCGTATCAGTATGACATTGTCTGTAATGGGGTGGAGCTTTCTTCTGGCGCGATCCGGAACCATAAGCCGGATATTATGGAAAAAGCGTTTGATATTGCCGGCTATGACAAACAGGTGCTGGAAGACAAGTTTGGCGGAATGCTGCGGGCCTTGCAATATGGCGCGCCGCCACACGGTGGGATTGCACCTGGTGTGGACCGGATTGTGATGCTGCTTTGCGGTGAGCCGAACATTCGGGAAGTGACAATGTTCCCGATGAACCAGCAGGCGCAGGATCTTCTGATGAGTGCGCCTTCTGATGTCTCTGCCAGCCAGCTTAGAGAACTTCACATCAGGTTGAATCTGCCAAAAGAGAGCTGATTTGAAGCTGGCCGTTAGTTTTGCTTAAATGCTATGTAAAGCGATGTAATCACTTGCGAATTGTTCTGATTTCAGATTGATATGATCACTGATTGACAAGGGCTTTGCAGTGGGCTTAGGCTTGTGACGTATGCCAATTTTGATATTTGATTTAGCATTGTAACTGAGGTTGTGAAGAGCCTTTCAAAACTTCTTAATTCAGGCGCCGGGCTGGCTGTTGTTGTTCTGGATATGTTGACCCAGCACCAGTTTAGTTTGCGCTTTCAGCGGCATTTCAGGATATCATGCTTGAAATATTTATTATCGTTGCCCCCGTTTTTATTGTCATCGCCAGCGGCTATCTTGCGTGTTCAACCAATTATTTAAGCCCCTCAATATCTGATAATATCAACGCGCTCACCGTTAAATTCACTGTGCCTGTGTTGTTGTTTCGGGCGATGTATAATCTCGATTTCAGCGCGGCTCTTGATCTGAATATGCTGATCAGCTTTTATACCGGCGCGATTACGAGCTTTATTCTCGGTACATTTCTGGCGCGGGTGGTCTGGAAGCGGACGCCGGGTGAATCTGTTGCGGTTGGCTTTTGCGGATTTTTCTCAAATGCGGTGCTGTTGGGTTTGCCGATCGTTGAGCGTGGTTATGGGGCCGAGGCAATGACACTGGCGTTCGGTATCATCGCATTTCACTCACCCTTTGTTTATGCGGTTGGCATCACCTCGATGGAGCTGGCGCGGCGGGATGGCAAGCCACTTGGCGAGACATTATTTGCGACCTTTAAATCGATTTGTTCAAACTCACTGATGATCGGTATTTTTATTGGTGTGATGTTTAATCTATTGGGTATTAAGATGTTTCAACCGCTTAGCGTTGCGGTTGATATGATCGCCAGTGCGGCATTGCCGATCGCGGTGTTTGGCATCGGCGCGGCGCTGACGAATTATACGATTAAATCTGAGATATCAGAAAGCCTGGCGATTTCGGCGCTGACGCTGCTGGTTTATCCGGCGGTGGTGTTTCTATTTACGCACTTCATATTCGGAATGCCGAAGATCTATGTTCAGGCGGCGGTGACGATTGCTTCCATGCCGGCGGGGTTGAATATTTATATTTTTGCGTCGATGTATAACAGGGCGGTTGCTTTGTCGGCCTCTGTTATCCTGATCAGCACAGTATTATCCGTGCTTTCCATAACCATGTGGCTTAGGATATTGAACACGCTTTGAGAAGTGTGCTGAATAATCAGACTTAATCCAGATAAAATTCGAAGCGAAAGTAGCCGGGGCCGAACGGGTCCATCTGATATTCGAAAATATCGAGATATTCTCTTTGAACGGCCCAGCGGCAATTGCCTTCGCAATCCAGCCAGTGTCCGTTCGGGAGCCGGGCTTCAAGATTGCCGAAGCGGGGGGCTCTGCGAATGGGGGCGATGATGTATTTATTCGGGCTGAAGCGGCTTTCAATGCGCATTTTGCCGTAATATTTGTAACCGCCCTGATATTTATATTTTTTGGCATGGCCGATTGAAGAAGACAGGCCGGTGACGGCAAGACACAAGGTTGCGATTGCGAATAACTGAATAGCTCTTTTCATGTTTGTCTCTCTTTAAAGTCTTCCAAATACGTAAATCTTCAATATCAAGGTTGCTATGAACTTACAATATGCGGGTTAGATGTATTTCAGACAATAAATTTTAAGCGTTAATCTGGCCTTAAATGAGGAAAAATCACTGTCTCGGGCTGATATTTTTTATCTGGTTCGGATATGACACATTTTTATGATGCTTCATGGTCGGCTTGCCAGGTTGGAAAAAGGTTCATATCCGAGTTTTTGGGGCTTGCGAACTTTGAGGGTTGGCGTTAAACATTCATGTTTCAATTCCTCAATCATTTCAATGATTGTGCGTTTTTCGCGGGCGTGGTGGAATTGGTAGACACAAGGGACTTAAAATCCCTCGATTGGAAACGATCGTGCCGGTTCAAGTCCGGCCGCCCGCACCAAATGCGTAGCATTTGGAAGATTTTCTCTCTCACGGCTATTTCGGCGCTGAAGCGCCGAGCCTACGAGGTGCGGCGCTAAGCGCCGGACGCCGCTGAAGAAGCGGGGCGCCATGTTCGCCAGCTGAAGACGCTGGCTTCCTTTTTCGTGTGGTAAAATCTCGTTGATGCTTAGTTATTGCTTTGTTTGGGCTGATCATGTTCGCAAAGTTGAAGTTGGTTTGCTTCCTTTTTAAAAAATTGGTTCTTGCGTGAGAAAAGATGGGTCGTTTTATTTTGTTAGTTCAAGACCTTCCTTTATCTGTTTCTTTGCGTAGTGGATTTCGTTGGCTGAGAGGGCTGTTTGGCTGAGGAGTGCTGTGATGGTGGATAGGATTAGCATCCATATATGATACTGCGTCGCATTGATTAACGTTACTCTGGCTGTTTCTATGAACAGGGTAAAAGCGCCGGTCAGGATCAAAGTTAACAAGCGGTGACTCCAGATTGGTTGAAAACAAAAAATCTCACCAACTGCTATCTGTTTTCGGCGGTTCATTTCAATGCCGAGAATGATGGCGAATGGAATGATAGCGACTAAGAACCAGTTTATCATGCTCTTTCTCCTGCCTGGTGTTGTGCTTTCTTATCTGTCGTTTTTTAAGTGCAAAAAAGTTCAAAAATTATTTCTCTTTATTGAGGTCGCTACACTTTCATTTGCAGAAGGCTGTGCCGGTAAGCGAGGTGGATATATGGGGATATAGGGAATGAGGCGTGTTGGTTGGGGGTGGTTGCCTTTAAGCTTTCAGTTCAGTGGATTGATTCGCTTTACTTAAATGTCGATACGACAAGATGGCTGGCAGGATATGGCGCTTGGACCTTTTCTTTCTCTTGTAAAATTTTTTGACAAAATTGGGCTTTCTGCTCGAAGACCGTTCTGTGCCACTTTGTTGATTATTACTTTGCCGCTGTTTCTTACAGCCTGTGGCACGGGTAAGATGCCTGATTTATTTGGTCAGATCACGTCTATCAATTCAACGCCTGAAATCACCACTGGTTCGATTCTGCCAGTGGCGCGCTGGGACAGGCATGATGACGGCAAGACCTGGACCAGATACACAGCCACAGCACTGAATAATTACGGGCAGGGGTTGATCAGTTCTGCGCCAAAAGACGTTGCGCAATATTGCCCTTCATACGCCGGGCTTCAACCTCAACAACGGCGCGCTTTCTGGATCCATCTGATTTCGGCATTGTCAAAATATGAAAGTAATTTTGACCCCAGTGTTAAATTTGATGAGACAACGGTTGACCCAAAAATGATTACTGTTTCCGGTCAGCCGATTATCAGCCGTGGTCTTTTGCAGATTTCTAAAGAAAGCGCCAATGGCTATGGGTGCAAGATTAATGAAGCTTCCCAGCTTCATGATGCCAACACAAATTTAAGTTGCGCCGTTCGTATTCTCGACAGATGGATTACGAGGGATGGTGTGATTTCTGGCCGGGTTGATGCCGGTTGGCGCGGAGCCGCCCGCTATTTCAGCCCGTTTCGGGATGATAATAAGCGGCAAGCGATGCAAACGCTTAGTCAGAATTTGTCATTTTGTCGCTGAGTTTAGGGCTTTAGCTGCCTGAATCCTTTTTGTTGTTCACCTGCATTCACCATTACAATTAAATTGACTATTTTTCGTATTTGCAACCATTTAAGGTGCTGCAATTGCGTGGGGTTTCGGTCATTTTCTGGCCTATTGCCGGGGTTGATTGTTTTTTTGGATTGAACGGTTTTTGTAATATGTATTGATCGTTCAAAATGATAAATGCTACCCCTATTGATGACTTTGGAGCGGCTCTTTGCCGTGTACTGCATAAACTAACCAGAATTTGAGGAAGATAAAGAATTATGTCTTTTAAAACTGACATTGAGATCGCACGTGAAGCGAATAAGAAACCCATTCAGGACATTGGTGCGAAACTTGGTATTTCTCCTCAGGATCTGGTGCCTTATGGGCATGACAAAGCAAAAGTGAGTGCCGAATTTATCAAACGCCAGGCCGACAAACCAAATGGCAAGCTTATTCTGGTGACGGCGATTAACCCGACGCCGGCTGGTGAGGGCAAAACGACAACAACTGTCGGTCTTGGGGATGGGTTAAATGCGATTGGTAAAAAGGCGGCGATTTGTATCCGCGAAGCTTCGCTTGGTCCTTGTTTTGGCATGAAAGGCGGGGCTGCCGGTGGTGGCTATGCTCAGGTTGTGCCGATGGAGGAAATGAACCTGCATTTTACAGGTGATTTCCATGCCATTACTTCGGCGCACTCTTTGCTTTCTGCGATGATTGATAATCATATCCATTGGGGCAACAGCCTTGAGATTGATTGTCGGCGCATTGTCTGGAAGCGTGTGGTTGATATGAATGACCGGGCGCTTCGGGATATTACCTGCTCGCTTGGCGGGGTGCCGAACGGTTTCCCGCGGCAGGACGGGTTTGATATTACCGTTGCGTCTGAGGTGATGGCGATTTTGTGCCTTGCACTTGATGTGAAAGATCTGCAAGAGCGGCTCGGCAATATCATTATTGGTTACACGCGCACGCGAAAGCCGGTGACCTGTCGGGAGCTGAAAGCTGACGGGGCGATGACCGTTCTACTGAAAGATGCGATGCAGCCGAACCTGGTGCAGACATTAGAAAATAACCCGGCCTTTGTGCATGGCGGGCCGTTTGCCAATATCGCGCATGGTTGTAATTCTGTGGTGGCGACAAAAACGGCGTTAAAACTGGCTGACTATGTTGTGACAGAGGCTGGCTTTGGTGCTGACCTTGGTGCTGAAAAATTTATGAATATCAAATGCCGGAAAGCTGGCATTGCGCCTTCTGCGATCGTGATTGTTGCGACCATCCGGGCGATGAAGATGAATGGCGGCGTTGCAAAGCAGGACCTTGCGGCAGAAAACGTTCAGGCGGTGAAAGACGGTTGCAGTAACCTTGGGCGTCATATTGAAAATATCAAACAGTTTGGTGTGCCGGCTGTTGTTGCGATCAACCATTTCCACGGCGATAGCGAGGCGGAGATTGCGGCCTGTAAAGATTATGTGGAATCGCTTGGTTCGGAAGCGATTGTCTGTAAGCACTGGGCGGATGGCTCGAAGGGAACTGAAGTTCTGGCGCGGCGGATTGTTGAAATTTCTGATGCTGACACGGCGCAGTTCCAGACGCTCTACCCGGATGAAATGCCATTAATTGAGAAAATTGAAACCATTGCCAAGCGGATTTACCGGGCTGATGAAGTGATTGCGGATAAGAAAATTCGCACACAGCTGAAACAATGGGAAGAGGCCGGGTTTGGTCATTTTCCTGTTTGTATGGCGAAGACACAATATTCGTTTACAACAGACCCGAACCGGCGCGGCGCACCAAACGGGCATAGCCTGCCGATACGCGAAGTGCGGCTTTCAGCCGGGGCCGGGTTTATTGTTGTTGTCTGCGGTGAGATTATGACGATGCCCGGATTACCGAAAGTGCCTTCGGCTGAAAATATCATGCTGAATGATGAGGGGCTGATTGAAGGGTTGTTCTAATCATTTTACCGGCGGTGATTTTATCACCGCCGGTAAAATTCAGGCTTGTCTGATTTCATGGTTTGCCAGACATTTTATCTGGCTGGAACAGAAGAGACATGATTAAGTTTTGCTATCAGACAAGCCATTCCTCTTGAAGACTGTAAAGTTTCAGCCTTTTAAATTTGTTGGATTAGTAGTTGTAGCCTTTGCCGGTATCGATAGCTTTATAAAGGGCGACTTCTGGCCAGCTGCCTTTACCGCCACGGGCGCGGATTTCTACCAACTGGTCGATGGCTGCTTCCATTTTACCTTCTGCGACATAGCCCTGGCCCATATATGAGCGGGCAAGAAGGTTGTTCGGGTCGGCTTTTAATGCGGCGGTGTAGAATATATGACCTTCATTGATGCGGCCGGCTTTGCGGTTGTTGAAGCCATAATATGTCAGAACGCGGCTGTCATTCTGGTTGGTCACGGCTGCCAGAACTTTGTTTGAATTGTCATACTGGCCATCATATGAAAGTTCGCGGGCTGCGCTTAAACGTGTTTCATCATCTAGAGTTTTATGAGATGCGGAAACACATTTTTTAGAAGTGCTATCCCAGACAGTTCCGTTTTTGCAAACCTTGGTGGTTTTGGTTTCTTTGGGAGGTGAGTCAAAATCTGACCCTGCTGCATGTGCTGAAATGGGGAGGAGTAGAGCTGTGATGAAGATTAGAGTTCTCATGTCATTAGTCCTTATATATCAAGTTTAAAATCTGGTTTTATTAAAGGGTCGATGATTGTTTTGAGCGTCCTCTAAACGTTTGACCTTGAATTTGTTTGGCTTTGAATTGCCTCACATGAAGGTTACGCGGTGGCCTGAAAAAAATTCTCAGAAACATTAAAAAAATTTAATTTTTCTTTTTTTATTTTTCTCGGCCAAAAAATTCCTGACCTTTGAAATTCTTTGTCACTTTATATATAGGCCTTAATCTGGGTTGGATTTGGGCCGATATAGAATGAATGTCCGAGGGGTTATACTTAGATTGAAAATAAACCTGCTGATCGGAGAATTTTTTTGTGGCTGGTGCGTAACCTTTTTAGAAGAACATTAATGAACTCGAAGCCGTTGGATTGAATATGGTTTGCACTGCCCTTCAAATGGATTACCTTAAGCCTGAGTTGGCTTTTGCCAGGGGCGTGGTTTTAACGGGTGTTGAGGAACCAGTGACGATACCAGATCAGTTCAGAGCGGATATCCTGTTGCTGTTGCCTCGTTTGCGGCGGTTTGCCTTTTCGCTGACACGGTCTGGACCGGATGCGGATGACCTGTTGCAGGATGCCTGTATATCGGCTCTCGCAAACTGGCAGCAATATGACGCGGCACAGCCTTTCGACCGGTGGATGTTTAGAATTGTTCGGAACAGCTGGATCAGTGAAATCAGAAAACGCAAGGTGCGGCTTGGTGAAGGTAATGTGCCAGCGGAAGATGCGAGTGAACTGCAAACTGAACAGGTGGCAGACGTTTCCCTTGAAGTGAAAGATGTGATGGGGGAAGTTGCTCATTTGCCTCAGGAATTATCCCAGCCATTATTGCTGGTTTGTGCTGAAGGGTACAGCTATCAGGAGACGGCAGACTTACTTGATGTGCCGAAGGGCACTGTAATGAGCCGGATCCACCGGGCGCGGAAACTGCTTATGGTTCAACTTAAAGAAGAGAAAGGGGCTTAGTGATGACTGACATTTCTGTAAAATTAAGCGCCTATCTTGATGGGGAGCTGGATGAAGATGAAGCGCGCCTTATTGAGGCTCAGCTTGCAGATGACCCATTGTTACAGCAAGAGCTGGATGAGCTTGTGGAAGCTAACTCGATTGCGCTTTTAAGTTTTGAGAATATGCTACACGAGCCAATTGAACTTTCTGTGGCTCAATCGATTAAGACGGCAGATGAAACGGATGCCATTCCGGATTTTGAAGCAGATGTGACAGCTAACGAGCGTAAAGTAATTGATGGGGTTTTTGACCAGCCTTCTGTTAAGCGTCAGAGGGATGCTGATCAACAGCAGCTGGCGGTGAGATCACCGCTCTGGCGTTCAATGGCGGCGAGTTTGATTTTATTTTTGCTAGGCGGTGCCGGTGGTTACACGCTGCATAAGGAGATGTTTGCTGGCGGGGCTCCTGTTGAGATTGCGGCTGTTGAAAAAAGGGGTTGGCTGAAAGAGATTGCTGATTACCATGCTGTTTATTCAACAGAAGAGCGGCACCTTGTTGAAGTGCGCGGTGATAAGAAAGAGCATCTGACTAACTGGCTTGTGAAAAAAACCGGCGCATCATTTCAGGTGCCTGACCTGAGTGGTCTTGGTTATGTTTTTGAAGGCGGACGGTTGCTGGTTGCTGATGGGCGTCCGGTTGCTCAGCTGATATACAGAGATAAAGACGCGACTGTGGTGGCGCTTTGTATTCAGAAAATGCCTGCTGGTATGTTTAGCGATAAATCTAAAGATCAGATTGGTGCGGCTGATATGAAGAAAAACACCATTAAAGATTTTGACTTTTTCTCCTGGGCTTCCGGGGCGGTACATTATGTTGTGGTTGGACCGAATGGAAAAACCGAGCTTGAGAAAATTGCACTTGAGGCGGCGCGACATATATAAATTCTGAGCTTTCACTCAGATTATTGTTACAAGAAAATTTCTATTCTTAATCAAAAATTAAACGGTGTCCCGTTATAGATCACATGTTCGTGAGTTTCTCCCCGTTGGGTGATGTTGCTTTTGTTGTGTCGATTTGTATAGGGGTATGTTGCGTTGCTTTTATCAAGGCGTCAGTTTTTGTCCGGCTGTTCCAGTGTTGCGCTTGCCTCTCTTGGGGGCTGTGCTGGGAACTTTGGAAGCCAGCATTCTTATCTTACCAATATTGTTGCTCCCTCAAACGTTGATGAAGTTTTTCACTGGACGGATGTTGCCTTGCAGGCACTCCGGGACCAGTTGATTGCGCCGCCGATGGCATCACGGGCGATGGCGATGGGCCATGTGGCGGGCTTTCTTGCTGTTAATGGTATTGAGAAAAAATATGAAAACAGCTATTCGATCGGTCCGGCGCCGCTAGGGGCTGACCCGGCTGTGGCATATGGTGTTGCTTCGGCAACGGCTTTTGCTGAACACTTGCAACAACCACTTTTATTCGATCAGATGAGTTTTCTTTCACGCTATCCGGCTGGTGAGGCGAAAACTCTTGGTGAGGCCTGGGGCCGGAAAGTTGGTGATTTTGTTGTTCGTATGCGCACGAATGACGGGGCAGAACCGAGCAAAGCCAATTATTATTTAAGACGCTACCCGCGCCGGCAGGATTCTTTGCGCTGGCGACCAACGGGGCCTTTGTTTGATTCTGGTGCGACGGAACCTTCGTTTAGAGAAAGCTACCACCGTGGGTTATTGCCGGGCTTTGGGCAGGTGAAACCATGGGCGATTTCTTCTGCGTCTCAATATATTGCGAGTGATTTTTATGACCCGGCCAGCCCGGAGTTTGCACGTGAATATGAGATGGTTAAGGAGCTTGGGTCTTCTGACAGTGCCAGCCGGACTGATGACCAGACTGAGATTGCGTTTTTCTGGGAAGACGGACCGTGGGGTGTCACGCCGCCGGGGCATTTTTCACTGATTGCAATGCAGTTGTTTCAGCATTTAAACCTTTCAAGAGTCGATAAAGCGCGGGCGATGGCACTGGTGAGTATGGCTATGGCCGATTCAGCGATTGCGACATGGCACTCGAAATACAGCCATGACATTATTCGTCCTGAAACGGCGATCAGATACCGTGCTGCGCAATTTGGTAATGCTGACCCACGCGTTGCTAGCAGGCGGGACTGGAAATCGCTGATCCCGACACCGCCATTTCCTTCTTATACGTCCGGACACTCAGCTTTTGGTGCCTCTGGCGCGAGGATTATTGCGCATATTATCGGGCGTGACCGGGTGAGTTTTTCCAAGAAAGCTTCGGATACTGTGATCTGGCCGGATCATCTTTCAGGTGTGACGCGGCACTGGAACAGCCTTTCTGAAGCGGCTGCCGAAAATGGCATGAGCCGGATTTATGGCGGTGTGCATTGGATGCGTGACAATGTTGAAGCGTTGCGCGCCGGGCGAGAGATTGCCGACCATGTGATTAAAACCAAGTTTCGGAGAGCGGTCTGATGTTTTTTCAAGTTAGTAACAAAGTATTGAAAAATAACTCTTCCAGTTTGTTTCGATATTTCGTTGGTTGTTCACTGGTCAGTTTATTGAGCTTTATGCCATCCCAACTGGTGAGCGCGCAGCAGGCTTTTGCCCAGAATGGCGGACTGAACCCCGATAATCTTTCATTCTTTGAAGAGCCGCTGGCGTTTGAATTATTTGGTGCGACGGTGAGTTATAATCATCTGTTTGATCTGCCGGTGGTGCATAATTTTAAAACGGATAAAACTGACCTTGAGCCGAAGTCCAACTTCAGGGTGAATATTGAGCGGCAATTACCGAACTCATTGACGATTGGTGCGACTTATTTTGGCTCTTATGATGAGCGTGAGCAGGACGAGTATGATGACCGCTGGGAAGTATATGCGCAGAGCATCTGGGGGCGCCTTGCTGTTGGTGAAGTCAATGAAGGGGTGAGAGAGACCACCCGCAGATGGCGCGGCACGGGCAATGCTGATCTGGAATTTGATGATGTTCTGGCGACGCTTGAAGAAGAAGATAACGGTTTTTTCTATAATATCAGGCTTTCGGCATTTATTTTAAGTGCCGGTGTGGATGAGCATGGCAACAGTGACTTTGGCTTAACTTATGAGCGGCCGAATAAATATACTGATATACGCTTTTCTGGCCGGTTTACGAATTCTGAAATCAGATCGCTGGATGGTGGCACTTTGTTTGAGACCTATGCAGGCGGACTTGTGGGTCAGGTTGAGTATGGCAGTCTGGCGCTTGATCTTGGAGTTGGTGTTGAGCATTTTGACAGTGCTCGGGCTAGTGGAACGCGTAGTTATATTTCAGCCGGTGCGCATTATAAGGTCAGGCGGCTGACATTATCTGCTGAGGCCCATTGGGGTGAAACTGACGGGCATGAAGAAAAAAGCGTTGCGCTTGGGGCAAGATATGATCTGGCGCGGGGTTTATCTGTCAATTTGGGATATAATTATGCCAAATCTGATGCGGCGATAGATGGGATTGTGCTGCAGAATGTTGAGAAGTCAGAATTTATAACGTCTTTACGTTATGAGTATTGATCGGTTTATTCAATTTCCCGCCACAAATTTATGACTTTTTCGTTTTCTACTATGAGGGATGTTTTGGTTTGATTCTTTTTTAAAGGAAATGCCGGATATGCTGACAAAAGTTGAAAACATTCATAAATTTGACCTTTCGGGGCAGGCTTTTAAGCGTGATCCTTTTCCAACCTTTCAGGCCATGCAGGAGAAGGGCGTTTTTGTAAAATCAAAAATGCCACTGATTGGTGAGGTAACTTATGTGACCCGCCAATCTGCTGCCAAAGCTCTTTTGAAACGCAGTGATCTTTTTTCGGTCGATTTTGGCCGGGTGAAGGGCTCTTTTTTGTTGCATATGCTGACCAGAATGCCGGGCCTGCGCCCGCTTATGGATAATATGATGCAAAATGATGACCCTAAGCACCGGCGTTTAAGAAAGCTGGTTGACGGGGTGTTCAGGCGGCAGGAAATTCAAAAATTAGTACCAAAAATAGAAATTATTGCGAACCAGTTATTTGATAATTTCATACATTCAGATGATAAAGATGTGGTGCGCCATATTGCGCGGGATTTGCCGCTTGCGGTAATTTGTGAGTTGCTTGGATTGCCGCAGCGGGACCGGCCAAAATTTACAAGCTGGATGAGGTATGTGGCTGAAGATCATTCTTTAACCGGGATGATGAGTTTATTGCCCTCTGTCTGGCGGATTAACAACTATCTGAAACTCAAGTTTGAAGAGCGCTGCCTTGAACCACGGGATGATTTGATATCTGACCTTGTGAATGCGGAAGAAGATGGTGACCGGCTTAGTGAAGATGAACTGCTGGCGATGTGTTTTCTATTGTTTGTGGCTGGGCATGAGACGACGGCGCATCTGATTAGTGGTGGCGTGCTTTCGCTTATAGAAAACCCGGAACAACTTGAGCTGCTGCGCCAGAAGCCAGATTTAATGCCACTGGCTGTTGATGAATTGCTGCGGTTTGTTTGCCCTGTGCAGATGTCGAAACCAAGATATCCGATAGAAGATTGTGAGTTTGAGGGGGTGCGGTTGAAAAAAGGTGAGCCGGTACTGGCGCTGCTCGCTTCAGCCAATATTGACCCGGATGAATTTGATACCCCTTTGGAGCTGAATGTCGGGCGGGAGCATAACCCGCATCTGGCACTTGGTGGTGGCCCGCATTTTTGCCTTGGCGCGTGGCTGGCGAAAAGTGAGATGGAAATTATGTTGAAGTGTATTTTAGAAAGGCTGCCAGTCCTGGCACTGGCCTGCCAATCAAAGGACCTTCATTGGACCAGCCGCACGGGGTTGCGGGCGCTCAGGTCTTTACCGCTCAGCATTAAAAACTGAAGGAAGCGGGTTTTTAGATTATCCGGCTTCGGAGATGGGTGATTTTGCATTGGCGAGTTCTTTTTCGAGCTGATCACCTGCTTCGCTGCGTGGTTTGCTGACACCCGCGATCAACATATAAAGTGCCGGGGTTAAAAACAGCGTGAAGATGCCGGCCATGCCAAGGCCGCCAAACACGACCCAGCCAATGGCTGCTCTTGATTCTGAACCGGGGCCTGCGCCTAGAATGAGTGGTAGACCGGCGAGGATGGTTGAGAGCATTGTCATCATGATGGGGCGGAGGCGCACACGTGATGCTTCTTGCGCTGCCTGATAGACACTTCGTCCGTGTTCTCTTAACTGGTCAGCAAACTCAACCATCAGGATGGAGTTTTTCGCCATGATGCCGATCAGCATCAGGATGCCGATCTGGCTGTAGATGTTAATAGATGTGCCAGTGAGCGCAAGGGCAAAGATTGCGGCGCAGATGCCGAAGGGGACTGTCAGAAGAACAATGATCGCGCTGGCGGCGCTTTCAAACTGCGCTGTCAGCACTAGGAACACGACGAGGATGGCGATGAAGAATGTTATGGTTGAGCCATCTGAGGTTTCGTTTAATGCTTCGGCTTCATCCAGCAATAAAAGAGATGTGCCCGGTTTGAGTACTTTTTCAGCGACATTTTCAATGGCTGTGACGGCTTCTCTTAATGTGAAGCCTTCAGCCGGGTCGGCGGATATTTCAATGGCTCTGCGCTGGCCGTGTCGATCAAGCTCAGCGGCGACGGCATATTCACGGAATTTGACCAACTGTGATAAAGGCACCATCTGGCCGGAACCGGCGCGGACGTAAAGGTTTTTAATATCTGTTGGTGAGGTGACATCACCCGGGCGGGCTTCCAGAATGACGGGTACGATCTTATCGTTAACGGTCAGTTCTGCAACTTCGTCATTATCAACAAGGACTTTCACGGTTGTTGCCAGTTCTTCAATTGAAACACCGATGTCAGCTGCCTGACGGCGATCAATATCTACCGAAAGCTGGGGTTGTGTTGCCCTGAATTCCACGCGGAAATTGGAAAGTTTTGGTATGTCGGTTTCCATTGTGCGAACGAATTCTTCGGCGGTGACCGCAAGCTGGTTATAGTCCGGGCCAACGATGGCAAACTTTAAGCCACCATCTGCGCCTCTCAGGCCAAGGCTGTTGCCACGAACGGCGCGCACCTGTGAGCCTGGTATCTGACTTAAAGGTTTTTTGATTTCACCGATGATCTGGCCTTCTGATTTTGTTCGTTTGGACCAGTCGGCTAATGGGGCTTCAATGGAACCGCGGTTTGGATCCCAGCGGCCAGAGACAGAGAAAATATTTGTGATAATGCCCTGGTCCTGATAGCTGTGCAGAATTTTTTCAACTTCTTCAACCTGACGGTCTGCATAGTCAATTCCTGTGCCATCCGGGCCAACGAGGCGAATTTTAATCAACCCGCGATCTTCTTCGGGGACGAGTTCTTCACCAAGGGTTGAGTAAACAATGGCGCCGCTGGCGGCTACTATAAAGCAGATTCCGATCAGAACCAGAGGCGCTGCCAGTACTTTATTCAGCAACCAGACATAAACATTTTGTAGCCCGCCGCCAATTTTGTTCAACATACCCATCAAGAGGCTTTCTCTTGTTTTTTCGGGTGTCGGGAGGCTGGCGGCCATCATCGGACAGATTGAAAGGGCGACAAAAGATGAGATGACGACTGTGATCGCAAGTACAAAGCCGAATTCGGTAAACAGCCGGCCTGCTGTTGAGGGCAGGAATGAAATCGGCAAAAAGACTGAAATAAGCGTCGCAGTTGTTGCGATAATGGCGAAGAAGACCTGCCTTGCACCCAGTACTGATGCGGCTTTTCCGGGGATGCCCTGGGCTCTTAACCTTTGAATGTTTTCAAGCACCACGATGGCGTCATCGACAACTAGGCCGGTGGCCAATACGAGGGCCAGCAGCGTGACGAGGTTGATTGAAAATCCAAGCATCCAGATCGCGGCTATGGTGCCGGTTAAAGCGATTGGTATGGCAACTGCTGGGATTAACGCGGCGCGCCACTGGCCAATGAAGAGGGCAATGACGGCGACAACAATAATCACAGCTAATATGAGACTGATCAGGACTTCATAGATTGCGCCTTCAATGAAGATTGCGTCGTTTGAAATGATGTTGATAGTGGCATCATCTGACTGCTTGTTAATTTTGCTGATGAGCTTTTTCACGTCCTGCGAAATGGAGATGGTGTTGGATTCTGCTTGTCGGACGATGCCCATATTAATCACTGTCCGGCCATTGAGGCGGGTGTAATTTTCCGCTTCTGCCGGGCCAAAGGAAGCTGAGGCGACGTCGCTGATACGGACCGGGTCTCGAAGGATAAGATCCTCGACCTGTTTTGGTGAGGTGACAGAGGCGTTGGCACGCACAATGACCTCCTGATCACCGGATTTGAAACTGCCGGCGGGAACATCAAAACGGGCGGTTTTGAGAACGTTGACAACATCTGCGACCGTGAGCTGGTAACTGGCCATTTTCAACGGATTGAGAATGACACGTAGTACCCTTTGCCTGTCACCATTGAGATTGACATCTGCGACCCCTGTAACGGAGGTCAGTTCCGGTACGATTTCATCTTCAACGCGGCGGGTTAGCTCATCAATTGAGAGGGTGTCACTGTGGATGGCGAGCTGGATGATTGGGCTGGCATCAGCGTCAGCTTTAATGACGAATATGTCTTCAACCCCTTCGGGGAGCTCTCTTTCTACCCGGCTGACGGCTTCGCGGATGTCATTTGCAGCGTCAATCAGATTAACTTCAGGGTTGAACTCGGCGCGGATACGCAGGTTGTTTTCTTCACTGGAGGAGCGCACGGCTTTCACGCCATTGACCCTTGCGACAGCGGCTTCGATGACGCTGGTGATTTCTGCGTCGATTGTTTCTGGTGAGCCACCGGGGTAATTGGCGCGCACGGTCACGATGGGTCGGTCAATATCGGGAAGTTCGCGGACTTCGACGCCGAAGATGGCGCCAAGACCGGCTATGATGATCAGCAGATTGATGACAATCACCAGATAGGGGCGACGAACGCTTAATGCGGGAAGGTCATCCGTTTTAACTGACTTTGTTTCCGCTTCTGCCATTTTGAGTTACTCGCTCTAATTGCTGAGGCTGGTAGTCGAAAGAGGTGGTTCTATAAAGGAGACTTTTGAGCCTTCTCTTAATCGCTGTACGCCTTCAACGACGACCAGATCACCTTTTGAAAGTTTGCCATCAATGATGATGGTGCTATTCAGGCGTCTGACAATGCGGACAGGGATTTTTTCTGCCTGCCCTTTGGAAACTTTCCAGACATGGCTTTTGCCTTTTGACCACAGTAAGGCCAGCTCTGGCACCAGCGGGTAGGTTTTGCCTTTCAAGCGGACTTCTGTGGTGAATGACATGCCAGGTCTTAACAGATCTTCTTTATTATCGAGAACGGCGCGCACTGTGACTGAGCGGTTTTGCGGGTCGATGCGGCTGTCGATCTGATCGATTATTCCTGTGAAAGTTTTTTGCTCATAGTTCGGGGTACGCGCATAAATTTTATCGCCTGCCTTCACGCGCGAGAGAAACAGCTCGGGGACTCTGAATTCAACGATAATTTCTGAGCGATCATCCAATGTCATAAGGGCGGTTGTTGTGGTGACGCGGTCACCTGCTTCAACTTTTGGGATGCCGATGATGCCGTTAAAAGGAGCGATAACACGTCTGTCTCTTAAGGCTTCTTCAGCTTGTCTCAGTTCTATTTCGGCTCTTTTCATGAGGTTTTGAGCGTCATCAACATTAGCGGCTGAATTGATGTTCTTTTTGCGCAGCTCTTTGGCGCGCACCATGAGCCGTTCGGATTCGATTAATTTCGTTTCGGCGACTCTTTTGGCGAGTTCGGCTGTTTTCGGGTCAAGCTCCAGGAGGATGTCACCCTGCTGGACCTTTGTTCCGGTTTCAACATTAAACTTTGTGATTTCGCCGTTGGTTTCAGGATAAAGGGTGATGAATTTTTTTGCCCGGCCTGTGCCGAGGGCTTCAATAATTTCGTTATTTGCGGCGCTGGAAACGCGTTTGACCACAACAGGTAATTCCTGACTGCGTTTGGACTTTATGGGTTCCTGTTCACCTGTTGGGGCGATGCGGGCAAAGACATCACTTAGGTGGTCTTTATATTGCCACAGGAAAACTGAGGCCAGAATCGACGCACTTAGAAAAATAAGCTGTAAGACTAATGATATAGTCCGTTTCATTTGATCGCTCCGCAAACATTACAAATAAAGCGCTATTGTTATAATACAGGAATAAAGATGATTTATGTCTCTTACCTACATTTGCACCGCTATGTGGCTGCTATAACTCAGAATAAACGGGATATTATACCAGCCGGTAATTTACTCCACTTAATACGAGGTTAAAAGTAAATATCCGTCGCGAATAATATGGTTTATTTTTCTGCAAGAATTTTGCCATGTGTGTTTTCAGCATTTATCGTTAAAAAGAATAACAAATACAAGTTGTTAAATTGATAATCGGATCTTTTTATTTGTATCCGTAGCTGTCTGGCTGCTGCCGGTTTATGCAGTACCTTGGATCTGAGAGATATTTTTAGGCCAGCTAGCGTAATTTGGCGACATATTTCAGATTATCAGTCGTGCAATAACTGATGCGCCGCTCGATCGGGGTTTGTTCAATGTCTGCGGCGATGCGGTCTATGACCAGAAGGGGGGCGCCTTCTTTCAGATTCAGCTCTTTTGCCTGTTTTTTTGTCGCGACGCTGGCTGTCAGATTTTCTTCCACCTCTGATACAGTGATGGCGTAATCTCGCTGATAAAAATCATAGAGTGTGTTTGGCAGGTTTTTCTGAAGCTCAAGACCGGAAAACAATTTTCGTGGCAGGATGATCAATTCATCAATGATCGGATTGTTGTTATGGGTTCTCAATCTGGTGATTTCTATGATCTCTTCACCGGGCTTTAGTTTCAGTGATCTGGCCACTTCTTTACTGGCGCGGTTGATTTTCAGTTTTGATTTACCTGTGCCGGGTTCTATGCGATTGCCGTTGGCTTCATATATCTGGAAGAATTTAAACAGAACCTGCGTTGAGGTGTGTTCTGTGACGTAGGTGCCTTTGCCCTGTCTTCTTTCGATGATTGAATCATCTGCCATGGTGTTGAGGGCTTTTCTTACCGTGCCCTGGCTGACGCCAAGTTCAGCCGCCAGGCTCATTTCACTTGGAAGGGACTGGCCCGGGCTCCATGTGCCTGTGTGAATGCGCTCGATCAGGATATCCCTGACCTGGGCATAAAGGGGCCGGGCATCGGGTTTTATAGTATCTAACATTTTCACCCCCTCTGTTTGTTTTTAACTGACCAGTGTTTTCCGGATGCTTACTTGAAATTGCATTGCAGTTTTCCGGCAGGCTCTGGGTTAAAATACTGAGTTAAATATAAGTTATCTTATACTGAATGGTAAATTGTATTTTCGTTATCTTCCGATTTTGCCACAGGATAAGCTGTTCATTTCTTTTAAGTCGTTGTGCTGTGAATATTTTTTTAGCAAATGCCAAAATAAGCGGCGCTGGACTGTTGACTCTATGGCCTTGTTATATATTATAGGTCTTATATAAGACATATGAGCTTATTATGATCATTTTATCAAAACAATCAAACAAAAAGAGGTTTTTATGTCAGAACCACACTTTCTTGTTCACTCGCCGAAAGACAATGTTGGCGTCGTTGTCGTCGAAGATTTAAAGGCTGGAACAGAGATGCTTGGTGTCATCACCGAAACGGATACTACGATTAATGTCAAAGCTCTGCATGATGTGCCGATTGGGCATAAGGTTGCGCTTCAGGAGCTGAAAGAAGGCGACACCATTATTAAGTATGGTGAAGATATTGGTCGGATGATTGGCGCTGCTGAAACGGGCGGCCATGTTCATGTTCATAACCTAAAAACAAAACGCTGGTAAAGGAAGACGAATGTCAGAATATAGTTTTAAAGGATATCGCCGGGAAAATGGCCGTGTTGGTGTTCGTAATCATGTGATTATTTTACCAGTTGATGATATTTCAAATGCTGCCTGTGAATCTGTTGCGAACAATATTAAAGGCACGATGGCTCTGCCGCATGCTTATGGCCGGTTGCAGTTTGGTGAAGACCTTGAATTGCATTTCAGAACCATGATTGGTACCGGCTCTAACCCGAATGTGGCCGCTGTTATCGTGATTGGCATTGAGCCGGGCTGGACCAACCGGATTGTTGAGGGCATTGCCAAAACCGGCAAGCCGGTGACTGGATTTTCTATTGAGCAGAATGGTGACATTGCGACTGTTGCAGCCGCATCCTGGAAAGCCAAAGAATATGTCCATTGGGCTACTTCTTTAGAGCGCGAAGAATGCGATATTAAAGATCTCTGGGTTTCAACGAAATGCGGCGAGTCTGATACAACAACGGGTCTTGGTTCATGCCCGACCGTTGGTAATATGTATGATAAGCTTATTCCGCGCGGCGTTTATGGTGTGTTTGGTGAAACATCTGAAATCACCGGTGCTGAACATCTTTGTAAGGCGCGCGCTGCATCGCCTGAAATTGGTGATAAGTTCATGGCCACTTGGCAGGCATATTCGGATGATGTGATTGACGCGCATAAAACTGATGACCTTTCTGAATCTCAGCCGACAAAAGGCAATATTGAAGGTGGTTTGACGACCATTGAAGAAAAAGCGCTCGGCAATCTTGAGAAAATTGGTCACAATTCAAAATATATTGATGTTCTTAAGCCTGCTGAAGCACCTGAAAAAGGGGCTGGCCTTTATTATATGGATACATCTTCAGCGGCTGCTGAATGTGTCACCTTAATGGCGGCTGCCGGGTATGTTGTCCACACTTTCCCGACGGGTCAGGGCAATGTTGTTGGTAACCCGATTGTGCCGGTTGTAAAAATTTCTGCTAATCCACGGACTGTGCGGACGATGTCTGAACACATCGATGTTGATGTTTCTGGCATTCTGAAACGGACTATGACGCTGGATACTGCAGGGGATGCACTGATCGAAAATATACTAAAAACAGCAAATGGTCGTGCAACAGCTGCTGAAGTTCTTGGGCATAGAGAATTTTCAATGACGAAACTTTATCGAAGTGCTTAAGTAGTTCATACTCAATATTAATTCTGCTCAAATATGAACAGTGATTTTTCTTGTAAATTCATAAGGGAGGAAAACTTATGAAACTTCTGTCTAAAAGTTTTATGGCTATTGCAACGGCATTGCTCACCGTTTCGGCGGGTGGTGCTTATGCGGCTGATTATCCTGACCAGCAGGTGAATTATGTTATTCCGTTTGGTCCGGGTGGTGAGTCTGATATTACCGCGCGGCATCAACAGCCATATTTTAAAAAGCTGTTTGGTCAAAACCTGGTGATTTCATATAAGCCGGGCGGCGGCGGTGCTGTTGGCTGGTCTCAGCTTAATAAAATGAAAGGTGATGGTTATAATATTATGGGCATCAACCTGCCGCATATCATCATCAAGCCACGACAAAAAAATGTTGGTTTTACAACTGAAGATATCGTTGGTGTTTATATTTTCCATTATACACCCGATGCGATTGTCGTGAAAAATGACAGCCCATTTAAAACTTTGCAGGATCTGGTTGATTTTGCCAAGAAAAACCCAGGCCAGTTGACACTGTCAGGTTCAGGTAAAGGGACTGCCAACCATCTGGCACAAGTTAACTTTGACAAGCAAGCTGGCATTAAAACCACTTATGTTGCCTTTAAAGGCACGGGTGCGGCTGTGCAGGCTTTGCTTGGTGATCAGGTGAAGGCTGAATGGGGTTATACTTCTGTTGGTGCAAAGCACGCTGAAAAAGTGCGTATGCTTGCGGTTGCGATGGATAAGCGTCATCCTAAATTTCCGGATGTGCCTACTTTTAAAGAGCTTGGCTTTGACCTTGTTTCCGGTGCTTATCGCGGCATAGCTGTGCCAAAGTCAACACCTGAAGATATTCGCAAAAAACTTTCTGACGCAATTGGCAAAATCAATGCTGATCCTGAATTCCAGAAGCGGATGATTAATGACGGCATGGCTTTGCTTGATGTTGATTATGCTGGAATGAAAGCTTTTATTGACGAAAAAACAAAAAGCTATGTTGAAGCTGCCAAAGCTGGTGGTGTTCTGAAATAGGCTTTATTGCTCTGGTGGAGGAGCTATAACAAGGCTATTGTTTTGTTATAGAAACCGGGCTGAGATTTGCTGATTGAGGTTTACCTTACTGGCAGGTTTCAGCCCTTTCCATCCGCAACACTTTCGTAAATAATCTATTGATAATGCTATTGGTCATTTGAGCTGGTTGTTCTGGTTCTGATGTGATTGAAAGACTGAAAAAAAACTAATAACCAAATTCTGGGGGTTCATCATTTATGCCAGGGACTGAGTACATTCTTGCGGCACTTTCGCCGACCAATATACTACTGGCTCTTGGCGGCGTGATTGCGGGGACGGTGATTGGTTCGCTACCCGGTTTGACAGCGACCATGGCGATTGCTGTTCTTGTGCCGATTACTTTCACGATGGACCCGGCATCCGCTTTGATTATGCTTGGTGCGATTTACACCGGTGCCGTATATGGCGGTGCTTATTCTGCTATATTGTTGAACACGCCTGGCACTCCTTCTGCTATTGCGACGACTTTGGATGGTTATCCAATGGCGAAAAAGGGTGATGGTGACCTCGCGGTTACTCTTGCCTGTATTGCGTCCGTATTTGGCGGGCTAGTTGGCGCTGCATTTTTGTTGATGCTGGCACCGCCGCTTGCTGCAATTGCGCTGGCTTTTGGCCCGGTTGAATATTTCTGGCTGGCGATTTTTGGTTTAACACTTATTTCTGCGCTTTCAGAAGGGAATTTGCTGAAAGGCCTGATTGGTGGCTGTTTCGGCATGCTTTTGGCCTGTATCGGGGTGGCTGAAATCAGCGCTGATGTGCGGTTGACGTTTGGCTCTGAATTGCTTTTGGGCGGGGTGGAGATTATTTCAGCATTGATCGGACTTTATTGCATCCCCGTGCTGATTGACCTTGTGGCGACGCCTGACCGACATCTGAATGTTTCTGGTGAAAGCCGTGGCATCAGGCTCAAAGAAGCTTTGGTAATTTCCTTAAAGGGAAAATGGAATCTAATCCGCAGCTCTGTTATCGGCACGGTGGTTGGTATCTTGCCGGGTGCTGGTGGGTCAATTGCCGGGCTTGTTTCTTATACTGAAGCGCGGCGTGCTTCCAAAAACAGTGAAATGTTTGGCAAGGGCGCGCCTGAAGGTATTCAGGCGGCTGAATCTGCCAATAATGCGACGGTTGGTGGCGGTTTTATTCCGACATTAGTGCTTGGCATTCCAGGGACGCCGCCTGATGCGGTCATTCTCGGGGCGCTGCTGGTGCAGGGTGTTCGGGTTGGGCCGAATTTGTTCACCGCGGAAAGTTCTATCGTTTACACCTTTATCACCGGTTTGTTTCTGGCGACGGTGCTGATGCTGCCGACGGGGTTGATTATTGGGCGCTATGCTTACAGAACGATCATCAGTGTGCCGAAATCAATGCTGGTGGCAACGGTTGCTTTCATGACGATGATTGGCACTTATTCGATCAGAAACTCAGTTTCTGATGTGTTCGTGATGATTGTGCTTGGCATTATGGGCTGGGTTCTGAACCGGTTTGGTTTTCAGCCTTCACCGATTGTGCTTGGGCTTATTCTCAGCCGGATCGCTGAGCAGGGGTTTGTGCAATCCTGGACAATTGCTTCTGCAACGGGCGGCTATTTCCAGATGTTTTTCGGGCGTCCGATCTCACTTGGCATTATCGCTGCGATCATTCTTTCATTGTTCGGGCCATTGTTGATGCGCCGCTTTCAATTAAAGCAGGAGATGAACAATGCCGAATAAGGATATGGGACGTGATTTTTATACGCCATTAATGGGTGTGTTTTTTATTGCTGTTGCGGGCATTACATTCTGGGACACGACAAGTTACACGGACCCGGATTCTTATGTATTTCCCCGCGCTGTGGCGCTGGTAATGACAGGGCTTTCAATTGCGCTGATTGTGCAATGGCTGATTGTCAGGCCGAAATCAGAACTGGATTTAACCGGCGCGAATTTCAGGCGCATTGGGCTGGTTGTGCTGATGCTTGGGGCCTCACTGCTGATGCCGTGGCTCGGGTTTTTACTCACCGGGCTTATATTGTTTATCTCCCTGATTTTTATCGCCATGTATGACCCGTGGACGCCAGCCAGACTGGTGATTTATCCGCTGATCGGGGCGGGGATGGTGTTTGGGTTTTATTTTATTTTCAAGAACCTGCTGCTTGTTCCCTTGCCGGTTGGTTCATTGTTTGGTGGCTGATTATTGAATTTATCCGGTTGCCAACTTAGTTATCATTTCTTTTGATTTTCTCAATTTTACTATGGAGTATTCAATGGCTTTCGTCATTATTTCCGAGTTCATGGACCTTGATGCCGTGAACAGTTTAAAGGAGGACTTTGATGTTCTCTATGATCCAGAACTTGTCGATGACCCGGCAAAGTTGCTGGCTGCGATGAAAGAGGTTGATGCGCTTATTGTGCGCAACCGCACACAGGTGACGGCGGAAGTTCTGGAAGCAGCGCCGAATTTAAAGGTTGTGGGCCGGCTTGGTGTCGGACTTGATAATATTGACCTTGAAACAGCGAAAACGCGCAATGTAAAAGTTTGCCCGGCATCCGGGGCGAATGATCTGCCGGTTGCTGAATATGTAATCAGCACAGCGATGCAATTGCTGAGGACGTCTTATAGTTCCAATGATCAGATGATTAAAGGTGAATGGCCACGCCAGGCGCTGATTGGTTATGAGTTTTCTGGCAAGGTGATGGGGCTTATCGGTTTTGGTGGTATTGCGCAGGAAGTTGCCAAACGGGCCATTGCGCTTGGCATGTCGGTTGCCGCTTTTGATCCATATAAAGATGAAAATGATGCGGCATTTCAAATGGCGCAACGCTGCGCCACGATTGATGAGCTGTTAGCTGCTGCTGATGTGGTGAGTTTGCATGTGCCTTTAACTGAGGGAACCCGCGGACTGATCGGTAGCTCTGAGATTGAAAAAATGGGCGAAAGATCTGTTCTTATTAATACGGCCCGGGGCGGTGTTGTTGATGAGGCTGCCCTTGCGGAAGCTTTGCGGAACAAGCAAATTGCGGGGGCGGCGTTGGATGTATTTGAAACTGAGCCATTAACGGCGGAAAGCGCTGAGAAATTTACCGGATTGGCGAACTTAATACTGACGCCGCATATCGCGGGTGTGACAGTGGAAGCCAATGTAAGAGTGAGTGCCGTTACAGCTGAGAACGTGCGAAATGAATTAATGAGGAAAGCATGACTGAACAATATTATCAAAAAGATCATTTACTCGATCTGGTCACAAAAGTGCTGGTTGCAAATAATACATCAGAGGCGAATGCGCGAACTGTGGCGGATGCTTTGGTGCAAGCGCAGATTGACGGGCAATATGGCCACGGGCTATCACGCATTCCTTCCTATTCAGGCCAGGCGAAAGTCGGCAAAGTTGATGGTCATGCAACTCCTTCAATTGAAGAAGCTGGCTCTGCTGCGTTTCGCGTTGATGCAAAATGCGGGTTTGCTTATCCGGCGATGGCACTCGCGACTGAAAAGCTGCTTGAAAAAGTAAAAACGTCAGGCATTGCAGCGGCGACGGTGTATAACTCTCATCATTTTGGAATTGCCGGTTATCACACGGAGAAACTGGCCAATGAAGGCATGGTGGGCATTCTTGTAACGAACAGCCCGAAAGCGATTGCGCCATGGGGCGGGATATCTGGTGTGTTTGGCACTAACCCGATTGCTTTTGCAGCGCCTCGAAAAGATACGGCGCCGCTGGTGATTGATCTTTCTCTCAGCAAGATTGCGCGGGGGAAAGTTATGGTGGCTTCTCAGGAAGGGCGGCCTATTCCAGACGACTGGGCGCTTGATGTTGAAGGTAAGCCGACAACAGATGCGGATGCCGCGTTAGCTGGCACAATGCTGCCAATGGGTGACGCGAAAGGTGCGGCTCTGGTGCTGATGGTTGAAATTCTTGCTGCTGCTGTTTCTGGTGCGCAATTTGGATTTGAGGCGTCTTCGTTGTTTAACTCTGATGGCCCGCCACCACGGCTTGGTCACACTTATATCGCGCTGAACCCTGAGCTGTTGTCTGGTGGTGGGTTTGTTGAACGGCTAGAAGTGCTGCTTGAAGCGATTACCACGCAGCCGAATGTGCGGCTACCCGGTCAACGCCGGTTGGATGGGCGTGCGATGGCCAATGAAAAGGGAATTTCTGTTCCTGATAATTTATATGAAAAGGTGACAGCGATGTTGCCGGATGCAGCGTAAGTTCAGGAATTTGCAGGAATAATTATTGAATGGCCGATCAGGGTTCTCAATTAAAAAACCGGCTGGAAGGATTTTCTGGCCGGTTGCGCCCTTTATTGCCGGGGCTGTTGCTGGCCGGAACGATTGCGGCGGCGGCGTCGTTTCTTTCTGAACATTATGCCACACCTGTGATGTTGTTGGCATTGCTCATTGGCATGGCATTTAACTTTCTCGCTGAGGATGAGAAATGCCAGAAAGGGATTGAGTTGGCGGCGAAAGATCTGCTCCGGTTTGGAATTATTCTGCTTGGGGCTCGGATCACACTTGGTGATATCAGCTCGCTTGGAATAACAACATTTTTTACCGTGATCGGTCTGATCGGACTGACAATTGGCAGTGGTTTTTTGTTTGCTAAACTGTTTAACCGAGGCTGGCGGTTTGCTATTTTAACCGGTGGGTCAGTTGCCATTTGCGGGGCTTCTGCTGCTTTGGCTATGGCTGCGCTGATACCAGCCAATGACAAGACAGAGCGCAATACGCTGTTTACAGTGATTGCAGTGACAACGCTTTCAACTGCGGCGATGGTGCTGTATCCGATCCTTTTTTCAATGTTTGATTTAACGCCGCGGGAAATGGGTTTTCTCATTGGGGCGACCATTCATGATGTGGCGCAGGTGGTTGGGGCGGGGTATTCGATTTCGATTGAAACAGGTGACACGGCGACAATCGTCAAACTGCTCAGAGTGGCTATGTTGCCTGTGGTGCTTGTTGTTTTGTTGATGACTTTACCGCAAACGAAAGAAGGGGCCGGGCGCCCACAACTGCCATTTTTTGTGGTTGGCTTCTTACTGGTTGTTGCGGCAAATAGTTTTGGATTTATTCCGCAGCCGGTGATTGCTGTGTTAATTGAGATGTCGCGCTGGTGTCTGATTGTGGCGATTTCGGCGCTGGGTGTGAAAACGTCTATGCAGAAAATGCTTCAGCTTGGGTTTGGTCATGTGGCGGTGGTTTTTGCTGAGACCGTATTCTTGTTACTCCTGGCGATATTCGCGGTTAAAACTTTTCTGGTGATTTAACCAGACTAGGGTCTGTTGCAAAACTGATAAAAAAGGCTTCAGAAGATGAACAACCTTCTGAAGCGTTTTGTTGTGTTCGATTTAAACTGACAGGAAAGAGATCAGATTAAAGGCTATTGCTGAAACGAGTTTTCATATTCATTGCGCAATAGATTTTTTTGTACTTTGCCCATGGTGTTTCTTGGTAGTTCATCGACAATGACCAGCTTTTTGGGCTGTTTGAACCGGGCGAGGTTTGCGCCCAAAGCTTCTTCAATGCTTTCGAGGTTGATTTCATCCTTGTTGTTTTTCACAAGGATGCCAACAACGCTTTCACCAAAATCAGGGTGGGGCACGCCGATGACGGCGCTTTCCAGGACACCTGGTTGTTCATCCAGGATAAGCTCAATTTCTTTTGGATAGATATTATAACCACCAGAGATGATCAGGTCTTTATCGCGGCCAACGATGATGATGTAACCATCTTCATCAATTTTGGCGAGATCACCTGAAATGAAGAAACCATCTTCGCGGAATTCTTCCGCGGTTTTTTCCGGCATTTGCCAATAGCCTTTAAATACATTGGGCCCGCGCACTTCGAGAACGCCAGTATCCCCATTGGGGAGTATTTCTCCTGTGTCTTTATCGGTGATTCTGACTTCAACACCTGGCAGCGGAAAGCCGACAGTGCCCGGTTTTCTTTCGCCATCAAATGGGTTTGATGTGCTCATGTTGGTTTCTGTCATGCCGTAACGCTCAAGGATGCGATGGCCGGTGCGTTCTTCAAATTGCACATGGGTTTCAGCCAGTAAGGGAGCGCTGCCGGAAATGAACAGGCGCATGTGGCTGGTCAGCTCTTTGTTAAAGCGCTCATCGCTGAGTAATCTGGTATAGAAAGTCGGGACGCCCATCATGCTTGTGGCCTTTGGCATATATTCAACAAAGGCATCAAGATCAAGTTTCGGCATGAAGATCATCGACCCGCCAGCAAGCAGGGTGACGTTGCAGGCGACAAAGAGGCCGTGGGTGTGGAAGATCGGCAGGGCGTGAAGGAGCACGTCTTTTTCGGTAAACTGCCAGTAGTCAACCAAAGCCTGAGCATTGGAAAGGAGGTTGTTCTGGGTCAGCATGGCGCCTTTTGAACGGCCTGTTGTGCCTGATGTGTAAAGGAATGCGGCGAGGTCATCTAAGGAGCGAGCAACGGTTGGGAAGGTGTCTGGCAGTAACTCTGAAAAGTCTTTAAAGCTGCCTTCGCCGTTTGCGTCAAGCGTTTGCAGTTGTGAGCCGCATTTTTCTGCGATCTCTGTCAGGGCCGGCTGATTTTTACTGGAACATACCAGAAGTTTTGCGCCAGAATTTTCAAGGAAGTAGGAAATTTCCTGCGCTGTGTAGGCTGTGTTTAGTGGCAGGAAGATGATGCCGGCCTGAACGGCGGCAGCATATACGGCCAGAGCTTCGGGTGATTTATCGATCTGGACGGCAACACGGTCACCTGCTGATAGCCCCATGGCTGTCATGGCGTTGGCGAATTTTGCTGTCAGTTTCAGAAATTCGTCATGGGTGATGATGCGGCCGTCAATGAGGTGCAGGAAGGGGGTGGTTTTTCCTGTATGGCGTCCGAATAAAGTATCGAAAAGGGGGTTCGTCATCACACTTTCTCTTTCTATTTCTTTAGTCTCTGGCTCGGTTATAGTGAGCTCTTCGGCTTGTTCTGCTAACGCTTTTACTTCTTTTGAGGCGACGACCTCTTTTTCAGTTGCGAAGGTTTCATGGTTTTCAGCTATCAGTTTGAGGTCATACATATAATTGACCATGGTGCCATAGGATTGTCTGATACCGTTGGCGGAGAGGTCTGCTTTGGTGTGAACCTTATGGACCATGGCGCCGTTATTCAGATGGAAACGGGCGACCGGGTCGAGTGGCAGACCTGTTTTGTGTTTTGCTTCCAGCAAATAAGAAGCGGCGAGGGATTTTAAATTTTCTTCGTTTTCGATATTTACAATATTGCCTGTTGCTTCCACCCATTTGCTCAAACCCGGGATGGGTGAGAGGGTGACGAATGTTTTGATGTTAGGCAATTCGGGTGCGAGGTCAGAGACAACCTGTTTGATCAGTGAGTTGCCAAATGAAATGCCGGCCAGCCCTTCCTGACAATTGGAAATAGAATAAAAAACGGCGGTGTCAGCTTCACTGGCTGAAAGGGGTTCCCGGTTTTCAGCGAGCACATCCTGAATTGAAGAGGGGATGCCTTTGGTGAGGGCGACTTCAACGAAAATCAGCGGTTCCTCGGCCATTGAAGGGTGGAAGAAAGCAAAGCAGCGGCGATCTTCAGGTTTGAGACGTCTTCTTAAATCATCCCAGCTGTCAATGGCGTGAACGGCTTCATATTCGATGATTTTTTCAAGAATATTTGCCGGACTGTTCCAGCTTATTGGCTGGAGGACCAGAAAGCCGCGGTTGAACCAGGAAGCAAAGAGGTGGCGGAAATCAAGATCTACCTTGCCGAGGGTTTCATCTTCTCTGACAAAATTCAGCAGGTCTTTTCTCAGTTCGACGAGCATCCCTGTGGAGCCGGGCACCTGATTGAGACGGCGGGCGAGTTCCTGTCGTTTTGGTTCGGCGGTTGTCATGAACTGACGATATGAGTGTTTTGAAGGCTCGCTGATGTAGGCATCCAGTGATTGCTGAACGGCTTTAATGTCAAGATCCAGCTGGTTGTTCAGATAGCGGAAAAAGCTTCTTTTGCCCTCTTCGTCACTTTCGTTGTAGCGCTCAAGAATTTTACAAGCAAGGGTGATGCCTGAAACCTCACCCTGACTTGTAAGCAGGTTCTGACACAGCTCTTCTATGGTTTCCTGTTTTGCATCGGGGCGGGCCAGATCAAGTGTGTAGGTTTTTGTGCTGTCAAATAATTTTGAGAGGGCTTTGTTTTTGTCATAGAGAGTAGACAAAAGATCAGACAGCCTCCTCATATAATTATCCATATTCATTGTGTGGGTCCCATTACGTAGGTTGGTAGCCATGTGGCAATTTCAGGAAAGACACAGATGATTAAGATGGCGATCACCATGCAGGCGACATAAGGCAACGATCCGGTGAGGATTGTTTTTAATGAAATGTCAGGGGCGATGCCGTTAATCACATAAAGGTTGAGTCCGACAGGCGGTGAGATCAGCCCGATTTCCATGTTGATGGTCAGGATGACAGCAAACCAGATCGGGTCAAAACCGGCAGTTGTGATGATTGGCAACAGAATTGGTGCAGCCATCAGGATGACGGCAACCGGTGGCAGGAAGAAGCCGGCGATCAGCAGGAAGATGTTGATGGCCAACATCAGCACCCAGCGGTTGACATCCAGCGTGCCGATCCATTCTGCAATGGCCTGTGTGATAAAGAGGCTTGAAAGCATATAGGAAAATACACCGGCAGCCGCGATGATGAACAGGATCATGATGCTTTCTCTGGTGGAATCCCGCAGGACAACCCAGAGATCTTTCGGGTTCCATAATTTATAAATGATCATTGCGACGATGAGGCATAATAATGCACCAATGGCGGCGGTTTCTGATGGGGTGGCGACACCGCCATACATCGAATAAAGCACGCCAAGGATGATGAGCAGGAATGGCAGCACGCGGGGGAGAATTTCAAATTTCTCTCTCCAGCTGTAATTTCCGGCTGTTAGCAGTTTCTGGTCGCCTGATTTCCAGGTTGCGTATAGTGACCAGGCCATAAACAGGCCAACCAGCAATAGCCCCGGGAAGACGCCGGATAAAAATAAGCGACCGATGGATGTTTCAGTGGCGATGCCATAAACAATCATGGTGACGGATGGCGGGATGAGGATGCCTAGCGTTCCGCCTGCGGCGATTGAGCCGGCTGCAACACCATCGGGATAGCCACGTTTGCGCATTTCAGGAATGCCCATTTTACCAATGGCGGCACAGGTGGCCGGACTTGAGCCAGACATGGCTGCAAAGAGCGCGCAGGCGCCAAGGTTAGAGATTACGAGGCCGCCCGGAATGCGGGTTAACCAGCGTTCCAAGGCTTCATAAAGGTCTGCACCGGCTCTGGTTGAGGCGATGGAAGCGCCCATTAAAATAAACATCGGGATGGCAAGCAGGGCGAAATTGTCGAGTTTGCCAAACAGAATTTCGGGCATGAGTTCTAATGATCTGGTTCCGTCAAAAACAATCAAAAAACCAGCGGATACGACCAGCAGGCCAATCGCGACTGACATGCCCGAGAATAGTACGAGGATGGTGATTATGGCGACGAGGGCGCCGAGTAGAATAGGATCCATTATTTTTCCTCCAGGCCGAAAGGCACATCAATTCTTAAAATGATGGCCGTCAGATCAGCCAGTAACTGTAATAATAATAAACCCAGACCAACTGGAATGGAGAGATAGGGGATCCATAAACGGACCGCCCAGACTGTGTCTGATTTCCAGCCTTTGCTCATAGCAAGGTGCCAATATTCATAGCCATACCAAAGCATGACAGCGATCATAAGAGCGGAGGCGGACAGGGTGAATATTGCGAGGATGCGGCGCAGAGATGGTTTTAACAATATGGGGAAGAGGTCTACATTCACATGACCGCGAAGCAGCTGAACATAAGAAAGACCGACCATGGTTGCAGAAATGACCAGGTAAATTACCATTTCGGTTTGCCAGACTGTGGATTGGTTCAGCACAAATCTGACGAAAATCATCTGGCAGGTGATGGCGACTGATGCGACGATCATGCCGGCGGCGACCCAGCCAGCGAGGGTGGAAATTGCGGCTACAGCTTTTAAAAAAACATTGTCCCCTGTCTTGGCTGCGGCGGCAGAGCTGTGTGAAGACATTGTCTACCTCTTTATAATTGGTTTTGCTTTGTTTGGTTATGGTGTGATTATTGGTATTCAATATTACACAAGGATAAAGGCCATTTCTAAAAGGTAAAGGCTGGCTCTTGATTTATGATCCTTCGCGTGCGGGTCAGGCTGAGTGCAAAATTCAATAATTTGTTTTATTTCAAATAATTATCCCGGAAAGGTGAGAAGCACTTTTCCGGGATAAATGTTTTTGATTATTATTCTACAGCAAGGGCTGCGTCGAGAAGTGCTTGCCCGTCTGGCACACTTTCAAGGAATTTTTTGTAAGATGTTTTCTTAGCGATTGCGCGCCATGCTTCAAAATCAGCGGCTGACATCTGAGCAATTTCAACACCTGCATCTTTAAAGACTTTTGCGGAAGCTGCATCCTGCTTTTTGGCTTCTTCAAGATAATAAGCTTCAGCTTTTGCTGAGGCGGCTTTCAGGGCTGCTTTTTGCTTATCATTCAGATCGTCAAAAGTTGATTTGTTCATCAACAATGGCTGATACATGAACCAAAGAGCAACGTCACTTGCTGGAGTGTAGCATTTGACCTGCTCATAAATGCGGTATGACACAAATGAAGATGATGATGTGTTAGCTGCATTCAACACGCCGGTTTGCATGGCGTTGTAGATTTCTGATGATGCCATTGAAGCAATTGAAGCGCCAGCACCTGCCAGCATTTGTTCAAACGCTTTACCGGCTGCACGGGTTTGCAGACCTTTTACATCATCAGGTTTGGTGATGCATTTGTCTTTACCGGCAAAACCACCAGCGAGATAACCGTGAACCAGAACCATGACATCGTCAGACGCCATTTTTTCTTCAATCATTTCCATGAATTTAGATTTGTTCAAACGTGCAGCGTGGTCATGATTTTTTACCATGCCTGGCATCAGAGTGAGGTTGTAAGCTGGTTGTTGTCCGCCTGCATATGACAATGGAAACACTGTCATGTCCAATTGGCCGCGGCTTAGTGGCTTATACTGTTCTTTTGGTTTGAACAGTGATTTTGATGGAAAAATTTTAATTGTGAGGTCAACATTTGCTTTGGCGACTTCGTCAGCGACGATTTGAGCCACTTTGTGGCGGATGTCTTTTGTTGACCATTGATGTGATAAACGAAGTTCTTTTGCGCTTGCAACTGAACTTCCTGCTACGAGAGCAATTGCTGCTGTTGCAGCAATTAGTGTTGATTTCATTCGATATTCCTCCCATTTCAACCGGGTTTATTGACTAAGGTTGATTGTTGATATTTACTTATTTTGTATTCACTGTCAAATTTTTTGTATACAATAACGCGAATGTTGCATTTTACGCAGAATATCGGAATGATAATAATATGGAAATGATACTCGCAAATACGATTGTTCAGGAGCTGGAGCAACTGATTGTTATCGGTGAATTCTCGGATGGGGACCGTCTGGATGAAATCAAGCTGGCGGAACGATTTGGTGTTTCCCGAACGCCTGTGAGGGAGGCTTTTCAGAAACTGGAAAGTTCTGGCCTTGTAGAGCATTTACCGCGGCGCGGTGTTTTTGTGCGTCACCCGAGTGCGGTTGAGCTACTTGAAATGTTTGAAGTGATGGCTGAACTTGAAAGCTTTTGCGCGCGGCTGGCGGCGATGCGGATAACCAAAGACGGCATCAGGCAATTGGAAGAAGCGAACAAGACCTGCCAGGTTGCTGTTGAGAATGATGACTATGATCATTATTACAAAGAGAATGAACGGTTCCACCATATTATTTACCGGCAATCCGGAAATCGGTTTCTTGAGGATGAAGCTTCCCGGCTGCATAAACGGTTAAAGCCTTACCGGCGGATGCAGCTTTATCTTCGGGGGCGGTTAGAGCAATCGATGAAGGAACATGAAGCCGTTTTGCAGGCCTTTAAGGATGGGGATTCCGTGAAGGCTGGCAAAGAGCTGAAAGATCATGTGGCGGTGCAGGGTGAAAAATTTCACCATTTGCTGGCCAGCATGAAGAAAAACTCAGAATAGTTAGTTTAGGGTTTCTCAAAGTCTGCTTTATAAAAAGTCTTCTTTGTTGAGGCCGAGTTTCACGATTTTTTCATTTAAGGTTCGTCTGGCGATGCCCAGTGCTTCGGCGACAGCGTCCATGCGGCCCTGATGGGCTTTGAGGGCTTTTGCAATCAGCAGGCGTTCAAATGCAGCCACCGCTTCACGCAGAGTTTCGGGAACATCATCAAAATCGCTATCAAGATGGAGAGCTTCGGGAACGGAGCCGCGACCGCGCTTGGCCATCAGGATGCGGCGCTCGGCGACATTGCGCAATTCTCTCACATTGCCGGGCCAATGGTGGGACATCAGGGCGGTTAAATCTTCTGCGGTTATTTCTGGCGGTATGACTTCATAAAGTTCGCCGTACTGACTTGTGAAATGTTCATAAAGCAATGTGATATCGTCCAGTCGTTCCCGCAGGGGCGGTAAAGGCAGGATGACTGTGTTGAGCCGATAGTATAGGTCTTCTCGAAAGCGGCCTTCTTTCAGAGCAATGTCCATCTGTTCATTTGAGGCAGAGATGATCCGGATGTTGAGCTTTTGTGGTTTGTCGCTTCCGGTTGGGTTGAATTCTTTATGCTCTATGAGGCGCAGGAATTTTGCCTGAATTTCTATTGGGCAAGTGCTGAATTCATCCAGAAACAGGGTGCCGCCATTGACCCGGCTGAGCATGCCCTGTTTGCTGTTCATGGTGCCGAACATGGTTTCTTCAAAATCATGAATTGGAATGGTCGCGCAATTGATAACAAGAAAAGGGGCGGTCATGCGCGGGCTTAAATTATGCAAGGCTCTGGCGACCAGTTCTTTGCCCGTGCCGGTTTCGCCTAAAATCATGATGGCGGCGTCACTATCTCCGAGGTCAATGATATCTTCTCTTAAGGTTTTGATACTCTGGGTGTTGCCAAGTAAAACTCTGTCCAGGCCGGAAAGGTTGGCAAGTCTTGCTTTTAGTCTTGTTGTGTTCTGGGTTAGGCGGTGGCGCTCGGCTGCGTTTTTTAAAACTGTGAGGATGCGGCGCGGGTCGGTTGGTTTTTCGATAAATGAGTAAGCGCCATTCTGCATCGCTTCAACTGCCATTGGAATGTCACCATGGGCAGAGATGAGGACGATGGGCGGCGTGTTATTCGGGGGCGAGGTGGGCCCGGGGATGGCTGCTGTGTTGATGGGCGGGATCATGGCGGATTTTAAACTCATCAGCAGATCAAGACCACTCATGCCGGGCATTCTCACATCGCTGAGGATGACGTCTGCGTCAAATTCAGCGAGGCATTTGTTCGTATCTTCGGCGCGGCTGAGGGCCTTTACCTGCCAGTTAGCAGTGTTAAGTAGGTGGGTGAGGCTTTCGCGCATTTCCTTATCATCATCAACGACGATGACACGAAAATTCTCTGTTTCAGGTTTTTCGGATTTTTCTGTCCGATCATTTTTGTCAGCCTGACTGGGGTTGGTGCTAACTAGTTGTTCTGATGTGCTCATGTTTCACTTTCCTGGTGGACAAGGGGGAGTTGCAGGATGAAACGGGCGCCGCCTGATTGCAGGTTTTCAACCGAGAGCTGGCCTTCATGCTCTTTTACAATTGCGGCTGAAATGGCAAGTCCAAGCCCCATGCCGCGCCCGGATTCTCTTGTGGTGTGGAAGGGTTCCTGTAATTTTTCAATGGTTCTATTACCAACGCCGGTGCCTGTGTCTGCGACTTCAAGTATGACATGGTCGTCTTCATTTTTGATGGAGACTTTTAGCTGTGAGATCAGGCTTTGTTCCATTGCGGCGATGCTGTTGTTTATGAGGTTGATCAGCACTTGTTCTAATCTTAAGCGGTTGCCTTTGATGATGCCGGGTTTATCTGAGACATATGTTTTTAACTCGACCTGGTTGGCGCTTAATGTGTGGGTGATGAGTTCGCGGGCGCCATTTAGGACATCGCGAAGGTCAATCAGTTCGAGCTGGTCTTCGCCGGGTTTGGCAAAAAAGCGGAGCTGTTTTGTGATGTGTTCCATACGGATGACGATGGCACCTAAGCGTTCTAAAGTTTTGGTGTGGTCGTAATTATTATTGTCAAGTTCAGCGGCGGTGAGATAGTTGCGCATGGCGGCGATGGGTTGGCCGAGTTCATGGGTCACTGATGCGGAAAGCTGACCTAATGCGGCAAGCTTACTGGCGCGGGCAAGGGCGGACTGGGCTTTTTCCAGCATTTGTTCGGCCAAGCGGCGTTCTTCAATTTCCTGTTCCAGTTTGACATTTGTTGCTTGCAATAAGCGTCTGTCCTGTTGGGACGCTTCAAGTGCCATGCGGATGCGTTTGGAGCGCATGAAGGCGAAGATGGTGAGCCAGAGGGAAATGGCGATGACGCCGATGATCACGGAAAATAAGGCTCGTTCCTGAACTCTTGTTTCTTCAGCCAGATAATGAATTCGCCAGCCGACTTCGCTGACGGGTGAGGTGACATGCATGTAGGTTGCGCCATTATAGATGATGTTTCCGGCGGCACCTTTTTTCCATTTGACGGGTTCCAGTGGTTGATTTGAGAATTGTTTGCCGGCAAGAATTTTAGCGCGGCTTTCCTTTGTGATTGGTGACAATGTCTGATAGAGCCATTCTGAATTTGAAGAGAGCACGACTACGCCATCTTTGTTAGAAACAAAAACCGTTTCACCGCCGCTTTTCCAGGCTTGTTGAAGTTCTGTCAGTTCAAGCTTGAGGGCGATGGCGCCTAGAATTTTACCCTCTTGGTTATAAACAGGTTCGGCAATGAAATAACCCGGGCGTGAGGTCGTGGCGCCAATGCCAAAAAAAGTACCACGCTTGCCGGCCATCGCGGCTTTAAAATAGGGCCTGAAGCCATAATTCTGGTTGATGAAGGTGATTGGTGAATTATGGTTTGAGGCGGCGATGGTGAGGCCTGTTGTATCAAGCAGATAGATTGCTTCCAGGCCTGACTGGCGTGAGAATTTTTCAAGTCGCAGATTTAACCCGGCGATGTCTTTGCCGGCAGCGCCTTCTATGATGAACGGATCGCGCGCCAGAATAAAGGGGAGGTGGTAGAACCGCTCAAGTGCGTTGATAAGTGTGCTGCGATATAATGAGACACGGCTTTGGGCGCGCTGCAATTCATCGGTTTTGAAATAGGAATAGGAGGCGAAATAGATCAGCCCGATTGCCAGAGCGGAAACGATTGCAGAAAGTATGATCCATCTGTTTCTCATATTTGGTAATATTCCAGCCTCCCGGAAACTGATCCTTCTGCACCACAATTGAATGAAGGGCTTTTTTGCAGGTGGTTCTTATTGTATTGGACGAGGACTGAATTTATCAGTCATAAGGCGTTGAATCAATTGAATGCTGTGTATTGGTAAATTTCTGAGCCTTGGCAGAGTTTATAGTTTATGCACCTGTTTTGAACAGCTGCGTCGTATTTTAAGCCAAAATCATATATAATGGTAAATGGCTATTGTTATTGCTGATTTATCAGCTGCCTAGTTTGGTGAGGAACAGATATGGCTGATTTATTTAGAGCTGGTCGGGTTTGGTCAACTGCGAAATTACTGACAGCTATTGCTTTGCTGTTGGCGATTGCCGGGTGCGGGAATAACAGCACGTTATCTGGTGCAACGCAGGACGGCAGCGGTCTGAAACCGGTTAAGTTGTTTGGTCAATCAGACACCCCTTCAAAGCTTGGGCCGGGGGTTGCTGTTGGTTCAGCAAAAGTGGCGCTTGATCAGGAAGATATTAAAAAAGCCATTTACCGGTTTCGACTTGAAGCGAATATTAAAAGCGGGACGCAGCGCATTTTGGGCGCTGACCTTAATGGTGATGGTGTTGGTGAGGGACTTGTATATTTTGTTGGTGATGAGTGGTGCATTTCAACCGGGTGTACGCTTGTTGTGTTTGCCAAAGGGGTGAACGGTTTTCGGACGATGTCTCGCATTAAAAGGGTAAAATTACCGATTGAACTTGCCCGAACTTCGAGCCATGGCTGGAGAGACATTATTGTTCGCACTGGTAATGAAGGTATTGGGCAACGCCCGGTTGCGCTTAAATTCAATGGAAATTACCCGCAAAATGCGACGACTGTCAGAGAGAAACTGGCTGAACTTCCTGCCAATAGTGAATTGCTGTTTGCTGATGACGGGGCGCCGGTGGCAAAGGTTAATTGATATGTCATTTTGCCGACTGACAGACTGGCGCATTTGCATTCGCCTTTTTAAAAATATTCCTGCTTTAACTGTGGGCAGTATGGGCCAGGTATTCAGTCACAATCTGTGATTTGTGGCTGATAAAACAGCTTTGACCTTCATTTCTGGCGTTGATGCGTCAGGAAAATGTAAGAATAAGCTTTATTCATAGAATTCTCACTTTATCCATTTTGTAAAAATGGATTAGGCTATTAGTTTAATGGTCAAGGTTTGTTGTGGCTGATTTGATTTGTCCCGTTCACTAAATTGGGAAACCCCATGAAAGTCTATTTTGAAAAATTTAAAAGCACTATAGCCAGCAATACTGGCAGATGGTTTTCAACCTTGCGTGATGGTTTTGCGGCGATAGATTTTCGTGACAGGCGGGTTCAGCTTTCTGGTTTTCTGGTTGCCATGTTGCTGGTTTTAACCGGTGGGTATTATGGCTACCTGTTTTCAAGAGACGGTCGGGAGAATTTAGCGACGGGTCATTATAAGATTGCTTATCTACAGTATATAGGTGCGGCAGATGGGGGTGACCCTGTCTCTCAGAATGTGATTGGCAATCTTTATTATCTCGGGCTTGGGGTTGAGCGTGACCAACTGTTGGCGGCGCGGTGGTATTTAAAGGCAGCGTTAAAGGGGTATGTTCCGGCGCAAATTAACCTTGGTCAGATGTTCTGGAATGGGCAGGGTGTGCCAACACGGGTTGTGAAAGCATTTGGCTGGTATCACCTTGCCCGAAATGCCGGGAATGAGCGTGCGGAAGGACATATTAGTTATATGATCCTTGCGAATGCAATATTTCCGAACCAGATTGAAGCGGCTAAACACAGATATAGAAACTTGAAGGCCGTAAACAGCCGATATGTAGCGCTGGGCGAAAAAGCATTTTTACTGAATTAGGGTGGCTGAATGATTGCTGAAAGAAAGTTTAATTTGCGTGGTGAAAGCCGGGTGCCGCCTTATTATTATTTTCTGCTCTGGCTCATTCTGTTTAGTGTGATTGTTTTTGTAACCATGGTTATGGTCGATCAGGGCTTTCTGGCTAAAGTGATGGAGGCTGATAAGAGTTATATTTCACTGATTGTGATGGCGATATTTTTTGCGGCAAGTCTTTATGCAGCGAGCCAGATATTGCGTGTCAGCCGCACATTGCTGCGGGCAGAATATCTGCTGGATGAAGGGCGAAGTGCTGAACGAGGCGTTGGCAAAGAGACTAGCCTCGTTGATGATTATATCATTGAGATGAGCAATGCCCGAAGGGCAGTTTCTCAGCAGGCTGATGGTATTGATCAGGCCAATTATATTTTCGAGATCTATGTGGATGAGTTAAGAGCGCCTGGCGAGATGATCAGTTTTGTGGTTGATGTTTTGATCCGGCTTGGACTGATCGGCACGATTATCGGTTTTATTCTGATGTTACAAAGCTTTGTAACCGGGCCGGCACCAAGTGCTGAAAACATTCAGGAACTGCTGATCACGATGAGTAGCGGTATGGGGACGGCGCTTTATACAACATTTGCCGGGCTTGTTGCTTCTACACTGCTTGGCATTCAGCAGATATTATTAAGCCGCAATGTTGAGCGGGTTGTGGCGGCGCTTATTCGGATTTCTGATATCAGGGTTGAGGCTGAGACAATCTCCAAACCCCTTGCCGCTGGCGGGCTTGAAGGCTAATGGCGATACGGGCCGGATCAGGGCGCAACAGGCGCGGCAATAACGGGGCGGATCCGTTTAGTGATCTGTTGTTTAATTCTCTGCTTGGGATTTCGCTTTTGTTTTTCATTGCGATCATCTTTATCAATCCGAAAACCAAAGAGGGTGAGGTTGAGATCAAGGCTTATTTTGTTATCACCGTGACCTGGAAAGATTTCAGCCCTGACGATATTGATGTCTGGGTTCAAGATCCATTAGGAAAGAAGCTTTGGTATAAGCAGCGCGAGGTCGGGTTGTTGCATCTTGATAGAGATGACAGGGGGATGGATGATGACCGGCTTAAGGTTGATGATGAGTTTGTTGAAAACCCGCTTAATCAGGAAGTGGTGACGATCAGGGGTGTTTATCCCGGGCGCTACACGGTTAATCTGCATTACTATAAATCGAAAACAGATATGCCGGTTGAAGCGACTGTGCGTATTTTTAAGTTACGGCCTGATTATCAGGTGGTTGTTGATGAAAAGGTGACACTTGAAAGTAAGGGTGTTGAAAAAACGGTTGTTAATTTCACGCTTGGCCTTGATGGACAAATCAAGAAAAAAGACAAAATACCACGGCAGGTGGTTGTGTTCTCTGAGTGAGGCATGGCGTGATGAAGTTTGGGCCGGAAAACTTTTGGCCAGAAAAGATTTGGGAAGGGTTTTGAATGTTTGATAGTTTAGGACTGGTTACCGCTTATGTGGTGCTTGTAACATTATTATTGGTGATGCTTATTTATTCTCCGTGGCACTGGATTTTAAAATCTCTGATGGTGGTGGTTGTCTCTGCGTTTTTTTATGTCACTTATTATTCAATTCCGGATTTTTTTGGCTGGCCGACGGCAGACCACCGGCCGGGAAAATTGCAGATCGTGGCGATTTATATTGACGCGCCCAACAAGATTTATTTATGGGGCCATGATCTGGATCTGGGGATTGTGGGGAAACGGCCAAGGGCTTATGAGTTTAAATATACAACGACGTTGAATAACACTTTGAATAAAGCTTCAAATAAGCTGAAAAAGGGATTTCCGATGATTGCTGAATTCAGAAAGGCAACGTCGGCCATGCAGCAAAGTGCTGAAGGGGAATCGATACAGCGTCAGGATGATTTTGATCTGATGATTTATGATGTGCCTGAGGCAATGGTGCCGCCAGCTGGGAAATGATGTTTAAAGTTTTTGGATGGAATATCTACCGGGCGAGCCTATTAGGTCAGAGGTTTTCTCACACTGATGGCTCAACCCGGTATTGAAATATGTCTCTAATTAACTTCGAATGAAATTTTGCAATTCACACGGTATTCTTTCGCGTTTCCGCCTTTGGTCAGCATGATGCTTTGATCCTGAATCCAGACAGATTTGATATTCTTAACGGTTTTTGAGGTGCGCTTAACTGCATTCAGCGCTGCGTCTTCCCAGCTTTTGGTTGAACTTGCCATCACTTCGATTACTTTTAATACGGCCATCGGGCTCTCCATTTGTTTATTTAATTTATGTGTCGAACTTAATAAGCAATTAAATTTACACAAGAAATAAGTCTGAATTAGGTAAATGGAGGGTAAGTCTTTGTTTCCTGGTCATCTGGCTATTAGAAATTCTGAGGCCAGCCAGGCTTGCAGATATCCGGCGGCTTTCAAAGGGGCTTCATCCTCAGGCCAATACGTGCCAAGTAATTCGCACAGGACTGAAAAATTTGCGCCTTTCATGGCTTCGTTCCAGATCATGGCTTCGTCGTAATCCATTGGTCGGAAACGGGCCATGTTTTCACCGCGCCAGCATATAACCTGTTGTGGTTGTTCCAGCGTTTCAACTGGTTCAGGCGTTTCTTCATTGTTGAGAGCTGTCCAGATTGTGGGGGCATTGGTTTTCATTTTCAGGATGGTGACCGAGGGGTGCGCTTTAAAGGTGAGACTGGCCCATGCTTCTGGCGATAGGGTGGTGAGGCTGCTTAATGATAGAGGTTCAATGTCTTCAGCGTCAAAGGCTGTGCCTAAACCATGTTCAAGTGCTGCAAGTTCAGCACATTCAGGATTGTGCTCATAGTCCGCATGGTTTTTGAGAAAGGCGGGGAAGTGCCTGCCGAACCAACGGGCGTTCGGGTCATCTGAGGGGTGATGTTTATAATAGTCGGCTGCAATTTTCTGAAAATTTTCATCACCGAGATATGAAAATGTGTGAGGGTAGTCGTTTTCAAGAAATTCGATCAGGCGCGCACCATAAGCGTTTTGATAAACATTGAGGAGGACTGTGCGCTGTTCTTTTGAGGTGTCCTTTATATCATCAAGTATTGAGCCATCCTGATTGAGAATGGCTTGTTGAAATCTTTGCTGTAATTCTTCCAAATTGCTCACAGGACTTCCTCAGGCAGCCTTTGGTTTCAGTTCAGGGTGGATTTCATAGCCGATGGATCTGATTTTTTCGAGTTCTGGCATAAGATCATTTAGTGGGGGGATGTTGTCATCGCGCTCAATGATGGTGGAGACGGGGCCAAAACGTTTGAGGCAGGCGCGATATAGATCCCAGACTTCATCGCGAACGGGGGCGTCGTGGGTGTCAACGATGAAAGTTTCATGATCACTATGGCCCGCCATATGAAACTGGATGACGCGGTCTTCGGGTATGCCGTTGATAAATTCAAGTGCGTCAAATTCGTGGTTGTAGGCTGAGACAAAGACATTGTTTACATCAAGCAATAACCAGCAGCCGGTGCGTTTGGTCAATTCGCTGATAAATTCCCATTCGGTCATATCTGACTGATTGAAGCTGACATAGCTTGAGACATTTTCAAGAGCGAGAGGGTGGTCTAAAAAATCCTGCACTTTATTGACGCGGTCAGCGATGTGGTCGAGGGCTTCTGTTGTGTAGGGGAAGGGGAGGAGATCATGCAAGTTGATACCGTGCACACCTGTCCAGCAGAGGTGGTCTGAAATCCATTTTGGCTGCACGTGTTTTGCAAGGGTTTTAAGCCTGGTCAGATAGTCCATATTTAATGGCTGGGTTGAAGCGATTGACATGGAGACACCATGCATGACTACGGGGTATCGCTCTTTAATCTGATCGAGTATCTGCAATGGTTTGCCGCCGGGGACCATGAAATTTTCTGAGACAACTTCGAACCAGTCTATTGGCGGGTTGCCGTTTAAGATGTCTGTGTAATGTTCTGAACGCAAGCCGAGGCCAAAGCCGATAAAGGGTGGTTTGGAATTTTTTTCAGACATTTTATTCTCTCAGGCTGATGGTTCTTCGTTAGAATTGCCAAGTTTAATAAGGGCTGGCTGGTTTTGTTATCTGGTTCAGTTTATTTTATCAGATAGTGTGTGGCAAAACACTCACCCATTCTCACTGAGAATGGGTGAGTGCATTATTAAATCAACGTACTGAGTTATTTTTTCTTCTCAGATAATGAGCCGCCGATTGAAGCGCATTGTTCTTTTGACATTTGAACAAAGCCCTGTCCTTTACATGCGTTTTGACCTTTACATGCATTGCTGGCTGTTTTACATGCGCCGTGGCCTTTACAGGCTGAAACGCCATAGCAAGCAACGTCGCCATCATGTGCTGATACTGAAGTTGAGACTGTGCCGCTCATCATCAGTGCTGCAGCAGCAGCTGCTAATGCTGTACCTGTTGTTTTAGAAATTTTCATTTTATTGCTCCGTATTTTGTAAAATTTTTATTTTGATCTCAATTGGATCAGCTACATCATAGGGCCTTGAATGATGGCTGAAAAATGAACTTCACTTCACATTTTGTTGATGGAACATGATAATTCTGGAGGGCTTGTGTATCTACATAACGTCAATAAATTCAAATGTTTATCGTGTGGAAACTAAACCGTCTCAGGTTGTGAAATTTTGTGAGACGATTAATATAGCCGAGTGAGTTGACTGGCCTTTTTATTTGCCTCAACATTTGTTGGAAGTTTAAATTATTGCAGGACTATGATTTATGGGTTTGCACCTGATAAAAATGGCGGCGGGGATTACCAGTCTGGCAGAGCTTCAGGCCCGGCAGGATTATCTGCGCTCTCTTCCGCCGCGCCCTGAAGATGCTATTGTGCCGCAAAACGGTTCTGCTGGCAGTGTTGGCGGGAAAAAAAAATCTAAAAAACAAGCAAGAGACCTGATGCATGTGACCCGTTATTTTCCAAGGCGGGCGGATGAGATTTTAAAACCGATTGAAACTCTTGAAGAAGGTGAAGTTGAAGGCTCTTTATACTGGGTGTTTCAAAAACGCATTCAGGCGCGACAAAAAATTGCGGCCTTCAGAGAGGTTGCTGGTTCTGGCGGTGAGACACGGTGCGGCATCGTGCTAACTGGCCCCTTGGTGCCAACAGTGATGAGCCCGAAAAAAGCGTTTCAGGGATGGCGCTATTTAACGGCAGAGGATGCGCCTGATGATCTTTGTTCTTATTTTTCGATGGCTGAAGATATTCCACCACAGATGCGGCAGGATTTGCTTGAGCTTTGTCTGATTTGATATTTTGCCTTTGTTGAATGTTGCTTTATTTTCAACAGGGTGTTTCTTTCCCTTTAAAATCTATTATTAAATTCTGCAAGCTCACGAGATGTTTCAGCATTGTAAGACTTGTACATATGATTTTATTTTCCCCTTGAATTTCCGCCTCATTGTTATGGTTGTTGGACGAGAGTGTTTAAAAGTTCATCAGCCGCTTGTTTTGTTTGCGTATCCTGTGGGGGGATTGATGTTTAAGAGTATTTTGTGCTGCGTTGTATTGTTTGCGGTCAGTTTTTTATCTGGTTGCAATATGCCTGTTTCTTATGCCTGGTTTTGTGACCCGGCCTATCTTGCGAAAAAGCAACAGGAGGGGGCTCTTCAATCAAAAGCAGATAAAGCCAACTGGAGGTTGGCTGAAAACACTAAGCACTCGCGGCGTAGCCATGCCCCTTATCGTATAAAGACAGATGAACAGGGACGGGCTGACCGAATAGCGAAAACACCTTCCGATCAATTAAAGACAACATATTTGCCAGATGATGATGGCAAGGCGAAGGTGGTAAAAGTGAATAACCGCCAGCGTGCCTCGCGGCAAAAGCAAAAGCCTTTGAAACGGCAACAGCTTGCTGCACTCGATGGTTCTGTTAGCTCTAAGGAAGATGAGGGATCAGAGACGGATTTGGGCAGAGAGCATAAAGCAGGCAATAAGCTTAGCAAAACTGCACCCCAATTGACATTGTTGCGCAAGGTTGAAGAAATTGGGCATCCGCAATCTGTTGCTTTTGATAAAAAACGTCTACGGTTTTATGTTTCAAGGCATGGGGCAAAGTCGGCTAATAAAATGGGAGCAATTGCCCTGCTGGCCCGGGATGGCAGCCTTACTGATGCGAACTGGGTAACTGGTCTTGGGCAGCCGCGCGGCATGGCGGTGGTGGGTGATTATCTATTTGTGGCGGATGGTAGCTCACTTCTAAAAATTGATATCGACAAAGCTGATGTGGTTGAGCGCTATAAGTTTGACGGTACGTTTTTCTTTCATGATGTGGCAGCATCGAATGATGGTGAAGTGTTTGTGACTGACCCGTTGATGAACTCAATCTATAAACTTGCCGGGTTTAAAAATGGAAATGATGAGGGTGGAAAAAATTCACTGCGGGTCTGGCTGCAAAGCGCGCGCTTATCGGGGCCGAATAGTTTGTTTGTTGATGGCAATCAGATGTATGTCGGGTCAATCGGGCTGAATAAAAAAGCTGAATCTCAAAGTGCCGATCAGAGTGGGCGGAGCCATGAAAGCAATATGATTGGTGGCTTGTTCAAGGTTGATATAAATTCGAAAAAAATTACACGGCTTAGTCAGGTTAGTCTGCCGCAGCTTTCAAGTGTTGTGCCTGATGGAGAGGGAAGCATTTACGCGACCACTTCAGGCAAGGCGCATTTGCTGCGTTTTTCAATCAGTTCAGGTCAATTGCTTGAGCGCATTGATGTTTCAAAACAGTTTCAGCTGAAATCAGCCAGTTCGCTTGGTGACATTCAGTACTTTTCTCAATCCAAAGAATTCTGGGTGCCTGTTAAGGATAACGGGCATTTGCTGGTTTTTGTCAGATCAGACGCTGTGCTGCTGAGTGAAGAGCGGTGACCGGCTGATTTTTTCTAATTCTGGTCAGATTGTCTCTGGCCAGTTTTGTCAGTGAATTGAATATGCTGACCCTCAACTTGCGGCGCTGGTTTAAGTCTAATGACTTCCGCGCCGCTCTTTTTGTGTTGAAGGCCAGTTATCACCGCCACCATGACTGGTGTTGCAAGCTGACAGGGAAAATCCAAGACAGGTGATGAGAAGGATCATGAGAGTACGTTTGGAATTTTTAAAACGGTTTGCTGTGTGCGTCATGAATGGCTGCCTTAAGATTTCAGTTTGACGATCTGTGTTTGTAAAATTTCTGACAGGCAATTGATGGGATAATTCTCTTGCATGATCAAATCACAAGAGATGAATTTAATTTGATGATGAGAACAGAGTTATGATTTAGCCGGCGCAATTGACACAGCGGATGGCGAGTGGGTCAACTTCGAGGCGCTTCTCGGGGATTTCATCGCCGCACAGCTCGCAATAACCATATTCATCATTTTCGATCATGGTCAGCATATGGTCTATCCGGTTGAGATCAGCGAGACGGCGGGCTTTTGTGGCATTGGCCATGGCCTGTTGCTGGAGGGCATCCATTCTCGATAAACGGCCAACCGATTGCTGGTCGAGTTTAACGGTTGCGTGGCTTTCTGACGCTAATTCATTGAGTTTTAGTAGTTCGTTCTTGTAATTTAACAGTTTTTCACGAGCGCTTTTCTTATCCATTTAAGTATTTCTTCTCGTAATGTGTAAGAATTAAAGAATTGTTGTAGATTAAAGCTTGTTTGTTTCAAAGCCGATGGCTATGAAACGGTAATTCTCAGATGATTTTTTAATATATTTTTTCTACCTGATAGTATTGCTGATGAAGTTTAGCAAAATATGCTGAAATGGATAGTCTTTCATATTTGGTGCAAATAAATTGTCACGCTTTAGTTGTTAAAGTAGCTTAAAAATTAGGCTTGCCTTGTCGTCATTGTTATAAATTTGTGCTACTTAGAATAAAAATAAAAAAGGGGCTTCCTATGTGGGTCTTGCTGCTTGGTTTGTTGCTGTTTCTTGGTGTTCATCTGGTCGTTGCGTTGCCGCGTAAACGTCATAAGCTTGTTCGTCAGTTAGGTGAGAAGAATTATAAGCTGGTGTTTACCGGTGTGGCGATTACGGGCCTTGTGCTGATTATTATCGGCTATGGGATTGCGCGGCCGACGGCGTATCCTGTTTATGAGCCACCTTATGAATTGCGGCATCTGGCTATGGGGCTGGTGTTAATTTCATTCATACTGTTTCCTGCGGCACGGCTTAGTGGCTATATCCGCTATTGGGTGCGGCATCCGCAGATCACGGCTGTGAAAGTCTGGGCATTTGCGCATTTGCTGGTGAATGGCACTGCGGCTGCTTTGTTATTGTTTGGCAGTTTTTTGGCGTGGGGAGTGTTTGACCGGATTTCGCTGAAAAAACGTGAAAAGTTTGGAATGATCAAAACTCGCAATTTCGAGCCGAAACTTTTGCATGACGTGCTGGCAGTTGCTATTGGCGTGCTGGTTTATGCAGCATTTGCGTTTTATCTGCATAGCTGGCTGATCGGGCAGCCGTTATTCTGATTTTTCTGAGCATGTTCTGTCTGCTATTTTTGAGTAGTGGCACTAATGTGAGTAGTGGCACTAGTGGCTTAGGCCTTGTTTTGGTGTGATTTATTGCCATATATCTGGGTGAGGCGTATACTTCATTCAGATTAAGCTCAGACGAAAAATTCCTTTCAAGGAGAGATTATGTCAGCACAAAACAGCATCAGACGCTTAACTGCCCCTTATATCCGCAGTTTAAAGGGGGGCAGCCCGATTGTCTCCTTAACGGCATATCATGCACATACAGCGCGGATTATTGACCCTTATGTAGATTTTATGCTGGTGGGGGATAGTCTTGGCATGGTGATGCACGGATTTGAATCGACCGTGCCTGTGCCTCTTGATTTGATGATTATGCATGGTGCTGCTGTTGTTCGTGGTTCAACCCGGGCGCTGGTTGTGGTGGATATGCCGTTTGGCTCTTATGAAGAAAGTAAGGAAATTGCCTTCAGGAATGCAGCCAGAGTGATGAAAGAAACCGGTTGCGGGGCGATTAAGCTTGAAGGTGGCTCAAGGATGGCGGAAACCATCCAATACTTGACAGAGCGCGGTATTCCGGTGATGGGGCATGTCGGGCTCACGCCGCAGGCCGTGAATGTCATGGGTGGTTTTAAAACGCAGGGCCGGCATAAAGAAGAATGGGCCGCTATTCTTAAAGACGCAAAGGATGTTAGTGAAGCGGGCGCTTTTTCAATGGTGGTTGAAGGGGTGGCTGAACCGTTAGCTGCAAAAATTACCAAAGAAGTTTCTGTGCCGACAATCGGAATTGGTGCTTCTAAAGATTGCGACGGACAGATTCTGGTGCTTGAAGATATGCTCGGATTAAGTCCGAGGGTGCCGAAATTTGTGAAAGAATTTGGCCAGATCGGGGCGTCGATTGAAGGCGCGGTCGAGCTATACGCGAAAGAAGTTAGGGCGAGAACGTTTCCTTCTAAAGATGAGGTCTATGAGATGCTGGATGAGGGTGCTTCTAAGGGAACTGAGAAGAAATCAGCCAGGAAAAAGCGCTAGACCACAAAGTGTGGAATGATTACTGCCTTAAATGGTGTTGGTGACAGCTCCAGGCAGAGGTTATTTTCACCGATAATTTTAACCACAATCAGTGATTCATTTCGATTTGGGGGCAAATTGGCTAATCCATTTGCGAAAATGGTTGTGCCGCGCTATCAAGAGACATAATTTGAGGTGTTTTCGTGGTTCTAATGTGTTACAGGGCATATTTTGAAGTTCTGAACCTTTCGGGACCAGCGTTCTGATATTGGCAATTGTTTAAATTGATAAAATGCATAACTGGACATGCCTGTTTTGGTTAGAGCCGTGATTTGATTAGGGAAAAGAGTCGTAGTTTATGGTTGATGATAATGTTTTTCGCGAAGTTGATGAAGAACTTCGCCGTGAGCGTCTAGCGAAACTCTGGGAACTTTATGGTGTTTATGTTGTCGGTGTGGCTGTTGGTGTGGTTCTGCTGATGCTGGGTGGCATCTGGTGGCAGAACAAGCAGATTAGTGACCGTCAGGCGGCAGGTGATAAATTCATTGAAGCATTGCGTGATGTTTCAAAAGGCGAAGATAAAAAGGCTGAAGATGCGTTTAAAGGGCTGATTAATGACAGCCCGGCTGGATATGAATTATTAGCGCGCTTGCATCTTGCTGCCAGCAAAGCTTCTTCTGGTGAAACGGGTGAAGCGGAAATTCTTTATAAAAAAGTGGCGCTTGACCCCAGTGCTGACAAAATTCTGCGTGATTATGCGAAACTCAATCTGGCCATATTAAGGTTGGATGCTGCAACTTATGATGAGACACTGGCAGCGTTGGGGGAATTTATCAAACCAGGTGCCATGTGGCGTGGAACTGCCAACGAGGTGATTGCTCTGGCTGCTTATAAAGAAGGTAAGCTGGATATCGCGAAAAAACGTTATAGCGAAATTATTGTTGAAGCGGGGGCACCTAGTGCTCTGAAGCGCCGCGCACAGGTGATGCTGGATGTGATTGCAACGAGTGAAGTGACGCAATAATTCGGGATAAAGAACCCGGGATAAAGTTAAGCTTGTACATAGGGGCGCCTTTTTTCAAGAGTGCCACATTTTAAAGCTGGTTTATAATGTGAATTGATTCTTTCAATATGGACTGAAATTGATTTGTGAACTGAATTTGTTGGTTGGTAGATAACAGGGACTAATTTTGATGGCTCGACTGTTCATGTTTCAGAAAACAAATGTTTATACCACCAGTAAGCCAGACAATATAACAGCGCTAAATTCATTTTGCTTATCATGCTTGAAGGGGAATTTCGGGATGAGAAATATTACCAGACTTGTTTGTTTGGGGGTGGTGTTCTCTGCACTATCAGCCTGTAGTACCTTTGAAGATTACACAGATTTTGACACACCTGAGCTGCCGTCTCTTCCAAGTTTCACCAATCCATTTGCGAAAAAAGAAGCCAAATTGCCGGGTGAGCGCATACCGGTGATGACAGCCAAGAGAGATGGTCTGCCTGACCTTGACGTTGGGGCAGCGACGACGATTGCGGCTTTGCCGGTTGTGACGACGAATACTGAATGGACACAGCCTGGCGGACTGGCGAGCAATGCGCCAGGGCATCTTGCGCTTTCTTCTTCTTTAAGCCCGCGGTGGAATTCAGATGCGGGACGTGGTTCAAGCAAACGCAGCCGCATTGTTGCCAGCCCGATTGTTTATGGCGGGCGGGTGTTTACGCTTGACGCCAGAGGGAAGGTGAGTTCATTTTCTCAATCGGGCGGCGGGCTAATCTGGCGGGTCTCGATGGCGCCGGATCAGGAAAAAGATTATGAGGGTTATGGCGGCGGCTTAGCTATCGATGGCGGGCGGCTTTATGTGGCAACCGGCTTTGGTAAAATTCACGCGCTTAACCCGGCCAATGGCAAGGAGATCTGGGTGCAGGAAATTGGCGAACCTGTACGCGCATCCCCGACAGCAGCATTTGGCAAGGTGTTTACGACCACGGCGCTGGGTAGTTTTATTTGTCTCAATTCTGAGGACGGTTCCGTTTTGTGGCGTTATCAGGGTTTGCCTGAATCAGCCTCATTGCTAACGAATGCCTCACCGGCTATTTCGGGTAGTATTGTTGTGGCGCCTTACCCTTCAGGTGAGGTTGTCGCGTTTGATATTGAGACGGGTTCTCCAGTCTGGACAGAGACGCTTTCGCGGTCGCAGCGGGGAAGTTCGCTTTCAGCACTTCGTAATGCATCACGGCCGGTTATTTCAAATGGTGTTGTATATGCTGTTGGGCATGGTGGGCGGATGATAGCTTCTTCGCTTAAAACCGGGGAACGGTTGTGGGCTCAAAATGTTCAGGGTGTTCAGGCTCCCTGGGTGGCTGGCAGTACCGTTTATGTTGTCGACATCAAGGGTGAGTTGATGGCAATGACGGCCAAGGACGGTAAATTGTTATGGCGCACGAAACTGCCGGGTGGCGGTCGCTGGAGTGGGCCTGTGCTGGCTGGCGGTCAACTTTGGCTGGTTTCAACCAAAGGCATGATGGTTGGCGTGAATGCGAAACTTGGCTCTGTTGCTTATAAGCGCGGGCTTGGTGTTAAAATGACGATTGCGCCTGTCGTTGCCGGTGGCAGGATGTATGTGCTGACTGATAAGGCGAAGTTGTTGTCTTTTAACTAGGTGATACAGTCTGTTTAATCATACGACTAAGCCTGATACGAATTAGTCCATTTGTCTCATTTTCAAAATTTGAGTTTTGGCCAACTGATGCAGCTGGGTCAGATGTTCTGTGACTGTATCAGTGCCTTTATCAGTGGCTGTGTTATTTTCATGCTTTATGGCATTAACTCTGTTCTGAACGGTTAAGTTACGGAATAGTTGTTCATTGGCTTGAATTTCATCTATAAGGTGTGGCAGATATCCATTGCGCTGAATTTTCACTTAGGTTTCAATAAATTTATGTCTTTTACCGTTGCTATAATGGGCCGCCCGAATGTGGGTAAGTCCACTTTGTTCAATCGTCTTGCCGGTCGCCGGCTGGCGCTTGTTGACCCACGCCCGGGGATGACCCGCGACAGGCGGGAAGCACAGATTGAAATCGGAGATATTAAAGCAACGCTGGTTGATACGGCGGGGCTTGAAGAAGGTGATGATGACAGCATTGAAGGGCGGATGCGGCGTCAGACCAAAGCGGCGATTGATGATGCGACCCTGATTTTATTCATGATTGATGCGCGTTCCGGGGTGACACCTGCTGATGAGGTTTTTGCTGAGCTTGCCCGGCAAACCGGGCAACGAGTTCAGTTGATCGTTAATAAATGCGAAGGGCGGTCCGGTGATGCCGGGTTTTATGACAGCTATTCACTTGGGCTTGGTGACCCAATAGCCATTTCATCTGAACATGGCGAAGGGATTGGTGAGCTTTATACTGTGATGTCTGAAGGCTATGAGGCTTGGAAGGCTGAACAGGAGAGTGCTGAAGAAGGGGATGATGAAACGCGGGCTCTGAAGGTCGCTATTGTTGGCCGCCCGAATGCTGGCAAATCTACGCTTGTTAATTTGCTGCTTGGTGAAGAGCGGATGATCACCGGGCCAGAAGCTGGTTTGACGAGAGATTCAATCTCAATAGATTTTAACTGGGGTGAGCGGCGTTTGCGTTTGTTTGATACGGCGGGCCTGCGAAAAAAGGCACGGATTAAAGACCGGTCTGAGAAAATTTCAGTTTCTGATGCGGTGAGGGCGATCCGTTTTGCGGAAGTGGTTGTGTTGCTGCTTGATGCTGACTGCCCTCTTGAAAAGCAGGATATGACGATTTGTGATCTTGTTGCTGAAGAAGGGCGCGCATTGATTATTGCGGTGAATAAGATTGACCTGCAAAAAAATAATGCCAAATTTCTGGCTGATATTCGCGAGCGGGTAGAGCGGTTGTTGCCGCAGATCAAAGGTGTGCCGGTGGTGCCGGTTTCTGCGCTGAATAATCTTGGTGTTGAAAAAATGATGGAGGCGTTGTTTCAGATGGAAGAGACCTGGAATAAGCGGGTCAGCACTTCTGCGCTTAATCAGTTTTTACGCGATGCGATTGACAGGCATACGCCGCCAGCAGTTAGTGGACGCCGATTGAAAATGAGATATATGACACAGCCCAATGCGCGGCCACCGACTTTCATCTGTTTTTGCTCACGGCCAGAAGTGCTGCCGACATCATATGTGCGTTATCTCATTAATGGGCTTCGAGAAGCGTTTGATATCTGGGGGGTGCCGGTGCGATTGCATATGCGCAAAGGTGATAACCCATATGATAAAAAAGACTAAACATGTTAAGGGTTGAAAGTTGTCATTGGTGGGTGGTTTTTAACTTGTTGCGATTTTAGTGAAGGCTTGTCTGATGGAGCTGCTGTTTTATCATCTGGAGCGGGCACCGCTTGAGTGGGTGCTGCCTGATCTTTTGTCAAAAAGTCTGGAAAAAGGCTGGCGGGCTGTGGTGGAAACAACCGAGCCAGCACGAATAGTCGCACTAGATGGGATGCTCTGGACTTATAGTGATGAGAGCTTTTTACCACATGGCACCATTGGGGATGAGAATGCAGCTGATCAGCAAGTACTGATCACGGATCAGCCCGGCAATGACAACAAGGCTGACATCCGCTTTTTTATCGATGGCGGCGATGTGACTGCTCATGAAGGCTATGAGCGATTGGTTTATATTTTCAATGGCAATGACGAAGATGTGCTGAATAAAGCGCGTGAGCAGTGGAAACTGGCGAAGGCAGCGGGGCTTGAGGCAACATACTGGCAACAAAGCCCGGAAGGGCGCTGGGAAAAGAAGGCCTGATTTTTTGAAACAGCTTTGTTGCAGTGTTCTGATCTCGAGATATGCAGCCTTTACTATGTGCGCTTGGTTTAAAATCATTCCAAATTATGAGTATGCTTTTGTGGTTTCAATTTGTTAAGTTGGGGCGGCATTTGCTGTGGGCGAAATCAACTTGAGTATACATGTTTGTGTCTTTATGTGGTGAGGCGAAGAATGGAAGTTATGTTTGATGAATGAGGATAAGCGCAAAGAAGCGCGGCAGCGAGCTGACAGATTACGTGAGGCTTATGAAGCTGAGGGGCAGCCTTTATTATGGTTTGAGGCTTTATATAAGGAAGCCCAAGGTGATGCGGAATTAATTCCCTGGGGCGGGGTGGGGAAAAAAGAAGGTGGGGCTGGTATAGACGTTCAGGAACGCACAGCTCAGCCAAATGGTGGCTGGCAGCATGGGCAGGCGCGTTTGCCGCTGGTTAACTGGCTTGCTGAACTTGACGCTTCTGATACTCGGGGCAAGGCGCTTGATGTGGGGTGTGGGCTTGGACATAATGCAGCGGCTTTGCAAAAGGCCGGTTTTGAAGTGACGGCTTTTGATATTGCCCCGACAGCGGTTGAATGGGCGGCCAAGATCTATTCTGATTTGCCGATTACATGGGAGGTGGCCAATTTATTAGAGCTGCCTGAGGCATGGACGGCTCAGTTTGATCTGGTGAGTGAGACGTTTACCATCCAGGCGTTAGTAGGTGATGAAAGAAAGCCAGCTTTTGCGGCTCTTTCGAAACTGGTAGCGCCGGACGGGCGATTGTTGATTGTTTGTCGTGGGCGGTTAGAAGACGAAGAGGCCAATCCGCCGCCCTGGCCGCTTACACCTGATGAGCTTGATCATTTCCACTCATATGGATTTCGAAGCGTTAAGCGGGCGGAGTATTTCGATGACAGGGACCCGCCTAACCGGCATTTTGTGGCTGAGTTTCGACGGCTTTGATACACCGCTGATTTCAGTTGACCATTATCAAGCATTTAAAAAGTTATTAAAGGAAATCGATGATCAAAATCGAAAAACTTGAAAATGAGATATTCGGGCCAGTTGACCTGACGCTTGAGTCTGGGCAGGGGCTTGTGGTGCGGGGGGCATCTGGTTCAGGAAAAACACGATTTATGCGCGGTGTGGCGGATCTTGATGAGACACGGGGAGAGGTAATAGTTGATGAAATGGCACGCAGCGAGATGTCGGCATTTGAGTGGCGCAGGCTTGTGCGGTTTGTGCCGGCTGACAGTCACTGGTGGTATGAACGGGTTGGGGAGCATTTTGAGCGATCAGACGGGCTGATCATGGATATGGAACAGCTCGGATTAAAACCCGCGCAACTCAACCAGCCAGTTAGTGAGCTTTCTACCGGTGAGAAGCAGCGGCTGGCATTTTTGCGGGCGATCGCTGACAAACCGAAAGTGTTGTTATTGGATGAGCCAACCAGCGCGCTTGACGAACACTCAACAAAAGGCGTTGAAGCTTTGATTGAAGCGGAGATGGCGCGGGGATGTTCCGTTTTAATTGCCAGCCATAGTGATGTGCAGGCGGAGCGGTTTGGCCCGGCATGTCTGACTTTTCGGGCGGGTGCTGCTGAAGTAGAGACGTTACTTTTAAGCGGCGAACTGCAGAAGGGTGGAGCAGAGAATGGCGGGGTGGTGTGATGGATTATATCAGCCTTAGTTTTTTTGATCTCGCGCTAGCCGCATTGTTGATGCTGATTAACGGCGGGCTTTCTATCGGGCTGGGTCTCGGGCTTGAGCGGACTTTGCTGGTCAATAGTCTGCGTATGACAGTTCAATTGATGCTGATTGGTTTTGTGCTGAAGTTTATTTTTGTGCAAACCAACCCTTTATGGACGTTTGGTCTGGCGCTTATCATGATTTTGCTGGCCGGGCGGGAAATTCTGGCGAGGCAGAGTTACAGGCTAAAGGGGCATCAGGCTTATGGGCTTGGGACCGGGACTTTATTGATGGTCGGTTTTTTCTGCACTTTGTTTGCAATAGGGCTACTTGTTCAACCAGATCCATGGTATTCGCCGCGTTATGTTTTGCCGATTTTAGGGATGGTGCTTGGTAATACAATGACGGGTATTGGTCTTGGCATGGAAACGCTGACGACTTCTATTAAAAGCGAACGAGGGGTAATTGAAGGGCGGCTATCCTTAGGGGAGCCGCGCTTTGTCGCGCTTAAGGGGCATATTCGAAAAGCCATGAAAAACGGCATGATGCCGATTATTAATGCGATGGCGGCATCTGGTGTGATCTCTTTGCCGGGGATGATGACCGGGCAGATTATTTCAGGTGTTGACCCGGTTGACGCAACGAAATACCAGTTGATGATTATGTTTCTGATTGCTGGCGGTACGGCACTCGGCACGACGATGGGGGTGCTTGGTATGGGGTTTTTGTTAACGGATGAGCGGCACCGTTTGCGTCTTGATCGCTTGAAAACTGACGAGACATAAAGGCCTTGAAATTTCTGGCTTTGTTGGGTTGAATGGAAGAGAAGCCTTATCATCCGGATTGGACAGATATTTACCGGCTAACCCGATTGAATTTTACCGACGCCCTCAGAATAAATATCTCATCAGTGAAAGTCTGAAATTTCAAAATTAAACATTGCAATAAAAAGGATCGTTATGATTGATCTCTATTACTGGCCAACAAGTAATGGCAAGAAGCTTGCTCTTGCGCTTGAAGAATTTGAACTGCCTTATAAAGTCCATTGGATTGATATTAATAATGGAGACCAGTTTGAGCCATCATTTTTGAAGATCTCTCCGAATAACAGGATCCCGGCGATCGTTGACCCGGATGGACCGGGCGGTGCGCCGATTTCTATTTTTGAATCGGGCGCTATTCTTCAGTATCTCGGATTGAAGTATAAAAACTTTTATGCGGCCGCGCATGATACACGACAAAGAGTGCTGGTTGATCAGTGGTTGTTCTGGCAGATGGGCGGTCTAGGGCCGATGGCCGGGCAGGCGCATCATTTCAGAGTGTTTGCTGATGAAAAGGTACCTTATGGCATCGAGCGCTATACGAAGGAATGCACTCGGCTATATGGTGTGATGGAGCGGCAGCTTGAGGGGCGGGATTATTTCGCCAACACTTACAGCATTGCTGACATGGCGATTTATCCGTGGGTTATTTCGTATGAACGGCACGGGCAGAACCTTGACGATTTTCCGAATGTGAAACGGTGGTTTGAAGCGGTGAGCGCTCGGCCGGCTGTTGAGCGGATGCAAAAGCTCGTCAAGCAGGATTAAAGGACAAAACTCGCTTTTAGAAATTTGTTTGGGCTATGGTTTATAGTCTCTTAAAGCTTAGGTTAACAATTGCTCAACTGGTATTCTGAAACGAGTCAGTTGGTAATGCTTTTTGCCTAAATGCTTCAAAACAAAACAAAAACTGGCGTTTGTTCGTCATTTATTAGCCACGTATTTTTACTCTATATTTGAATAGTTGTGACATCTTTTCCTTGTCAACTTGTTGGCTCTCTTCGGCAGGGGTTCTCAATTGAACCTGAAGAGAAGTATTGCGTCACAGGCCCGGCTTATTTGTTCTGGTCTGTTTTAAGTTAGGAAAAATGTTATGGCACGTTTAGAAATGCCTATGAATGTTGAGATGGAAAGCGCCATTGAAAGTGGCTCTGTCGATGCATTGTTTGAGCTTGGAAAAATGTATGCGGCTGGCCGTGAAGTGGGTGCAAATCTTGTGATTGCCCATAAGTGGTTTAATCTGGCTGCCCTTAAAGGCAACAGAGCTGCACTGACATATCGCAAAGAAATCGCCAGTGAAATGAGCAAAATTGAGATTTCAGTTGCTCAGAAGCTTGCGCGTGAATGGCTGAAGAAATAACCACGTAATTGTGCATCTGTGCTTTTCGTTAGCATTTGTTGAAAAAGCTTGTGATGCATTTATAGGTGGTGGTTGCGGCGTCACCGATGGTTTCGCCAACTGACTTGACGGTACTTTTGGTGCTGTCATAGCCCTTTTTCACCGTCTCTGTGGTTTTGTTATAGCCTTTCTGGACGGACTTTGTTGTCTGCTTGTATGTCTTTTTGGTTTCATCTACCAGGGTTGGTGGTTTTTGCTTTGGTGGACGGGCGGCTTCTATTGGTTGCTCTTCTGGCTGATTGTCTGGCTTTAATTCAACGGCACTGCGATTTTTGAGATAATAAAGCTCTCCGCCGCATTCGGTCGGGTTTTTTCTATTGGCAGCGCACTGGCCATGGGCGCCGTATTGGGCAATTTCCTGGATGCAGGAAAATTCGAGACCCTTGATATTCACATTATTCAGGTTTGTTGTCTGGTCTGGTTGATAGCCGGATTGAGTCTCAGCAGTACCGAAGCGACATTGATAAACTTTGCCCGGGTCATTACATATCACACAGACACTCATCTCTTCTGCCAATGCTGGGAAAGGTGTTGAAACAGAACCGGCAATTGTCAACAAGAGCGCCGCACAAATCAGCTTGATTGGAAAAACCGAAGGTATTTTCCGGATGTACTGAAATTGAGATTTTATGGACTTCATGTTCATGTCTGTTTCCCGAGATCTTGTTTCGGCAATCTAGTTTAAATATGTGGCAAAGGTATTTTCTGGCTTTATTTGCTGCTTTGTAAAAGATTATAGCAAAAAATTGTGGTTGTGAAAAACTTCAATTCAACTCTTAAAGTCGCTGCCGTTATTTTCATATCTTCTTTAAATGGAATGGCTGTGTCTCTGGTTTGTCAGAGAAAATAATATTGTGTTTGAAATTGCTGTTGTGATTTGCTTTTTTGGGTTGAGATCATTTATAGAGAAATAAAAATTCTTAGCATAAATACTTATTTAGCTGATTTTTGGCATAATCACATACTATAGTTTTAGGACAGTTTTTGTGGGTTGTGTTTTGCCATAATTGTTCTTGTTTGAATCGAGAGAGTTGTATCTTTTATGTTGTTTAAACGCCGTGATAAAGCGTCAACCGCTGAGAATATTCGAATCTTTTTATGGCCCCGGCGTAGCTGGTCTCGATCTGTGAATTATATATTGCTGCGGGTGAACCGCTTAAGTGGTTCTTCCCATGCCATTGCGCTTGGTTGTGCGGTTGGAATTATGGTCTCTTTTACGCCGATTATGGGATTTCATTTTTTAGCCGCCGGAATGCTTGCTTATGTTGTCGGTGGTAATATCATCGCTTCAGCGCTTGGTACTTTTTTTGGCAATCCGCTGACATTTCCATTTATCTGGGCATCGGCTTATAAGTTTGGACACTGGATTTTGGGGAATGAGGCGAAGGAATTCAAGGTTGCTGATCTGTTGGATATTTTTTCTAACGGTTTTTTTTATGCCCTTGATAACGCCTATGAAATTTACATGAAACCTATGATGATCGGTGGTTTACCGCTTGGTTTTGTAACGGCGTTCTTTGGTTATTTTATCATTCGAAAACTGGTTGAAAACTATCAGGGACGCCGGCTTGCGCTATTGCAAAAGCGGGCTCGCGAGGTGGTTGAGGCTGTTTCAGGTGAACACAAAATGACATAACTGACCGTTTATCGGAACGGTTTTTGTTTGTTGTTTTTATGCTTTTAAGGGCAGAACTTATGATTCTTGGCATTGGCAATGACATCATAGACATCAGGCGGATTGAGAAAACGCTTGAAACTTATGGTGATCGATTTATCAACCGGGTTTTTACTGATGTTGAACGCAAGAAATCAGAGCGCCGTCATTTAAGAGCTTCATCATATGCAAAACGGTTTGCGGCGAAAGAAGCCTGCGCTAAGGCGCTTGGAACGGGGATTGCCTCTGGCGTGGCGTGGCGTGACCTTGGGGTGGTTAATAACCCGAATGGCGCGCCATCAATGGTCTTGACCGGAAAAGCGCAGGAACGGCTCAGTTCTATGGTACCTGCCGGCTATAAGTCTGTTATTCATCTGACGATTACTGATGATTACCCAACGGCACAGGCTTTTGTCATTATTTCGGCGCAAATGGCCTGATAGTGTCTGATCAGGGCTTGAATCGGCTAGATCTTTAATTTCCCTACCCGGTCCTTATATCTGTTATTAGTAAAGTTGAACAAAACTATCGCTGATTGTCAGGCTTAAATGATTGCCTTGCACTGTAATTTTGCGCTATAGGCAGCTGTGAAAAAAAGGTTTTCATCTGAAGGAGTTGTTTTTAAATGAGTACTGATGTTGAGAAAAGCGGTGCCGCTTCGGATGAAGGCTGGTGGGAAATTTTCAAAATAGTTTTCCATGCCATTTTACTGGCGATTATTGTCAGGATCTTCATTCTGCAACCGTTTAACATTCCCTCAGGCTCTATGCAGGGCAATCTGCTGATTGGTGATTATCTGTTTGTCAGTAAATTCAGCTATGGCTACAGTAAATATACCTTTGGGACGGATTTGTTTTCGGGCCGGGTTTTTGGCAGTGAGCCTGAGCGCGGTGATGTGGTTGTTTTTAAATTGCCGCGTGACAGCAGCCAGGATTATATCAAACGGGTGATTGGATTGCCGGGTGATAAAATCCAGATGATTGGCGGTATTCTGCATATCAATGGCAAGCCTGTGCCCAAAAAACGAGATGGTCAGTTTGTTGAAAGTGTCAATGAGCGGGCAGTTGCACGGTTTGAGGAAACTTTGCCAAATGGGGTTAAGTACCTCTCTCTTGATGAGCAGCCGCATAATGGGCGCAGCTATACTGACAATACAGATGTTTATACGGTACCTAAAGGGCATTATTTCATGATGGGTGACAACCGGGATAATTCGTCTGACAGCCGGGACCCTGATGTCAGCTTTGTGCCATATGAAAATCTGGTTGGTAAGGCACAGATGATCTTTTTCTCGAAGGGGTCGTCGGATGACCCTTCAAGTGGTTTATTCAATATTCGCTGGGCGCGGATATTTAAACTCGTGCGGTAATGGTCGTGACTGATAAAGGCGCAGATGGTAAAAGCAAAGATAATAAAAGCAGTGATGAATTGCCCGTTGCCAAAAAGGCGAAGGCGGCCAGGGTTAAGAAAAATGCTGCATTAAAAACGCGCTCGCCTGATCAGTTAGAGAAAAAAATCAATTATCATTTTAAAGATCAGCAAAAACTGATTTCAGCGCTTACTCATGCTAGCAGTCAGGCTAGTAGGCAGGCAAGCGACCTGGCTGCAAAAAAGGCTGAGGTTTCAGATCAGGATAATGAGCGGCTGGAATTTTTGGGCGACAGGGTGCTTGGTCTGTCAATTTCTGCAGCATTACTGAAGCTATATCCTCAGAGCGATGAAGGGGGGCTGGCGCGCCGTTATAACAGCCTGGTTCGCCGCAAGACCTGTGCCGAAATTGCGGTTGATTTATCGCTTGGTGATTATGTCATTCTGAGCGCTGGCGAAGAACGGTCTGGCGGGCGGAAAAAATCTACAATTCTGGCTAATGCGATGGAAGCTTTGCTTGGTGCTGTTTTTCTTGATGGTGGCTATAAGGCTGCGGATAAAGTGATTTGCAAATTATGGTCTGATAAACTGGTGAGCGGTCAGAAAGTCAGTCTGGATGCCAAAACCGCACTGCAGGAATGGGCGCAGGGGCAGGGGTTTGATCTGCCAACATATCAGCATATTAACCGGACAGGGCCGGACCATAACCCTGTTTTTGAGGCGCAGGTTTATGTGGCGGGCCTTCAGGTGGATTTTGAGACAAAAGAAGGTGGCAAGCCTGGTTCTGGTTTTGGAACAGGTGTTTCAAAACGTATTGCTGAGCAAAATGCTGCGAGAGACTTGCTCATTCGGGTTAAAGTCTGGGAAGAAGACTGAACAAGCCTGAAATGAATGTTTGTGCTATTGTGCTGATTGGTAAAAAATCAGCTTTATGAGAGCAGTACCGGTTTATTTCTCTGTACACTTTTAAAATCATTCAAATCATATCAGTCCAATAAAATTAGTCTGATATGATCAGTTTAACAAGATCACCTAAATGGAAATGATATATGATGAATTCTTCTGATGAAGAGATTACCTCGGCGCATGGTTTGCCGTCCCAAACAGAGGATGGAGCCAGTGACGCTTTTGAAATGAACAAGCGCTGTGGTTTTGTGGCGTTGATTGGCGCGCCGAATGCCGGCAAATCAACGCTGATGAACAGGCTGGTCGGGACAAAGGTATCTATTGTCACTCGCAAAGTGCAAACAACGCGTAGCCGCATTCGCGGCATTGCTATTTTTGATGAAACGCAGATTGTGTTTGTGGATACGCCAGGGATTTTTGCCCCCAAAAGGCGGCTTGATCGGGCCATGGTGGATGCGGCCTGGGGTGGGGCGGCGGATGCTGACCTGGTTGTGTTACTGGTTGATGCTCAAAAGGGGTTGACGAGTGATGTGGCGGCGATATTGAAAAAACTGAAAAATACCAAATATCAACTGGCTCTGGCGATCAATAAAATGGATCTGGTGCGCCGTGAAGATTTGCTGAAATTAACCAAAGAGCTCAGCGAAGAGGTTTCTTTTGATGAGGTTTTGTATATTTCAGCGACAAAGGGTAATGGGACAGATGAGCTTGTGACTTATCTCAAGGCGCATTTGCCGCTCTCTCCCTGGCTTTATCCTGAAGACCAGTTAACAGATGCGCCGATGCGGCATACGGCGGCTGAGATCACGCGGGAGAAGTTATTCTTAAGATTACACGATGAATTGCCCTATGCGACAACTGTTGAAACCATTGACTGGAAGGTCAAGAAGGATAAATCAGTTCGGGTTGAGCAGGTGATCTATGTTGAGAGAGACAGCCAGAAAAAAATAGTGCTTGGGAAGAATGGCGATGCGGTGAAAAGTATTTCTATGTCATCACGCAAGGAGCTGAGTGAGATTCTTGGTGTGCCAGTGCATTTGTTTTTGTTTGTGAAGGTAAGGGAGCGCTGGGGGGATGACCCGGCCCGGTTCCATGAGATGGGGCTGGATTTTCCAAGCTGATAAAGACTCTTTTGATGCCCCTTCAGTTGCCCACTAGGCAACCGGGGCTGGTACGCCGGAGGGGATTGAGAGCATTGTTGGGTCTTATTTCGTTCTCTTCTGATGGGGCTTCAGATGCCCACTAGGCATCCGCCCCTAGTACTACGGAGGGTTGAGATGGGGTTTCAGATGTTTATTTAGTGCGCCTTCAGGTTGCCTTCAAGCAACCGGCGCTGGTGCTTCGGAGAGAGGTTTGGCTGGGCATAGTTAGTTTTGGATTTTTATTTTTAGTGGATGACTTTATTTTCATTTTTTCAGGAACAACTCTAATTTTCTAAAGCTCAGGATTTGCTATGGAATGGATTGAAGATGGGATTGTACTTTCTTTAAAGAACCATGGTGAAACCAGTGTGCTGGCAGAGGTTTTTACGTCTGAGCATGGGCGGCACCTTGGTCTGGTGCGTGGGGGGAAATCCCGCCGGATGCGTCCCGTTTTGCAGGCGGGTAATGTGGCGCGGCTGGCGTGGCGGGCGCGGCTGGATGAGCATCTTGGTAGTTTTACCGTTGAACTGCTTGACCCGGTTGCGTCTCGATTGTTTGATGACCCGCTGGCTCTATCTGCGCTTGGTTCGATTTGTGCTTCTCTGGCTTTATTTGCTGAACGTGACCCGCATCCTGGGCTTTATAAGGGGGCGCGGGTTGTGCTTTCGCATATGGAGGATGCTGATATCTGGCCGGCTTTGATGGTGCGGTTTGAGCTTGAAGTTTTGTCTGAACTCGGGTTCCGGCTTGATTTAAGAGAATGTGCGGCTTCAGGACGGCGTGATGATCTGATTTATGTTTCGCCCAAATCTGGCAAGGCTGTTTCAAAAGAGGCGGGGGAACCATATAAAAACAAGCTGCTTGATCTGCCGCCCTTTCTTTGTAGTGCTGGCGAAGGTGATGTGCTTGGGAGTGACCTTTTGAACGGTTTTGCGCTTTCAGGTCATTTTTTTGAAAAACATGTTTATGGTTCAAGTGATATTGCGGGTGCCGCTGTGCTGGCTGAAGCGCGGGGGTTGTTTTTAAGGCGGTTTGTCAGGGCTGTTGCGAGATAGCCGGGCCTTTGACTTGTGATTATTATTTTTTCTCAGAATAGTTTTTTATCAGCCGGGCGACGTCTGAACCCGGTTCGATATTGTAATTACTACCATTACGACCGGGTAATTTCCAGTGCCAGAAATTAACGGAAGATAGCCAGGGCTGGTTTTTGATGCGCAAATGGTTGCTATCCTCAACTTCATTTTCAAGGCAGTTCAACAGGGCTTTAAAACTATTCAGGCGTTCACTTTCGTCTTTAAGATATGACGGGGACTGTTGCCAGGGTGTTGTAGTTGTCTGATCAAATGGAGTGAGGCCAAATTCACTCAGATGCAGCGGGCGCTGGTGTTGTCTGGCAAAATTATATAACTCATTCATCTGCGGTTTCAGATTTGCTGCTATCTGGCTGAGTGACGGATTGTTGATACCGGCTGATTGTTGCGCACTGGCGAGGGGGAAGTATGCGTCAATGCCGATCGAATCCAATTGCCGCCAGAAGGGAAAGGTGAGGTATTCTTCCCAATGGGCGGCGTAGGTCATTTTTGTGGTTCCTTTGATGTTCAGGGAATGGAGATCATAAAGGAGTTGCTCCCAAAACGGGCGGGCGGCAATGTTGTGGGTGAGGCTGGCAAGTTCTGAGCCGAGGTAAATATACTGGGCGTTATTGTTCACGCTGATCTGGGCCAGCTCCATGATGAGGCGACTATATTCATTGAAAAAATTTTTGAGAGTAACACCGAAGAAATTGAGGTTGCCGCGCCATATTGCGCCGATCTGATGGGGGTTGTCTATTTCCAGCACAGGATAAAGTGAGGCTTTGATGTTATGAGCTGGCGCCAATTGCATTGCTTTTTCAAGGAATGGGATTTTTGGTGAGTGGTTGCTGTTAAACTGGCTTTTCTTTGAAATTTTTGCTGAGACTGGATCAACAAAGTAATAATTCAGGATCAGGCACTGGCTTATGCCGGTTTCATTTAACTCTGAGTATACCTCTTTCCAGAACTGATCCGGGTCCAGCTCTCCCTGATGCCAGAGCGGGAGGTGGACGCCGAGTTCTGGCCGGATATTGTTTTTATTCTTTTGTGGGGTGGCATTGACTTGTTGGATGCCTGAATGTGTGAAGGAGGATGATAAGGCAAGAAGTGACAAAAAAGGAAGTGACAGAGATTGGAGGAATTGGCGGCGTGACGGCATGCTGTTTGGTCTCATTCCTCATGATAGCGGATGGTTTTTTGTTTTATGATGCTCCTTATTGCAGTTTGCCAACATTTTTGGCTTTTGCCAAATTGCTTTTTTCATGACCGATCAGGTTGATCAGCGTAGCGCTGCTCATATCTGCGTCTATAAAATTGGTGTTGGTAATGTCTGTATTTTCCAATCTTGCGCCATCGAATTGTGCCTTTTCAGCATTGGCGTTATTCAGTTTGGCGTTTTTCAGATTGGCGAACTCCAATATGGTTCTTGAAAGGTTGGCATCACTCAGATCTGCATTTTCAAGATTTGCTGAACTAAGGTTGCCTGTGATCAGCCCCATAGACTGGTTGCGCATATCAGCTGAAAGATTGGCTCCATTCAGCTTGGCGTTTTTCAGATTGGCGCGGCTGAGATTGGCGGCGATTTTGCTACCGGATAAATTTGCGTTCTCAAGGTTGACGTCAAGCATCTGTGCCTGAAAAATGCTGGCACCTTTGAGGTCAGCGTTTTTCATATTTGCTTTCAGCATCCAGGCCTGATCAAGAATGGCACCTTGCATGATGGCGTTTTCAAAGTTTGTGTTGTTCATATTGGCGGCGCGAAAATTGACACCTGATAAATCCAGCCCACTCAGGTCGAGGCCGTTTAAAGCGAGAGAAGAAAAATCAGCCGGGTTTTGCCTGGTGGTGGATTTTAGTTTCTCTATCACCTGTTCGCGGGTCAGTTCGGCTTCAGTCATGTTTTTGCCGGTCAGGTCGACATGATCCATCATGTTCTGTGCATATGAGGGTGATGCCATGAAAAGGGGCATGATAAGTAATACAGTGATTTTCAGGACTGACAGGAGGTATCTCATAGCGCAGCTTTCTTTTGTTTTTTGGAATGCCGAACCAATATTGAAGAGACTGGTTACATTCATAGTTAAATTGTCGCATAGGGGGGGTAGAATTCAAAGTAACACTATTGCGAGCAACAAGTGTGAATGAACTTTTTGAGTGATTTGTGGGATGGCCTTTTTGTCTCAGGTGGCGCATGGAGTGGCTGTTTTATTCACAGGCTGGATTTAGCGCAGGGATTGATTTGCTTTTCGGATGGTGATGGCTTTTATTTCTTCTATCTGTCAGTAAATGGGTATGAGGGAGGCTTTGTCTGGCAGAGGAGAAGACAATTCTGCGGAGGCCGTTCTGTAGACGTCTTACATTTTTCCATCGCAGACTGTTATTGTTGCCGTTTTTTTAGCAAAAATGATAATTTGGTTCAGATTTCGGGGATAATAAGGCCTTGGAATGTGGCAGTCTGTTGGATATAGTGAGGCCGCAATGTGATTAATCATGCTGAAGCTGGCTGACTGAATTGTCGGGCTGTCGCCAAGTTTACGTAATTGTTTGATAATATTGTGAGCTGTTGGGTGTTGGCTGATGAATATTGTTAACACCGTTATCGTTAATTCGGGCCTTTGTTAAAATGGTCATATTTACGGGCTTTTGGGGAAGTGATTTATATTTACCCAAGATGAAATGTGGATTAGAGGGATGAGTGTTTTGATTTTCTCACTTCGCCTTTTATGAAGAGGATTGCTTGATAATTTAAGGTGTATTCACAAATTTGATGACGTTAAATGATCGGCTTTCAGTTCTCAGAAGAGGTGTTTGCTATCACTCTTATGGTATCGCCGCTTTTTTGACCTTGTTCTGAACTGGTTTGCAGGACTATTCGAATTATTGGCCCGTTATTTGTATGGATACATTATGTATTCGCGTGGAATGTTAAGGTAGGGAGCTTACATTTATGGTGCGTAAAGCCAAACCCCGTCGTCGTTGGTTCTGGGGACTTTTTGTTCTTATCCTGATTGCTCCTATTGTAGCACTTGGTATGAAAGACCGGATTGAACGTGATTTAACCAAGCGGTCGCTGGCAGCATTGCGCGCTGCTGATATTTCCTGGGCGCAACCTGAATTTATCGGGCTAGATGGTGTCATCAAGGGGGAAGCTCCTTCTGCTGAACAACGAATAAAAGCGATCAATATCGTTGGCGGTGTTTATGGTGTCAGGCGGGTTCTAGATAAATTATCCCTTTCAAAAATTGTGGCGCCTTTTGTCTGGTCTGGCAGGCATGAAAAGGGCAAGATCGTGCTTGAAGGATATGTGCCTAACAAGCAGATCAGTCAGTCTGTGATTGGTCTGGCGAAGGCGAAATTTCCTCAGGCTAAACTTGAGGACAAGTTGAAAGTTGCGCGCGGTGCGCCTGATGATGATGAATGGTTCGGGCAGATCAGTTACGGGCTGGGTCAGTTGGCGCGGATGCGTTATGGCACGGTTTATCTTACTGATAAAAAAATCAGCATTATCGGCTCGGCTCTGGATGAGGCGGCTTTTGGGGGGCTTAAAGAAAATTTCAGTGGTGAGCTGCCTTTGAAAATGAAGGCGGATTCCATCACCATTAAACCGCCTTTGGTTGAGAACTATTTTCTCAATGGGAAATATGAAGGCGGCTCGATGCTTTTAGAGGGTGTTGTACCTGATGCGAACAGTAAGGCAGAGATTGTTGCCGCTGTTAAAAAACTTTACCCGGGAAAAACGATTGAGGACAATTTAAGACTGGGTGATGGCGCGCCGAATGACTGGCAGGCTGCTGTGTTACTTTCACTGACAGAACTTTCAAAGCTTGAGAGTGGCGTTTTTATGATTGAAGAACGCAGTGTGAAACTGGAAGGTCTGGCCGTTGATAGAGGAACGGCGACGGCTGTTAAAACCACGCTGCGCACCGGCTATCCGACTGGATATAAAATTACAGATGACATCTCAGTTAAGGAAAAAGAGCTGCCTGCTGCTTCACCATTTGAGCTCAGGGTCAGCCGGGGTGATGATGCTGTGACAATTGATGGTGTGGTTGAAAGTGAAGAGGATAGAGCGGCCATTTTTAGTGCTGTGAAATCTGCATTTCCAGCGTTGAAGATTGTTGATGAGACGACTCTCGCAAAAGGGGCGCCGGTTAATTTTCTTGAGGCGATAAAAGCTGGCACTTCATTGCTGAGTTCGATTAATAATGGTCAGCTGTTGTTAAGTGATGAGCAAATGACAATATCCGGCGACACGAAAGATGAAATTGTTGCCAAAGGATTTGAGAGTAAGCCAGCCGCATTACCGGATAATATAGACTGGATTAACGGAGTTCAGTTTGATGATAGTGAGATAAGGGCGCGAGAAGAAGCGGCCCGTAAAAAAGCTGAGGAAGAAGCGGCGTTAAAACGAGAAGCTGAACTGGCCGCTGAGGCTGAAGCTAAGGCGAAAGCAGAGGCAGAGGCGAAGGCTGAAGCGGAGAAACTAGCCGCGGAGAAAGAAGCCGCAGGGCTAAAGGCAAAAGCTGAAGCTGAAGAGAAGGCGAGAGCCGAAAAAGCTGCCCGCGAAAAGGCAGAGGCTGAAGCAAAAGCCGCTGCTGAAGCTGAAGCGAATAAAGACGAAGAAAAAGTCACTAATGAAGCCGAGCTTGCTATAAAAAGACAATGGCTCAGCCCGGAGGAAACTGCCAAGCGCTTATCAGAAATTCACAAAGAGAGTGGTGCGGTTAACGCCAAAGAGTGTCAATTGCTGATGAACTCAATTGTGAGGGGCAATGCGATCAGGTTTGGGGTGAACAGTTCGGTCATTAATTCTTCGAGCTATGATGTGCTTTCTAAAGTTTATTCCGTTGCAGCGAAGTGCAGCAATACGGTCATTCGGGTGGAAGGGCACACTGACTCAGATGGTTCTGATGCCTATAATCTTGAATTGAGTCTGCGCCGGGCGAGGGCTGTGATCTCACACCTTGGTGAGCTTGGGATTCCGAGAATCCGGCTTGATACAAAAGGTTTTGGTGAAAAGAAACCAGTTGCCTCAAACGGGACAGCTGAAGGAAAAGCTTTAAACCGGCGGATTGAGTTTGTTGTTTTTGAAAATTAGGTTTGGCTTTAGCTGGAATTTATTGCAGATGAACAGTTGAGGCTGAAATGGAGTTTTGGTTATGAGTTATCTGATTATATCTTTGTTGCCTTATATGCTTTTTGCGCTTTGTCTGGGCCTGATTGTGGGCTGGTTTAGTGTTGACTAGGTGGATGTTGGGCAGAAATTAAAGCAGCGGAAACTGCCGAGATAGCTGTATTGAGCTGACTTACACGCGGGAAATTTAGTTGGGATAGTTAAATGCAAGACTTCGTATTAATTTTATATGTTCTGGGCCTTATGGTTTTGTTCTTCTTTCTGGGGGCGGCTATCGGAGGGGCAGCGCGGAGCTTTAAGACTTATTTCTTTGCTAAAAAACCGCATAAAAGCATTTTTGAAAATCCGTTTGCCGGCGCTGGAGCCGGTGTAGCTGCTGCGGCCGGGGCGACTGTAGTGGCAAACCAGCATTTGAGGGAAGAAAGTGCTTCTGTTCATGTGACTTCAGATGAAGCTGAGGAAAGCCCCGCAGAGGCCTGGACAGAACAGCCCGCAGAGGCGGTTGCAGATGCAATTGACACAGAAGGTGATGTCAGCCGTGCTGAAGAGCAAGGTGATGACAGCATTGATGCCGGGGCTGAAAATGTCGCGCAACCGCTGCAGGATGAAGATATGCCAGAAGTGGCAGAGCTTGGTGATACGACTGTAGGTATTGCAGAGGAAGAGGAACCTGCTACTGAAGAAGAGGTTGTGGCTGAGCAAGAGACAGCCCCTGAAGTAGAAGTTGCAGCTGAACCTGAAGTTCAGGAGACGGAATTTACTGCGGCTGATTATGAAGCGCATGATCAGGCGAGTGAAGGGGCTGATGAGGAAGAGGTTGCTACAGAAGATTCTGTTACTGAAGTTGTGATTGAAGAAGATGCAGAACCAGAGCAGGTGGTAGACGAGGCCAGCTCTGTAGATGAAAACTTTACTAGTGATGAAATCGCTGAGGCTGCTGTTGCGTCTGTTCTTGGTGCGCAGGAAGTGCAGGAACAGGAAGAGCAGAGCGATGCTGATGAGGAAACTCTTTCTGAAGAAACTCTTTCTGAAGTAACTGTCTCTGAAGAAACAGTCTCTGAAACTGAACGAACAGATGTTCAGGTGCCAGTTGTGGCTGAAGCTGATGATTATAGTGATATTGTTTTTATCACTGAGGGTGAGGATGATGACCTGACCCTGATCAAAGGGATTGATGCTGGGCTTGGTTCACAACTCAAAGAGATTGGCCTGCGCAGATATGATCAGATCGCGGCACTGAATGAGCGCCAGGTTGGGTATTTGCGGGAGAAATTCAATCTATCAAGCACTTTAAATGAACAAGGCTGGATTGAGCAGGCGAAGATTTTGTCTTCAGGTGCTTTGACAGTTTATGCGCAAAGTCTGGTTGGTCAAACTGAGGTTGAGGCTGATGATGTTTCTGAAACCGGTGATGCTGTAGCTTTGATGCCTGATGTTCAGGAAGAAGCTACAGAGGCAGGAGACGTTGAGCAATTAAGTGAGGATCCGGTTGGCGAGAGTGAGGCTGCATCTGAAATTATTGATCTGACACCTGAAGATAGTGCGCTCGAAGTTGAGGCTACGGAGGTTGTTTCAGAGGAGCAGCAGCAGGATGATGTGGCTTCTGATGAGGCTGAAACTGAATTTGCTTCTGAAACTGCTGATGTTCAGGAAGATGACGACTTTGACGAAAGTGGCATGACGTCTGAGGAAATTACAAAACGCCGCGAAGACCGTCGGTTGTTTGGTGAAAAAGAACGGGCTGAGCGTGATGAAGAGTGGAAGAGCCGCTATCAGAGCGGACGGCGCATTCAAGCCAAGAATGGAAATGGGGATGCGTTAGAGACATCAGCATTTACAGCAGCAGGTGCTGTTGTTGAAGATGTTGTTTCAAAAGCGAGTGATATAGTCGAGGAAGTGACTGATACGGCTGAGGAAATTATTGAAGACGCGCAGGATGTGACAAAGAGTGCTTTAGATGAAGCCACTGATGTTGTGGCCGATCAACTCTCTGATCAGGAAGAAAAATCCGAAGAAATCAGTTCTGTCGAAGTAAGTACTGAGGATGCAAGCACTGAGGATACAAGTACTGAAGACACAACTTCTGAGGAAATGAGCTCAGAAGACTTGAGTGAAGAAGATGAGGGTGGTTATGTGCGCCCGGTCGATAGTGATGACCTCAAGCAGATCAGGTTTATTTCAACCGGGTTAGAGAAAAAGCTGAATTTGCTTGGTGTTTATAAATTATCTCAGATTGCCAACTGGTCAGATGAAGCGATTTCTGAAATCAGTGAGCAGCTTGAGTTCAGAGATGACCGTATATTAAAGGAAAACTGGCGCGAACTGGCGCAGGAGGCCCTTGATAAGCAAAAGTCAGGTGAGCAAAATGAGGGAGGTGGGCTGTTTTCAGCTTCGGCCCTGATAGCGCGGTTGGCTGAGCTTGATAAAATTGAAGACCTGACTGAGCATGAGAAAACTCTGCTTTCTAAAAATGGCATTACAGAACTATCACAAATAGCGAACTGGTCTGGTGCAGACTCTGACTGGGCGCGGGGGTTACTGGAGCTGCCTTCTCATGAACGGATTGATCAGTGGATTGCAACGGCTTCGGCGCTGATTTCTGAAGGGCAGAATGATGTGCCTGGCGGGATTGCAACTGGTGATGCTGATGATCTGAAGCGGATCAGAGGTATTGATGATGAGGCGGCAACGGCACTAAAAGGTATTGGCGTTACGACTTATGCGCAAATCGCCGCGTGGCAACAGACTGACATGGACCGTATTAATGGGTTGCTTGGCACGGCCGGGCGGGTTGAGCGGCAATATTGGGTTGTTCAGGCGAAAGTGCTGAAAGATGGTGGGGACACTGATTTTTCCAAGCTTTATGATGATTCATAAAACAGCGTTTCTATAACTGTGGCATCCGGTTGATCTAAAATAATGGCGGTTCTGATCGTTTAAGAGATCAGGGATGAGTGATGCTGGCCGTAGGCAGGGTTTTCATAACTGGCTTCTTCTTCATCTTCATAATGGGCAGGCTGGTCACATTTTTCTAAAAACAAACGAATGCGCTCTATGGTGAGGTCATCATCCAGCAAGGGGCAATGGCCTTCATTGGCGACAGTGAACATTTGTAAATTCGGGTGCCTGTTGAACATTTCTTCAAATGTGGCTTTGCTTAATACGTCTGAGTTTTCACCTCTGATGGCCAGCACTGGCACATGACTGAGAGCTAAAAACTGCTCCCACATGATGGGCGGGCCTTTGGTGACGTCAAGCATCATCAATGCTTTTTGTAACTCCGGGTCATAGGCCGGGGCTGGCTTGCCATCTTTTTGATTAAAATTCTGATAAGCGATGCGGCGCCAGTCTTCATTGGTCAGGTCTGTAAAGCTGTTGCCATACAGATCTTTTAGTTGCTCTGCTGCTTTTAGCCAGCTTGTTGGTAACGGGAGACGGCCAATGAATGCGTGGACACGGATGATGCCGTTGGTTTCAAATTTGGGCCCCGTGTCATTTAGAATAACCGGCCCTAACATTGAGCTGTGCATGGTGGCTAATGTCATGAGGATGACGCCGCCCCAGCCTGAGCCGATGAAGGTTGGCTGGTGGATGCGCTCTAAACTGAGAAAATTCATCAGATCAGCCATCTCGATGAGGGGGGTGTAATTTTTCCAGTTTGGGTCATTTTCAGAAAGACCGCGGCCGCGATAATCTATGGTGTACACCGGGCGATTGCCGAATTTATGGCTTGAAATGGCGTTGGCGAGAGGTTCGTAGGAACGGCCGTTTTGCGTGATGTTGCTAAGACAGACAATTGGCCGTTTTGATTTATCGCCCGGATAATGGCGCGCATATAGGCGAATGCCATCATAGCCGGTGAAATATATATCACGCCAGTTGCGGCGGGGTTCGCCCTGGGGCAATATTTCCGGGGCCATTATTTCGTTGGCATCTGCCATTAAACAACCTTAAAACTTAAAATCAGGGCCTTACACCTCAGATCAGCGCACAATCTTGAGTGTTATTTCCGCAAGCCGCTTTCAGGGGTGAGTATTGCTGTTTTTTGCTCGGAATTCAATCTGCATTGAATTGTTTTCGGCGTTAAAATTTACCCCTGTAAAGATCTTTGTGGGTATTGATTTTGGCAGTGCCTGTTTTCAGGCGGGCGCGATAAACCTGAACATTGGCGAGAACTTTCTGGACATAGTTTCTGGTTTCTTTAAATGGAATGCGTTCAACCCAGTCGATCGGGTCAATGTGACCGGAGCGGGGGTCACCAAATTTTTTGACCCATTGGCGTACACGGCCTGGGCCAGCATTAAAGCCAGCGAAAGTCATGATGTATGAGCCGCCAAATTCGTCATGTCTGTCGCCGATATAGGCGCTGGCAATCTGGGCGTTAAAGGCAGGTTTTTGTGTGAGCCAGGCGACTTTGCGTTTCACCTTATATTTTCTGGCGACATATTTCATGGTTGCGGGCATCACCTGCAGAAGACCGCGGGCACCGGCATGGCTGACGATTTTTTCGTTAAACTCACTTTCTTGCCTTGCGATGGAGTAAACCAGAGATTTTTCAGGGACAGAGCGCAGTGGTTTATAGGCCGGCATGAAATTTACCGGATATGCATAATGAACCATATGCGCCATATCATGACCCTTAGACATGGCGGTTTTGCCAATGCGAACAGAGCTTTGATTATAGCCCAGTTCACTGGCGAGTTTGGCGAGGAGGGCCAACTCTGAAGGTTGTTTATAGTGATAGCGCAAATGTGAGAAGAACAAACGGACAATTGACCTTTCATCAGCCAGATGGGCGAGAATAATGGCCTGGATTTCTTCTTTCGCTGTGAAGCTTTGGGTTTGTTCAGCTGTGATTGTCACTGGCTCAGAAATTTTAATGGGTGGGCTTTCTTTACCAAGCTGATGGGCGGCTAGCTGGCCGTAATAGGTGTTGAAATAAGCTGCGCTTTGCTTGAAGTTTTCTAGGGCGAGTTTCTTGTTTTTCAGCTCAATCTGGGTGCGACCCATCCAATAGGCTGATTTCGAACCGGTGCGAGGGCCATCTGCTGCTTTTTTGAATTTTTCAAAATGGGTGGCTGCAAGTTTTGGTTTTTTAAGAAAACGCAGGGCGATCCAGCCGCTTAGGAATTCAGCCTCATTATAATGATTAACGGTTGGATTTTCATGGCTGCTGGCAATCTTGTAAGCGGTTTTATATTCATGATTGTTGTAAGCGTGCTGACAGTGAATGCGGCGCTCTTTCCACCACTCATCTTTATCTGTGATTTCTTCGGGTTTAAACTTGGCGCTCATGAGGAGATTGGCGGCCTGTTTCATTTTTCTGCCGCGGCGGGCCAGCTGAACGCGAGATAAATAAACACCCGGGAGGGCTTTGGTTTTTTTATCAAGTTTTGATAGTAATTTTCTGGCGTGTCTGATCTGGCGCTTGGTGACCGCGGCGCGAAAGCGGGCGGCGGCCTCTTCTTCTTTACCGACTTTTTTTGATGTTCTGAGGGCTGATCTGATTTTTGATTTTCTGCCTGTATATAACAGGCGGTCAACGCGGATTTTATGGTCTTCTTCGCGCAGCAAGAGGCTGTGGTTTTTAAGGATCAGCTTTTCGATATAAGATGGCATTCTTGGGTCATGCCAGATATCGCGGATCAGCTTTGTTGCTTCATCTTTTTTGTTCAGCTTCAGCAAGGCTTCAGCGTGGGCGTATTTACCTGCTGAGGTTACCGGGGCGCGGTTCTTGAAATATTCTCTGGTTTGTTCGGCTGTCAGGCTGCCACGATACATTTCAGCTTCTATCTTTGCAAACAAACGCGAACGGCTAGGCCAGCCGGGGTGTTCATCAAGGAAAACAGTCAGGTCTTTATAGTCGCTGTTGATGGAAGAATGGCGCAGGCTATACCATTCAACAATTTTTTTTGCGGTTTTATTGTTGATTTTGCCAGCTATTTTCATGCCTTTTTCGGCATCTTTTCGATACACCGCTTTAATAGCGTCGTTCAGATTTTCAATATCAGTTTTGGTGAGGCCAATTTTGTTCAGGGCTGCGAGCTCGCCTTTTAGCTCTGTTGTGACTTTCTGCTCAATGGCCGGGCTTTCAATTTTTGCCGAATTTATCTCTTCTGATTTATCCGCAGATTGTCCGGCTTTTTTAAGCTCAGCTTTTTTTACCTCTGTGATTGTCTTTTTAACCGGAAGGGGGACATTTTTTCTGGCCTCAGCCGGGAGAGAGCCTGTGAATAGGGGGGCTGTGAAAAGAATTAAAGCTGCTGTGAGTGCCGCGACGAGTTTTGGCATAGTGATCCTGACTTGTTTTGACATTTGATTTCAATTCATTTTTAACCACGTGAAGACCTGATTTCAGCCAGTTTCACGAATGATAACGCGCACTTTAAATTTGTTTTGCACTTTCGTATATTTTGAATATCCCGGCCATTAAATCACGGCCTGATCCCCTAAGACTGCATTTGTGGCTGTTGAATAAGGCGTTTTCATGCAATATGATAATGTTTTTCATATTTTGCATAAATTTTGGGCTTTTGCATTGTCTCGCGTTCAGTTATCGGAACAATTCACAGTTTAATGAGTTGTTTTATCAGGTGGAATGTGAGGAGAGTGCTTGCCCTCTAATTGTTCAGTGTCTATTGTCCTGTTCCACAGAATAAAGAATTATATAGAAAAGAGATGAATATGTTTCGTGGGTCAAATACCGCGCTGATAACCCCTTTTCGTGATGGAAAGGTTGATGAAGCCAGCTTTGAGACGATTGTTCAACATCAGATTGAGGCGGGTACTCATGGTCTGGTGCCTGTTGGCACAACCGGTGAGAGCCCGACTTTGTCGCATGAGGAACATAAGCGGGTTGTTGAATTATGCATTGAGGTGGCTGATGGCCGGGTGCCGGTGATTGCCGGAGCCGGATCGAACAGCACGATTGAAGCGGTTGACCTTGCAAAACATGCAGCAGATGCCGGGGCAAGTGCTGTGCTTGTGGTAACGCCATATTATAATAAGCCGATACAAGAAGGGCTTTATCAGCATTATAAAGCGGTGAATGATGCGGTAAATGTACCGATCTTTATCTATAACATTCCCGGGCGCTCAGTTATTGATATGACACCTGCGACAATGGCGCGGTTGTTTGCTTTGCCGAATATTGTTGGTGTGAAAGATGCGACGGCTGATCTTTCCAGAGCTTCAGCGCAGCGCGTGCTGATGGGGCCTGATTTTATTCAGCTTTCGGGGGAAGATGCGACAGCTCTTGGATTTAATGCCCATGGCGGGCAGGGTTGTATTTCTGTGACGTCTAATGTGGCGCCTGCGCTTTGTTCTGAATTTCAGGAAGCGTGTCTGGCTGGTGATTATGCGAAAGCACTTACGATACAGGATCGGCTAATGCCTTTGCATGAGGCTTTGTTTGTTGAATCAAACCCGGTGCCGACGAAATATGCTTTATCTAAGCTTGGCATGTGCACTGAAGAAGTGCGGCTGCCGCTGGTGCCGCTGAGTGCTGAGGCGCGGGGCGTTGTTGATGCGGCGCTTAAAAGTGCGGGGCTTCTATAAGTCAGCTTAGTGAATTTAAATATTCACGCTGTTTGGTAATTCGTTATGGCTCAAAAGAAAAAGAAATCTGATCATCGCTCCATCGCTGAGAACCGGCGGGCGCGATTTGATTTTGAGATCATGGAAACCTTTGAGGCAGGTATTATGTTGCAGGGGACTGAAGTTAAATCTCTGCGCACTGGTAAGGCGAGCATTGCTGATAGTTATGCCAGCAGTGAAGGTGGGGAGATTTTTCTCATCAATGGCTATATCCCGGAATATACCCAGGCGGGGCGTTTTAACCATGAAACGCGGCGGCCAAGAAAACTATTGTTGCATGCCAAAGAGATCAGAAAACTGATCGGCTCTATTCAGCGGGATGGGCTGACGCTTGTGCCGCTCAAGCTTTATTTTAACGACCGGGGCATTGCCAAGCTGCAAATTGCCTTAGCGCGCGGTAAAAAGGTGCATGATAAACGCCAGACACAAAAAGAACGTGACTGGAACCGGCAGAAATCTCGCATCCTGAAAGAGCATGGCTAAGACTTAGCTTGTTATTTGCGCTTTTTAATTGCGCTTTTATTTTGCCAGAATTTTTCTGGCGGCTCTGAATATGTCTTCAAACATTTCTGTGGTGAGGCGGCCTGTGTTGGTGTTATAGCGCGAGCAATGATAGCTGCTCAGCAATATCTTACCATCAGGCAGGGTGGCTGGCTGACCGTGAACGAATTTATAATCTTTCTGTTTCAGACTTTTTGAGGCGATGACGCTTTCATGGGCGATGCGGCCAAGAGAGATGATCAGTTTCAGTTTTTTAAGTGCTTGCATTCGGTTGATGAGAAATGAGCGGCAGGTTTTAATTTCAGCGCCGATGGGTTTGTTTTGTGGCGGCACACAGCGGACAGCATTGGTGATGAGGGTGTTTATCAATTCAAGCCCGTCTTCGGGGTGGGATTGATATTCCCCTTTTGCGAAGCCGAATTTTAACAAGGTGGCGTAGAGAAGATCACCGGCGTAATCGCCTGTGAAGGGGCGGCCTGTTTGGTTTGCGCCGCGCAGGCCCGGGGCAAGACCGACAATCAGAAGCTCTGCGTTTTCATCACCAAAAGAGGGCACTGCGCCATTGAACCAGGTGGGGAATTGTTTGGTGTTTTGCTCTCTGAACTCAACCAGACGGGGGCAGAGATCACAGTTGGCTGCTGGTTCGGCAATTTTTTCTATCACGTTTGATGGCTCATGATTGGGTGGTTATGGTTTTTTTGTTATTGCGCTTAGAAGTTATTGTGTTCAATAAATAGTCTAGCGGGTCTATGGGCGCTATGCCAATAGTGCGACTTTGGCTGCGCACATGAAATCAGGTGGTTATGGCAAAAGATAAAGTGATACTTGCCTTTGGCTCGAATATGGCGGGTGAGCAGGGCGGGCCAGTGGAAGTGCTGGAAGCTGCGGTTTCAGGATTGCAGCAGGCGGGGGTGTGCTTTTTAAAAACTTCTTCACTTTATATCACGCCAGCGAGCGGGGCCTCTTATCAGGATGATTTTTATAATTTTGTTGCCTGTTGTGAGACATCGCATCACCCGGAAAAACTTTTAAAACTGATCAAACTGCTGGAACGGCAGGCTGGCCGACGGGGCGGGCTTTATTGGGGGCCGCGCCCGCTTGATATTGATATTATTGATTACAAATTCAGAATTAGTGGCTGGCGACAAGGCGTGAGGCGAAAAGTCAGTCGTGCGGATAAAGGGAAAGACGTGAAGGCGCAGTATGGCCAGGCGAAGATATCACGGCTGGTTTACCCGCATAACGAAATGCACCGGCGCGGGTTTGTATTGTTGCCATTATCCGAGATTTGCCCGTTATGGCGGCACCCTGTATTCGGATTAAGGGTCGGATCGCTTTTGGTGCAGAATTGCTCAGCTTTAGAGGTCCGATCGATAGAAAGACTTGAAAAATCCATAAAGTTGTGAGAATGTGGCGTCTAAATCCGTAAATCTGGTTGTTTCTGGTGCTGATTTCGTGAAATTTTGACACGATTATGGGGCCGGGATGCTATTTTGCTGACCGATTGGCGCAAAATAATTTATTATGATGAACCAGTAATTTGTACGGAACTTCGAAAATGTTTGTTTTGTTGTCTGCATTGACAAATTTTCGTTAAATCATTGAATTCAATTAAAAAGGTTTTTTTCATGGCACGTGTAACGGTTGAAGATTGCGTTGATAAAGTACCAAACAGGTTCAAACTTGTGTTGCTTTCCGGACATCGGGCGCGGTCTATTTCTTCTGGGGCTCCTATCACCGTTGAACGGGATAATGATAAAAACCCGGTTGTTGCTCTTCGTGAAATTGCTTCAGAAACGATTTCACCTGATGATATGGAAGAAGATCTCATTCATTCCATGCAGAAATATGTTGAAGTTGATGAGCCAGAGCCCGAAGCAGCGCCGGTTATTTCAACAGATACCAGAGCGCCGGTTATTATTGGCCAGGATGATCAGAGTTTCGACATGAATGTTGATACGATGACCGAAGAAGAGCTGCTGCGCGGCCTTGAGAGCCTGCCACCAGCTGAAACAGGTGGGTCGCGGAACAGGTAAAGACAGCTTTACCCGAGTTTCGCCCTATAAATTTTATAAACCCCTCATAAGAAATTATGAGGGGTTTTTTGTTGACCATTTTTTTGAAATTGTCTTCATTTTTAACATTTCCGGGCTTACTATCAGAGTCATGATATCATTAATGAAACTCAGCATTATTATGAGTTTAGACGGAAAGTGGATAATTCATCCTTATGAATCAAACTGCCCTTGTTGAACATGTCAGTGCTTATAGTCCGAATGTGAATAAAGACCGGCTTGAGCTGGCATATGAATTTGCGCGGAAGTCGCATGGGTCGCAAAAGCGGGCATCAGGTGAACCTTACATTTCCCATCCGCTGGAAGTGGCCGAAATTCTCGCTGAATTAAAACTTGATGAAGATACTGTCATCGCAGCACTTCTGCATGACACGATTGAAGACACGGCTGCAACCAGAGAAGAAATTGACAAGCTATTTGGTGAAGATGTTGGCGGGCTGGTTGAAGGGGTGACCAAGCTTGGCAAGCTGAATCTGATTACCAAAAAGGCTGAACAGGCTGAAAATTTTCGTAAATTGCTGATTGCGATTTCTTCTGATGTCAGGGTTTTGCTCATCAAGATGGCGGACAGGCTGCATAATATGCGCACGCTGGAATATGTGAAACCAGCGACGAGAAAACGCATTTCTGAAGAAACGATGGATATCTATGCACCGCTTGCCGGGCGGATGGGGATGCAATGGCTGCGGGAAGAACTTGAAGAACACAGCTATCGCTGGCTGAATGAAGATGCCTATTTTACGCTGACGCAAAAGCTGACAAAAATGCGTAAAAAAAATAAAGGTGTGATTCAGGATATTGAAAAAGAGTTGCGGCAAAAACTGAAAGAGAACGGTTTTGACGCGGAAGTTAAGCACCGGGAGAAGCGGCCTTATTCGATCTGGCGGAAGATGGACCATAAGCAGATTTCTCTTGAGCAGCTTTCTGATATTTATGGCTTTCGGGTGATTGTGAAATCGGTTGATGAATGTTACCGGGTGCTTGGTATGGTGCATACCATATGGCGGGCTGTGCCGGGGCGGTTTAAGGATTACATTTCAAACCCGAAGCAAAATGATTACCGCTCTATTCATACCTCCATCGTCGGGCCGCAATATCAGCGGGTTGAATTGCAGATCAGGACCAGAGAAATGCACCGGGTGGCTGAGTATGGCATTGCCGCGCATGCTTTGTATAAGGATGAAAGCCTTGGCATGTTGCCAAGAGGCGCGCATGGAGATGAAGCTGGTTCGGGGGCTGGTTTGCCCATTACCTCGCAAAGCAATATGGCTTCCAGTTCAGCTTATCAATGGTTGCGTCGGCTTGTAGACCAGCTTCTTGAAGGGGATAATCCTGAGGAATTTCTTGAGCATACGCGGCTTG
>JAJFHX010000009.1 GCA_021775425.1 Hyphomicrobiales bacterium
GGTGAACCTGAACAATCGGGATACCGGGGCTGCTGTTATGACTGTCAACCCATCAACAGGTGTGCCAGAACCACTGGCGATTGAAGCCAACTGGGATGACGGGTATTTCCTTTCTGCCGGGTTTGAATATGACTACAGCTCACAGCTGACTTTGCGCACAGGCATTGCTTATGAATGGTCGCCCATTCAAAATGCGACACAAAGACTTGTGACTGTGCCGGATGCTGATCGGGTGTGGCTCAGTGTCGGAGCGACTTATAAATATTCTGAGCAGACCTCGTTTGACTTTGCCTATACGCATATTTTTGTGGATGACGGCGACATTGTGCGCCCATCGGGCTATGTGGGCACGTCTGAGAGCTCAGTTGATATTATCGGCGTTAGCATGAAGACGAAATGGGGGGCAGATGGACCTTTGGGACTTTTGAAGGGTCTTTCTAACTGATTGGCAAGTCTTCAGAAAAACTGATACAGATGCAATTTACAAAAATAGCCTTGTAATTGATTACAAGGCTATTTTTTTCATTATGGTCTGGCCACATAAAAACCAGCTGATTTAGATTTCTTCTGCCGGGTTGCCCTGCCAGATGCTGTTGTTGGCCATGACTTCGCCCTTCATCAAAAAGCTATCTGTTGTCAGATAGGAATTGTCATTAAGGGTCGTTCCATACTGGACATAGGCATTTGTGCCAAGGGTGCAGCCATTACCTAGTTTGATATTATCTGACTTGAACATTCCGTCTTCTAAGGTATGCCCCTGTAAAATTGCGCCTTCATTCAGATTGCAATAATCGCCGATGGTCACCAGTTTCATTTCAGTAATCGAACAGCCATCATCATAAACTTTTGTGCCGATTTTTGCGCCGCGCAGTGCTGTGATTAAATTTCTGAAGGGAGTGCCTTTGAAAATATTTTGCAAGAGCGGCGATTCATTCATTTTCCAGTAGCGCTCTATTTGCCAGAAGTAGGGATTGTAAATTGAACAATCAAAAGGTTTTATTGTCTTAAACCCAAAGCCGTATCTTGATATCAGCCCCCAATAGAGGATTGTCACCAGTGAATAGATTGCCAGAGCGGTGCCAAAAATAAACCCACCATGGGTCGCCAGCAGTGTCAGAGCCCAATAGAAAAACAACAGAGAGGCTGAAAGGAAAACCCATTGAGAGAACAAAAATAAGGCAATGGTAAAAATGTTATACTGGTTCTTTTTTGGCAATTGACGATTTTTCAGTTCTTCTACATTTTCCTGCTCATCTCTTGACACTGTGCGGGGAATTTCAAATGCAGGTGAACCGAGCAGCCCGGTATTTTCGCGAACAGGGCCATCAATTGGCACCAGCACTTTTGTGGCAAACAGGCAGTTCTCACCAGTTTTACCATTGGCCGGATAAAAGACGTTGTTTCCAAAAAAACTGCTGGCACCAATTCTAATATCGCTCAGTTTAAAAGACGTTGTTGAGATATCACTGTTCATCATGGCGAGCCCATCCGAGACAAATGTACCTGAACCTATCTCACATAGATGGGGTGCGTCATGCTTCTGGCGGTTGCCAAAGTTAGACCCTGTCTGGATGAGGTTCGGGAATCTGTAACCGATCATTTTCAGGTAATTTACGGCATACGAGCTATCACCAAACAACACATTAAAATAATTTGAGTTTGATACTGACAGTAAGATTGAGAAAAAATAATAGTGCCTTCCATATAGCGGATAGGTTTTATCTGTCTCTATCATCATTCCTAACAGGCGGGGTAGGAGTGCTACTAACAGCAAGCCGAGAATTAACGATCCGAAGAACATGAATGTCGCATAGGTCAGTGTTGTTCCGATGATTTCGGGTGACATGACCGGGAGATTTGAGACAAAATCAGTGACGCCACTTTGTTTTGTAAAAATTTCCGGGAAGACGTAGTAGATAATGGTCAGTGTCAGCGGACCTAAGCCTAAAAATGCGGTAGCTGCGATAAATCCTGTATAATACCAGGCTCTCTCTGGTGAGCTGGGTAATTGTTCAGCTCTGTTATAGTTCAGCTCTGTTGGCTCAGCCGGGTTGCCGTGAAAGTGTTTGCCATCAGGGATCTGCTGGTTTTCCTGCAAGGTGGATGCATTGCCAAGCTGGGTATCATTTCCCATCACTGTGTTAATATCAATCATTGATCCTTCACCGACATAGACATTATCGCCGATGGTGATTTGACCTGTACGCAGATATCCGCCTTCCGCTTTAAAGCTTGGTATCACGCTGTCTTTATTGATTATTGTGTTTTCACCGATTGAAATCAGATCCGTACAAACAGGTAATTTACGGCTTAATATGAGGCTGTTTTTACCAATTTTAGCACCCAGCAGCCTAAGATAAAGATTATATAGAGGTGTGCCGCGGAAAAGGATAAGCGGGTTATTTTCCATCAAACCTCTGACGAGCCAGAAGCGGAAATATGCAAAGCTCCATAACGGAACCTTCTGCGATTTGAACCGACCAATAATCAGCCATTTGGCAATGATGGGGGCTATGGCAAATCCGAGGAATGAAAGGACGGTGAAGCTGACAGTTCGCACATACACATCAATGATTGAGGTGGCGGCTATGGTCCAGTTAAAGAAGGTCAACAGGAACCAGATGGCAAAAGAGAATGTGGTCGCATACCAGGCAAATTGCATCAGGCCGCAGCCATAATAAGCCATATTCGTGGGCACTTTGCAGTCAGCTTGTGTGACTTTTACTTTTGCCTCAGCCATGGTCTTATCGAGATACTCGGCCAAAGTGACAAGACTTGGGTGAAAATAAATATCCCGGATGGAAAGCTGTGCTTTGGGTAAATTATTTTTAATCTCAGCTGAGAATTGAGCCATCAAAAGAGAATGAGCGCCGAGGTCTTTAAAGAAATCATCCTTTATAGAGACACGTTCAACTTTGAGGATTTTAACAAGGGCTTTTTCCAGAACTTTTTCAGTTTCTGTAACCGGTGCAAAATATTCACCACCAGCCATAACAAAGCGATTTGAAATGGGCGCTGGTAATTTTTTACGGTCAGCCTTATGGCTTGGCAGCATCGGGATGATATCCAGTAGTTCGATATAAGAAGGGATCATATAAGCTGGGAGATGGGCTTTAAGAGCTTTTGAGATCTCTTCTGACGGTAGTTCTGTCATCCCGTCTTTTAAGGTGCAATAGGCAACCAGATCTTTTGATCCTGGCTCGACCTCATAGGTATCTACCACGGCCTGAGCAATGCCCGGCACTTCAAGAAGTACGGTTTCAATTTCTGTCAGTTCGATGCGATAGCCGCGAATTTTAACCTGCGTATCTATACGGCCAAGATATTCAATTTCATTTTCATCCGTAATGCGGCCTAAATCACCAGAGCGATAGATGCGTTTTGAAGGGTTGTTTGGTAAATCAAGAAAATCATTGATGAAGACTTTTTCTGTTAAATCATCACGGTTGAGATATCCTCTTGCTAGGCCAATGCCGGCAATGGCGACTTCGCCGGTCTCACCTTTTTTTACGACTTTGTCCTTCTCAGCATCGAGGATGACGATTGAATATGTTGGCAGGGGACCGCCGATTGTCACGGCATTTCCCGGTTCCATGCGGACCCATGTTGCTGTCACGGTTGTTTCTGTCGGGCCGTAGACATTCAGCATAACTCTTTCAGGTGTTTTCCATCGTGTCACGAGATCCTGTGGGCAGGCTTCCCCTGAAACCAGCAACAAGCGCAAATCAGGCAGGTCTTTTTCGATTGTGGCCAGCAGGGTCGGCACACAGCAAAGAGCGGTGATTTTATTTTCTATCAGATAATCAGCCAGGTCATTGCCGACCAGTTTGGTATCCGCTTTGCCTGGCACAAGCGTTGAGCCCGCAATCCATGGCACCCACAGTTCTTCAATGGAAAAATCAAAGGCGATGGTCATGCCCTGATAGACTCTATCTGATTGTTGATAGCCATAAACTTCAGCCGCGACGCGAACAAAATTGCAGATGCTGGCATGATCGATTGGCACGCCTTTTGGATTGCCGGTCGTTCCTGACGTATAGATGATGTAGCTAAGCTCATCACGTGATTCGCCCTTTTCAGAGAGGCTCAGACGAGCACCTTCCATCATGTCAATTTTATCTGCGTTCTCATCCAGACAGATGATCTTTAAGCCAGTGCCTTCAACATGTTCTTTATACTGACTTAGTGTGAGAATGGTGTTGATGCCAGCGTCAGAGCAGATATAGGCAATTCTATCTTCTGGGAAGCTTGCATCGAACGGAACATAAGCCGCGTTGATTTTTAAGGTGGCGAGCTGGCCTATGTAACTATATTCAGAATTTGGAAATAAGAGCCCTACTCTCTCACCATTTTCCAACCCCTGACTGAGCAAAAACCTTGCCGTTTTATTGGCCCTGTTATCAAGTTCGCTATAGCTGATTTCTCCATTATTTGTCAGCACAGCTGCATGGTCTTTGTATTTGTCACAGCTTTGTTCAAAAAGGTGATCAAGCCTTTCGCCTTCAGCCCAACGTATTTCATTTCCATATTCGGTGCAGGTGAGAACATCATCTTTATAGTCAAAAATTTTATTGGTCATGATTTTATCCAATTGCAGGTGCGATCTTGTTTTTATTTCAAGCAAGGTAATCAGGTTTGTCTGGAAAAAAAGAAGGCCTCTTAATCCTTTTTACAGGTTAAACGGCCTTCCTTTAAAAGGGGAAGTTTTTTTTAAAACAAATGTTCAGTCAATTCTTGTGATTGTTGTGCGGCCTGATAAGTAGGGATTGCCATTCTGATCACTTCATCGCTGTTTGTTGTTTTCTTAGTTGTTGTGATGGTCGTTGTTTTTGTGACCATGTCATCATTTGCTGGTTTTGCAATTCTGACCGTTTTCTTAGCTGTTGTCTTTGTGGTATGCGGGTCAAGAACATCCAGCATGGCGGCTTTCAAAATGGCTAGACCTTTTACCAGTTCTCTTTCAGTGATGGTCAGAGGTGGTAGTAGTTTCAAGACCTGATCTTCTGCACCTGATGTTTCGATCACCAGACCGCGTTTGAATGCAGCTTCTGAAATTTTACTGGCAATTTTTGCGTCATCAAAACTGATGCCGAGTAGCATGCCCCGACCACGAAGGTGAGCGCCAGCTTTAGGAAAATCTTTGATCAGAGATTTAAGGTAACTTCTGACAATGGCAGATTTTGCTTTGATCTCTTTTTCAAATTCAGCATCCTGCCAAAGATCAAGTGCGGCTTTGGCTGCGACAAATGCGAGGTTGTTGCCTCTGAATGTGCCGTTGTGCTGGCCGGGTTTTAAAACATCAAGCTCTGGAGCAAGAAGAAGCAAAGACATTGGCAAACCCATGCCGCCGATTGATTTTGAAAGGCAGATAATATCAGGTGTAATACCAGCTTCTTCAAAGCTGAAGAATGTACCTGTGCGGCCACAGCCGACCTGAATGTCATCAATGATGAACAATGCTCCGTGTTTTTTCGCGACCTTAGCCAGGTCTTGCAGCCATTTCGTGGTGGCAACATTTAAGCCGCCTTCCGCCTGGATTGTTTCAACGATGATCGCTGCTGGTGCATCGACACCGCCGCTTGCATCACCAAGGATTTTATCCATGTAGGCTGCTGTATCAAAATCTTCGCCCATGTAACCTTCAAATGGCATACGTGTGACACCTGAAAGGGGCATGCCTGCGCCTTCGCGTTTTGATTTGTTACCTGTTAGAGCCAGAGAGCCCTGTGTCATGCCGTGGAACGCGTTGGTAAAGGCGATTACATTCTGGCGGCCTGTTTTTAGGCGGGCTATTTTAAGGGCTGTTTCAACTGCGTTGGTGCCAGTAGGACCAGGGAAAGTGACTTTATAGTCCATTCCGCGTGGCTCTAGAATGACTTTATACAGCGTATCCATAAAGTCATATTTGGCTGTTGTGTATAGATCAAGGCCCTGAACGATGCCATCTTCAAGCATATAATCCATGACGGCTTTTTTGATAACGGGGTTGTTGTGACCATAATTCATCACGCCGGCACCGGCTAGAAAATCAATGTATTCGCGGCCTTCTTCATCAGTTAGTGTTGCGCTTTGTGCTTTTGTGAACACTGTTGGGAAGTTGCGGCAATAACTTCTGACACTGGCTTCTTTTTGTTCGAATAATGTTTTGTCTGATGTTTTTGGTTCTGTGATAGTTGTTTCTGTTGTGGTTGGTTCAGTTGTAGTACCATTTTCGGTGGTGAATGTGATTGTCTGTGCTTGCGTGTTCATGTCTCTAATCCTTGAATTAACGTGTTGCGATTTGTTGTCTTTGTTCGTTGTGTGTGTTTGTTGATTTAAGTTTTACGTTTTTCGGCTAGAGAAATATGTGTGAATTATCACACTTCACCATCAGGGACTGAATCGCTTATCTGCGAGTTGTTTTCGAATGTTTTTTATTGAGGAGATAGAATAGATGTCGTCACCTAAGGTGCCGCCAAATTCCGGAGATGGCTCGGACTATTTTTTCCTTCGAGAAAAGTCCGCAGAGGAGCGATTGTTTTCAGGAGATGGTGAAACGCTGCTGCCACGCCTTTCCCTTCATGACGAAGTCCGGTGTGTAGAATATTTATTCAAAGATAGGAGTAAAGGGTTTGAGGCTAAGGCTGACCTCTGGCTGTTACCAAAAGCTCAGATGCAATCGGTGCTTTCAACGAGGGAGATACTTTCTGAAGAAGACATCCGCTTTGGTGAAACAATAAGCCACGAACCAACGAGACACCGATATACCGCAATGCGCATTCTTAGCAGAATTGCGTTATCTCATTTTAGCGAGCAGCAGGTGCCGGTTGAGGGATGGGCGTTTCGACTTAATTCATTCGGCAAGCCTGAAGTGATTTCTCCCCATTCAGATATTTGTTTTAACATCTCACACAGTGAGGATGTTTCTGTAGTGGCGATCAGTGAGTGTCAATCAATTGGGGTTGATATTGAATTTTTGTCATCTGCAGGGCTTGGGGAGCTACCATTGCATGTGCTGAGTGATGCAGAAAAGGAACGATTAAATTCACTTGGAGGCCGCGACAAGTATGAAGCTTTTCTGGATTACTGGACGCTCAAAGAGGCTTATGCCAAAGCTGAGGGGAAGGGCTTTTCGCTTGATTTTGAAAAACTAGAAGTCTCTTTACAGCCGCTTTCGCTTTCTTTTCTGAGTGGTGAGGCAATCAACCAGCCCCTATTAAAAACCATGACTTTATCTCACCACGCGCAGTATTATAAAATTGCGCTTTGTTTGCAGGATTGAGCTGGTGGTCAGTTGAAGCCGGGCTCAACATTCGGGGAAATTGACGGCGAGGCCGCCTAAAGAGGTTTCCTTATATTTTGTATTCATATCAAGGCCGGTCTGTTTCATTGTTTCAATGCAGTTATCAAGCGGCATGAAATGCTCACCATCACCGCGCAATGCCAGGGCTGCGGCTGAAACCGCTTTGATGGCGCCCATGCCATTGCGCTCAATACAGGGCACCTGAACAAGTCCTTTTACCGGATCGCAGGTCATGCCGAGGTGATGCTCCAGGGCGATTTCTGCCGCGTTTTCAATCTGTTCATTTGTGCCACCCAGCGCAGCACAAAGCCCGGCGGCTGCCATCGCCGAGGCTGAGCCAACTTCACCCTGACAACCCATTTCAGCCCCTGAAATTGATGCATTATGTTTGATGAGACCACCAATCGCTGCAGCTGTGAGAAGAAAGGTCTGCATTCCTTCCTGATCTTTATTTGATGTTTTAGCTTTGTTTCTGGTGGTGTTTTTGCTGGTGCCAGCTGGAGTTTTGGGGCTGCAATGATCACGGTAATAGCGCATCACCGCGGGGACGACCCCAGCCGCTCCATTGGTTGGTGATGTAACTATTCGACCGCCTGCTGCATTTTCTTCGTTCACAGCCATGGCATAAACACAGAGCCACTCATTCGTGCTTTGAGGCTGGATAATGTTCTGCTCCTGCTCAGCTTCCAGTTGCTGTTTGATGGCTCTGGCGCGCCTTTTAACTTCAAGTCCGCCGGGTAAGATACCTTCCGCTTCTAATCCGCGTTCAATGGTTTCATCCATCACCTGCCAGATGTGGCCGAGTTTTTCATTCAGGGCTTGCTCATCAAAATGCAAAAGCTCATTGGCTCGTTTCATATCGGCGATTGTAATATTGTTTTCTTTTCCCATCTTCAGCATTTCAGCGGCTGAGACGAAGGGGTAGGGATAATTTGAATTTGGGCTTTTGTGTTTGCGGCTGGCCTGGATATTGGATTTTTCCGTTTTCAGCTGTGCGGCTGTTGCAATGAAACCGCCGCCGATTGAAAAGTAGATTTCTTTCAGAAGGCATTTGCCCTTCTCATCCAGCGCTTTGAATTCAATGGCATTGGCGTGCTGTTTTTTTGGCGGGCCAAAATCGAATATCAGGTCTGTTTCCGGGTCGAACTTCAAGGTGGGTAACTCCGGGTTTCTTAGTTCTTTATGCTCATGAACCCGGGTTTCTGTTTCGTTTGCAATTTCAAGATCAAGTGTTGCTGGTTCTATACCATTCAGGCCGATGATCACCGCCCTATCTGTGGCGTGGCCTTTGCCTGTCAGAGCGAGAGAGCCATATAAAATGCATTGAACTGAGGTTACCGGAAATTCATCCGGTTTGTTTTTCAGATTAGCGCGAATTTTTGCGATGAACTGATTGGCTGCCAGCATTGGGCCCATTGTGTGTGATGAAGAGGGGCCAACGCCTACCTTGAAAATATCAAACACACTTAAATACATCCGTTCTCCTTTTTCCTGTCTGCTCGCTGGCTTTGAGCCAGACCATGTTACATCAGACCATGTCATTGCGATTCTGTTTCATTCAGGATGATGTTATTTTACCCTGTTTGGATAATTGCTGTTTTGAATGATTGTATCAGGTTTGATTAAATTATAATGCCATTCAGAAAATGAACTTAATTTTGTTCTGTTATCCCGGTATGATAGTGGCTCATACATTTGTTTGCTGTTCATCACAAATGCTGATGTACTCAGAACGGGCAGTGCGCAAGATGGCTGCTTTCTGTTATCTGTCGTGGTATTATATATTAGAGAGATAATGCACTGGGCCAAATGGTAAATCTTATCACTTTCTTATTCAGGCAATGTTTCAGGGCTCCATTTGCGTTTCTGAACTCCGATATCCGTTAAATTCGATATCAGTTAAATAAGGCGTACAAGCCGCTTATCATAAATATATCTTATCGAACAGATCAGCAAATAACATTTTATCTAATGGCCAGTATTTGATATAAGGCCGGTATCTCAAGATGAGACTCTGCATTGACGCCACTATTTCGGGTCATTTCCTTTATTCGTGTGCGATCACTTTTTAGCAGGTAATTATCTGCAAATTTCAGCTCAGCAGGTCTCATATAAAATTAAGCTTCAAAACGGAGAGAATTATGGACGCAGTCGTCGAAGATATGAATGAGGAAAACCCGCGCCGTTGCCCGGTTATGCACGGAGCAAATGCTTATAAGGCAACTGGCAGCACTGCCAACCAGCACTGGTGGCCAAACCAGCTCAATCTGAAAATTCTGCACCAGAATGCGTCTGTCACTGACCCTATGGGTGAAGCGTTTAATTATGCTGAAGAATTTAAAACACTTGATTTTGAAGCTTTGAAAAATGACATGTTTGCTTTGATGACTGACAGTCAGGACTGGTGGCCGGCTGATTACGGTCACTATGGCCCGTTTTTCATTCGCATGGCCTGGCACAGTGCCGGCACTTACAGAACTTTTGACGGACGTGGCGGCGCCTCTTCCGGTTCGCAGCGGTTTGCTCCTTTGAACAGCTGGCCGGATAATGGCAACCTTGATAAAGCGCGCGCCCTGCTCTGGCCGCTAAAGCAGAAATACGGCAAGAAAATCTCCTGGGCTGACCTGATGGTTCTGGCCGGAAACTGCGCCATTGAATCTATGGGCTTAAAAACGTTTGGTTTTGGCGGCGGACGGGTTGATGTCTGGGAGCCAGAAGAAGATATTTATTGGGGCCCTGAGGCCACCTGGCTTGGTGATGAGCGTTATAGCGGTGACCGGGAACTTGCTAACCCTCTTGCTGCGGTGCAGATGGGTCTGATTTATGTCAACCCGGAAGGCCCGAATGGCAATCCTGATCCATTAGCTTCAGCCAGAGATATTCGTGACACCTTTGCGCGGATGGCGATGAATGATGAGGAAACGGTTGCGCTTGTTGCGGGTGGGCATACTTTTGGTAAAACCCACGGTGCCGGCGACCCTGAAAAATATGTTGGCCCGGAACCTGAGGGAGCCAGCATTGAAGAGCAAGGCTTTGGCTGGACCAATTCAATGGGCAGCGGTAAAGGTGGTGATACCATCACCAGCGGACTTGAAGGGGCCTGGACACCGACACCTACTCAATGGGACAATAGCTATTTTGATACCCTCTTTGGTTATGAATGGGAGCTGACGAAAAGCCCGGCTGGCGCTCAACAGTGGATTCCAACGGATAAAGCTGCGCACAATATTGTGCCTGATGCACATGATCCTTCAAAATCTCATGCGCCGATGATGTCAACTGCTGATATGGCGTTGAGAATGGACCCGATTTATGAGCCGATTTCACGTCGCTTCCATCAGCACCCTGATGAGCTGGCTGATGCGTTTGCCAGAGCCTGGTTTAAGTTGACCCACCGTGATATGGGACCGGTTAGCCGTTACCTTGGCCCTGAAGTTCCTTCTGAAGAACTGATCTGGCAAGACCCTGTGCCTGCGGTTGACCATGAGCTGATTGGGGACGCTGATATTGCTGACCTTAAAGGCAAAATTCTGGCTTCAGGATTGTCAGTTTCTCAGCTTGTATCCACTGCATGGGCTTCAGCTTCCACATTCCGTGGCAGTGACAAGCGTGGCGGTGCCAATGGTGCCCGTATTCGTCTTGCTCCTCAAAAAGACTGGGAAGTGAACCAACCGGCTGAACTTGCAAAAGTGATTTCAACTCTTGAAGGCATTCAAAGTGAGTTTAACTCTGGTGCTAAGAAAGTCTCACTTGCTGACCTTATCGTGCTTGGTGGTTGTGTTGGTGTTGAACAGGCGGCTAAAAATGCTGGCCATGCGGTTAATGTTGACTTTACACCTGGCCGCACTGACGCGACGCAAGAGCAAACAGATGTCGAATCATTTGAAGTGCTTGAACCTGTTGCTGATGGGTTCCGTAATTATCAAAAAGGTGGATTACATCGTCCTGCAGAAGAGCTGCTTGTTGACCGCGCTCAACTACTGACGCTAACAGCACCTGAAATGACGGTGCTTGTTGGTGGTTTGCGTGTTCTTGATACAAATGCTGATGGTTCAAAACATGGTGTCTTTACTGAAAAAACTGACACGTTGAGCACTGACTTCTTCACGAATTTGCTGAGCCGCGAAACCAAGTGGAGCAAAGCGGGTGATAGTGATGATGTGTTTGAAGGTAAATCAGCTGCAACCGGCTCTGTTCAATGGACAGGGACCCGGGCTGATCTTGTGTTTGGTTCAAACTCTCAACTTCGGGCACTTGCAGAAGTTTATGCCTGCGGTGATGCGGAAGAGAAGTTTGTAAAAGACTTTGTCGCTGCCTGGACTAAGGTTATGGAACTTGACCGTTTTGACCTTGCTTAATCAGCAGAGACTTTTCCGGTCTTAACATCAGACTGGAAAATCAGAGACTGCTAAATCAGAGACTGGTATTTTTAAAATTTAAACGCGGCGCTTTATTCTTTAAGGTGCCGCGTTTTTTATTGGCAAAAAAATTTAACAGCAAGAAACGGATTTATTATTTATTCTTTGTCGGTAAAGTCTGGCTCAATTGAAACTATATTTTTAGTGCAGTCTTTAAATAGCAAAGTTAAGAAAATGTCTGAGATGGTCATGAAAGTTGCTGGTGCGAAAATAGACGACAAGACCTGGAGGCTGATTGCGTCACGCAGTAAAAAAGCTGATGGTGATTTTGTCTATGCTGTCCTCACGACTATGATTTATTGTCGGCCTTCGTGTGGGTCTCGTCATGCCAAACGAGAGAATATGCGGATTTATTCACACTCCACCGACGCTGAACTTGATGGGTATCGCCCGTGTAAGCGTTGCCAGCCAGACACGACCCTTGAGAATGAGATTGAACTGAAAATAGCGCGCGCTTGTCAGTTCATTCACCAGAGTGAGATTGAGCCTTGTTTAGCTGAAATTGCTGCCTCAGCTCAGCTCAGCCCCTATCATTTTCACCGGCAGTTTAAAGCGCATATGGGGATCACGCCGAAGGCTTATTTCAAGGCATTCAGGGCCGGGAGGCTTCGCCAGGAATTAAAAACTTCCAGCTCGATCACTTCTGCCATTTATGATGCGGGGTATGGATCCAATAGCCGATTTTATGAGCAATCAGATCAGGTACTTGGTATGACACCCGGCGTTTACAAAAAGGGAGGTGAGGCCATGATGATATATTTTGCCGTCGGGGTTTGTTCGTTAGGGCATATTCTTGTGGCACAGAGTCAAAAAGGCATTTGCTCGATTTTGCTTGGTGATGAAGCTGAGCAATTGATCAATGAGCTTGAGGATGAGTTTCCGAATGCTGAGCTTGTTGGCGGTGATAAGGGCTTTGAAACTGTGGTGGCTCAGGTGGTGGCGTTTGTTGAGCAGCCAGGCACTAAATTCAATTTACCGCTTGATATTCAGGGGACAGCCTTTCAGCAAAAAGTATGGCAGGCGTTAAGAGAGATCCCGCTTGGTACGACGATCAGCTATTCTGAACTGGCCCAAAAGATTGGCCAACCCAGCGCTGTCAGAGCTGCGGCAACAGCTTGCGCCAGGAATAAAATTGCCATTGCCATCCCCTGCCACAGAGTGGTGCGGCAAAATGGTGATCTTTCCGGCTATCGCTGGGGGATTGCACGCAAACGGTCAGTACTTTCCACTGAGCAAAAGTCATGATCAGTAAGATCGCCCGTTATGACTGGATGGAACTTGAGCGCGAGCTCAACGAGAATGGCTATGCCGTTTTAAAGAAACTGCTTGATGGAGAGATGTGTCAACGGCTTGTTTCTTCCTATGAGGATGAGGCAAATTTCAGAGCGACCATTCAAATGCAGCGGTATAATTTTGGCTCAGGTGAATATAAATATTTTGCCTATCCTTTACCTGATCTTATAGGCGCACTTCGAAGTGAACTTTATCCACATCTCGCTCGCATTGCGAATGGATGGTCACAAGCACTTAAAACTGATGTGAAGTTCCATGATGATCATGATGCTTATCTTAAACAGTGCCATGAAAAAGGGCAGACGCGGCCAACGCCATTACTACTGCGCTATAAGGCTGGCGATTATAATTGTCTGCATCAGGATCTTTATGGTGAGGCGGTGTTTCCGTTACAGGTGGCTGTTTTGCTTTCTGCCCCTCAGGCAGATTTTAAGGGCGGGGAGTTTGTGGTTACAGAACAAAGACCGCGGATGCAGACACGGGTGGAAGTTGTTCCTTTAAAAAAAGGGGATGCGGTGATTTTTCCGGTGCATCACCGGCCTGTTACGGGTGTTAAATCCAGTTACCGGGTCAACATGCGGCATGGGGTTAGTATGGTGCGGGGCGGGTTGCGGCATACACTCGGTGTCATTTTTCATGATGCGGAATAACCAGAAGCGATTGCGCATTCGTGTTGGCTGGAGCTTTACTTAGAGAGCTGATCATAATCGATGCAGACTTTCATGACTTTCAGGGATTGTTTTTGATGAAATATTATTGGTGTTCTGTTTTCATAATAAGCTGGTTTCTATTCAGTGCTGGTGTGGTTGCATCAGATAGGCAGCGAGTAGCTAAAATTGGGCCGCAGGCTCATATTCAGGCTGGGCATTATAAAGTTGATGTCAGATTGCTGTTGCCGTTTCTTGATGACAAGACCGGACATCAGACTGTTTCGGTCTGCATCAAAAACACAACTGATAAGCTCGTTGATGAATTCGATGTGCTGAGCCGAAACACCCCTTTTGACCACTGCTTGAAGCGCGAGATTGTTCAGACGAGAAATAAACTAAGCTTTCGCTATCAGTGCAAAGACCGGGGAGCTGCGACGGCGGTTGCTGAATTTGAGTTTAATGGCACAAGTTTTGTGGGTAAAATCAGCATGAAAATGGGCGGCAAAAACATGACTATGACTGAACTGCAAAGTGGTCGTAAAACGGGAGAGTGCTGATATACCTGGCCGCCAACACTACGGCGACCAGTTATCTTTCTAAGCCTCACTTAATTCAGGCTGCTATGGCTTTGCTATCTTCTTCAAGCTCTTCACGCGGCCCGAAGAATTCAAAATTTATTTGTTCTTCAGGTATGGCCCAGTTGTTCAGTATCTGATTGACCTTTTTCATAAACGGTTTTGGCCCGCAAAAGTAATAATCCGCTTCAAGGCCTGGCAATAGTTTAGCGATCAGCTCCTGATCGACAAAGCCGGTCGATGACTGACCACCGCGCTTTTTCCCCTTCTTAACCGGATCGCTATAGCGGTAGTGCAGGGTCAGGTTTGGATGTTGTTTTGCCAGTGCATTCAACGTTGGTCTGAAGGCCTGAACCTTTTCATTCAGGCAGCCATAAATCAGAGTGATCTGTTGATCTGGCCTGGTGGATAAAGCCGTTTTCAGGATGCTTAATATGGGCGTTATGCCGATGCCGCCAGCCAGAAGAACAAGGGGCCGCGTTGACTGTGGTGTTTTTGGCAAGAAAAACTCTCCGCAAGGCGGGCCTATTTCCAATACGTCACCCGCATTAAAGGCCTGATGTAGTTTATGAGATACATACCCCTTCGGGTCAGCTTTGGTTGCCCCCTTCTGCTTTTTCACACTGATACGGAAATGGTCTTTACCTGGCTGATCAGAGAGGCTGTAGTTTCTCATTGTCGTGCTTCCATCTTCAGTTTTGATGCGCAGAGTGATGTATTGTCCGGGGAGGAACTCTGGCAACGGATCGCCATCTTCAGGCTTCAGATAGAGTGAGGTAATTAAGTTGCTTTCTTTTTGTTTGCGATCAATAACGAAATTTCTAAAGCCCTGCCAACCGCCCGGCTTTTTCGCGTTTTCATCATAGATCTGCTTTTCCCGGTTGATCATGATGTCAGCAAGGAATGCATATGCCTCAGCCCAGGCTGCCATTACCTGTTCTGTTGCGCCCTCGCCCAGCACTTCTTTAATTGAGGCAAGCAGGTTTTCACCAACAATCGGGTAATGCTCTGGTTTGATTTGCAATGAAGCATGTTTGTTGGCGATCAATTCAACTGCGCTGCCAAGCACTTCAAGATTATCCACATTGGCAGCAAAAGCGGTGATTGCGCCAGCCAGAGCTTTTTGCTGGGTGCCACCTGACTGATTGGATTGATTAAAAAAGGGAGCGACTTCCGGGTTGTTTTTGAACATTTTTTTATAAAAATGTCTGGTGAGGGTTTCCCCGTGTGTCTGTAAAATGGGGGCAGTTGATTTAACAGTTTCAATGGTTTCCTGATCTAACATAGACAACTCCATATTTTTTTCTTTTAATATGTATATATAATACATATTTATGAATATGCATATTGAATATATATTTATAAATCAAGTATTTTTTTGAGGTATTATGCAGATTACTCAGTTTACAGATTATTCCTTGCGGACGTTAATGTATCTTGGCAAGCATTCTGACCGACTGTGCACTGTTCGGGAAATTGCCGATTATTACAACATTTCGCAAAATCATCTGGTGAAGGTTGTGCATAATCTATCACGCCTTGACTATATAAAGAGCAGCAAAGGTAAAGGCGGCGGCATTTGCCTGATTAAAGAGCCGGAGCAGATTAATCTTGGGGATGTTGTTTGCCAGCTGGAACCGAATTTTACTCTTGTTGAATGTTTTAATGAAAAGAACAACCAATGCCGGATTTCCGAAGCGTGTGGCTTAAAACATATCTTTTTTGAATCCCTGAAAGCATTTACCGATACTCTTAGAAAATATACCCTCGCGGATACGATTAAAAATCCACACATTTTCAACTGAGGCTTAGTCAGCCTGATGTTACATTTTTGTTAATCTGAGTTGATAATGTTATTCAGTTTTCATTCGCCATTGTGTCAGACCTGAAGCTTGGCCATAGCAAACCCGCCCACGTAGTAAAATCCCTACTAACAGAAAGATTATTCATATGACCATTGTTATTCATCACAACCCTGAATGTGGGACATCTCGCAATGTGCTGGAAATCATCAGGGCATTTGCCGAGGAGCCGATTGTCATTGAATACCTTAAAACAGGGTGGAGCCGTGAGCAATTGCTGGCACTTTTTGCAGCAGCCGACCTCACACCCAGAACGGCGCTTCGGACCACAAAGTCACCAGCTGAAGAGCTTGGGCTTTGTGAGCCTTCTGTGAGTGAAGAGAAAATTCTGGAAGCGATGCTTGAACACCCTGTTCTTGTTAACAGGCCAATAGTCTGTAGCAAGAAAGGCGTTGCTTTGTGCCGCCCTTCTGAAGCGGTTTTTCAATTGCTTGATGTTAACTCTGGCGCGACATACACGAAGGAAGATGGAGAAGTGATTTCAGCACCCTGAATTTAAACTGACATCACTTACAACATTTTCCATAGGTGAAAGAGAAACCCGGCGAAGAATGACCCGCCAAGGGCGATGGCGATATATAGCATAAACACTTGTTTTTTTACCAATGCGAACACTGCCAACGCAGCCGGCAGAGATGTCACCCCGCCAGCGACTAGAAATGCGAGGCCAGCCGCCGGGGCCATGCCCTGCTCTATCAAACCGCTGACAAGTGGCAGAGCTGCATAGCCATTTAAATAAGCTGGCACGCCAACCACTGTTGCAATGGCGATGGGGGCTATGCCCTCTCCTCCTAAAGAACTGGAGACCATATCAGCCGGGAGATATGCCAGCATCAGACTTTCAAGAATAAATGCCAGCAGCAACCATTTGGTCAGAAACAACGTTGTGCTCATACTTACATTCAGGAATTTTTCCACTCTTTGCCTGTCGTTCCAGAACTGCCAAACGATTGGGCTTTCTTTTCGCACTTTCGCGCCGCCACAACCACCATCACCAATGCCTTCTCTCAGTGGTTGCCGAAGCCAGCCCCCGGCGGCCAGAAATGAAACCACGATACCACCTAGCAAACCGATGCCCACTGCGGTTATGGTTTTGACAATGGCAAACTCAGTACCGAGAACACCAGCTGTTAAAACAAACATTGAAGGGTCCATCACCGGAGAGGCCAGCCAGAATGCCATGACGGCGGCTAACGGCACGCCCATAGAAAGAAGCGCTGCGATTAACGGTATGACACCGCAGGAACAAAACGGAGACAAGCCGCCAGCTATGGCAGCCAGAATGATCATTCTGGCTGGAGCGCCCTTAAATGCTCTGGCGATCATGCCATCGGCACCGGTTGCGCTGGCATAGGCAGCCAGACCGATGGAGAGGATCAGATAGGGCGCGGTGTGTGTGATGTTATTCAGAGCGAATGACAGACTTTTTTCCGCCTGTTGCTGGTCAAGCATCACCAGTGCCGCCATGATAAACAGGGAAACAAACCACACTTGTCCTGTGCGCCAGGTGTTCAGAAGCATATCCAGCCCGGATTGTGTTTTGATTTCTGTCTGATCTGACATTTTAATATTCCTAGTTTTATAGTTATTTTTACACAAATAAAAACTGACAGTGGTTAAGCCGCGTTTTCATCTGAAACAGAAAGCCCGACACAACACTGATCAGTTAAAAAAGAGACTGTCTGGCGCATGACTTTATAATCCACACGATTTAAAATTTCACGCCCGTGCCTTTCCTGAATGACCAGACCTGCGTCAACCAGGCTGGAGAGATGGTGTGAAAGGGTGGATGCCGGCATTTTCAGATGCGCCCCAATTTCACCTACATTGACACCCTGATCACCAGCGCGAACCAGCAGGCGATAGATCTCTAACCGGGCCTCGTGTCCTAGGGCGGCCAGACGATTTGCATTTTTTGAGATTTTATTCATGGATTCAATATAACTATTTCTCTAGTTTTGTAAATATGTTTTTAGACTAGCAGTATTGGTTGGCATCTGCTCTGTTTATAACCCAGCATAAAGGTCAATCGATTTTAAAGCGGGCTTTTCTTTTGTTTCAAGTCGATTTAGTTTGGATTACTTTCAGATACTGCCTGCTTTACCGGAGAAAATAAACGATGACAAAGCTCACGCTTTATGGATTAAAAAACTGTGACACCTGCAAGAAAGCGTTGAATGCCTTAAACTCTTCCGGCAAGCAGGTTGAGTTTGTTGATATTCGCGCTGACGTTGATCTTGCTCTGAAAATTCCTCAATGGATTCAATCTGTTGATATGGAGCAACTGCTGAACAAACGATCCACAACTTGGCGGAATTTAAGCCAAACGCAACAAGCTGATGCTCTTGCTGGCAATGCTAAAGAAGTGATGATCTCTAACCCGACTCTGATCAAGAGACCTGTGATAGAGTTTGGAAAAATGATCTTTGTTGGCTGGTCTAAAGACGTGCAGGATGTGTTTCTTTAAAAGATAACGCCAAGAGACAGCTCATCCTTTTTAAGAGAAAACCTTCATGAAACTCAAAGTTACAAATTCCATCTCTATTGACAGTGATGAACTGGAGGAAAGTTTTGTGCGCTCTGGTGGTGCTGGCGGGCAGAATGTTAACAAGGTTGCTTCAGCTGTTCAGCTCAGATTTGATGTGAAAGGCTCTGCGAATTTACCGCTGATGGTACGTGAAAATATTCTCAAAAACGGAGATGCGCGCCTGACCAAAGACGGGGTGCTGGTGATATTTTCAGACCGGCACCGCAGCCAGGAGCTTAACCGGCGGGATGTACGTGCGCGGTTGTTTGATATTATTCGACAGGCTGCAATTGTCCCGAAAAAGCGCATAGCAACCAGGCCGACACTTGGCTCAAAGAAAAAACGGCTTGATGGGAAAACAAAACGCGGCAAACTGAAAAAATACAGGGCTGGTAAGATTGATTTGGAATAAAGACATTAAACCATCAGTTGAACAGCTTTCTTACAACCGATAACACGTTGTAATCCTGGAACAAAGAAGAGACGACCTGAACGCCTATCGGCATAGACTGGCTGGTTTCAAATGGCACGGTCATGGCCGGAAAGCCGAGCAGCGTCCATAACCTTTGAGGGGACCGTGGCCCGGTGCCTTCTTCAAGTAGTGGGGCTATGCCAATTGCTGGCGGCATGAGGGCAACTTTTTTGTCTATGATCTCAGTCATTTCCCGGATCATCGCCTGACGCTGATCCATTGCGGCCTGATAATCCTGTTCTGTAAGCTGGCGGCCTCTTTCGATGTAATCACATATCCGCTCAGACATAAGTGGTTTGTTCATGTCATAGTCTTTGCCATGATGATGCGCCATGCCGAAAGCCAGAATGGTGTCTAAGGTTTCTTCTTCCGTTTTACTGATCCAGTCTGGAATTTTAACCCTGTCGATTTTGTGCCCGGCCTCTTTCAGATTGTTACCGGCAGTCTCCACTGCATTGAGAACATCCGGGATGGTCGCTTCAGAATACCAGGGCTCAATAATCAGGATATCCTCAACCCCCTCCTTGCACACTCTGGTCAGATTTGGCGCCAGAATGTTATACATCACTTTGGTGATTTCAGGGTTTTCCGTGATAAATCCGGCATGATCAAGTGGGCTGGATAAAGGCATTGAACCTTTGACATCTGTTATACCCCAGGTTGGCTTGACGCCGATGCAGCCACAATAAGCTGCCGGGCGGATGATAGAGCCGATGGTCTGGGAGGCAAGTGCGGCATTGACCAGACCGCCACCGACCACAGCAGCAGAGCCTTGCGATGAAGCGCCCGGCGTTCGTTTTAGATCATGTGGGTTGACCGTCGGGCCTGTTCTTGACATGGCATATTCAGTTGAAACGGTGATGCCAGCAATCAGTGCGCCGGCCTGCTTCAGGCTTTTGACTGTTGCGGCGTCAGTTTCCGGATATCTGTTTTCATGAATGCTGGTGCCCCAGGAGCACTTATAGCCAGCGACATCAAACACTTCCTTGACCGCTATGAGCTTGCCGTGCAGCACGCCTCTCTGTGCAACTGGCACAGAGTCGAGTTGTTCTGCTTCACTCATCAATCTTTCAATATCAAGATGCTTAAAGGCCTTCAGGTCTTTTTCCTGAAGTTGGATTTTTTCAGCAAAGTTATTTACAACTTCTTTGCAAGTGCTCTGCTCCATTAAAGGTGCTGCTTGATGATCATTCATGGAAGCCACCTCCACCTTCAAGCTTGAAGGTTTTGGCAAGCTCTTCGTCGAGCTGGTCGTAGACCAGTTTTTCGTAGTCTCTAAATTCATCACTTGTGAATTCTCTTGGATAAGGCAGGTCTATATTCTTATCCAGCTTGATGCGCCCTGGCCTTGCTGTCATGACAATGACACGAGAGGCCAGGTAGATTGCTTCCTGAACAGAGTGGGTGACGAAAACCACGGTTTTTTTATTCTTTTGCCAGATTTCCAGCAGTTGATGCTGGAGAAACCGTCTTGTGAGCGCATCAAGCGCGCCAAAGGGTTCATCCATCAGAATGACAGACGGGTTTGTTGCAAAGACCCTTGCAATTGCGGCGCGCTGTTTCATACCGCCAGAAAGTTCATTGATGCGCTTTTCGGCAAAATCTTCAAGCCCGACCATTTTCAGATTTTCTCTGGCTATTTCATACCTTTCAGATTTTTTCACGCCGAGTTGTTCCAACCCGAAGGCGACGTTGTCTATTATATTTAGCCAGGGAAAAAGTGCGTAATCCTGAAATACCATGCCATGGTCGATATCTGGTTTTATAATCGGTTCATTGCCAACATAAGCTGTGCCCGATGTTGGAGTTGTGAAGCCGGCCAGAACATTGAGTAGCGTGGATTTACCGCAACCCGAAGGCCCGACCAGGGCAATAAACTCGCCGGGTTCAAATTCCAGATTGACCGGGCGCAGAGCTTCAACTTCTGAAGGGCTTCCCTGATTAAAAGTCACAGCGATTTCTTTAATGGAAATTCCCTTGGTGTTCATGACTTCAGGGGTCATATCATTCATCTGCTGCTCCTCCATTACGCGAATTTGTTGTTTAAAAACTGAAAGACTGCATCTATCATCACGCCGAGAATGCCGATGGTGACCATGCCCACAAGAACCAGATCAGAACGTAAAATTTCCATACCGTCCGAGATCAGATAGCCAAGGCCGACCTGTGCGGCGACGAGCTCAGCTGCGATAATGGCGGCCCAGCCGGTGCCAAACGATATGCGAAGTCCGACGATAATGGTTGGCATGGCTGCCGGGAGGATAACTTTTGTGAACAGTGCCCAGTCATTGTTGCAACCAAGCACCTGGCCTGCGCGCACAAGAACAGGATCAACACTTTTCACACCTGAAATGGTGTTTAAAAGAATGGGGAAAAACGTTGCTATGAAAATGATAAATATTTTACCGGTTTCGCCGATGCCGAACCAGAGAATGGCGAGAGGAATCCACGCCAACGGTGAAATGGGTCGGAATAGCTCAACAACAGGATCAAGGAATTGCTCGAAACGCTTCCAACGCCCCATTGCCAGACCTAGAGGAATTGCGACGAGGCTGGAGAGCAGCCATGCTGAGATAACGCGGCCAAGGCTGGCACTGATGTGAACAAATAATTCACCTGAAACGATCAGTTTAAAAAAGGTTTGGGCTGTTAGTAAGGGGGGAGGTAAAAGAGTGACGTGGGCGTTGGTGAAGGAAACGACTGACTGCCAGACAAGAACTATAAATATACCTGCATATATATATGGCAAAACCGTTGAAGCTGTATTTACCTGATTATTCATAACTCCCCTTTCAATCATCAAAAAACCGCCCTGCGATGGATCACAGGGCGGCAATTTTTTTTAATTATTTTATTGCTTCGAGTGCTTTTTTGGCAAAGCTTGGGTCAAATTTAGGATTGTCTGCTTCCTGCAATATTTTTGCATCCTTGAGGAACTTGGTGTAGCTATCAATCGTGCTTGCTTCGGGAGCAACATCCAGATTATAAACCGAGATTTTCTCTTTAATTGCGAAGCGGATGACATCTTCGGGAAAGCCAATTTGGTCTGCCCACATTTTGATCGCTTTATCTTCATTTTTGAGAATAAAATCGATTGCCTTAACAATGGCGGTGATCAAATCCTGAACCAGTTCAGGTTTGGCTTTGATGAAATCTTCCCTTGCGTAAACACCATTGCCGATATAGTGGCCCGCTTTGATTGGCAGGATTTTTTCAGCCTTGATCAATACTTTTGCGTTGCCTGAGGCTAAGGCTTTTGAAATATGCGGGTCCCATGTAATGCCTGCATCGACAGATTTATTTGAGACCAGCGTTGGTACGTCTGAGCCTTTGGTTTTAAAGAGCTGGACGTCTTCCACTTTTAAACCTGCGTCACTCAGAGCTTTCACCAGCAACGGGTATTGCTGTGAACCTTTGCCGGGAAAGGCGATTTTTTTGCCCTTTAGTTCAGCGACTGATTTGATGGGTGAGTCTTTTGGCAGGATAATCGCTGTTTGCTCAAGAATTGAAATGGCGAGCAATTTGGCGGGCAAGCGGGCTGATGCGACAATTGCCGGCCCCATTCCCGCTGAAGCTATTTGCAGCTCACCGGCTGCGAGCGCTTGATTTTCCGGTGCGCCATATGAAAATACTTTGAATTCGATTTTCACATCATGCTTTTTTTCGACTTCATCCAACGCGCCCATGGCACGTGCGATGTAAATCGGCATGGTTGCCGGCTGTGTGCCAAAATTTATTGTTTCGGCAGCTAGCAGGGCGGTGGGATTTGCAAGGTTCAGTGTGAAAACAACTGCAGCGCAGCTTATTGCTGGCCTTAAATATTTTTTAAAAAATGCAACTAGCATCTGACTACTCCTTTTGGGAATGGTGGTCATTTCTGCCGCATTTTCGGTGCCAGACAAAGCGGCAGCTTAAAGAGTGCCACCTATCTGTGATGGACTACTAAATGCAGTATTTAATTTATAACAAGGAGTGTCAATCATTTTTTATGACGTCACGTCTCAATTTTTGATATCGGCATTTGATGGTTGGCAAACATGGCTTCGCCAATGCGGGCAGCTGCATCATGGAGTTTAGGTAAGTCATCAATGGCATTATCAATTGAATAGCGAGGAACCGGTGCGTGAACACCAAGGCCGGCAACGATCTCGCCGCCCGGGTCTCTTACCGGTACGGCCAGTGCAACAAGGCCGATTGAATCTTCCTGATTATTGATTGAGTACCCTTGTGCGACGATCTGATCGAATTGCGCTTCAAGTAATTCAGGTTCTGTCAGTGTGAATTTAGTGAATTTTTTTAAGCTGGCAGATTGTAAAATCAACTGGCGCTGGTCATGTTCGAGGTGCGCAAGCAATAATTTCCCAATTGCCGTACAATGGACTGGAACATGGCTGCCAGCCTTTAATTGCACCCTTAATGGCCAATCACACTCTGCACGATCAACATAAATGATCTGCTGTCCATCCAGCATGCCGACATTGCAGGTCTCTTTAATTTCTGCAACCAGTTTTTCCAGAATGGCATGTGTGCCGCGTGTTGTCAGTGCGGAAGATATTGTGTTCAGTGCCAAAGTGCGCAATCTTTCACCGGCATAATATCGTTCTCGCGTGGCGTCTCTTTGCAGCAGGCCCAAATCTTCCAGCTGACGCACGACACGGTGCACGGTCTGACGAGGTAAATTCAGTTCATGTGCGATATCGACAATACCCAGAGGGCGCAGATCCTGTGTGATGGTTTCAAGAACGGCGAGCGCTTTATGGATGGCTGAATTTGTTGAATCTTGATTGCTCATAGATATTTTTTAATTCTCATTCATTATCAGATTATTTGAAATTCTGTTACTTAACGTAACAAATTTTACCAGTCAGTTAAAGTCAGCATTTTTAATGCAGCTTTCATAGTTCATGTTCTGATTCTGCCTGACCTCGACGCATGGCCTGCCTGTACATTTTCACGTGCCCGCTGATATTGAAAAAAATTATTATTGAATCTTAACTTTCGATTGGTTCAGAATGTCAATGGGCTGGTGAGATCAGATATTTTAATTTGCTTCATGCATTTCATCTTGGTAATGATCAGTAAGGCATATCAAACTTTGGTCTATCAATTGCAAGGGGTAAAATTGATGATTAATGGTTGTATTCCCGTTCTGGTCACTCCTTTTAAGGCCAATAAGGAGATTGACTATGAAGGGTTGAACAATCTTGTTGCGTATTTTATTGATCAACAAGTTGAAGCGTTATGGGTACTTGGAACTGGCTCTGAAGATATGGCCATTCCGTATAAGAAGCGTCTGGATCTGGCCGTCTATCTCTCTCAAAATTTTTCAAAGAAGATAAAACTCCTTGTTGGAAGCAGTTTTTTTTCATTTGAAGAAAGTGTTTCCTTTATCAAGGATCTTTCCGATCTTGATTTGCATGCCATCCATTACATGCCGTATCAGCCTTTGATCGGGCTGGAGCAATTAAAAAGAAATTATCTGGCATTGGCTGAACTCACCGATTTTCCTATCTGGCTTTATACTTCTGATAACTGGGCAAGAAAAATCCCTCCCGAATTTTTAGCCAACTTTGCCACTCATGATGGTTTTGGCGGTTGTAAGTACAGCACTGCCAATATTGTTTCGATGGAAAAGGCGCTGCGTTATAACTCGGCGAATTTTCAGGTTATCCCTGCTGTGATTAAACAGCTGGTGCCTTCACTTGCGTTAGGGGCAAAAGCGGCGACCACTGTTGAAGCCAATATACACCTTGACCGGATCAATGAGATTTATAAAGCGTTTTATAGTGGTGAGATTGAAAAATCAGCCCGGCTCCAAACTGAATTAAATCAGCTTATGGAGCGTTTATCATGCGAAGCCGCTCAGCAGAACTTTTTAAAGACCGCTGAGATTAAAGGCATTCTTGAAAAATTGGGCATTTGTGAGAGATGGGTCGCGACGGGGCTACAGGACATTTCTGATTATGACCTGGAGGCAATATTTAAAATTTATTCTGACGAAAACGCAACGGCTCAATAGAGGCATTTTGAGCCCGTGCTGAACGTCTTTACATAAATTTTAATGGTCATATTTAAAAGCTGGGGTATTTTTTATTATGCGGACGAGAGAATTTTCGATCGGGCAAACAACGATCAATGATGAGCTTAGAACTTATGTGATTGCTGAAATTGGTCATAATCATCAAGGTGATCTTGAGCTTTGTAAAAAAATGTTTCGTGAAGCGGCCCGTTGCGGTGCCGATGCGGTCAAACTTCAGAAACGATCAAACCGGGATCAGTTCACGAAGACAGCCTATGATGCTATTTACAATTCTGAGCAATCTTTTGGTCGCACTTATGGAGAACACCGCGAATTTCTTGAGTTTGGTTTAAGTGAATACCAGGAATTAAAAACTTTTGCGACTGAGCTTGGTGTTGATTTCATGGCAACCGCGTTTGATATTCCAAGCCTTGAATTTCTGATTGAACTCGATATTGATGCGATCAAACTTGCCTCTGGGGATATCGTCAATATTCCACTACTCACACGGGCCTCGGCAACAGGCATTCCTGTTATTGTAAGCACTGGGGCAGCTACTATTGAACAAGTGCAGCAAGCATTTAAAATTCTCAAAAATGGTCGCTCAGATTTTGCGATATTACAATGTACATCCGGTTATCCGGCTGACTACAAAGAGCTGAATATTCGCGTTATCGAAACTTACCGGGACTTATTTCCAGACACGGTGATTGGTTTTTCTTCGCACGAAAATGGGGTGAGCATGCCTTTGCTGGCTTATGCCCTTGGTGCGCGCATCATTGAAAAACATTTTACCATAAACCGGACGATGAAAGGCACTGATCAGGCATTTTCATTATCGCCTTCTGGCCTGACACGATTGTGCCGGGATTTAGAAAGAGCTCATGTGGCCCTGGGGGATGGGGTGAAGCGGGTTTATGACTCAGAAATTCAACCAATGAAGAAACAGAGAAAATCGATTGTTGCAGCGAGAGAACTGCCGCAAGGCCATATTCTCGCTTCGGATGATCTTGCTTTTAAAGTGCCGAATGAAGGCTTATTGCCCTCTGACTGTCATCTCTTAATCGGCAAAGCCATTAACAGAGCCATCAAGACTGATGATTACATCATGCTTTCGGATGTTGGATAAAGGCAACCGATTTGCTCAGTCATTTATTATTTAGGGAGTGTTTTTATGAGTGTTGATTTATCGAAAATTTTTTTATCCCCTGAAGACATGGGCCCAAGAGACTGGGGAACAGAAACACTGCTCGCGCTTGTTCCGAATAAATATTCGATGAAAAGACTTTTTGTCAAAGCCGGATCAAAAGGTGGGCTTCAGTATCATCAGTTAAAAGATGAGTGCGGTGTGATGATATCTGGCGAAATGATCATCAGATATAAAGACGAAAACGGCGAACTGGCTGAGCGTATTGTGAAAGCGGGGGATAGTTTTCACTTTCCACCGGGGTTCATTCATCAGGAAGAAGCCATCACTGATTGCGTGCTGATTGAAGCCTCAACTCCTCATTTTAATGACCGGGTTCGAGTCGAGGAAGAATTCGGGTTGCCAAAGGGTGAAGGACTTCCTTCTACCAAAAGAGATGAGATTATTACTCGTTAAGTTGTCAGACAAAAGCTTTAATCTAGGAAGTTTTCATAATGGAGGATGGACAGTTTAAAGTTAGAATATGAGAAAGAATTTTGCCGAAAGTCTTGTTCAGTTTTTTTTATCCCGATTACAGGGAGTTAGAGTGGGCCCAACCGATAATTTGGTATCTGCTGCGTCATGGCTTTTCTGTCGAAGTTCTTTTGCCTGTCAGCCCCAGTCATAGCCGACAAGTTGAGGCTCTGAAATGGCTGAAAAAAAATGATGTGAAGGTCATTTTTGCAAATGATGTTTTTGTTGCTGAGAATTCCCTTTTAAGATTTTTCACAGGCATTGGCTCACCACTTGAAAACAAGTTCAAATGGTATCATCAGATAGTTAAGCAACTGGTAAATCCGACAAGTTATTTTCATAGAAAAATGACCTGGGCTGGAAAAAGATATATAAATCTTTTTTCCTCATACCTGAAACATGTCGACTATGTTTTTATAACCCCTGCCGCATTTCAGGGCTGCCGGAAATATTGCATGGCCGGGATTATTGCCAAGGCTGTTGCAAATAGCAAAACGGCCATTGTGGAATATCCATTATCTGCCATTAATGTATTGAAAAAGGCTGACCGTGTCCCCTGTTTAAAGGTTAAAAACTTTAGACAAACGGACCACTCCACTCTCCCTCAATCAGAGATTAAATATTTTAATATTGGCATTTTGCGGTACACAAAAGACTGGGTGGAATATTTAAAATCAGAATATGCCACGATCAAAGAACTAACAGTAACGGGTAAGCCGAAAATCCTGGTTGGTCTTAAAAACCGCACCAGTTATCTGCAGGCGCTCACAACTGAAAAAGAACTGGCAAAAATCAGAGGGCGGATTTTGCGGGACCTTATTGAGGACGGTTACTTTCCCATTGTCAAACCCCATCCTGGCATTCGGCCAGAGGAACTGAGGGATGCCTATCAGGGTATTAACCAATCTGACTATAAAATTTCTGATCTGCCGCTAACCGCGCTCACTCACTGTTCTGATTATGTCGCATTTGAAATGGTTTCAAGCGGGATATTTGAAGTTATCGCTGCGGGTAAACCGGTGATCTGGCTGGGTGATTATTTTATAAACCAGACTGACCTCTCCTCAAGAGATGATGTGATTAACAGGTTAATTGGCACTGGCATTCCAAAACAATATTTTGATTTTATACGTTTTCAGGTGCCAAAAGAAATTGATACGACTAAATGCAATCAAAATGAATATCAAAAACTTTATGAAACGATGCATATCGCCCATAGCCTCGCTGGTGTTCTCAATCCTGTTAAAGACTATCTGATGCAGATTAGAAAAGTTAAACAAAATGAAAAAGCGTAACATTCTGGCGGTGTTGCCTATGAGAAGCGGCTCTACCGGCATCATACATAAAAATATTAGTGATGTGAACGGTTTGCCACTGTTCACCTATGCTGCGCGCACCCTTACATCACTGACATGTATCAAGGAATTTATTGTCTCAACAGATAGCCAACGATACGCTGAGCTTGCTTTGGAGGCCGAGCTTCAAGTGCCATTTACCAGACCCCCTCATTTAGCTGACAATAAAGCCAGACTTCATTATGTTTTAAAGCACGCCCTTAATTTTTTTGATGAACAAGGTCAGCATTTTGATGCGGTTCTTTCCGTTCAGGCGACAGCTCCTTTGATCAGAGCCGCCACACTGGAAAAGATGATTGCTATCTTTCATGATACTGATTGTGAGGCAATTGGCACAGGGAGCTTTATCTCTCACGGTCATCCCTATCTGGCAAAGCAACTGGACCCGGATTCTAATATAGTTCAGAATTTTTTGGCGTTAGCCCCCGGGCAACAAAGGTACCCACGGCAGGTTCGACCTGAACTTTACTACTTTAATGGCGCTGCTTTTTTAAGGGACCGGAAGTTACTTGATCAGATAGATGATGATACAAACTGCCTCGGGCTGGAACCGAGAATGCTGCTTATTGATGAAATGGAAGGCTTGAACATAGATAGTGAGTTTGACCTTCAGATGGCGGAAATGTTTTTGAAAAATCAGGACGTATTATGATTAAAGACCAATGGGAGTTTAACGTTTTTGGGATTTATAATTACCACCACCCTGGTAAGCTCAAGATTTTTTATGACTGGCTTTTACAAAATCATCAGCTTGTTGAAGGTGATATTATTGAGGCTGGTGTTTTTAAAGGTAAGACCTTACTTTCAACCAGTTTATTACTGAAGAATATTCAGAGTGATAAACAGGTTTATGGCTTTGATAGTTTTTCTGGATTTCCGCCCATCTACCATGAGAATGACAGGCTGGAAAAATTTCAGGACCTCCATCAAGACGGATTAATTACAGACGACCATCTGGCACGGCATAACAAGTTAAAACGATATCGTTCTGTTCTCAAACAAACTGAAATTGATGTAAAGAATATCTCTTCTTCTGAAGAATTTGTGGTCTCTGCTTATGACACTATCAAGCTGAAATCCGAGTTTCTGGAGCTGGATAATATGCAGCTTATTAAAGGTATTTTTGCTGAGACGATGCGTGAGGATGCAATGCAATCAGTCAGATTCTGTGCGGGTATTCTGGATTGTGATCTGTTTGAAAGTTATAACGTGGCTCTGGAGTTTATATGGAACAGGCTTTCTATCGGTGGCATGCTGTTCCTTGACGAATATTATTCCTTAAAATTTCCAGGTGCGAGAATAGCCTGTGATGCTTTCTTTCAGAACAAAGCGGATAAGCCTCAAATGGCTTCAGGGCTGGATGATGATTTTGAAAGATGGTTTGTCATTAAGACGGCTGACTAGACTCCAGCATTCTGCTCTACTGTACTTTTTTTAAAATTTAATTCGTTGAAAATCCGGGTTTCAAGTGCCGTTAAGATACCAATACCAATAGCAAAAAAGAGGCTACCTGCATTGAAATGGAGGACCTGGGTTAAATATACCAGGATCAGACCCAGGAATAAATGCAGTATCCTGATATACTCCACTTCTCTTTTAGCAAATGAGAATTGAACAGCAAGTATCCCCCCTCTTATTGCTATCAGTAAAATGAAAATCACGGGATTTAACAATCCGTTTTTGATTATCTTGACCTGATCAATTGATGGTTTGAATTTTTCAATACTGGTCGATTCGTTAGTTCTAATCACATCAGAATTTGTCAGCACCACTCTTGAATATGTGCTTTTTTTGAAATCAAGAAATGAATAATTATATTGGAGGCTCTTGAAATTCAGCTGGCTGGCTAAAACGATAATTGAAAAGAAGGATACTAAACATAGCACGATTTTATACGGTCTTGATAATGTGAGATAAGTGGCGACCGCTACCAGACCGGCTGTTGCACCTGTGATCGCCCCAATGGCACCTATTAACATTGCTGATAATTTGTCTCTATATTTTTGAATGATGCACAGAACAACAAACAGCAGCAAGACCTGGCAGGCAACGACCTGTGAGTGATGAATACCTACCGGGCGATATTTTTTGATATTTTCACTATCTGGTGAATAGCTTGAAAAATAATGGACAAGCTCGAGGTCAGTAAATTTTTGCAGAAACATAAAGAGCAGCATGAGCAGCAACAATCCCTGCAATACAGTTTTTACAAATTCAGGATGCTGCTGGTTCAGGCAGAATATTGCATAGGCGGCAATTGGCAGTGCCAGAATTTTTGCTGAACCATCTAGAATGTATATGAGTAAGTATACGGCGCAGATAAATGTCAGTTGGTAAATATATATTTTGTTCAGGCTTAAGGCGAGCAGAGCCAATATGAATAATGCCAGATATAGTGACGCATCTGGTCCATAATTCTGACCAATTGTCGGGTGGATTAAAATTATCAAAATACCCAGCGAGCCGAGTATTTTTTTCACATTTTCAACTAACATGCCATTCCCCGCAACCAGCACCACCGGCTTGATCAAGTAATAATTCCAGTGCCACTTTCGTATGTTAATCCCAAAACGTTGAACGCCGCTTTACATTCAACAATTTGACAATTTGACAATTTGACAATTTGACAATTTGACAACTGCAATTTTAACGCCTCTGCAATTTTAACGCCTCTGCAATTTTAACGCCTCAAATCCAGCCTGTCAGGACTACTTGCATCATCTGATCAATTTTCGGCCCCCAAGTGATGATCTCATCATAAAAACAGAGACTTAATCGTGCCAGGCTTTTATGATTATTTTTTCCCCGTAAATTACCATATGTATACAGATTGGTTTGCTTTACCCGATATTAGCCTGAAAACCAAATCCTTTCAGGAAAATGATTATTTGTGAGCTTTAATTTACCAGCATGTGGCGCACTACACATAGTTTATTGGTGATCCAGATTGTAATCAGCATGGTTGTTCATGTCCCTATGACTAACGGGATAAAGGAAACATAGACTAAATCCGCTTTATGCGGGCTTGCTGTTGCCTCGACAATGAAGCTCATATCTGAACATGAATGCAGACTTGATCTATTTCATCAAAGAATAACTATTTTTAATCCCATAAGAGATTAATCAAATTAAATATTATTCATTTTACTCTCGCATATAGCTGAGGTTAAATAATTATACTTAGGTAATTTTATGTGACTTAAGGAGCTGAGACGTTGTGAAAAAATGTATTTTATTTATGGCAAGCTTCCTGATCGTCACAATGAATTCTTATGTCAGTTCTGCTGATAACCAATCTGAATTTATAATGTTGCCGCAAACAGACCTGCCTGGGTTTGATTATCGCTCTCCAAGGAATGACCCTGCACTAGTGAACACTGGTAAGAATGGATGCATGCGAGCTTGCGCTTCGGATCCAAATTGCAAGGCATTTACTTATAATACAAAAGCAAAATGGTGCTGGCTTAAAAACGGCCATGGTCAATCAAGTAAGTTCAATTCAGCTTTTTCTGGTATAAAACAAAGTCTTTCTAACTCAACAAAAAAATCAGCTTCTAATTTTCAGATATTAGCAAACACGGATATTCCCGGGTTTGATTATCGTAGCCCGCGCAATGACCCAAGCTTGCTGAACACAGGCACTGACGGGTGTATGAATGCCTGCCAATTAGACAGTACATGTCAGGCGTTTACCTATAACACCGAGGCGCAGTGGTGCTTTTTAAAGAGTGGGTATAAGAAAGCCAAGCGGTTTCAGATTGCTATATCCGGGATTAAGAAAAGCAGCACACTTGGCAAAATCACCAGCAAGACTGAACGTAAATCAACCCTAAAATCATGGCCTGCCACTATAGGTGAAATACGCAATGCCGCCGTTTCTTATGGTGGGGATTGCAAAACTGAGACAGGATTGATTGAAGGTCGGTTTAACTCGACAAATATCTCTGTACATGGTGACCGTGCTGAAGCTGGCCGCAATATTCAATTAGAATGGCAGTCTTCCAGGATTGAAAAAAATCTTCCTGTTTATTTGATGATATCCTTCGACCAACCGGTGAGGTTTGAGGGTAATGGCTTTTATCCGCTGATGCCGAATGCAAAGGCCGGTTTTGGGATTGAATGGAACAATGAACTAACAAGAGCTATCGTCCCACTCTATGGCAGGGGTGCCAGTTCCAAGGGACAAGTGATTTTCAAGCCGCTGCTTGAGGGCAATTTAAATCTGGAATGGGGAATAGCCGGGTATGTAAGAAAATGCCAGCAAGAGATCACAAAAACGCTTGGCAATCGTCAGTATCAAGTTGTAGTCCCAGCCAAATTTGAAGTTGCTGTTAATGAGCCAGCTTCCCTACAAACTCCCGTAAAAGTTTTACTCTCTCCAGATGGAAAAAAACATGTCAAGGTTTTTAAAGACTGGTTTCGGTTGGTTGATATTAAGTCAGGTGCAAAAATTTACGAAGGAGCTGGTACTCGGCCTAACTTCTCACCCACTGGCCGTTTTCTCACCATAAAGGAAGGCACAATTTTTGACACTGTTGATGGCGGTATTCTTTATTCAAGGGGCGAACTTTCACCATGGGATGATATTGGCTGGCAGAATCAAGACAGTTTTTTAGTCACAGGGATGGGTGTTTATGGTATTCACGCCAGTCACTTTTCCTTGCATAAAAAAATGAGTTATGAAAGCCCGATTAGTTGTCATGGCTGTGGAGGGTTAATCGATGGTTTTACAGATATTAATCTTGAGAGTAATGTTGCTTATGTAAACGGGGATGGTGTCAATGTCTTTGACCTGCTGCAAAAGCAAGAGCTTTATCCGGCACAACTTGGTGAAGGGTTATCAGCGGATACTCATATTCGCACTGATTTAGCGATCGCGGATTACACACCACCTCGCAACACACAATTTATTGAGCAAACACAATTCACGACCATCTTAGATCGAAATCTAACGGATGATGGTAGTATTGATACGCTATATAACAGGCTGATCAAAGCGTCTCTCTTGAAGCCAGAAGAGTTTACCAATCAAAAGGCTGTTGGTTCTAATACTCGCACAACTGGTAAAGGTCAGAACCTCGCGGCAAGAAGCATATCATGGCGGGGTGCATTCAAGAAAAACGCGCATGTAAATCAGCAGGTTTTGCTGGAGCGACTATCCGAAATAGGGCTAGGTCATATACCTCCTGATAAGGCTGATTTTCACCGCCGCAGCATTGGTGAGAGCAATCAGGAACGTCAGGAGATTAATTTAATTAATGAAGCTGAAACCAATAAAATAATCACGCAAATCTATCGTGACATTCCAAAGTCTAAAGGCTCCTTTTCTGGGACAATTTCGTCTTTTAACTGTGTCATCGAAAATGACGACAAATTAATTCGGCGGTTTAGAAAAGCCCAAAAATTCAATACCAATACCAAGACCATCTGGCTCACGCATGATACTTGCGTTGCCGGATCGGGTGCATTTCAGTACCCGACGTTGGCAATCTTTGATAACACTCTGAACCAGGGATTTGTAAAATTGGATCTTGGAGAAGAGGGAAACACCATCGGAAATGGGTGTGGTACAATTCATTTTTGCGGATTAGAAGTTAGCCTGACAAATGATCGTTTTCTGATGTTTTGGTCAACCAAAAGCGCCGGGGTCGCAATTTATGATATTCTTACACATCAATTTATTCTTAAAAAATATGGCCTGCCAAACGGCACGTTGATCAGACAAATGATTTTTACATCGGATGGCGGGCATATCATTCAACTCAATTCTGATAACCGTTATTTTGTTTACCGCATCAAGGATGGGGAGCAGGTCTTAGAAGGGCATGTCGCTGATGAAGAAGCAATACTCTGGTCTTCAGCAGGTTATTATGATGCAACACCCGAAGGCGCTCATTTTGTCAGTCTGAAATTTCCCGGACGTTATGGTCAATATTCTTTCCAGCAATTTGAAAAGAAACTACGTATCAACGGATTAGCGCAAAAAATCTTATCTCTGGAAGACTTGCCTTCAATCAAGCTAGGAACGCCCCCCACTTTAAAGGCCAAAATTGACCCAACTGAAAATAACAAGATTTCTATTCGCGCTGTTACTTCTGCAACAACAAAATTCAAAGCAATAAATGTTTATCAAGACGGCATTTTAACGAATGAACTCAGCTATGGATCTGAGATTGCTAAGAGTTTTGAAATAGAAAGATTGCCGGGGGCACGCTGGGTCAGTGTGGTTGCCGTGGACGGTGATGGATTGGTCAGTCTACCGGTTGGCAGGGATATTGGCGTCAATAAAATAAGACAAGCTAAGTTGCATTTTCTGACGATAGGAATTGATCAATATAATCAAGCCAATGATTTGCAATTTGCTGTTGCTGACGCTGTGAGTATTGCCAAAGCTTTAAATAATGTGGCTGGTCAAAATATTGAATTAGGGTTGCAGAAGTCTTTGCTCAATCAAGCTGCAAACAAAAAAGCTATATTAGAACAAATGCACAAAATGGTGCAGGTCGGGCAGAAAGGGGACACTATTGTTTTTTCTTTTGCCGGTCATGGTGTGCGGGATCAGCAAGGTCGTTTTTATCTGGCAACATCAACAATTGATCCTGAGAACATAACCGAGACTGGTTTTTTATGGCAAGAACTGGTCGCCATTTTAAGAAAAGCAAAAGGGCGTATCGTTGTATTGTTAGATGCATGCCATTCAGGAGCAGCGGGAACTGATGACAGCATTTACGCTACGAATGATGAAGTTGCTTCTGGTTTATTATCATCTATCCCTTCCGGTTTACTTATATTCTCAGCATCAAAGGGCCGTGAACTTTCGGAGGAAGATGGCGTGCGAGGTGGTATTTTTACCAATGCACTAACTGATGTTATCAGCCATAAAAGAAATCAGTTTGACACAAACCAGAATGGAGCGATTGAAATTTCCGAACTATATTATGGTGTAAAAAGCGAAGTTGTTAAACATGCCCAGGGCAAACAAACACCATGGCTTGCAAGAAACCAAATGGTCGGGGATTTTTCTCTGTTTTAGTTTTTAGCGCACTCAAATCGATTTGATTTTAAATACGTTATTTGACTGAGAACTTATTTAAATTTTCCTACGGTTGGCTTGGGTCTCTAGCTGACCTTTTTCACATCAAATCTGGTAGTTGCTTTTGTGCCATATTCAGAAAGCTGTACGGTTTGCAACGAAGCCCCGTTCTGAGCCCAAACCTTCGTGCTACCAAAGATCTGGCTTGTTGAGCGCCAAAACACAGTGGGACAGCCCAATCAATGGCCGTTCATCCTTATTTGAAAGTGACTGCTCCAACCAATCTTCTGGGAAACTTATCTTGAAAGTGGCTTGAGGGAACTCTTTGGCGACCTGACTGAACCCTGTCTTGAAACAGATTATGGTATTTATAATGGAGAGAAATGGTGCACCAGATCATAGTAAAGTCGAACTCTATATTCGCTGAATTACGCGAATGGGAAATGTTGTTGAGTGTAATTACTCATCGTGGTTTTAAAGGCTAGTATTTCCGCTTCGTGCCAACTGGGGACAGTTTGGGATTTTTCTGGGCTTATGTATTTTATTAATAATCTGATACATAAATTTTAATGTGTTGCATCAAGCCTATATATCAAATAATCTTGATGTATGAGTTTTTTGGGCATTATTTCCTAGTTTGTGCAGCTACTAAGCGTGGTTGTCTATCGTTACGCATCTATATAGAGCTGGAAGATATTTAGAGCCCTGAGACTGACTGTAAGCATTTGCCAAAGTTAAAATACTAACTCAGTGCATCTCTAAGTTTTGTAAGGGTATTCACGTGGCTTTGAACCACCGGCTGGGTAATCGGCAATTCGAATTGCAGACTGAAAATGTCTTAAATTAAATTTATTATTTTGGAAGGCTGGAGGAGTATATGCCTTCAATTAAAAAAGACACGAGCTTCACGCGCCGTGAATTTATTATCGGGTCTACTATTTTATCGCTGTTTGCCAATAGTATTGCCAGCGCCGCAAGCGAGAAAACAATCCGGTTTGGGCTTACTCCTGTTTTTTTAAATGAAGACCTTGAACTGCTTTCAGCAATCACTTCTTACCTTGAAGAAGCAACAAGTCATAAGATCATTCTAACAACCAGACGAACTTACCAGGAGATCACTGCTCTACTTCTATCCGAGCAACTGGATGCTGCCTGGATTTGTGGTTATCCCTATATTAAATATCAAAAAGACCTGGAACTGATTGCCGTACCTGAGTGGAATGGCAGACCAGAATATCAATCTTATCTGATCGCCGGAAAAGATCGGAAAGTCGGTAATGTTGATGATCTGATTGGTGATATTCATGCCTATTCTGACCCAGACTCTAATTCAGGTTATCTTGTGACAAATGCACTTCTTCATAAAAAAGGCACGAGTAGCGATGATTTTTTTAAGAAGACTTTTTTTACATATGCGCACCGGAACGTCATAAGAGCTGTTGCATCGGGCTTGGCACAATCTGGTAGTGTTGATGGGTATGTTTGGGAAGTACTTCAGGAGATTGATCCTAAGCTGGTATCCCGAACTCAAATTCTAGAAAAGTCAGAATTTTTTGGTTTTCCGCCAATTGTCGCCACTCGAAAATCTTCGAAAACAACTGAAATTCAAACCCTTCAAAAAGCCCTGTTTGATAGCCCCAATAGTGCATCTGGTGTTAAAATGCTCAAGTATTTGAGACTAAGCGGATTTGCGCAGCCTGATGTTCAGCTGTTTGATGGGATAGCAGCTCAGGTTAAGTTGCTGGACAATGGCTCATGAAATTCAAACGTCATAAATGGCGGTTGTCGTCGTCCACAAAACTACCCTTACTAGTCTTACTGCTAATGGGGGCTATATCCGTGTTAATATCTGAGCGGGTGTTAAGTCGATTATCGAATGGGCAAGAGGAATACTTACAAGGTCTTTCTTCAACCTATCTTGATGGGCTTTCTGCATCAGTTGTCCCTGCAGTTCTAAGGAAAGACAGTTGGGAAATATTTGATACGCTTGACCGCATGTCACCCAAAAATATCAGGATCAAGCTTGTTGAAACAATTGTCACTGATACCGGGAATGTTGTTCTTGCTGCAAATAAGCCACTCAAACATCCGACCCTCAGCAAACTAGCTGCAGAATTTGGTAGCCGTTTTGTCGCGGACCGGGCTGTGCTTGATGTAGAAAGCAACCTCGGATTTCGTATGCGGTCCATCTATCATCAGGGCAAGGAAGTCGGCAGGATCTATGCGACATTTGATGCTTTGCCATTTTTACAGGAACGGAAGAACGTATTTTACACATTGCTATTTACAAACGCGGTATTGACTCTGTTTATCGCATCGTTTGGTTTTTTCGCTGTTCGCCGCATGATTGCACCGATGCGAGTGCTTGAAGAACATTTCCTTGACGCAGCAAGCGGAGAACTAAAAGCTATTTCACGAGATGAATTTCCCAAAGGGCAATCTGATGCCAGCAGAATGTTCGACGCCTTCAACAAACTTGTTGAATCAGAACAGGAACGAGGCAAGCTGGTACAAAATCTGGCGAGAGAGGAACGTTTAGCCGGGCTTGGTCGTCTTGCCTCGGGGATGGCGCATGAGATTAACAATCCGCTTGGTGGTATGCTCAATGCGGTTGATACACTTGAAAAACACGGTGAAAAAGTAACGACACGTCAACGTTCTATCAGCCTGATACGTCGGGGGCTTCTCAGCATTCGTGATATTGTAAAAGCGACATTAGCAACCTATCGTCCTGAACGCGATGCAAGAGATCTGACACGACAGGATTTTGAAGACGTGGCGCTTCTTTTGAAGCAGGAATTAATGAGAAGAAAAGTTGATTTTTTTATCGACCTTCCATCAAAAAGAGAAACTTTTCCAAATATACCAGCGGGACCAGTTCGCCAGGCTATGCTCAACCTTTGCTTAAATGCCATTTCCATTTCAAAGGAGGGTAGTGATGTGTTTTTAACACTTGTCGAGGATGAAAGTTATTATAACCTTTCAGTCACTGATAACGGCCCTGGTTTAGGTGAAGTTCCACTAGCGATCATTGAAGCCGATGATAAAATTCAAGTACCGGATGATATGTCTGGGCTTGGTTTATGGATGGTGCGTGAGATTTGTTCCGAAATCGGCGCAACTCTTTCGGCGAAAGAGGTCAGTAGTGGAGGCACAGAGATAACACTGAGATTGCCAATCTCCGGCAAAGAGGTCGTCAAAGATGCAGCCTGATAAATTTGATATCGGAATTATTGAAGACGATCCTATTATGGGAGAGTCGCTTGTGCAACGGCTCGAACTTGAAGGACACAAAGTTGATTGGTGGACAACTGGTAGTGATGCCATCAATTCTCCAGCACTATTGGATAAGCAAATGGTAATTTGCGATATTCGTCTTCCTGATATAACGGGCGAGACCGTGTTTCATCTTGCTGGCAAAAAAGGCATTGCCACACCGTTTCTTTTTATCACCGGTTTTGGAGAAATTGATCAAGCTGTGCGATTAATGCGGCGTGGGGCTTGCGATTATCTTACAAAACCCTTTGAACTTGATGAGCTTATCGAAAAGATTGGCCAGCACGCGCAGCACCGAACGCGAACGGGTGACCATTTACCGTCCCTTGGTGTTTCGAATTCCATGAAAATTCTGGAATCCAATCTTGAGAGTTTTGCGACGAAAAACTATCCGATACTATTAACTGGTGAAGTTGGCGTTGGGAAACAAAAGGCTGCTCGTTTTTTCCACTCAAACTCATCATCTGCAACTGCACCATTTATGCAATTTAGCTGCCGATTGGTACCAGCGGACATGCATGTTTCTGAGTTATTCGGAGCAAAAGACAATTCTGACAGTTTCATTGACGGGTATGTTTCACGCACAAAAAATGGAACACTTTATATTGAAGATATCGAGCTTTTATCCATGGAAGCGCAGGTTAAATTACTTACATTGCTTGATACGGGTTCATACACACCGGGCTCATTGGATGAGTTGGAAATTTTTGAAGGAAGACTATTTGCAGCCTCTAAATTGCCAATTTCAGAATTACAGACATCTGGTGATTTAAACGAGGCTCTCTATTATCAGTTAAGCATCCTCAAATCTGAGATACCGCCTTTAAGAGAACGTGTTCAAGACATTTCATGGCTTCTTTCAAACCTTTTGATGGAATTAAACGATCAGGCACAAACCATAACGCGCTCTATTTCAGCTCAAGCTGAAGAAGTCGCAATTGCCTATGACTGGCCGGGCAATATTTTTGAAATGCGTAACCGGGTTCAACGGGCCATTGTTTTATCACAAAGTGAGGAGTTGACCGTATCCGATTTATTTCCTGATATAGCCTATTCTGATCAAGATGAGTTTCCGTCCCTTGCTCAGGTGCGTGAAGACGCTGAAAAACGGCAAATTCTGCGCGCACTGAACCGTTCCAGTGGACATATGATTAATGCTGCAAAACTGCTTGGTGTCTCGCGAACGACCCTTTGGGAAAAGATGGGGCGATTGGGGATTACAGCTGACTGATGTTCAGTTTTCCGAACATCAGCTCAAAATTCCGTTTGTGATTTCGAACATTTCTATTGTATGGCGGAAACTCACTGCAAATTTTATTCACTACTCTTTATTGCCTCTTTACATGACCAGCCCCCTATGACCAGCTCGATAAAACAATCGAGATGGGAGGAAGTCTATGTCAGGATGCAATAAGCTTGTCGACGTCGGGCGACGTCAGTTTTTACGTGGTGGGTCTATGGCCGCTGCCTGCGCTGCAACAGCAGTCGTACTACCAAATCAACCTGCAAAAGCCGCACAAACTGCTCGGGTTGAATATCCAACAAATCGGCTTGGGAATGTTTCAGATCTGTCAGACAATGAGCCGCTGGATGTATCCTATCCGGATGAAGATGCACCTGGTGTGATTTTAAAACTTGGAAAAAAAGTCGAAGGTGGTGTCGGACCTGATGGTGACATTGTCGGCTTTTCAACAGTATGCCCGCATAAGGGTTTTCCTATGAATTATGATGGTGACAGCCGGACCCTGAATTGCCCCGGCCACTATTCAGTTTTTGATGTGGAAGCCGGCGGCCAGCAAACTTTTGGTCACGCAACCCAAAACCTACCTCAATATATGCTCCGTGTGGACGACAAGGGCGACATCTATGCTGAAGGCGTAGATGAACTGCTCTATGGCCGTCTATCTAATGTGCTCTAAAGGAGAAAATCATGGCTTTTAAACGACAAATCGACCGTCTCCCGATTATTCCTGCAGATGCAAAACAACAAAATGTAACCTGCCATTATTGTATCGTAGGTTGCGGCTACAAGGCCTATACCTGGCCGATTAACAAACAAGGCGGAACCGCGCCAGGAAAAAATATCTTTGGTGCAGATCTTTCAAAACAACAGGAAACTGATACGGAAGCCTGGTACGCGCCTTCTATGTACAACATTGTTAAACAGGACGGTAAAGATGTTCACCTTGTCATCAAACCGGACAATAAATGCGTGGTGAATTCCGGTCTTGGCTCAGTTCGCGGGGCGCGGATGGCAGAAAATCGCCGCTCAGACGTGACAGGCACCCAGCAACAACGGCTGGAGCAACCGATGGTCTGGCGCTATGGCACATGGCAACCAACAAGCTGGGATGATGCGCTTGATCTGGTTGCACAAGTGACAGCACGTTTTGTAGAAAAAGACAATGAAGACGACCTTTTTGTCTCTATGTTTGATCATGGCGGCTCTGCTGGTGGTTATGAAAATACCTGGGGCACCGGGAAGCTTTATTTTGGTTCTATGAAAGTCAAGAACTGCCGGATACATAACCGGCCAGCATATAATTCTGAGGTACACTCTTCGCGTGATATGGGTGTCGATGAGCTGAATTATGCCTATGAGGACTACAAGCTGACGGATACGATAATGATCGTTGGTGCAAACCCTCTTGAGACCCAGACAAACCTCTTTTTAAATCACATGGTGCCTGGCTGGCGAAATGGTGCAAAAGCAATTTTTGTTGACCCGAGACGCACAGTCTCAATCAACGCGGCTCAAGATGCAGCCGGGACAGAGAATGTTTTGCATCTGCCGATCAACAGCGGTACAGATATTGCGCTATTTAACGCGCTATTGAGCTACATAGCTGATAAGGGTTGGATCGATAAAAATTTCATCGCCTCATCTACCTTTGCCAAAGGTGAAGCTGTTGCTGAGAGTGGCACACATCCTTGTGCACTTGGCTCATTTGATATGGCCCTTAAAGCCATTCGTATTTCCACATCAGAGGCCGCAAAAATCTGTGGGGTGCCTGAAGCAGATATCATCAAGGCCGCTGAATGGATTGCAAAACCCAACGATGATGGCAGCCGCCGGAAATGCTCAACCGCTTATGAAAAAGGGATTATCTGGGGCAATGATAATTACCGTGTTGTCGGGTCACTCGTAAACCTTGGGTTGGCGACCGGCAATATTGGCCGTGAAGGTGGTGGTGTCTGCCGTCTGGGTGGTCACCAGGAAGGTTATTTTCGCCCCGGCGATGGGCATGTTGGACGCCCGGCTCCTTATGTGGATGACCTCTTAATCAAGGGGAAAGGTGCCGTTCACCATATCTGGGCTAATGACCATTACAAAACCACTCTGAATGCGAGCCAGTTTAAAGCTGTTTATAACAAGCGGACCAACATGGTGAAGGAAGCGATGGATGCTGCCGCTGGCAAATCACGAGAAGAGCTGGTGGAAGCGATCGTCGCAGCGATCAAAGCTGGTGGTCTTTTCTCTGTTAATGTAGATATCATTCACAGTCAGATTGGGCAGGCGGCGCATGTTATTCTGCCGGCAGTTGAAGCTGGTGAGATGAATCTGACTTCCATGAATGGTGAGCGCCGCTTGCGTCTTACGGAGAAATACATGGATGGCCCTGGTTCAGCGAAGCCTGATTGTCTGATCGCTGCTGGTCTCGCACAGCATATGGAACGTGTGTTAAATAAGATGGGCAAGACAGATTACGCTTCTCAATTCAAGGGATATGACTGGGCAACTGAAGAAGATGCTTTTAAGGATGGGTATAGCAAAGCCCATACTGATGTCACTTATGACAGGTTACGGGCGATGGGTACCAATGGTGTTCAGGAGCCGGTTACTGTATTTAAGGATGGTAAGCTTCTGGGCACGAAACGCCTTTACACCGATGGTGTTTTTAATCGGCATGGCCGTAAAGATGGCAAGGCATTATTTGCAGCTGCTACATGGCGTGGATTACAAGCCCCAGGGAAACAGGCACAAAAGGATAAGTTTGCCTTTTTGATAAATAACGGTCGTTCCAATATAAACTGGCAAAACTGGTTCCTTGATCAGGATAATGATTTTGTCAGTGATCGTTATCCTTACCCGTTCATTGAAATGCATCCGGATGACATGAAAAAAGTAGATGTCAAACAGGGTGATCTTGTTGAGATTTTCAATGATGATGGCGCTACCCAGGCCATGGTATACCCGACAGAAACGGCTAAAAAGGGAGAAACATTTATGCTGTTTGGCTCACCACAAGGTACGCAGGGTAATGTCATCAATAACGGTGTCAATGAGCTTGTTCTACCGAACTATAAACAGACCTGGGCTAATATTCGTAAATTAGCGGATGCTCCGGTTGCAGTTTCTCATATTTCCTTCAAATCGAAGGAATACAGGTCAGCTTAGCTTGTCCCCAGGTACCTCGCTGCATATGATGTGGCGGGGTCTTTTTTATAAACAAAGTGTGAGTGATGAGCATTTTACAATCATTAATCGAACAACCCGTTTGTTCTGCGGGCAAATCCGGCAAGGTCCTTTCCGTTGATATTGCCGTTGAGAAAACTTTACGCGCTGTTGAAGCCGTTCAAGACATCGAGCATGTCGCTTTAGGTGAGGCAAAAAATCGAGTGGCGGCGGTTTCCATTCATGCCCCAATGAGCGTCCCACCTTTTGCGAATTCTGCAATGGACGGATACGCCCTTTCTACTTCTTCATTCGAGGGAGGACCTGGGGTATCTGGAGAATGGCGCATACCGGTTACGGACAGGATTGTAGCTGGAAGTAGTGAACAGATATCCTTAGAGCATGGCACGGCGGCACGTATTATGACTGGTGCTCCCATTCCTGATGGTGCTGATGTTGTTGTCATGCAAGAATGTTGTAAGCGTGATGGTGAAGTCATTATTCTCAACCAAATTCCTAAACCCTCTAAAAATATTCGCCTAGCTGGTGAAGATATTGCTGAGGGTGAGCTCATCATTCCTGCTAAGCGCCTGATCACGAGCCGTGATCAGGCGCTGCTGGCAGCAACTGGAATTGCTGAGCTTGCCGTTTACCGAAAATTGAAGGTCGGTTTGATTTCAACTGGAAATGAATTAGCGGAACCTGGTCAGGAACTTGATCGCGGGCAGATTTTTAATTCCAATCGTGTTTATTTAAATTCATGTTTATCACGCCCTTGGTTGGAAATAGAAGATTACGGGATCGTCGAAGACAAGGCCACAACTATACGTGAGCTTGTGCGAGAAGCAGCCAGCAGTTGCGATATTGTCATTACAACAGGCGGGGTTTCGGCTGGCGAAGAAGACCATATGCTGGACGTATTGAAACAAGAATCCGCTGAACTTGAAGTGCTCAAAGTAGCGATGCGGCCTGGAAAACCAGTTACAGTGGGAAAATTAGGTCACGCTCTATATCTGGGGTTACCGGGCAACCCTTATGCTTGTGCTATCACGTTTATGCAATTAGCTTGGCCAGCGATTTGTTCAACTGCAAATCTGAAGCCCATAGCAGAAGCAACATACGCGATCGCTGATTTTTCATACGAGAAACCAACAGGTCGAACTGAATATGTGCCCGTGAGTTGGGATGAATATGACGATACCGGCAGGCCGATTGCAATTCGGCTTGGCAAGAGCGCCTCTGCCAGCCTGCTTCCTCTCGCCAAAGCACGGGCTATTGCTATTTTTCGATCTGATTGCTCAACAATTACCAAAGGCGATCAGATAACATTAATGCCTGTCGATTTTTAGCAGCGAAATTAACTAAGCTTCCGGGGGTGCTGCTATTCGATCTCTAGCAGCTCAGGGCAATTCTGCTTAGCCCGATGTCTGCTTTGGGTCAAAAGCAGTCATTTTAAAATCATTGGAGATCATCCTAATCTTCATAAGTTCCCCCCAAAGCTGAGGCGATCTTGGTTTATTATTGAATGGGGTGTTTTATAGAAAATGGTGCACCAGATCATAGTAAAGTCGAACTCTATATTCGCTGAGTTTGATGGGTGGGAAATGGTATTGAGTCCGAATACCTATTATTATTTTAAAGGCTAGTATGTCAGCTATGTGCCAAGAGCGGACTAACACTTTAAACAGAACTTATATAATGCACATAACCATCTTTTCTAACAAATGAACCCAAGTTTCGGTATCTCTTTTGCCAAAAGGTCAAATACAAATCGTATGCGACGACTGGTATGAAGCTCTCTGTGGGTGACGAGCCAGATCGGAATGGGTATTGGATCAAGTTCAGAAAGGACTTGCTCAAGATCGGGTATTGTTTTTGCGAATTCTTTTGAGAGTAGACCTATACCCAAGCCTGCGCGAACAAGTGCCACATATACGGTACCGCTTTCAGTCGACAATTTCACATTGTCTCTTATCAGAGAGATTCCAAGATCTTCTAGCATCAAAAGAAACCGCTCTGGATGTTCAAAGCCGATAAAATCTGCCTTTGATAGGTCGCTGATGGTTAGAGGATATCCGTGCTTTTTTAAAAATTGCCGTGTTGCATAGAGATGGACAGACGTTTGTGAGATTAACGTTGCGACCAAATCTGGCTCTTCTGGTTTAACATGCCGAATTGCAATATCAGCTTCTCTGTGCCTCAAATTATAAATATCATTTGAGGCTATGATGTTGATTTCAATTTCCGGCGCTTTTTTCCTGATTTCACTTAAAATTGGGGGCAAATGATAGGTGGCCATCACATCTGTTGCTGTAATGGTTATACGCCCTTGAATGGTTTGTGATTGTCCCGATGCCGTCAGTGAAATATGGTTAGCCGCCTCTCCCATAGAGCGAAAATGTTCGAGAAGTTCAATGCCTGATTGAGTTAATAAGAGCTTTTTTCCGACACGTTCAAATAGGAGTACACCCAAGTCCTGCTCAAGACTTGCGACCTGACGACTGAGGGTCGGTTGCCTTTGACCTATTAATCGCGCTGCTTGCGAAAGCGAGCCTTCTTCAGCCGTGACTAAAAAGGCGCGCGCTTGGTTCCAATCAAATGAGTAAGGCATCTTCTTCATCGTTTTATGTATAAGCAAAATGCAAATTTAGGCAATTTATTTCTTTTTTGCATATGTATATAATAATCAATCCTATCGTCTGAGGAGACATATGTGTGGGCGAGATCGGCATGGTGGTGTGAAGTGATCACTATAAAAAAGAAGACGAACAGACCAACACGAGAAAGTCTCTTATGAAATTTCTAAGTAAGCTTGAGTGGGCAATATTGGCACTTATCTTTGTCTATTCTTTCATTCCATCATTTGGCGGATTATTGCGCGTGCTTGAACTTGCTGGCGGGCCGGTGATTGCACCTGAGAATCTGCGGGCCTTATCTAACCCGCTACCAATCATAGTTCATATTTTGAGTAGTTTCCTATTTTGTATCGTTGGTACATTGCAGTTTATGCCAAGCATCAGACGCCATCAGCCCGCAATGCACCGCAGATTTGGTCGCATCCTTGCTATTGCCGGCTGTATCTCGGCAGCAAGCGGCTTGTGGATGACACACTTTTACGTCTTTCCTGAGCAGCTTCAGGGGGACCTCCTATATTGGGTGCGTATCGCCCTTGGCTCATTGATGATTGGCTTCATCGTGTGGGCCGTGATTGCAATCAAGTCTCGAAATGTCTTTCGGCACGGTGCTTCTATGCTTCGCGCCTACGCAATCGCCCAAGGTGCGTCTACACAGACAATCATAGGCATTGGCTGGATGATCGTTTTCAATGTAGAGCCTTTGGGACCGGTCCGTGACGCTATGATGGTGTTAGCTTGGGGATTAAATTTGGCCGTTACCGAAATTCTGATCAGGATATTACTAACTTCGAAAAAGCGTCCTATCACAGCAATAACCCATGGCAAATATATATTTTAGACCCGCATGGTCATCTTTGCTGCGACTGTGCCAAACTTCCGCATAGGGTCAAAAGCTGTCATTTTAAAAACATTGGAGATCAACCTAATCTTCCCAAAGTTCCCCCAAAGCTGAGGCGAGCTTGGTTTATTATTGAATGGGGTGTTTAATGGAAAATGGTGCGGCCGAGAAGACTCGAACTTCCACCCGTGTTACCGGACAGCGACCTCAACGCTGCGCGTCTACCAGTTCCGCCACGGCCGCACATAGAAGGTAAGGCCTGGTAGATTTACTCATCTGATCTAACAAATTAGTAAATTGCCTTACGCGGAGCTGATATTTATCAAACCTCTATCAATGAAGCAAGTGGTTTGTGGCGCTCTTTTCTGGCTTTTATGCGGCTTGTTCTGGTCCGTAAATTTTCTGAATGGTTTAATTTGCCATTTCGTCGTGGGTGTATTTATGGGTGATTTCGACCGTGATTCTGTCCCCTTCGACTATGACTTCACCGCGTGCGATCGGGATCATATTGGCAAGAATTTCAACTTCATCATTTATGCTGGCTTCGAGTTCAATAACCGCACCACGGCCCATGCGCAGGAGGTGGTTGATCGGCATGGTACGGCGGCCAATGACAACGCTTAATTCAATTTCTACACCGGTAATCGATGTCATTATGAAGGTCCTTCATGGAGAACAGGTCAATTGCTCTGGAAATCGCACAGTTTTGGGCTATATTCCGAGTCACACACCTGATTGTGTTGGAGCATGGTTACTGAATGGTAAACAATTTGATTTTAGACACAGATATTGACTGGAAAGTCAGTCCTCAACCGGTTCCCTATCCGGATGCTATTCAGTTTATGGAACAGCGGGTTAATGAGATTATAGCCGGAAAAGCGGCAGAATGTGTCTGGCTTCTGGAACACCCGCCACTATATACAGCCGGCACAAGTGCAAAACAAACTGATTTACTGATACCTGACAGGTTCCCGGTTTATCAAACAGGGCGCGGTGGTGAGTTTACCTATCACGGGCCGGGTCAGCGGATTATTTATATAATGCTGGACCTGAATAAACGCCGTAAGGACGTGCGCTGGTTCATTGAAGAAATAGAAGGCTGGATCATTGAGGTTTGTGCTGAATTTGGTATCAATGCTGAAACGCGTGAGGGGCGTGTTGGCCTTTGGGTCACGCACCCTGATGCTAGCTCTAATTCAGACCATCAAATAAGAAGTAAGGGGCCGGGTGGAATGCCAGGCCGGGAAGAAAAGATTGCTGCGCTTGGCATTCGTATGCGGCGTTGGGTCAGTTTTCACGGCGCGAGTTTAAATCTTAATCCTGAACTTGAGCATTTTAACGGGATTGTGCCGTGCGGCATTAAAGAACATGGGGTGACGAGTTTTTCGAACCTTGAGAAAGAGTTTTCAACTGATCAGGTGGATGAAGCATTACGACGATTGTTTCACCAGCATTTTTAAACGTATGCGTTTAGCTCTCAATACATTTCATTAGCTGGTTTGCGCGGTCTTTTCCGCTCACGTGATAGAGTGAGGCTTTGGCAAAGCGGCGCATGTCATTTTGCACATCGCTGATATCTTTTAGTGTAAATGTGCCCTGGCGGATGAGCGTGCGTATGGCATAGCAATCTGCCTCCTGTTCGGCAAAGCGGCCGCGGGCTCGAAAATAAAGATGACCAAGGGCATGATGGCCACATTCGTGCATAACGAAGAATGTGCGTGAAGCTTTTGACAAACGGGCGAGACGTTTCAGATTAAAAATCATCATCGGGCCCATCGCTAAGCCTCTATGACGCATCAGATCTGAAAAGGCGACATCGCTGAGGCTGTCATTGCGTACATTCAGCACTGGTCTTCGATAATAGTCGAAGCATTTATGCTCAATATAGACCTTTTCGTTTAACTCCTCTTCTGCTGCCGCCTGTTGGTTGCCGAGTGTTAATGCGCTAGTAAATATGAGTATTGAAACCAAGGCAGCTCTATATAGAGGAGTTAAAAATTCCAGCCGGTGCATCAGGTGTGCCCCTTTCTCATCTCATATCAGACGTGCCAATTTTCATCAGGCAAATAAGAATATGATGGCACCGGGTGCGATTTGGTGTCAAATCAACTGATGTTTATCTGACAAATTTCTGACAATATGCGCTCTGGAATTACTGGATGATGCTTATTCAAATTCCATAATGACGGCATCAACGGCAAGGCTATCGCCTGCTTCAGCGTTGATTTTGGTCACTGTGGTCGCCCGTTCTGCCTTGAGGATGTTTTCCATCTTCATGGCCTCAACAATGCACAGAGACTGGCCGACTTTTACTTCTTCGCCTTCTTTCACCATGATGTCGACGACCAGGCCGGGCATCGGGCATAGCAGAAGTTTTGAGGTATCTGGTGCGACTTTTACCGGCATTAACTGCTCAAGCTCAGCTTCGCGGCTGGTGTAAACATATGTTTCGCTGGTCAGGCCTTTATAAGAAAGTTCAAAACCGTTCATAACCGGGCGGACCTGAACTGAAACTTTTTTATCGTTAATCATACCGTTCCAGAGCGGTTGACCGAACCACCAATCTGTAGAAACGTTCAGAACTTCGCCCTCACCCTTTTTGTTTTCATCTGATGATTTGAAATGAATTTTCAGATCATCTTTCTGTGGGTCGACCTGCTCGACATGCAATTCATGGTTCGTGCCTGAAATCTGAACGCTGCGCTGTTCGGCAAACACCACTTTATTACCCTGCATCTGATCAGTGATGTGGCGGCGGCGTTTGTTACCAAGAAAATCAATCGCCGCGGCAACGCAGGTGAGAATTTTAAGCTCTTCACCTTCCGGGGTGCGTGGCTCGAAGCCATCTGGGTATTCGTCTGCGATAAAGCTGGTGGAAAGGTTGCCAGAAACCCAGCGCGGGTGCTGCATAATGGCGCTGAGGAATGGGATGTTGTGCTGAATGCCATCAATATAAAACTGGTCGAGGGCATCTGCCATATGATCAATGGCGGCTTCTCTGGTTGGGGCGTGGGTGATCAGTTTGGCGATCATCGGGTCATAGTAAATTGAAATTTCGCCGCCTTCATAGACACCGGTGTCATTGCGAATGGTGAGCCCGTCTCTGGTTTCTTCTTTGGGTGGCTGATAGCGCACGAGACGGCCGGTTGAAGGGAGGAAATTGCGAAACGGATCTTCTGCGTAAATGCGGCTTTCAATGGCCCAGCCGTTAATTTTAATATCACTTTGTGCGTATTCCAGTTTTTCACCGGCGGCGACTTTGATCATTTGCTCAACCAGGTCAACACCTGTGATCAGCTCAGTGACCGGATGTTCCACCTGGAGGCGGGTGTTCATTTCAAGGAAATAAAAATTGCGGTCTTTATCGACAATAAATTCAACGGTGCCCGCGCTTTCATAATCAACCGCTTTGGCAAGTGCTACGGATTGTTCGCCCATGGCTTTTCTGGTTTTTTCATCAAGGAAGGGACTTGGTGCTTCTTCAAGAACCTTTTGATTGCGGCGCTGGATTGAACATTCCCTTTCAGCCAGGTAGATAACATTGCCGTGTTTATCTGCCAGCACCTGAATTTCAATGTGGCGAGGCTCAACAATGAATTTTTCAATGAAGATTCGGTCATCGCCAAAGCTTGACATGGCTTCTGATTTCGAGGCGTTAAAGCCCTCTTCCACTTCGTCAACCGAGTTGGCGATGCGCATGCCTTTGCCGCCGCCGCCAGCTGAAGCTTTGATCATCACCGGGTAGCCGATTTCATTGGCGATTTTAATGGCTTCATTGGTGTCTTTAATTTCTCCCATATAGCCGGGGACTGTGTTCACTTTGGCTTCGTTGGCAAATTTTTTGGATTCAATCTTATCACCCATCACTTCGATGGCTTTTACATTCGGCCCGATAAAGGCGATGCCGGCTTTTTCCAGTGCTTTGGCAAAATCGGCATTTTCGGAAAGGAAACCATAGCCAGGGTGGATGGCTTCTGCGCCAGTTTGTTTTGCAGCTTCAATGATTTTTTCTGCTACCAGATAACTTTCAGCGGCGGCGGCACTGCCGACATGCACGGCTTCGTCTGCCATCTGGACATGGAGGGCCTGTTTGTCAGCGTCTGAATAAACAGCGACAGTGGCAATTCCCATTTGTCTGGCAGATTTGATAACACGGCAGGCAATTTCACCACGATTGGCAATCAGAATTTTTTTGAACATAGTTTCTTTAACTTTTTATTTTTAGAAGCCCTGAACGTTCCATTATATGCAAGTTGGAGACGATCTGACTTTTGTTGAATCGAGCCGTTATCCCAAATCCGGAAAACGAGCTTTTCTTTCATATATGACACTCTTTTAAACATAGTTTTCAGAAGCGACAAGCAATCTAAGCAATATTTCTTCACCTCTGCTCAAGTTTATTGTAACTCTTGCTTAAGTTGTTCATATATTCGATAAATTCAGTGCTTTAGACCTAAATAATGATGCTGTATATCAGTGCGGCAATGAGACCTATGCCGAACAATCCGGCCACAAGATCATAGATAGCTTTGAGACCTCCGTTACCGATTTCCTGCATTTTTTTCAGTTTTTGAAATTTTGTGAGTTCGTCGTTCGCTGAAAGTTCTGTCAAAGTTGTGGCCATGGTGTTGATGACCAGACGCTTGCCGTAATAACCCAGCGTGAAATGGATGCCTATCAGAGCTGAGATGGCGATGACTGCTGATAAGGGACTGTTTTGATAGATGCCGTGATAGAGCAGGATAGAAATCAGGATGAAACCTATACCTGTTAAGGCTTCTAATCCATCATTGCAGCGCCTTGCCAGCCAGAGGATGCTGAATATAAATGCCGGCCAACACCAGGAATTTTGATATTCGCGGCCATTTTCCCGGCAGTGCTGGTAATATTTTTCATACGAAGTGCCGTTTTTGCCTAAAAAGTCGTGAAAGTGCTGTTCGGTTAATTTTGGAAAGCCTAGCGTGTCGTAAAATTCTTCGGGTTCTGAAAGCTGCATCAGACCATCTTCATCACGAAGATATTCCATCAGGCGTTCTGCGTGTGTGTCGATCATGATGTCATAAACACGTCGGTCGTTTTCAGTCCAGCCATATTCTTCATTGAGATAGGTTAAGACGGTTTTTCTTTGGGCAAATTTTTCATTTGATAGTGGCGGGCCTTCAGCAATTTGAGTGCCCAATGCAACGAGGATTTCATATTCGGCGTAGTTTGAAATGTCGAAACTGCATTCTCGCACTTTTCTGATGAAGGCCTGCCAGTTTTCTAAATTCCACTGGTGCCAGGGTCCCATCAGACTTTCCAGCTCCGCGTCCATGTGCTGATAGGTGATGTCGTCTATAGGGAGTTCCTGAAACGGGGTGATTAACTGCTCTGCTCCCTGCTCCTCATCTTCTAAACGGATGATAGCTTCTGGGGGGATTTCAGAAAGCTGCGTGATTATTTCTTCTTTTTGTTCGATGATATCGTGAGGCTTGATTTTGGTTTCATCCAGCCGGATGGTGTAATCTTGCTGATCTTCTGGGATGGCTTCCTTTGCAATTTCCTGACAGGGTGGGCCGAAAGGATCAGCTTCCGTTTGGGTTAAGCTTGTTGTTTCTCCGGTTTCTACTGCCACTTCACTGGGGGCTATGGTTTTATCGCTATTGTCAACAACATCAGCAGAGTGCTCGTCTTCGCTTTCCTCATATTCCTCATCCCAGTCATCGTAGATATAGTCAAATTGGGCAAGGTAGAGGGCTTCGTCGCGCGCTTCGCGCAGTTCCTGAAACAGGCGAGCATCTTCGTCCGGTCGGATGAGTTTGAGTTTTTTGGCGTATGCCCGTTTGATGGATCTTTCATCATCGGTTGCTTCAATGCCCAGTTTTTCCCAAACTGACATGACGATTAATCCATATCAAAGATATTGTTGTCGAGTTCGCTCAGGCTATTGGCAAAGTTTTCCCTGATTTTGTCGATGTCCCGGTTGGACTGATCTGATATCTGCTGTTCAAACTCGAGAATGAGGGAGCGGACATAATCCCGCTGGGTGCGCAGGCTTTCAGCATAAATGCGCTCTGCTTTGGCCAGAAGCGCGGCGTTTTCAGCGTGTTCTCTTGGGTGAAGCTTGATGCCGGAAAGAGCTTTAAATCTTTGTTCAAGCTCCTCGTCAGAAAGGTTTGCCTGATTTTTAAATATTTTGCGGACGGTTTTTTTGGTGGAAATTGATGTGACTTCAACCTCAAGCGCGCCGTTGATGTCATAGGTAAAGCGGACATCTACTCCTTCGATACCGGCTTTGTCCGGCGGGACTTCGACCCTTAAATTGCCGAGCAGGATATTATCTTCAGGGCGCATGTTTTCGCCCTGATAAATATCCAGATTAATCTCTTTCTGCTTATCTCTGATGGTGTAAAACTTCTGGCTCTGGCTGATGGGGACAACGGCATTTCGCTCAATAATCGGGACAATGACCAGATTTTCATAATTATCGTCGACCACCGCAGAAGTACCGAGGGTATAGGGGCAGACATCAGTCATCACTACATCTTCAAGGGCTACATCGCGGGCTTTCAGCCCTGTTTGCACAGCCGCGCCTAATGCGACGATTTCATCCGGGTTGAGATGGGAGAGTGGCAGCTTCTGAAACAGGCGGCCAACCATGCGGCGGATCATCGGCATGCGGGACGCCCCGCCAACCAGCACCACATTGTCGATGTTTTCCGGGCGCAGGGTGGCGTCATTAATAGCGCGCTCAATCGGCACCCGCAGACGGCGGCGCAAATTTGCCGCCAGTTCTTCAAAGCTTTCTCGGGTGATTGAACCTTTTAATTCTGTTTCCGCAATGGTTGCGGCATAGTTTGATGTATCTCTAGATGAAAGGTCCTGTTTGATAATTTCCGCCAGACGGTTGAGGCGGTTCTGGTCAGCACGGTTCAGTGTCTCAAAATCAAGCTTGTGGTCTTCGGTTAGTTTTGTGACCAGCTGATCCCTGAAATCATTGCCACCGAGGAAATTATCACCAGCTGTGGCGCGGACTTCCATGATGTTATCGTATTTATCAAGAATGGAGACATCAAAGGTGCCGCCGCCCAGATCGAAAATGAGAAACTGGCTTTCTTCAACTTCATTCAGACCATAGGCCAGCGCCGCGGCGGTCGGTTCATTGATCAGGCTATCGACTTCCAGTCCGGCGAGTTTTCCGGCGTCTATTGTCGCTTTGCGCTGAATGTCATTAAAATAGGCCGGAACGGAAATGATGGCATTGGTGATATTCATGCCGAGGTGAATTTCTGCGTCCGCCTTTAGTGATCTGAGGACAAAGGCGGAGAGTTCTTCCGGGCGGAAGGTGTAGTTCTGCTCTTGTTTGCCACCAAGAGTGACCTGCTTATCACTACCCATTGTGCGTTTGAAATCACTGACAGTGTGTTCAGGGTGGGTGATGAGCCGCTCTTTCGCGGCTTTGCCAATGAGGATGTCACCCTTATCATCTATGCCAACGACGGAGGGGGTGAGGACATCGCCCAGCGCATTGGGGATCAGTTTCGGGCCCTCTTCACTCCAATAGGAAATGAGTGAATTTGTGGTTCCTAAATCAATGCCAACACTGGTCATGCCTTACCCTTTTAACTACACCTTTAAACTTCACTCACTTCAATTTTGTCACCAAAACTATAACCACAACGGATTTGTTATCACTCAAAATCTGTTGCCCCATTTATCGACGGGATTTATGACTATAGCGGGATGTTGTCGTGTTTTTTCCAGGGATTTTCTACTTTTTTGTTTTTCAGCATATTCAGTGAACGGCTAATGCGGCGTCTTGTGCTATGAGGCAGGATCACTTCATCAATATATCCGCGCTCGGCTGCGACAAATGGTGAGCAGAAACGATCTTCATAGTTTTTGGTATGTTCGGCAATCTTTTCCGGATCGTCCAGGTCCTTACGGTGGATGATTTCAACCGCGCCTTTTGCCCCCATCACGGCAATTTCAGCCGTTGGCCAGGCGTAGTTCATGTCACCGCGGATGTGTTTTGAGCTCATCACATCATAGGCGCCGCCATAAGCTTTGCGGGTGATGACGGTGATTTTCGGCACTGTTGCTTCAGCATAGGCAAAGAGCAGTTTGGCACCGTGTTTGATCAACCCGCCATATTCCTGTGCTGTGCCGGGAAGGAAGCCGGGAACATCAACAAAGGTGACAAGAGGGATGTTAAAACAATCACAAAAACGAACAAAGCGAGCGGCTTTTCTTGAGGCATTGCTATCCAGCACACCAGCCAGCACCATAGGCTGGTTGGCGACAACGCCAACGGTCTGGCCTTCGATACGCCCGAAGCCGACGATGATGTTGCTGGCAAATTTTTCCTGAATTTCGAAAAAGTCACCTTCATCAACTGTTTTGGTGATCAACTCATGCATATCATAAGGCTGGTTTGGGTTTTCAGGAATGAGGCTATCAAGGCTCATCTCAATTCGTTCGGCGCTGTCTCTGGTTGGCATCATCGGTACATCAGCCAGGTTATTGGCCGGGAGGAAATCCATCAGCCGGCGCATTTGCAGCATGGCTTCAACATCGTTTTCATAGCCTTTGTCAGCGATGGATGATTTCACCGTGTGAACGCTGGCGCCGCCAAGCTCTTCTGCCGTTACAGTTTCGTTAGTTACTGTTTTTACAACGTCAGGCCCGGTGACGAACATGTAAGACGTGTCTTTGACCATGAAGATGAAGTCTGTCATGGCGGGGGAATAAACATCACCGCCAGCGCATGGCCCCATAATTACGGAAATCTGCGGAATGACACCACTTGCAAGAACATTGCGCTGGAAAACTTCGCCATAGCCCCCTAAAGCTGCGACACCTTCCTGAATGCGGGCACCGCCTGCATCAAACAAACCGATGATGGGCGCACGGTTGCGCAGGGCCATATCCTGAATTTTGGTGATTTTTTTCGCGTGTTCTTCTGATAGAGAGCCGCCGAATACAGTGAAGTCTTTGGCGAAAATATAGATGACGCGGCCGTTGATTGTGCCCCAGCCCGTGACGACACCATCACCGGAGATTTTGTTTTTTTCCATACCGAAATCAGTGCAGCGATGTTCGACATACATATCTAATTCTTCAAACGAGTTTTCGTCTAATAGCAGATCAATCCGCTCTCTTGCGGTTAGCTTACCGCGGGCGTGCTGGGCGTCTATCCGTTTTTGTCCTCCGCCTTTGCGGGCATTTTCGCGGCGTTTTTCCAGCTCGGCAATAATCTCGTTCATGTTGTCTCCATCGTCTAACTATCAATTTGTTTTAGCACACAGTCCGGTCTCGTCAAACTGTCAAATCAGCGTATTGTGTGCCAGATGTTTTGTGCTAAATCACTCGTTTTTATGACTAAATAATGAGTGTGTATTTTAAAGTTTCTCGCTCTTCATTTCACCAGACTGTAAAAAGCGGTTGTCTGATCAAACTCAGCTTTGCGCTTTGCCCGCCTCAGGGCTGCCTGCTCATCTTCGCCCCAGCGCGCGATCTGATAATCTTCTTCAATGTGGGCTGCGCTCCATATCTGTTGTTCATTTCCGTGGCCGAGGGCATAGGATAAAGGCAACAGGGCGGAACCGAGCATGGTTGTTATATTATAAAGTGCCGTTAGGGCAAATTCATCTAATGGCTCATACAGGTGGGTGATTTTTTCAAGTACTTCTGGATCCTGCTGGACATGGATGATGCCTGTTGCCAGCTTCAGGTTGATTTCTTTTTCGTCTTTAAACCAGGTCAGGAACGGGTCCCAGTTTTGTTTTTCCGTTTCTACCAGTGAAGCGGGTTCTTCAGCGCGATAGCAGATCAGGTCTGAGCCCGCATAGGTGACCAGTTCTTCGATGATTTCTGTTTTGCGCGGGGCGACACGGTCAATGGCAGTGTTGGTCATTTTGGTGATGATCATGGTTTCGCTGTCAATGAACTCTTTTTGCTGCTCCCATTCGGCGGCAATGGCGTTTGCCAGTTGTTCATTGCTAACCGTCAATGCCATTTTCATTGGGGTTTTGATCTTACGATCATCGAGGGTGATGGCGTATTCCCCCTTTTCATTAATGACCGCAACGTTTTTATAAAATCGCTTTGGTTTTGGCGGTTTTTGTTCACGCTCGGGGGTGTTTTCGGGTTTTAAGGTCATGGGATCAGTTTCTGATTTCATCTTTATAAATTTTCCAAACTGGCAAAGCTTTGTACTATGGTCTGTTCCAGTAGATGAAACTCATCAATAATATAGCGTGGGCTATGAAGCGCCAGTTCATGCCGCTGGTGATGGCCCCAGGTGACGCCGATGGCTGGTACCCTGGCATTCAAGGCCATTTCCATATCGAAGGTAGTATCACCTATCATGACGGCATTTTGTTTTTCGATGCCGGTTTCGGTCATTGCCTGGTGTAACATGGCCGGGTTTGGTTTTGAGGGGGCGTTGTCTGAGGTTTGAATGGTTTGAAAGACATGTGCCAGTTCAAACCGGTCTAACAGTCTTTCAACACCGCGCATAGATTTACCAGTGGCAATGCCGAGGATGTAATGATCTGTTGAATTTAGTTTTCGGATCAGCTCTAGCGCTCCATCAAACATTGGTTCAGGATGGCCTTTCTGATCTCTTAAATCCGAGTAGGCTTCTTTGTACCCATTACTGACTTTTGCGATCAGATCGGGGTTGCTTTCATTTAACAGCATCTCGACAGCAAGCGGCAGGGAAAGGCCGATGATGCGGCGGATATCTGCTGAAGCCGGGGGAGATAAAGACTGAGCTTCAAAAGCCGTTATCATGGCGGTGACTATCAGTTTTTCACTATCGACAATTGTGCCATCACAATCAAAAATAATCAGTTTTGGTTCCTGCAAACTGGTCTCACTGCTCTCATCTTCAGATGGGTCTGGATTTAAATTTCTGGTACGCGTAATTTTTGTACCAATTACTTTATAGCGAAACTGGTTTTACAAAGCTGGTTAATTGAGCGGCAAGTTGATTTATCGTCTTGAGAAACACCATTTTGATGTGCATACTCATTCCATTCATTGTTAGCCGGGCCAATTTTGCCAGATTTCTGGTGTGATCGCCTGAATTTTCAAGGTTGTTTATCATGAAAAAGAGATCTGTTTCAATTCTGATGTTTGATGAAGTGGAAGTGCTTGATTTTGCAGGCCCTTTTGAGGTTTTTTCGATCTCTAAAAATTTGGATGATGAGCCGCTTTTTGATGTTTCGACGATTGCTGTCACGAAAAAGTGCCTGAAAGCCAGAAACGGGCTGCAAATTACCGCAGATAAGCACCGTTCGGAGCTGACGCAGACTGATATTCTTATTGTGCCCGGTGGGATGGGAACGCGCCCGCTTGTTCATCATGATGAGTTGATAGACTGGATTAAAACAACAGATGCCATGACAGAGCTGACACTTTCCGTCTGTACCGGGGCATTGTTGCTGGCGAAAGCCGGATTGCTTGCCAATCAGGCGGCAACGACACACCACCATGCTTTTGATCTGCTTGCGGAGATTGATCCGACGATCGATATCAAACGTGATGAACGTTTTGTTGACAATGGCTCGATTGTCACTTCAGGGGGTATCAGCGCCGGGATAGATATGAGCTTTCATGTGCTTGAAAAACTGCATGGCGCGGAGATTGCTAACAAGACGGCGTCCTATATGGAATATCGCCGGGTATAATTTCAGATAATACTCACTCAACTTCCTGCTGCTCGTCATAACGAAGCGGGTCAAAATCCAGAGTGTTCCAGCTTTTTTGCATATGTGCTGGTAGCGGCGCGGTGATGTCTAATGTGCCGCCATCAGGATGAGGGATGACAAGGCGGCGGGCATGCAGGTGCAGTCTGTCTGTCAGGCCTTCAATCGGTTCCCAGTCTGGTATGTTGAAATATTTCGGGTCACCCAGAATCGGAGTGCCGAGTTCTGCCATATGGACCCTTAGCTGATGGGTGCGGCCTGTTACTGGTTTGAGCGAGACCCAGGCCAGCTTTTGTCCTGCCTGCTCTACGACTGAATAATATGAATGAGAATGCTGTGCGCCTGGAGTTCCCGGTGGGACGACCTGAACGATTTCACCGACATTGCCGGGTGTTGGCCCATTGCCTTTGGCGATAAAGCATGAGATTTCACCCTGATGCGGGCGGGGGACACCGTAAGTCAGGGCCCAGTATATTTTGCGAGCCGAGCGCGTTCTGAAAACGGCGCCAAGGTCAGAGGCGGCTTTTCTGGTTTTCGCGACCAGCAACAGGCCTGATGTATCCCTATCTAACCGGTGGACCAGTTTGGGTTTCTTTTCACCCTCCCCCAGCGCGCCGAGCATGCCGTCAATATGGTGGGCGGTTTTGGTGCCGCCTTGCACAGCGAGGCCTGAGGGTTTGTTGAGCACAAGGAGTGACTTGTCTTCATGAATGATGAGTGAGCGAATGAATTCCCAATCACCTCTGTCAACTTTTTTGGGTTTTGTTTTTGGCAGGGCCGCCACTTCCTGCCCAATGGGAGGAATGCGGATGTTCTGGCCTTCTTCCAGACGGGCGCTGGTTTTCACTCGTTTACCATCGAGGCGGATTTGCCCTGTGCGCAACAGTTTCTGCAACTGACCAAAGCTGATATGCGGATAGTTCTGTTTAAACCAGCGGTCCAGCCGCAGGCCGTCATCTTTTTCGGTAATTGTTATATTGGCAACGTTGCTCAAACAGTGGCACCCCATAAATAACGGCCCAGATAAAGGCCGATGAACAATGCACAAACACTAAATACCACTGAGGCACAAGAGTAAAGTATGGCAGTTGACCACTGATCGCGCTCGATCATGTTGGCGAGCTCTAGTGAAAAAGCTGAAAAAGTTGTGAAGCCGCCGAGAATGCCGGTTGCCAGCAGTGTTCTTAGTTCAGCAGAACCTTGAAACCGGAGTGCCAGAGCTTCCACCACCATACCCATTAACAAAGCGCCGATGATGTTGACGAAAAAGGTACCATAAGGGAACCCTATGCCAAAAGTTCGAAGAGCGATGATGCCGACGAGATACCGCCCGCTTGCTCCAATTGCGCCGCCCAAGGCTGCGTAAGCTAATAATTTCATTCTATGCCCCCCGTTTGTTACGATCCGATTTCAGAACTCAACTGTCAAATCAGTTTCATTGCCCGCACTGATTAGTTTCAACAATGAGCATACATCCGAAACCGCGACGTAATATAATCAGATTTTTGTTTTGATGATCAAGAATTCTTGATCAGCCTGCTGATATTTTTGCGATGATATGAGCCCTGATAGTGGTACTCAGGCCCTGCGGAATATGAACCCAAGAATTCGCCCGATCAACCGGCCAATGATGAGCCCGGCTAACAGACAAAGGACGATTGTGCCGAGATAAACAAGGCTGTGATGGATCATCACGTCTTCCGGGCTTTCGAAGGTTCGTTTTGCGATATAGGTATCACTCACCAGAGACCCCAGATAAAACACAGCATATAAAGCGCCAGCCACGGCACCGATAAAGCCTAAGAATAATTTCATCTTACCTCCCAAAACCAGATTTCAGTTGCCTTGTCATAGCCGCCGTAATATCCGGCCCAGAAAAACCAGTTGATGAGCCAGGCTGAAGCTGTGCGCGAGCCGTTCCACACGTCGATGTGATCACCTGAAGGAGAGCGGGCTTCCCCTGTTCTGAACCAGTAATTTCTTATCAGCATGATGCCGGTGCGGCCAAATAAATCCCGGTAATAATTTTTTGGGTTTTTCATCACCTCGACTTTACCAAGGCCGGGAATTCTCGCCATTGTCAGTCCTTTGGCGAGTTCTTCTGCGCGGATGAAATGCATTTCAGATTTAGGGTGAACATTGCAGGTCACAAGGCCCCTTGGCATCATGTCGTATGTGACGCCTGCCCCTTTTAGCGCAATACTCATGCGAATGGCGCATTGATTGCGATAGGTTGGAAATCCGGCCATACGACATGGATATCGTTCGCTTTTATTCAGGGGATGGCTTTCCCATAAATCCTTAAACCTTAACATTTACGCTGCCCTTACTTAACTCAATACGATTTCACTTTTGTTGTTTTAGCAGTTATCTGCCCATTACCCAATTAAGAATTATGAATGCTGACATTCACCTTGTTATTTGTCAAAATTTTCACTTATCACGGCTTAGTCATTCTCTTTATCTCTCTTTTCCCTGATACTCTTCCAATAAGACATTCGTTTGGCCAGTTCACGTTCAAAGCCGCGCTCTACCGGGTGATAAAAGGCAGGTCGGTCAGCGAATTCATCAGGGAAATAGTTCTGGCCGGAAAAACATTCAGGTGTGTCGTGATCATAAATATACCCATCACCATAGCCCTGATCGGCCATCATGCTGGTTGGGGCGTTCATGGCGATTTTTGGGGGCAATAAAGCGCCGCTTGATTTTGCTGCGCCGCGCACGGCTTTATATGCCACATAGGTAGCGTTGGATTTTGGGGCGGAGGCGAGATACACCACGGCCTGCGCCAATGCGAGTTCCCCTTCAGGGCTGCCAAGAAAGAGGTAGGCTTCTTTGGCGGCATTGGCTTGAAGTAAGGCGTTCGGGTCAGCCAGGCCGATGTCCTCGACTGCCATGCGAACGAGGCGGCGGGCGAGATAGACCGGGTCTTCGCCGCCTTCCAGCATGCGGGCGAACCAGTAAAGGGCGGCGTCAGGGTCTGACCCCCTGACGGATTTATGAAGGGCTGAAATGAGGTTGTAATGACCATCGCCAGATTTGTCATAGGTCGGGCGTTTTTGAAACAGTACTTTGCCGAGATCGCTTTTTTTCAGGATTTTTTCTTCGCCAAGATCAAGGAAGAGTTCCTCTGCCATGTTGATAACCATGCGTCCATCACCGTCAGCCAGGGCAAGAAGGTGTGCCCTTGCTTCATTGTCTATGGGGAGCGGGCGGCCGATTTCAGCTTCGGCGCGCTGGAGGAGATGTTCGAGATCCTCCGCTGTATGACGCTCAAAGGGAAGCACCTGCGAGCGGGAAAGCAGCGCATTGTTGAGTTCAAATGAAGGGTTTTCAGTTGTCGCGCCAATAAGGACAATAGTGCCATCTTCCATAACGGGGAGAAAACTATCCTGCTGGGCTTTGTTGAAACGGTGGATCTCATCAATGAACAGAAGTGTGCCGCGCCCTTCTCTGCGGCGCATCCGGGCTTGTTCAAATGCGGATTTCAGATCTTTGACGCCAGAGAATATGGCTGAGAGTTGCTCGAAATAAAGATCCGTTTCTTTTGCGAGCGCCTGAGCGAGGGTGGTTTTTCCCGTTCCCGGTGGGCCCCAGAGAATGAGATTTGTGATGCGCTTCTGCGCAACCATGCGGGTCAGCAGGCCATTTTCACCCAGCAGGTGTTTTTGGCCGGTGATTTCTTTCAGGGTTGTCGGGCGCAGCCTGTCTGCCAAAGGGCGGTTGATGTCATTGCCAAGGCCGGCTGCGTCGAATAAGTCTGCCATAGGTTTCCTTGTTGGTCGTTTTGCCAGCCTGGTGCTGTTTGAGCCGGTTTAGTTGCCCGGTAATACCAGACGGAGAATTCTTTTACCGCGCTTTATTTCAATGCGCCAGACACGGTGTTCAAAATTGACCCGGGCCTGAAGTTCTCTTACCGATAATATCGGTGTGTTGTTCAGGCTGACGATGATGTCTTTTTTTCTAAAACCAACACCGGCTGCATAACTTCTTGGGATGACATTCGTGATGACAACACCTTCAACATCATCAACATCGATTTCATCTGATAAGCCGGGAGACAGATTGGCAATGCGTGCACCACTTAGAGGGTGATTACCGCGAAGATTTTTGATGTTTGGTGGCGGCGTATATGGCGCGGCGATGAGGGTGATGTTCTTTTTCAAGGTCTGACCGTTTCGAAAAATTGTCAACTCGGCTGTGCCGCCAATTTCCATGGTGGCAAAACGGTAATGAAAGCTTCTTGGGTCATCGACCTTGTGCCCGCCGACCATCTGGATGACATCACCACTTTTCAGACCGGCAATCTGCGCGGGGCTGGCTGAATAAACGCTTGTCAGCAGGGCGCCGCTTGGCCTGTCCAGCCCGATGGTTCGGGCAAGGTCTGGTGTCAAAGGCTGTAATTTTGCCCCAAACCACGGGCGGGTTACCTTCTTGCCTTTAAGGGCGGAATTTACGACCAGACGAACCATATTGGAAGGAATGGCAAAGCCAATGCCATTTGAGCCGCCAGAGCGGGAATAGATGGCGGTATTGATCCCAACCAGATTGCCGTGCAAATCCACCAGAGCGCCACCTGAGTTACCCGGGTTAATCGCAGCATCTGTCTGAATGAACGACTGGAAGTCAGCCCGGCCAACCTGCGTTCTTGCCAGAGCTGAAATGATGCCACTGGTCACCGTTTGGCCGACACCAAAGGGGTTACCAATGGCAAGCACCAGATCACCCACATTCAGATCATCAGAGTTTGAGAATCTCAAAAACGGAAATTTTTCGTTGCGGGTGTTATTAATTTTTAATATGGCGAGGTCAGTTTCTTCATCTTGCAATATGATGTGAGCGGTAAATTCGCGCTTGTCCTGCAAGGCGACTTTGATATCACCATTTTCTCCGCCTTTGATCACATGGTAATTTGTGACAACGATGCCGTTTGGCCGCAGGATCACACCGGAGCCAAGAGAGTTTTTCATTCTCTTTTTATTGCCCCTGAATTTATTGCCAAAGAAGTGCCGGAAGAAAGGGTCTCTCAATAGTGGTGACTCGAATTGTTTTCTGACAATTTTATGCCGCACATAAACATTGACGACGGCAGGCGCTGCTTCCCTGACGACAGGAGCAAATGAGAGTTTTACCTCTTCCTGTGTGGTGGGCACTTTTGCTTTAGCTGATAATATCAGTTCTGGTTTGTTATCAGAATTTGCCAGAACCAGGCCGGCTATTGGTATTGATAACAACAATAAGAAAAGCCCGGACTTTTTGATGGTTTTCAATAATGAGCCGGTCTGGCAAGCTGATTGTTGGCGCGCCGTACTCTTATTCAAAAGCATATCTTTTCTCCATTTTGCCAGTTTCATTTTGTCCTCTTATTTTGTCGGGACAGTATCAGTTATTCAATATGAACCGTGGGTGATTTTTCTGGTTCATGATGTTTATTCATTTGCTCTGTTTCTTTCTAGCACAAACTTAGTCATTTCTCAGCAGAACTCAATGTTCGCCAGTGTTGTTTTCATTGCCCATTGCCAACTCAAGTCTTGGCTACCTCAAATCTTGACAAACATACGTCTTGTCTCTGATCGATGCAGTTTTCAGTATTTTATGGGTTTTAGTAATGAAAACTTGAGATAACCCATTCGTTTTGTAACTTTTTTTGAAGCATAAGCTTTAATTATGGAATAGATTTTTCTATGACTAATTGTTATAGTTTGGTTTCTTTAACAAGCCGGCTTTCATTAGCCAGCATTTGTTTCTGTTTAACCACCCAACTGCGTTAAGGTGCATAAAGGACTATGTTGTGACCGATCAACCAGACCAAAGAGGTCAAATTCGACAGGCCGGCAAATGGGAAGGCGCGTTACTAGCACTTATTTGCGGCTCGCTCATATTGCTTTTTTCTCTTGGCATTCGCCATGGCTTTGGTCTGTTTCTTAAACCATTAACGGTTGATCAGGGGTGGGGCCGTGAGGTGTTTTCGTTTGCGATTGCGCTTCAGAACCTGGTTTGGGGAGCGACACAACCCTTTGTTGGGATGCTGGCTGATCGCTATAGTGCGCCGCGGATTGTCGCTGCCGGTGCGCTTTTATATACGCTCGGGCTCTGGATGATGTCGAGTGTGACGAGTGAGCCCATGTTCATTTTAGGGGCTGGGATATTGATTGGTGTCGGCCTTTCTGGCACGACCTTTCCTGTGATATTCGGCACGGTTAGCCGGTTGGTGCAGCCTGAATACAGATCTCTGGCGATGGGGATAACGATGGCGTTTGCTTCGTTTGGCCAGTTTATTATGTTGCCTGTCACGCTAAATTTTATTAGCTGGCTCAACTGGCAGGGGGCACTTGTTGCGCTTTCAACACTGGCATTGCTGATGTTTCCGCTGGCGTTTGGTCTTAAAGAGCCGAAAGCTGATGCGGCCAGCGCCCAAAATGAAAAAAAACATGTCCCGGAACTCAGCCCGCTTGAAGCCATAAAAGAGGCGCTTTCCATGCGGGATTTCTGGTTGTTATCCTTTGGCTTTTTTGCCTGTGGATTTCAGGTGGTGTTTATTGCCATTCACATGCCAGCATACCTAGCTGATGAGGGGCTTGATATTACTGTTGCGACGACTGTGCTGGCTTTGATCGGTCTCTTTAACATTGCCGGAACCTATTATGCCGGCCTTCTCGGTGGGCGCAGACGTAAGCCAATGCTGTTAACCTGGCTCTATTTATTGCGCGGGCTGACGATTGCTGCTTTCGTTTTGCTGCCCGTTTCAACATTTTCGGCCTATCTGTTTGGGATGGTGATGGGTTTGTTCTGGCTTTCAACTGTGCCGCTGACCAATGGGACGGTGGCAACTGTCTGGGGCGTTAAGAACATGTCGATGCTGGGCGGGGTGGTGTTTTTCTGGCATCAGCTAGGCTCGTTTTTTGGCGGCTGGCTTGGTGGGTGGCTTTATGACCAAAGCGGTTCTTATGACAGTGCCTGGGCCATTGCTATTGGTCTTAGCCTGCTTTCTGCTATACTGAACTGGCCGATTAAAGAAACACCGGCCAATGAGAGAAACCTACCTAAAGAACAACAGGTGAGTGCATGAGCAGATCACTGATCGTTAAAGCCCTATTGACGCTGTTTGTTGTGGCAGTGCTATTATTGGTATTTGGTGCTTACCATTCACCATCGATGGCCTATTTTCTTGAGGAATTCAGATTTTGCTAAAGAGCTGAGTGCCAAAATTTTAGCTGAATAATACAAAAGCCGCCCACTCATGAATAGAGTGGGCGGCTTTTAATTTTAATTTCAGAGAAACGATGTGGCAGCGCAAAAGTTATGCAGCTGCTTCTTCTTCAACTTCTTTTGTGAAATCAGCAGTTGGGCCTGAATCCTGGCCTTTGGCTTCGACATCACGGTCAACCAGCTCAATCACGGCCAGTGGTGCGTTGTCACCATAGCGGAAACCGGCTTTAAGAACGCGGGTATAACCGCCGCTTCTGTCCTTGTAACGCTCTGCCAAAACATCAAATAGTTTTTTGGCCATAGCTTCATCACGGATTTTTGCAACAGCCAGACGGCGTGAATGCAGATTGCCCCGTTTGCCTAAAGTGACAAGACGATCCATCACCCGTTTCATTTCTTTTGCTTTTGGCAGTGTTGTTACGATTTGCTCATGTTTGATGAGCGCCGCTGCCATGTTAGCAAACATGGCGTTGCGGTGACTAGACGTCCGATTTAACTTCCGCCCCTTTAGACCATGGCGCATGGGTTTTCTCCTAACCTGACCGGTTCTCTGTTATGGAACCGGCAACTTAACTTAATAATGATCTTCGAAGCGTTTTGCCAGCTCTTCGATATTTTCTGGTGGCCAGTTTGGAACTTCCATTCCAAGGTGCAGCCCCATGCCGGCTAATACTTCTTTGATTTCGTTTAAGGACTTGCGTCCGAAATTTGGTGTTCTCAGCATTTCTGCTTCAGTTTTCTGGATCAGATCACCGATATAGACAATGTTGTCGTTCTTCAGGCAATTTGCTGAACGAACTGAAAGTTCAAGCTCATCAACCTTTTTCAGAAGGGCTGCATTGAACTCAAGCTCTGGTTGTTTTTCTTCGACAACTTCTTTTTGAGGCTCTTCAAAGTTCACAAAGATGCTCAACTGATCCTGAAGGATGCGGGCTGCGAGAGCGATTGCATCTTCGGGGATGATTGAGCCGTCTGTGTGGATGTCGAGGATCAGTTTATCATAGTCAAGAATCTGACCTTCGCGGGTGTTCTCAACTTTATAAGAAACTTTTCTAACCGGGCTATAAAGCGCATCAACCGGTATCAGGCCGATAGGCGCATCTTCCGGGCGATTGCGATCAGCCGGGACATAACCTTTACCGGTGTCTGCTGTAAATTCCATGTGGATTGAAGCGCCATCATCAAGGTTACAGATGACATGTTCTGGGTTCAGAACTTCAATTTCTGAACCGGCTTCAATATCGCCAGCACGCACAACGGCAGGGCCGGTTTTTTGCAGCACCATGCGCTTTGTACCTTCGGAATGGGCTTTCAGTGCGATTTCCTTGATGTTAAGGACGATGTTTGTCACATCTTCACGAACACCTGAAATCGAAGAGAACTCGTGCAGCACACTGTCAATATGAACGGACGTGATCGCAGCGCCTCTTAATGAGGAAAGCAATACCCGGCGAATGGCATTACCCAGTGTCATACCGAAGCCACGCTCAAGCGGTTCTGCAGTCGCAGTTGCGTGGCGCTTTGGATCACGGCCACCCTGAATTTCTAATTTGCCCGGTTTAATAAGCTCTTGCCAATTTTTCTGGATCACGTTTGTCACCTTTATTCTCAAAATGGACCGCGCTCTAAGCTGCTCTTGTCGGCCTTTTTTAGAGAGGACTGCCTCTTTTATATTTTATCTACTCAAACCAGCGATCCGCACCTACTGAGGTTACGAACTTTGGCTGGTTTTACATCACACTTTAAAAAGCGACGCGGTTCTTATACGCGGCGGCGCTTGCGAGGGCGACAGCCATTGTGTGGAATTGGCGTTACATCACGGATTGTCGTGATCTGAAAGCCAATCGACTGAAGCGCTCTTAGAGCTGATTCACGGCCAGAACCTGGACCAGTGACTTCAACTTCAAGTGTTTTCATGCCATGGATCTGAGCTTTTTTACCTGCATCTTCTGCGGCGAGCTGAGCGGCATATGGCGTTGACTTACGTGAGCCTTTGAAACCCATTGTGCCAGCTGAACTCCAGGAAATTGCATTGCCCTGGGCATCTGTAATGGTGATTTTTGTGTTATTAAAACTCGCGCTCACATGTGCGACGCCAGATGTAATATTTTTCTTCTCGCGCTTGCGAACACGCGCTCTTTCCTGTGCCATTTACTTCTCTTTATCCAATTGTCGCTCTGTTATGCCTGAATGCCGCCTCAAAATTAAAAGCAATCCAGTAATTTAAGCGAAGCTTTTCTTTACTTCTTTTTGCCTGCGATGGCCTTTGCGGGGCCTTTTCTTGTGCGGGCGTTGGTGTGTGTGCGTTGTCCGCGGACCGGAAGGCCACGACGATGGCGCAGGCCACGATAACAGCCAAGATCCATCAAGCGTTTGATGTTCATTGAAACTTCACGGCGCAGATCACCTTCCACCATATAGTCACGGTCAATGGTCTCACGAATTTGAATAATTTCAGCGTCTGAGAGCTCATTTACGCGGCGTTCAGCCGGAATTTTTACTTCATCACAGATCTCTTTGGCAAATTTATTGCCGATGCCGTGAATGTATGTCAGCGCGATGACGACGCGCTTATTAGTTGGTATATTCACACCTGCGATACGAGCCACAGTATTCTCCTTCGTCAAGAGGTTTGCGTGACATGTGCCACAGCCTCTTACATTTCGCCTAAAACTTTAGTTCACCTGTATTTATCAGGTGGCCAGACAATCATTCTGGCAATCTTACTTTTGTGCCGAATAACCCTTTAATTTAGCTCAAACACCGCTTTTAAGTGGTTTTTCAGGCTCATTGGTCTACGTACACTAAATGGCCTGTCAGTCAGCCCAATAGGGTCTTGCTGGCAGACTCATAAAAATCTTCCCGTGGAAAAGGCATTTTGTAAGGCTTTAACGGTTTTTCGTCAAGCCTTTAGTCCATTTCTTTAGGAAAAATGACGATGCGTTAGTTTGCACCATCGTTTAAAATTGATTTCAACTGATTGGTCACTTCTGACATTTCTGCCATTCCATCAATTGAAACCAGATTATCTTTGGCAAAATAATAGCCCAGCAAAGGAGATGTTTCCTTATAATAAGCCAGCAATCTTGCCCTTAAAGTCTCTTCATTATCGTCGGCGCGACGTTTAAAATCTGAAGCGCCGCAATTGTCGCAGACACCTTCCACTTTTGGTGTGCGGAATGTGTCATGATAGCCTTCGCCGCAAGCACCGCATGTGTATCTTCCGGTGATGCGCTCAACCAGTTTTTCATCATCAACGCGCATTTCAATCACGGCATCCAGTTTGATGCCTTTTGACTGTAGCAGAGTTTCAAGTGCCGCCGCCTGGCCGAGTGTGCGCGGAAAACCATCAAGAATAAAACCCTTGGCGCAATCTGGCTCGTCAATTCTGTCTGAGATGATGCCGATGACGATTTCATCTGATACCAGGCCACCTGATTCCATTACCGCTTTGGCGCGTTGTCCAACTTCTGAACCTGCGGCAACTGCAGCGCGCAGCATATCACCTGTTGATAGCTGGACCATACCGTATGATTTTTCAATAATGCGCGCCTGTGTGCCTTTACCGGCACCAGGAGGGCCTAATAAAATTATGTTCATCTTCTTCTTGATCCCCGCAATTTAGACTTTTTGATCAGTCCTTCATATTGGTGTGCCAGCAGATGGCTTTGCACCTGAGAGACTGTGTCCATAGTCACGCTCACGACGATGAGAAGTGAGGTGCCGCCCAAGGCAAATGATACCGCAGTATATGACTGAAGATATTCTGGTAACACACAAACCAGTGCCAGATATATAGCACCAACGACGGTGATACGGGTCAGAACATAGTCGATATATTCGGCCGTTTTTGTGCCGGGGCGGATGCCGGGGATGAAGCCGCCGTATTTTTTGAGATTATCTGCGGTTTCTTCAGGGTTGAATACAATTGCCGTGTAGAAGAAGGCAAAGAAAATGATCAGCGCTACATAAATCGCCAGATAAAGTGGTTGCCCGCGGCCGAGCATGGCCGTAATTGTCGCCATCCATTCTGAGCCACTTGATGACCCAAAGGCCGCAAATGTCGCTGGCAATAAGAGAAGGCTTGATGCGAAGATTGGCGGGATAACACCAGCTGTGTTGAGCTTTAGCGGCAGGTGAGAATTGTCACCCTGTGCCATGCGGTTGCCCATCTGGCGTTTTGGATACTGAACCAGCAATCTTCTTTGCGCCCGCTCCATGTAAACGATAACGGCAATGATAACAATCACACCAACAAGAAGTGCAATCAGAACCGGAGTTGCGAGAGTGCCGCGACGGGAAAGCTCAAATGCACTGGCTAAAGCGCCGGGAAGTTCGGCAACAATGCCTGCAAAAATGATCAGTGAGATGCCGTTGCCAATGCCGCGAGCAGTGATCTGTTCGCCTAGCCACATCAGGAACACGGTACCACCAACAAGTGTGATCACGGTTGAGGCTCTAAAGAACATGCCGGGTTCAAGCACGACATTATTGGTTGAACCTTCTAAGCCAACAGCGATGCCATAGGCTTGCAAAGTTGCAAGAATTACAGTGCCGTAACGGGTATATTGGTTGATTTGTTTGCGGCCCTGCTCACCTTCTTTTTTCAACTGCTCCAAATGCGGAGACACAGTTGTAAGAAGCTGAATGATAATCGACGCCGAAATATAAGGCATGATATTCAGGGCGAAAATGGCCATCCGTGAGATGGCGCCACCTGCAAACAGATTGAGCTGATCGAGAATTGTGCCGCCGGTCTGGCCGTTCCCCTGGAACACAGAACGAAGCTGTTCAAGATCAATGCCCGGAATTGGGATATAGGTACCAAGACGATAGACCAGCAGGGCCGCCAGTGTAAACCAAATGCGCTTTTTAAGCTCTTCTGCCTTACCGATGGCGGAAAAGTTTAAATTGGCGGCTAACTGTTCTGCAGCTGATACCATTCTCTTTTTTCCCTAGTTGCCAGCTTTGCGGATCGATATCCGCCAGTGGCTGGCGATCTTTACTGTTTCAGACAACGTTCCGGTATTAGTCTTTTTTCAGAGCGACTTTTCTTGGTGTCGCTGTGGTTGGCACGACGACTTCTTTTATATCGATCTTGCCACCAGCTTTTTCAACCGCTTCAACAGCAGCTTTTGAAGCGCCATCAGCGATGATTGTCAGTTTGGCTTTCAATTCGCCATTACCCAGAATGCGGATGCCATCTTTAACACGGCGAATAACACCGGCTTCAACAAGAGCTTCAGCTGTTACAGTGTCTTTATCGCTGAGTTTTTTCTCATCAATAGCTTTTTGCAGACGGCCGAGGTTCACTTCATTGAAGTTTTTGGCAAAGATGTTGTTAAAACCGCGTTTCGGCAAACGGCGGTGAATTGGCATTTGACCGCCTTCAAAGCCTTTGATTGCCACGCCGGTGCGAGATTTTTGACCTTTCACGCCACGGCCAGCTGTTTTGCCTTTGCCAGAACCAATACCACGACCAACACGTTTACGCTTACGTGTTGCGCCTGGATTATCTCTTAATTCATTTAGTCGCATGAAAGTGATCCTTTATGCTTTCTCTTCTTCTTGGATGCGCGCGGATTTGAGTTCCAAATCGTCTGCATCCGATGTCTGTTTTATTCTTCTACGATGCGAACCAGATGCGGGATGCTGTTAATCATTCCGCGCACTGAAGGAGTGTCTTCTAACGTGCGGCGCTGGTGCATCTTTGTCAGGCCGAGGCCTGTCAATGTTGCATGCTGTTGTTTTTTCTGGCGAATACGGCTGCCAACTTGTTCAACAGTGATTGTTTTTCCACTTTTAGCCATTTTAAACAAATTCCTAAAGTAACAATTTCCTCAAGTTTTATGACATTTTGATGCGCATTACTTTTGCGCTTTCCTGCTCTCTTAGTTAAGAAAGCTTATGTCATTTAAAACTTCAGGCTCGATTAAACGTCTGCCTGTAGCTGATTGTCACCAGCACCATCACGGCGGCGGGCAACAATGTCGCTTACTTTTTTACCACGTCTTGCTGCTACACCTCTTGGGCTGTCTTCAGCTTTTAACGCATCGAATGTCGCTCTGACCATGTTGTATGGATTTGAGCTGCCCTGAGATTTTGCAACAACGTCCTGCACGCCAAGGGTTTCGAAAACCGCACGCATCGGGCCACCGGCGATGATGCCGGTTCCGGGAGGGGCTGCGCGAAGCAAGACTTTACCGGCGCCGTGGCGACCTTTTACATCATGATGCAAGGTTCTGCCTTCACGTAGCGGCACCTTGATCAGGTTGCGCTTGGCGGCATCGGTTGCTTTGCGGATGGCCTCTGGCACTTCACGTGCTTTACCATGGCCAAAACCAACACGGCCTTTTTGATCACCAACAACAACAAGTGCTGCAAAACCAAAACGGCGTCCGCCTTTAACCACTTTCGCAACGCGATTGATGTGCACGAGTTTGTCTACAAACTCGCTGTCTTTTTCTTCCCTGTCTCTCGGGTTCCGTGCCACGTTACAGTCCTCTCAAAATTAAACATCGGCGCTTTATTTCTGGCCGTGTTTTTCAATATTAAAACTTTAAGCCTTTTTCGCGGGCTGCATCAGCCAACGCTTTGACCCGGCCGTGATAGATGTAACCACCACGATCGAAAACAACCTGTTCAATGCCGGCTTCCTTACCGCGTTCAGCGATCAGGTTGCCAATTTCTTCAGCGGCATCGATGTTGCCACCGTTTTTAATCTTGCCGCGCAGACCTTTTTCAAGGCTTGATGCAGAAACAAGGGTCTTGCCGGTTTTGTCGCAAATAATTTGCGCATAAATGTGCTTTGATGAGCGATGAACCGATAGTCTTGGCCGCCCATTCGCCACTTTGGCAAGGGTGCGGCGCACTCTTGCCTTGCGGCGTTGAAATGTAGATTTTACAGCGCTCATGAGCTCTTCTCTTACTTCTTCTTACCTTCTTTGCGGAAGATATATTCATCTTTATATTTAATGCCTTTGCCTTTATATGGCTCTGGCGGGCGATAGCTGCGAATTTCGGCAGCGACCTGGCCTACGACTTGTTTTTCAATGCCTGAAACAACAATTTCAGTATTGGTCGGGCATTCAACTTTAATGCCCTCTGGCAAAACATGCTCAACATCATGGCTGAGGCCCAGTTGCAGTGAAAGGTTTTTGCCTTTCATTGCGGCTCTGTAACCAACACCGTTGATTTCAAGGTGTTTTTGAAAGCCTTCAGATACACCAACCATGACATTTTCAATCAGGGTTCGTTGCATGCCCCACATAGAGCGAGCACGTTTGGTGTTGCCAACTGGGTTGACCTGAACGCCATCGTCAGTCAATTCGACGGTAACATCATCAACCAATGTGACTTCAAGCTCACCTTTTGAGCCTTTTGCCTTCACGGTCTGGCCGTCAATCTTGACTTCCACACCTGATGGGACCGCTATGGGTTTTTTCCCAATTCTAGACATGGTTTTACCCTTCCTTTGTTTGCGACGTCATTAAAATACGTTGCACAAAATTTCTCCGCCAACATTAGCTTCTCTTGCGTCACTATCTGACATCACACCTTTTGGTGTTGAAAGAATTGCGACACCGAGACCATTTGCTACCATTGGCACACTTTTAACGGCTGAATATACACGGCGGCCTGGTGTTGATACCCGGCTGATGGATTTAATCACCGGATCACCATTGTGATATTTCAGTTCTATTTCAATTTCTGACTTGCCGTTGCCATAATCGATTTGCGCATATCCGCGGATAAAACCTTCTTTTTGAAGGACATCCAATACACGCGCACGAAGCTTGGAAGCCGGCGTTGCAACTTTTGATTTGTTACGCATTTGCGCATTTCTAATTCGGGTTAACATATCCCCGAGTGGATCTGTCATTGTCATGAACAGGTCTCTCCTTACCAGCTTGACTTTACCATTCCAGGAATCAGACCTTGATTGGTCAATTCCCGTAGCGCAATGCGCGATAGTTTAAGCTTTCTATAAAAGCCGCGTGGGCGGCCAGTTAATTGACAACGGTTTCGCATCCGATTTGGCGAAGAATTGCGGGGCAATTCGGCCAGGCTCAATTGCGCTTTAAATCGCTCTTCAGCGGGCAAATTCTTATCTCGGGCAATCGCTTTCAAACGGGCGCGTCTTGAAGCATTTTGCTTCACCATACGCTTGCGTTTTACATCACGCTCGATCATTGATTTTTTTGCCATATTTTCCTCCGTCCGTTCCTTTCTTAAAAAACCAGTCGGTTGTCTGATTGATTAAATTACTTGTTCACAGGGAAAGGGAAATTAAAACCTCTTAAGAGCGCCCGAGCATCGTCATCTGTTGGTGCCGTGGTGCAGACGATCACGTCCATGCCCCAGATCTGATCCACTTTATCGTAATCAATCTCCGGGAAGACAATGTGTTCTTTAATGCCCATGGCATAGTTGCCACGGCCATCAAAACTTTTAGGGTTCAGACCTCTGAAGTCTTTCACCCGTGGAAGCGCAATGGTGATCAGGCGGTCAAGGAATTCATACATACGCGCTTTGCGCAGTGTGACCTTGGCACCCAATGCCATGTCTTCACGTACCTTAAAGCCGGCAATTGATTTGCGGGCCATTGTAAATACTGGTTTCTGGCCGGCAATCAGGGTCAGGTCATCATAGGCTGACTGAACTTTTTTGCGGTCATTTACAGCTTCACCGACACCCATGTTTAAAACTACTTTTTCAAGTTTTGGGATTTGCATCGGATTTTTGTAGTTGAATTCTTTTAACATGGCATCACGGATGACATTGTTATATTCAGCCTTCAAACGGGGCTCGTATGTGCTAGCCTCAGCCATCAATCACTTCTCCTGAACGCTTTGCAAAGCGCACTTTGCGGCCATCATCCAAATTTTTATAACCGACACGTGTTGGCTTCCCGTCTTTTGGGTCCTCAAGTGCCAGGTTTGAAATGTGGATTGGCGCTTCTTTTGATATAATTCCACCTTCCTCAGATGCAGACTGGCGCTGGTGGCGCTTGATCATGTTGACGCCATTGACCAGTGCACGGCCATCTTTTGGAATGACTTTCAGAACTTCGCCCTGCTTGCCTTTATCTTTACCGGCAAGAACAACGACTCGATCGCCCTTTTTAATCTTTAACTTAGCCATTTGTTTTTGAACCTCTTCCTAAAGCACTTCAGGTGCGAGTGAGACGATTTTCATCTGGTTTTTAGACCGGAGTTCACGTGTCACTGGGCCAAAAATACGGGTGCCTACTGGCTCCCCTGCCTGGTTGATCAATACGGCGGCGTTGCGATCAAAGCGAATGAGGCTGCCATCCTGACGGCGCACACCTTTTGCTGTTCTTACAACTACGGCCTTCATGACCTGACCTTTTTTAACGCGGCCGCGCGGAATGGCTTCCTTAACACTGACAACGATTGTGTCACCGATGGAAGCGTATTTGCGTTTGGAGCCGCCGAGCACTTTGATGCACTGAACACGGCGGGCGCCTGAATTATCCGCCACATCCAAATTGGATTGCATCTGTATCATTTTCGTTTTCCTTCAATTGGCCACTTAGGGGGTAAACCGGCTTTCGGTCTGTGCCTGTTAGCTCAACTATTTTTTAAGGCTATACAAGATTATTCTGCGTTCAGAACAATCCAGCGCTTGTTTTTGGAGATTGGCACACATTCTTCAATGCGAACCTTATCACCTTCTTTAAACTGGTTTGTTTCATCATGTGCGTGATATTTTTTAGAGCGACGCACAACCTTTTTATAAAGCGGATGAGTGAAGCGGCGTTCAACCTTGACGACAACTGTTTTATCAGTTTTGTCGCTCACTACTTCGCCCTGTAAAATTCGTTTCGGCATAGTTTCAGTTCCTCAACACTCAAGCCGCAATTGCGCTATTTTCAAGCGCTTGCTTTTTGTTTCTCATGTAATACGGTTTTAATCCGGGCAATCTCACGACGCACATGCCGCACTCTTGCTGTGTTTTCCATTTGGCCAGTGGCTGCCTGGAAGCGCAGATTAAATTGTTCTTTTTTCAGTTTTACCAGTTCATCATCTAGTTGATCTGGTGTTTTATCTCTAAGATCACTTGCCTTCATGGCTAAAAACCCTTCAAATCCTAACATTAATTGCTACTCAAATGCCTATATGCCAAGGCGCTTAACAATGCGCGTCTTGATCGGCAGTTTGGCGGCAGCAAGCGAAAGTGCTTCGCGGGCTGTAACATCGTCTACACCATCAATTTCGAACATGATGCGACCTGGTGCAACACGAGCGGCCCAATATTCAACAGAGCCTTTACCTTTACCCATGCGCACTTCAGTTGGTTTTTTCGAAACCGGTACATCAGGGAAAATTCTGATCCAGACACGTCCTGCCCGTTTCATTTGACGGGTCATGGCGCGGCGAGCAGCTTCAATCTGACGGGCTGTTACCCGCTCTGGTTCCAAAGCTTTCAAGCCATAAGAACCGAAATTCAATGCAGAGCCGCCTTTGGCAGCGCCTTTGATCCGCCCTTTGTGGGCTTTGCGGAATTTGGTCCGTTTTGGTTGCAACATT
>JAJFHX010000010.1 GCA_021775425.1 Hyphomicrobiales bacterium
TCCCACGCGTTACTCACCCGTCTGCCACTCCCTCCGAAGAGGGCGTTCGACTTGCATGTGTTAGGCCTGCCGCCAGCGTTCGTTCTGAGCCAGGATCAAACTCTTAAATTTAAATAGAATTTGATACCTGCATTAATCCGAATGAATATATCCGGATGTCGCTATTGCGTTCAAAAAATTAAACTTCAAAAATCCAAACAACATCGAAATAACGACAAGCGTCATAACAACGTCATAAGAATCATATGAGGTCCATCACATAAGTTTTTAATCCACCCCGAAGGGCTTCATAAGTAACATGGTGTGTTGTTTGAAAAACGCGCGACTGCAAGAGTCTCGTTTATCTTACCGGTTCACAAATCAACAAATAAATGCTAACTAGTGAGTCGGAAGAAAAGCCAGGACACCGCTGTCTGCGTTTCTCTTTCTTATATTCAATTGTCAAAGAGCCCGATAGATGAGAGCGAGTTTCGCACCACCGTATAGTATAGATAGATCTGAGAAAAGGTAAACCCCACCTCAAAGCAAGAACATGAAGCAAGACCTTCCTTGAAATCCGGAAAGCCTAACTTTCTTATTCTTGTTTGCCAACAGTTTCAGGCATTCTCTCTTTCGAGTGACCCGCGCCTTGGCTGCTGATCAGGCTATTAAGCCGATTCACCCCCCTCCTGTCAACGGCTTTTTTCACAAAAATGCATTTTTTTTCATTTTTTCTGTCAAGTCACTGTAATTGTGTGGTTTTTTTGACTCTATTCACCATCACGCCCCTGTAAATCTCCCCCCTGCCGGATACTATTTTAATCAATACTATCAAACATCAACCCAGAGCAGACCTTCAACACCATAAATCCTTTAAATTCGACCCCTGATCCACTCTGACGATAAGCACCAGATGAGTGACAGATTCAATCAATAGCATACCCAAATTATCAACCTCAAATTCAGCTTATGACATTTATATATAGCTCATCATTGAGTAAGCCCCGGATTGAGGGATAAAATTGACCATAAAATTTCCCCGCAAACTGACATAACCTTTCATAAACGCTCAGAAGTCAGCACCACACTGACTGGCTCTTAATCAATCCGTCTAAAAATAGCCGAAAACCTGACCTACCCTAAAATCAAGTTCTGATCAGCACTCCTAATGTGGTCTCGTTGTAGGATGAGTTACATTGATAAAAATCTGACTTGTATCCCGCGCACTGAACATTCCGTCAGGTGTTGTTGAATTCAAACCGACAAAAAATTAGGTTTTCTCGAACCAGATCAGTTAGTTTGCCATCTTGGTGCCGCAAAATCGGTCAATACACCAATGGGAATCAGAATTGTTTGTTTTTGCAGTCCGAGTTGCCTCCATGTTTCTGAACCAAATTACTTCAGGGTGATTTTTCATGGGGCAGTATAAAACTGGGCTTGACGATTGATAAGTCGGGGGAATAAACGAAATGTCAGGAAATACATTTAACACAGGCATTTTGCGTATATGTTAGCTGAGCAAATTATGTTGTAATCATTCTGATGTTAATTATATCAGTCTCACATCAGTTCTAGGGGGAATTTGAGTTTGAACCACCGCAGATCGAGAGCTTCACGGCATCGTCAGCAAAAGGGCCTGATCCCGAACAAGGGTAGTTCCTTGCCGGAAGTCTATTTATCACGTACCCAGGCCGGCTCCTCAAGTATCTTTGATAAAGACCATCTTGGCGCTCATGCGGGCGCACGGTTTAAATGGCTCGTCAGCACCCTCATAGCCGGAACAGTCGGCGTTGCCGCCCTTGGCATCGCTATTTATGGCGCTATGAATGTTGAAGACGGCTCAGGCATGGTTGAATCCCTCAAAAAAGCCAGCGCCGCCGCTATGATTCCCTTCAAACCAAAAACCATGAATGAAAAACAGTCCATCTCCTCATTCGGCAAAACCGATCGACTGCCTTCAACCAGTCAGGGACTTTCAACCAAATACATCATTCACGACAACATCATCCAAAAGCGCAATGAACGTGAGTTCATCGCCATAAAACCCTACACAAGAATTGTCACCCGCCTCGCAACGAACATTGAACCCGATGAAGACATTCCGCTCTTCAATCCGTTTAAGCTCTATGCCAACCTGGCTCCCATAACGACCGCAAAAAATTCAGACCACGAAGTTGAAGAAACAGAACAGACTGAAGCCAAAGTCGTTGAGCTGCATGGCGGTATCCTGCCAATCGAGGATGGCCAGGAACTGAACGAAAAAGAAATTCAGCAAATTGTTTCAAGTGAGTATCAAAACGAAAACTTCGCCATCCGCGCCACCATCTATAATGAAGGGGAAGGCGCCGGTGAAGACAAAGAAGAACCGGAAGCAAAAATAGAACCGGCCGTCCTCACGAAAAACACCACCGTCATTGAAAAATCCATCATCATACCTGATGAAGATACCCTTGAGGGGCTTGAAACACACATCGTTGCCGTCGGCCCGAAAGACACCTTAGAAACCATTCTTAGTAATGAGAAAATCAGCTCCTGGCAGGTGCCGGCCATTGAAGAGGCAATGGAGCCGATCTATTCTGTTTCAGAAATCAAGCCCGGTCAGGAACTACATCTGATGCTGACACCTTCATTGACGCAACCGGATGAAATGGATCTTGTCCGTGTCAGCATCTATGAAAGCGGCGCCCATGTGGTCTCCATTGCCCGCAACTCCGCCGGTGAATTTGTTGCAAGTAATCACGGCGCTCACTCTGCCCTGCTTGAGCAACTTGCAACCAAAGAGAGCCCAAGACCATCAACCCTTTATTCCAGCTTTTATAATTCCTCAAAAAAACTCAACATCGATCATGACATGATCATGAAGATCCTGCGCATTCATGCCTATGACACTGACTTCAAACAACGTGTCGGCCCGGGTGATGGTTTTGAACTGTTTTACGATATGCAGGAAAACAACACAGCCAGTGACGGAAAACTTGGCAATTTATTATACACCTCCCTCACCATTGCCGGTGAAACACGAAAATTCTATCGCTTCAGAACACCCGATGGCGATGTTGATTTTTATGATAAAAACGGTGACAACGCCAAAAAATTCCTGATGCGCAAACCCGTCCAGGGTGGCGGTGCCCGTCTCACCTCAACTTATGGCTTCCGCTTCCATCCGATCCTGCGCGCAAGGAAAATGCACAAAGGTGTGGACTGGGCCGCGAAACCCGGCACCCCGATTTTCGCCGCAGGCAATGGCCGGGTTGAAGCAGCAAAACGTCACGCTGGGTACGGCAACTACGTCCGCATTCGTCACGCCAACGGTTATCAGACAGCTTACGCCCATATGCTGCGTTTCGCCAAAGGAGTGAGAACAGGTGCCAAAGTCCGCCAGGGACAGGTCATCGGTTATGTCGGCTCAACCGGCCCGCACCTTCACTACGAAATTCTGGTCAATAACCGTCACGTCAACCCGATGCGCATTCACGTGCCAAGAGGACGACAACTGAAAGGGAAAATTCTGGCCGAGTTTCAGAAAGAGCGCAACCAGATCGATAATCTGATGCGCAAAGTCCCGGTTAAAACAAGAATTGCCAAAAATAACAGCTAAAGCCTGTTCAAATGACACGCTCTCCGTGCAAATCAATTTTTCTTGATGCGATTTCATTGGCATAGTTCCAGCAATGGAATTAACTAAATGCAATCGCAACTTTAAAATTGAGCAATAATAATGACAACAACCCTGATCGGCATCACTGCCTTCATCTTGCTGGTAAGCGTACTCATGGCTCCCCGCATCCGCACCATTGACGGCTTCTACAAAGGCTTCTCACCAGAAGGGGCTGCACCCGGCCTCTGGACTTTAGTCCTCTCACAGGTCACTACTTGGATATTTGCCCGCTCACTGCTCACTGCCGCCATTCTCGGCTTCTATTATGGCATCGCTGGCGCCATTGCCTACGCCGCCTATTATCTCAGCTTTGTCACTGGCGGCGCGATTATTGATCATCTGCGTTTCAAACATGGCCACCAGAATGTACAAACCTTTCTTGTCAGCCGTTTTGGCAACACCGGCTCAGCGATGTACAACTTCGTCATCATCCTCAGATTGCTCAGTGAAATTTTTGCCAATCTCATAGTGGTCGGTGAATTATTTGGCCTTAAAGGGTCAACAGAATATTTCCTTGCCATGCTGGCCATTGGCGCCATCACCTGCGCTTATTCATCCGTTGGCGGCCTGCGAGCTTCCCTTAAAACAGATGTGTTCCAGTCAATTCTGGTGCTTGGCCTTGTCGTCATCCTGTTCGCTGCCATGCTGTCTCACGCCAGCTTTGATGCCGTTGCACTTTTCTCTTCCACACCAGATTTAAAATCACCCGGTTGGGTGCTGCTTGCTGTCGCCTTGCTTCAGGTCTGGAGCTACCCGTTGCATGATCCCGTGATGATGGACAGAGGCTTCCTTGCTGACAGACAAACCACCATGAAATCCTTCATCCACGCCGCCTGGATTTCTATTCTGACAATCCTGATGTTCGCTTTACTGGGCGTATTTGCCGGCCTCAATACAGTGGCGGGTGAAAATATGATTGCAACCCTGACCCGTCTGTTTGGCGAACCAATCATGGCCCTCTTCAGCGTCGCCCTCATCATCTCAGCACTCTCAACGCTTGATTCAACTTTTTCAAGCGCCGCCAAACTTGTTGTTAAAGACATGAAATTACTACCGGAAACGGTCAATAATGGTCGGCTGGTGATGATTGTTTTCTTATGCCTTGGCGGCTTGTTCCTGCTCTGGGATAGCAAAGACCTTTACGCAGCCGTCGCCGTCAGCGGCACGCTTTCCATGTTCCTGTTGCCCATCATTGTGTTCTGCATCTGGGGCAATCGCGAAATCGCTCTCTGGCCAGTGCTGCTTACTTTCGCAGTCACCATTTTAGGCGGCATCACATACATAACTGAAAGTTCAGGCTACACAAGCTGGATGTTTGATCTGTTCGGCTACAGCCACAAATATTCCAAACTGCTCATCATCTGCATCACCATCGCACTGGTCGGCTTTGTTTCTTTTGCCATCGGACAAAAAGGTCAAAACAAGTCCGACAAAGAAACGGCCTGAAACAGCAGACTTAAATACAACTGACTGAATACAACAGACTGAACTTAACTGACGGTACAATCAAAAAGTGAGCCCATAAATTAAAATGGGCTCACACCCCGCTCTCCCACATGGATCGGGCTGTCCGTCTCACACGAAAAACTATGCGCCAGTCTGTCAGCTGCATCCTGCGCCATTTCATTCGCCCCATGATTGGCCAGCGCATCCACATATGCCATATGGCAGGCGCGGTCTCCGTCAACTTTCGTCACAACCAGAATTTGCCCCTTGCGGCCACCACTTCCGGTTTCGGTATAATAGCGCAATATCGTCGCGATGACCCGGCCGTCTTCCACCCGCCATTCCATCTTTTTGCCGATCGTATTAAACGGGGCTAATCGCTGAGAAAACGATTTCTGGTTCTGACCACTCCGGCCATAGCCAACAGAAAAGCGCAAATCAGCTTCAGAGATATAAACATCCATCCCCCCATAACCGCGGCAACGAAACGTAATCCACTCACCCTCGCCTTCCCGGGCCTGATCAACAACTCTGCATTGTGAAACATCTGTATCGGTATAGTGGCTGATGGTGCGTGCCTGAAGCGGCAACGAAAAACCGATCAATCCTGCGACAAAAACCCAAAAATATCTTATCATCTCTTCCCTCAGCCTTTAATTTTGTTGGTTTTGGCAAATTATCATAATTTTGTACGAAATAGGGGTTGTGGCAAATCCCAGTCCGGCCTAGAACCCAAGCAATCATATCTTAAAGCGCCAGATCACACCAGATTAACTGGCCAATATAATACGAAGGACCCCAAATGCGTATTGATGAAATTGCTGTTGGCACCAATGCACCAGAAGAAATTAACGTCATTATTGAAGTTCCCATCGGCGGCGAACCTGTCAAATATGAAATGGACAAACCATCCGGCACCATGTTTGTTGATCGCTTCCTCTACACTTCCATGCGCTACCCTGGTAATTACGGTTTTATTCCTCACACCCTGTCAGATGATGGCGACCCGATTGACGTGCTGGTCTGTAACAACCGCCCGCTGATCCCGGGCTGCGTTATTTCCTGCCGCCCCATTGGTATCCTGCAGATGAAAGACGAAGCCGGCATGGATGAAAAAATCATCGCCGTCCCGGCACACGGTATCACCGCCATGTATGACGATATTCAAACCATCACAGATATCCCCAAAATGCGGCTGAGCCAGATCTCACACTTCTTTGAAAGATATAAAGATCTTGAAGATGAAAAATGGGTTCAGATCGTTGGTTTTGAAGGTGTTGATGAAGCAAAAGCCTATATCCAGCGCGCCCTAGACGCTGAAAAATCTTAGTCTGGCTAACAATAAATTCTGGCCACCAATACTTGAATTCTGAAAAGGATTTAAAATGACAAAAATGCGATTAGCAGTAATGGGTGCGGGCGGGCGAATGGGCCGCGCCCTAACCATGGCAGCAATTGAAAATGAACTGACCGAAATCGCCGGTGCGACCGAACATCAGGGCTCCCCGTTTGTTGGTCAGGATGTTGGCACCATCAACAATATTGACCCGAAAGGCGTTATCATCACAGATGATCCCCTGCCGCTATTTACAGATATTGACGGCATCCTTGATTTTACAAACCCCAAAGCAACTCTCAAATTTGCCGAACTCGCAGCTCAGGCCCGCATTGTCCACGTCATCGGCACAACCGGCTTCAGCAGTGAAGATGAAACCAAACTCGAAGCCGCCAGCCGTCATGCCACAATCATCCGCGCTGGCAATATGAGCCTTGGTGTTAATCTGCTAACGGCCCTTGTCAAAAAAGTGGCCAGTACACTCGATGAAAATTTCGACATTGAAATTGTCGAAATGCACCACCGCCACAAAGTTGATGCCCCCTCAGGCACCAGCCTGATGCTCGGCAAAGCGGCTGCAGAAGGCCGCGGCATTGATCTTGGTGAAAGGTCCGTACGTGTCAGAGACGGCATCACAGGGGCCAGAAACAAAGGTGACATCGGCTTTGGCTCATTAAGAGGCGGCAGCGTCGCTGGTGACCACACTGTGATCTTCGCTGGCGATGGCGAACGCATCGAGCTCACTCACAAAGCTGATGACCGTAGCATTTTCAGCAAAGGCGCGATTAAAGCCGCCCTCTGGGGCAAAGACAAAGGACCTGGCCTTTTCTCAATGCAGGATGTGCTTGGCATAAGCTGAGCATTCCTGAAAACAACGCTCAATAGTTAAAACGAAATAACTTAATCAAGGACATGAAAATGGAGAATTCATTGGTGCTGGTGCGCCATGGACAAAGTGAATGGAACAAGCTCAACCTGTTCACCGGCTGGAAAGATCCAGGGCTGACCGAAAAAGGCATCGAAGAAGCCATAAGCGCTGGCAAACGCCTGAAAGCTGCCGGTTTCCAGTTCGACATAGCCTACACAAGTGAACTCAGCCGCGCCCAGAAAACTCTTGAATTAATGCTCAAAGAATTAGATCAATCCGGCCTTGAAACCATCAAAGATCTGAAACTAAACGAGCGCAATTACGGTGATTTATCCGGCCTCAATAAAGATGATGCTCGCGCAAAATGGGGCGAGGAACAAGTCCACATCTGGCGCCGGTCTTTCGATATACCACCACCTGGCGGTGAAAGCCTGAAAGACACAGCCGACCGGGTGCTGCCTTATTATCATGAAACAATCTGGCCAAGCTATAAAAGCGGCAAGAACATCATCGTCGCCGCCCATGGCAACAGCCTTCGTGCCATGGTCAAAGATCTTGAAAAACTCTCAACAGAACAAATCATGCAACGCGAAATCGCCACCGGCCAGCCGATTATCTATCATCTAAACGAAGATGGCAGCGTCAAAGACGTTAAAAACCTGTAACTGGAACTTCAGTTTCAAATACAAAAAACCCACTCAAAAGCTGCCGCCTTTGAGTGGGTTTTATTTTGTCTTTATTACTTATTATCAGTTATCGGCTCTTGCCCGCCTCTTCAAGCTCAGCCAGATATTCCGGCCAGAGCTCACCATGCTCCGCCCCCAGCCGATAAAGATAAACCCAGCTGTAAATCCCGGTTTTATGACCATCACTGAACATGATTTTGATCGCATAATTACCAACCGGTTCAATCTCGGTAATCAGCACCATTTTTTTACCAAACTGCAATTTGCGCTCAGCCGCACTATGCCCCTGCACTTCAGCGCTAGGGCTGAACACCCGCAAATACTCAGCACTTAATTCAAACACATCACCAGATTGAAAGCTGACAGTCAGCACCTCACGTGAATGTGCCAGTCTGATTTCTGTTGGCACCGCCTGAGCTGCCATTTCATGCGATGAAAGCTCCTGCACAATTGGCTTGCCTTCAGGCGCCGAACCATTTGATGAATTATTTTTACTTGTCATATTCAATAAACTCCAGCTGGTCACAGCTATTAAATTTCATCTTGATTTTGAATAAAGGAACCCGTCTGAATTCCCCTTATTCAATCACAATATTGGGCCCTGCAAACCCTGCATCCTGCTCAACCTTCTCCATCTGAGCAAGCACATTCTTAGCAATATCAATATAGGCTTTTGCTTCAGCGCTTTCGGGTGCAGAGGCCACAATAGGCCGCCCGGCATCAGATGTCGCTCGAATATCGAGATGCAACGGCACCTCACCCAGAAACTCAGCGCCAATTTTCTTTGCTTCTTCACGCGCACCGCCATGGCCAAAAATATCAGACCGGTCACCACAGGAAGGACAAAGAAAATAACTCATATTTTCAATGAGGCCCAAAATCGGAATGTTCACCTGGCCAAACATATTAATCCCCTTGCGCGCATCAATCAGCGCCAGGTCCTGCGGCGTCGAAACAATCACCGCCCCTGTAAGTGGCGTTTGCTGAGCAATGGTCAGTTGCACATCACCTGTTCCCGGCGGCAAATCGATCACCAGTACATCAAGCGGTGCCCAGGCAACCTTAGAAATCATCTGACTAAGCGCAGACATAACCATCGGTCCCCGCCAGACAACAGCTGTCCCTTCAGCCACCATAAAGCCCATCGACATCACTTTAACGCCATATGCTTCAAGCGGCAAAATCTCATTATTCGGCCCAACAGTCGGCTCATCAGCAATACCAAGCAGCCGCGGCATCGAAGGCCCGTAAACATCCGCATCAAGAATGCCAACTTTGAGCCCCTCAGCTTTGAGTGCCATCGCAAGATTAACCGATGTGGTTGATTTACCAACCCCGCCTTTACCAGAAGCAACGGCGATCACATGTTTCACACCCTCAATTTTTTGCGCGCCCGCTTTGGGGCCTTCATTTGGCCCAGCGCTCGATCCTGCCTGTGGGCCACCATCACCGCGCGGCGCACCACCAGCTGATGCCCCGTTCTGCCCTCTAGCCCCGCCGCTATCAGCAGAGCGTTCAGCCGTCACAGTCACACCAACAGATGTCACTCCATCAAGCGCACCGACAACCTTTTCCGCTTCCCGGCACAGTGGTTCAAATTTCGTAGGGTCATCATTACTGGCATCCAGTGCAAAATAAACCTTGCCATTCGCGATCACCACTTCAGAAACCAACCCCTGATCAACAATATTGATACCTTCTTTAAATTCGATCGTTTTCAGTGCATCAATAATTTTTTCTTTGGTGAGACCCGCCATTAATGGCATCCTTTCTAAACTGTATTCATTCAAGTTAAGGGTTCGAAACACCCTTTGAGTTAAGGGCCTTATACGCCCTTGACAGAAAAATGACTAGATGTAACCACTTTCAAACTTCAAAACTACAAATTTAGATGCTGAATTGGCTGCAAATTAATGGCACAGAAACAAATTGATGACTGTTTCCTTCACGATAAAGATCGCCTCACCCATGAGGAAGCCCTCTCTATCCTGAAATCCAACATCAACCCGGTCGTTGAAACAGAACAGATCATCCTGAATGACGCAACCAACCGGGTGCTGGCCAAAGATCAGCTAGCCCCCCGCCCCATTCCAGCCCATCGCAATGCCGCAGTAGATGGTTATGCCTTTGATCATGAAACTTACGATAGTGAAAATGGTAGCAATTTTCTGATTGAAGCCCGCATCACAGCAGGAGATACCGCGCTCTCAAATGTAACCAGCCATCAAACCGGGGTGAATCAGGACACATTACCTCCTGCCGCCCGTATTTTTACTGGTGCAGTCATGCCAGAAAATTTTGACACCGTCGTCATGCAGGAAGATGTGACTTTAGAACAATTACCCGATGGAAAAACGGCCGTCACCATCCCCGGCGGTTTAAAAAAAGGCGCCAATTGCCGCCAGGCCGGAGAAGATACCCAAAAAGACGGCCTGCTGGTTAGCAAAAGCACATGCCTTCTTAGCCGGCAAATCGCATCCCTTGCATCCGCTGGCATAAACCAGCTTGAAGTTTATAAAAAAATTTCCGTCGCCATTTTTTCAACCGGCAATGAAGTGATCCGCCCCGGTGAAACATTTAGCCTTGGCAAGGTGTTTGATTCAAATGCACCTATGCTGAATGCCCTCGTCAACACCCAGCCCTGCATACTTAACGATCTCGGCGTCATAAAAGACAACGCCCAAACCATTGAAAACACCCTCAAAGAAGCTGCAAAAACATACGACGTGATCATCACCTCAGGCGGCGCAAGCAAGGGCGAAGAGGACCATATCCTCAACGCCCTGGATAAACTCGGCAAACGTCATATGTGGCAATTGGCCATAAAACCCGGCCGGCCAATGAGTTTCGGCCAGATTGGTGACACAATATTCATCGGCCTGCCGGGCAACCCGGTTGCAGCCTTTGTCTGCATGTTTCTCTATGGCCTTCCGATACTGCAAATTCTGGGTGGCCAGCAATGGCAGCCACAACAACGGTTTCAGGTAAGAGCCGGATTTTCAATCGTAAACAAAAAACCGGACAGACGCGAATTTCTGCGTGGCACATTATCCACCAGAGACGGCATCACCTGGGTCGATAAATTCAAACAGGACGGCTCCGGGCTGATACGTTCTCTAACAACAGCAGACGGGCTGATTGAAATAGACGAAGCCACCACAAGCCTGAATGAAGGTGATCTGGTGAATTTCATCCCCTTCGCCCAACCAACTTTTTAACGGTCCCTATTAATATTCAGCCAGTTGCATCAGGGCCAACCTGCCATAAAATAAACTTAAAAAAGCGCCAAACAATCATCTATGGGGACCAGACAATAACATTCGCCTGCCATCATATTGCACTATGAAAGCAATCTGACCTGGTGATTAATCCGCTTTGAACAACAAACCGTTCAAACAACAGTGAAAAATGAACCCATGTTTAGCTTCTTTCATAGCCTTATTTCACTCGCTCACTGGTTCATCAGCTTGTTTCAGGGCGCCATCCGCATCCTGATCAGCGTCATTGTCTTTAACCCCCACCTTGGCCCGCTGCGCTATATCACCGGCACGATTTTCTTCTACTGCCTGTTTGCTGTTTTTCTGGTTTATATTTTCGCGCCCATCAGAGGCTGGGCAGGAGCCTATTGGCTCGGCCCGCAAATTCATTATGCCAGCGAGCGCTGGCTCGGCACCGCGATTTATGAAAAAGATGGCCACTTCATCGGCACATTTGACCCCAACATGGATTCAAAACGGGACCTGAACACAACAGGCAAACCCATCCTGATCGACAACCCGAGCTATGTCGCCAACCCGGACCATAAATCAATTCCCGTCCGTGTTGTGCCGGATCATTTCTGGAAATGCCTGACCTACCACGAAGACCGGCACCTTGGTGGCCTCTATAACCCATTTGGCATAGACATCATCGGCGTCCTCAAAATTCCATACACCACCGCGATAAGGTCATACAAAGCCAAAAAACTAAGCTTCGGTGTCGGTGGCTCAACCCTTCCCATGCAGTTGGTTCGCGTCTATCATGCTGCCGCCCCAAGCCGCAAAGAAAACAGCTTTGATAAACTCCGCCGCAAAGCAATGGAATGGTGGAACGCCCCGGTTTTCTATTGGGAATTAACCAGAGGCGGCAACATGGAGCTTTTAAAGCAATGGTCCGCCAACCATCTCTGGCTGGCCCATCGCACCGGCGGGCAGGATCTGCAAGGCATAGAAATCACCTCAAGAATAATCTTTGGCAAAGAAGCAAGCGAGCTGACAACAGCCGAACAATACGTGCTCGCCTCTTCTGTCAACAAGCCCATCATTTTGCTCAAAGGGTCCGAAAAGCTAAATCAGGTTCGCCTTGACAGATGGCGTTATGTTGCCGAGGTCAGGGCCAAATCCTGCGCCACTGCCCTGCTGCCGGATGATGAGCAGAAAAAGGCAGTATTGTTCGACCTGACGTTACTCGCAGATGGCCCTCCTGACGCACAAATCCAGCCAAAATTGCAAGCCACCATCAAACAGCAATACCCTCACCTTGAAAAAGTCGCCAGTGCCAACCCGATCCTGCGGGCCAATATTCTGGTCCCAGCTGCCCGCTATGCCGCCCGCGAAGAAATGAAAATCGCTTATGGCTTTAACTGGCGCCAATATGTCAGAGGGGTAGAACTCACGCTGGATGTCACCAAAAATCAGCCATTCCGCAGCCTGATCTGGGGTGAACTTGAAAAAATTCAGAAAAAATACCAGAGCAGCATCGCCAAAGGCTACACCCTAGACATCAACAAGCTTAACCAGATTTCCAAACCCGATCTCGACCTTGCTGAAATCACCATGCCGGATGTCATCATCGCAGCAGCCAACACCAAAGGCGAAATCGTCCGCTATTTTGAATCAAACGACATCGCCGCCTATTATGGCTCACCTTATGCCCGCTCAAACGAAAATGGCCGCTACGAATCTGAAAATGAAATCCGCGCCATAGCTTCGATTGGCAAGATGATGGCCGCGATTGGTCTCGCCAATCAGGGCAAAGACACATTGCAATCTAAATATCTTGACGATCAGGCCTTTAACACCGGGTTAGAAACCTGCCGCCGCGGCGGAACGGCCAAAAAACTGCGCCGTGCCGAAGTGGCATTTGCCTGTTCGCTCAACCGGCCCCTTGAATGGCGCATGGCAAGATATGGCCAGCGCGGGGCTCAGAACATCATTGATCAGTTCGGCTTCACAATGCCTTACGCACCGGATAAAAAATCCAAAACGCCGCCAACCACCGCCATGGTCCGCGGCCTGGTGACAGCATCCCCCCGAAAGGTCCATCAGCTATCAACCATCATTCTGGCGAGCTTAACCGGCAAGGGCGCCAAAGCCGTCCCCCTCCCGTTTCTGGTTCATAATTTCCAAAGATCAGGCCTCCAGAACCCTTATGAAAAAGACATCAGCACCAGTTCATTAGCCTCAAGCACAGACATCACCCCCAATAAAGTCATTCGCCCCGCAGCCCGCACCAGGTTAAGGGAGTTTCTCTCAGCCCCCTTATGTTACAACGACGGCAAAAGACGTCACGGCACCTTGCGCCATGTCTCAGACTGGTGCGCTGATCGAAATAAAGACGTCGCCCTGCATTTTGCCAAAACTGGCACACAGGTGACAGTTGACCCTGACGCGACCGTAGATGTCTGGGTTTCAGGTGGCATCCAGTTCTCAAATGGCAAAGCCTATTCTTATGTGATCACCGTTGGCACCGGCAATCGTAACCGCTCATGGGCCAGAAAACTACATTCCTCTCAGCTCGGCGCACCGCTCTTAAAAGCATTACTGAAAGACCTGCGCAATGATGCCTTCTCTGTCAACACAGCAAAAAAATAAATCGACCATCAGCCAGCCCAGCGCAAAAATCAAAACCACAAAATAAAAAAACTACAGCGCCTGGGGTCAGGGCGCTGTAGTTCTCGGGGGCCTGCCGGATATATCGTTGTGGGAACACCAAAGAACCAGCGAAAGGCCCTTCAGCAAACGCATTTAATGGCTTATTAAAAGCGTAAAGACGAAATCCGGCAGTATTCAAAATTTTAAAATCTGAAAGCTAAACTCAAATACATTCCTAGCTCGCCAGTTTTAATTCTCGTGTCAGCTTTTCAGCAAAAATGATCAGCCCGATCCGGCTTTCAACAAACAGTTCCCAGGTACCATATCCTGTCACCATCTCGCCAATCACCGGGTCAGCTATTTTCGCCCGTGTCTCATCAATCGAATCAACCCAGACATAAAGCGCCGGCCCGTGTTTAAAGGAAGGCAACACTTCAGGCGGCATTGAGCGTTTTGCATGCGCTTCCTCCACCAGAATTATCTGGCTCGGGCCGGCTTGCATGCCAACACAACCCTCATCCTGTAATGCCATCATCTCAAAGCCCATCGCCCCAAAACGACGTTTCGCTGATGCCATATCGTCAACTATATACATTGGTGTGGCTTTAATTGGTGTCGGTGTTTCCCGTCCACTCACAAATGCCTGATCAAAACTTCCCATCGGACTACTCCTGAATAATTTAAAAACTCAGCTCCCAAAATAGAACATAATGTGAACATACACTGATTCGTTTCAAAAGAACAGAGTGAGAACAAATATTTTTTAAATTATTTATTTCAGCAGTATTATCAATTCCGAAAAAGCCCGCCACGCAATTAAACCCACCAACACTTGACACAAAACATCCGAGTGCTAAACACATCCCTTACCAATCAGATGATCATCAGGCCTTAAGGGAAAAATCATGAGTGCTGAGCGCTATAACGCACCAGAAAAAGAACAGATCTGGCAGCAAAAATGGGAACAGCTGAAAATTTTCGAGGCTGACAACAACAGCGACAAAGAAAAATACTACGTCCTTGAAATGTTCCCTTATCCCTCAGGCCGCATCCATATGGGCCACGTCCGCAATTATTCCATGGGCGATGTCATCGCCAGATACAAACGGGCAAAAGGCTACAATGTGCTGCACCCCATGGGCTGGGATGCCTTTGGCATGCCGGCTGAAAACGCTGCCATGAAAAATGGCGGGCACCCAGCAACCGTCACCTATAACAACATTGACGTCATGCGCGGCCAGTTAAAATCAATGGGGCTTTCCATTGACTGGAGCCGCGAAATCGCCACCTGCGATGTTGATTACTACCACCAGCAACAAAAGCTGTTTCTCGATTTTTTAGAGAGTGACCTGGTTTACCGCAAATCAGCCCGCGTCAACTGGGATCCGGTAGATCATACCGTCCTAGCCAATGAACAAGTGATAGACGGACGCGGCTGGCGCTCGGGCGCTTTGGTCGAACAGCGGGAGCTGACCCAGTGGTTCTTCCGCATAACGGATTATGCCGACGAACTCCTGAGCGATCTCGATACATTGGATCGCTGGCCAGAAAAAGTCCGCATCATGCAACAAAACTGGATCGGCAAATCCCATGGTGCATTAATGCGCTTTCACCTTGAAGGGGAAGCCCTTCCAAAAGACACAACAGAACTTGAAGTTTATACAACAAGACCAGACACCATTTTCGGCGCCAGCTTTTGCGGCCTCTCCCCCGGTCATCCACTGGCCGAAGCACTCGCAAAAACAAACCCTGAAATAGACGCCTTCATAAAAGAATGCGCCGCAATGGGCACATCTGAAGAAGACATCAAACGGGCTGAGAAAAAAGGCATCGACACCGGCATAAAAGCCCGCCATCCCTTTAAGGAAGGCGAAGACCTGCCCGTCTATATCGCCAATTTCATTTTGATGGATTATGGCACAGGCGCCATTTTCGGCTGCCCCGCCCATGACCAGCGCGACCTTGATTTCGCTCGCAAATATGGCCTGGATGTCACCCCCGTCGTAATCCCGACAGACGCTGACGCAGCAACATTTAAAATCGAAGATGAAGCCTACACAGAAAGCGGAAAACTGGCCAATTCAGACTTTCTCGACGGCAAAACCATCGAAGATGCCAAAGAAGAAATCATAAGCCGGCTCGAACAAAAGGGCGAAGGCAACCGCCAGACCAATTATCGCCTGCGAGACTGGGGCATTTCCCGCCAGCGCTATTGGGGCTGCCCGATCCCGATCATCCATTGCGATGACTGTGGCACTGTCCCCGTCAAAGATGAGGACCTCCCTGTCAAACTTCCTGATGATGTCAGTTTTGAAAAACCCGGCAACCCACTTGACCATCACCCGACATGGACAAAAACCACCTGCCCGGAATGCGGCAGGGATGCACGGCGCGAAACGGACACCATGGATACTTTCGTTGACAGCTCCTGGTATTTTGCCCGTTTTTGTGCCCCAAAATCAGCCACACCGACAGACAAATCAGCTGTTGACCATTGGCTACCGGTTGATCAGTACATCGGCGGCATCGAACACGCTATCTTGCACCTGCTTTATTCAAGATATTTCACCCGTGCCATGAAAAAAGCCGGACACATCAGCCTCAAAGAGCCATTTAAAGGTCTCTTCACACAAGGCATGGTCAACCATGAAACCTATCAGAACAAAGACGGCAACTGGGTCTCCCCGGCAGACATCCGCATCGAGGAACAAGACGGAGAAAGATCGGCAACTCTGCTAAGTGATGGCAGCCCGGTCACCATTGGTGCGATTGAAAAGATGTCGAAATCAAAATTAAATGTTGTCGATCCAGATGACATTTTAAGCCATTACGGCGCAGATACAGCTCGCTGGTTCATGCTCTCAGACAGCCCGCCCGAGCGCGACGTCATCTGGACAGAAGCAGGAGCAGAAGGCGCAGGCCGGTTTGTCCAAAGACTGTGGCGCATTATCACCGATGCAAAAGAATTACTCGGTGATAAATCCGTTAAAGAACCGGAAAATTTCAGTGAACAGGCCCTGGAGCTACGCAAAGCCGCGCACAAAGCCCTTGATAATGTTTCAGGCGATATCGAAGCCCTCAGATTCAACCGCGCTGTCGCTCAGATTTATGAATTTACAAACACCCTTTCATCTGCCCTTGCAAGCGCCAGAAAAGAGGAAAAATCTGAACTCCCGGCAGATATGGCCTTTGCCCTCAATGAAGCCACAACCTTCCTCATCACCCTGTTTGGCCCCATGATGCCGCATCTGGCAGAAGAATGCTGGGCCCATATGGGAAATCAGGAAATTCTGGCAAAAACCCCCTGGCCTGATGTCAATAAGTCACTTTTAAAAGAAGATTCGATCACGATCGCTGTACAAGTCAACGGAAAACGCCGTAGTGAGTTGACTATTCCGCTCGATGCGTCCAAAGATGAAGTAGAAAAAGCCGCCATGGATTTGGAAGGTGTGCAAAAGGCTGTTGACGGGAAAGAAATTCGCAAAATTATTGTCGTTCCGCAAAAAATCGTGAATATTGTAGCGAACTGACAAGCTAACTTTTTGCTTTTCTTCATTTTCCTGTTCTAAACTTATGAACAGCAGATGGTATGAACAGCAGAAATGCCTAAAAACGCAGGATGACTGACGATGGGAACATTCACCCAAAATCTACAAAGCAAATTAGCGGTCCTCCGCTTAAAATCACTGCTTATAATCGCAGTCCTGCTTGCCACACTGGCTGGTGTTTCAGCCTGCTCTTTCAAGCCGCTTTATGGCACAACCGCCACAAATGCAGGCCTGCAGGAAGTTCTGAAAACAATTGAAGTTGTTGAAGTCCCGGGCCGCCCTGGTCAGGTGATCCGTAACGAACTGATTTTCCGCTTCACCGGCGGCGGTCACGCATCAGAGCCACAATATAAACTGGTAATGGTCGTTCGCGAATCTGTTACTTCTCAACTGGTGCGCCGTGATGGTGACAGTCAGGGCCAGTTTTATGAGCTGACAACCCAGTTCAAACTCTATTCCAGAAAAAATGATAAAGAGCCAATCCTGCAAGGTGTATCACTGGCCAAAGCTGCTTTCAGAGATAACACATCTGTTTATTCAAACGTCCGCTCACGACGCGACGCTGAAAACCGCGCCGCCAAAACAACAGCTGAAGATTTGCAGGTGCGTATTTCCGCCTTTCTCTCTGGCAACAGTTAAGACGTTCAGTTTCTATATCACTGCCACTTGTTGAAAGCTGCCAATGGTCGCAATCAAACCAGCTGAAATTGACCGGCTGATTAAATCACCCGCCCGCTATGATGCTTATCTTATTTACGGACCTGATCAGGGGCTGGTGAATGAACGCGCCATCCAGTTAAGCAAAACCCTCGCCGCAAAAGCAGAAAAAAAGAACGGCGCCGCCGAACAGATACAAATCCTAAACGATGATCTCGCAACCAACCCAGAGCGTCTCGCCCTTGATTTAAAAACCATCTCAATGTTCGGCGAGCGAAAAATTCTCCGTGTCGCAGCCGGTCCGTCTCTGTCTATTCCAGCTCTTGAAACGCTGCTGAAGGAAACGCCCTTCGAATCAGACCTGATCATCGAAGCCGGGGATCTGAAAAAAACCGCCAAATTGCGCAAAATCTTTGAAAGCGGCAAAACCACAGCCGCCATTCCCTGCTATACAGATACCACAGCCGCGCTCAGATCATTAATCGCTGAAGTGCTTTCCTCAGCCAGCCTTTCAATTGATAGAGAAACCGAACAGCACCTTCTTTCAAAACTCGGAGCAGACAGAGCCTTAAGCCGCAAAGAGCTGGAAAAAATCGCCCTATATGCATCAGGCAAACAAACTGTCAGCATCGCTGATATAGACAACATCTTAACCGACATGTCTGAAATCGCTATGGATCAGATTATTGCCCAAACTCTGCTGGGCAATCCCGGCCCGGCAATCAGCCAGTTGAAACGCGCCATCTCAACAGGGTTAAACCCGGCCCCCATTTTTCTCAACCTTTTAAGACAGTTAGAACAATTACACAAAGGTGCGTTAGCAGTTTCACACGGACAGACAATTGCAACGGTTGCCAAATCCCAGCGCCCGCCACTGTTTTTTGAACGCCGCGACAATTTCATCAAACAACTCAACATCTGGCAGGAAGACCATCTTTCACATGCCATCAATAAGGTTCAGGATGTTATGGGCCGCGCCCGCCGCCGCAACAATCCCACCCTTGAGATCTGTGAGCTTGAACAACTCATTCTCTCCCTCGCCGGTTTTGCCAGACAGTCCCGCCGCTAAAATACTGTGTCAGACAATAAGCAATCTAATAAGTCCTCTCAACCTGGCCAGCATACCACGCTGTTTTCCTTCCCCTAAACTAGAAGCCCAATTTCAGCCCCAATGGATTGGTAAACAAAATCTTAATGCTAAAAAATAAACAGCGTAATTTTTGTCACCAGAACGGTGCCCTTTCAAACTGAGAGTGTAAATCGCCAAGTTAAGCTGAAATCAGGATAAGAAAGCCTTCATCTGCCGTTCAGCTAAGCTTATCTACAGTTACAAGAGAGAATTTATAGCAAAGCAATTCTTTCAATAACTGGATTACCACCATATCGGTTTCTAACGCGCGTCAAGGGTAAACAGGGTATGAGTCAGTCGATAAAGAACACGGGCGTTTATCAGCGTCTCTCCTCCAGCACAAACGAACTGGAGCGTATGTTTAAAGAAGTAGACGAAAAACAAACACCAACTGACTTTAAAAAAGTGCTGTTGCTCATGGGGCTAGGTACGCTTTCCTGGATTTCAACATATTCCGGCCTGCTTGAACTGATCAAAGCCAATTCCGGTGACATCGCCTTTACCTATAAACTCGCCATTGGCTTTGCCGTCGCGATGCTGATGCTGATGATTGTTTATATTCTCGATCAGCTGTTTGCCCCACTCAACTGGCTGCTCCGCACAATATTCATCGCTGGTTATATCTTCCTGACAATCATTTCAGTCGGCTTCGGGTTCGGGTTTTACTGGAAATTCCTTGAAAGCCGCTCAGAAGCAACCCGCTCAGCTGAAAGTGCCGTCGGCCAGGTTCAGGGCGCCCTGCAAAGTGGTCAGTCCCGTCTTGAACAACTAGAAAGCACCTTAACAACCCTCACTGCCCTTTCGACACAAAAAGCGCAGGAAGAGCGCCTTAAAGGCAATAGCTGCCCCAATTCAAGGCCAGGTGACGGCCCCCGCCGCCGCATGCGCGATAATGACGCCAAAAGCTTCTCCTTCGCGGGGGATTTTGTCACAAGAAGAGCCCAGGCCGTCGCCACTGAAATCAAACAATTAAACGGCGATATGGTCAAAATCTCCACCCGCCATCCTTCAACTGTTGACCCCGCGACCGGCACCAGAAACGCGTTTCTGAAAACCCTCAACCAACGCCTTGATCTGACAATTACCCGTTTCAACGCCTTCAGAACCGACCCACAACTCAAGTCAATCCGCAATAATCTGGCAGATCGCTCAAACCGCACTCAGTTTCCAGATGGCAATGGCGGCACATTCAAATGTCCTGATGGCCAGCTACAATCAGCGCTAAGAGGTGTCGTACAGGCATTTGATCAGCTACCTTTGTTAGAAAAGCCAAAAATCGCCGCCGTTGAAGGTTCAGAAGCCACCATCGAAGCGTTTCGCCGCCTCGCCGCAACTCTGAAAGGCCTCGCCTTTTTGAAAATGCCACCAAGTGAAGATGAAATCCGCGAAGTGCGCAAAAAAGCGATCAGTTCAGTTAGTGAAAAAAAATCACCGCTTCAGTTAACTAACGTACAGGCCGGGCTGAATGACCGGGATTACATCCCGCTCTCAATCGCGATATTTGTTGATTTTTGCCTGTTACTGGTCTCTATCAACCGGCCAATGGATCGCCTGAAGTCTCTGGTTCCAATTATGAAAGATGCGAGAGACGGCCCCATCAGCGGCATTCTCTCAAGTTTCCATGCCACCCATTTTGCCGGCATTCGCGAAGAATTCAGCCTGTTCCAGCATGTGGTATTTGACTGGGGTGGCCATTATTATGTCGCTGTACCGCTCGCCTCCAATGACATTCAGGCACAATATCTGGCAAATCTCTTTGTCAGCCTTGAAGGGCGCGGCATTGTCGATAGAGCCCTCATACCGCCCGCATTCATCGTGCGCGGCAAACTGAAGAAAATGGGCAGCTCCTTTGCAGAGCATCGTGCCTTCCGCCTCTACAAATTCAGAGCCGGTGCCTGGTCGAATATCGTCCTAGACGCAGTCATGGGTGCTGCCAAAGATGTCGCCATGCAAACAGCAGAAGAAAGAACTTTGGAAAAATTTGCAAACGGCCTCCCAAATCATGCAAGTGACAACCATGAAGGTGATAACAAAAAGTCAGCCAATGGCAACTTGAACGACCGGCGCTCAGCAAATTTTGCCAGCCTTTTCAATGATGATACCGAAGATCATCAACAACAAACTGAAGATCAAAGAGAGAATCTCAATAACCAGCCCGTTATTGAGATGCCCCGCCTGTTCAGAAAAGAAGCTGAACAGCAATCAAAACAGGGACAGAATAACATCATCACTCCGGCCACTTTCCATAACAATCAACAAGCCGGTCGTTCGCACAATAATCCTGCCCATCAAAATAATCAAAATGGTGCGAGGCATGGCCGGAACAGTCATCATCTGAACGGAAACGGCCAGAACAACCAGATGCAACGCAATGATATCCTGCCCGCAAGTGCCCTCCAGAGAGGTGGGAACGGACAAAACATAGCACCAGCAAACCGGCCTCCCCACGGCCCTGCGGCTTATGCTGCCAATAGAAAACAACATCAAGACGGTTATGATGACCATGAACAATCAAAGAGCCAGCTCTCACAACCAGTTAGGTCAAATCCATTTGGTCTTACCTCACTGAAAAAATCGGAAGCGGCCATCAAACCAGAAACTGATAAAAATTCAGACCCTCAGCAGGAAAATGCTGAGAAAAAAGCTGATATTTTATCCTGGCCAAAAAATGAAGCGGTAACCGAACCCGCAAAAGAAAGCAGACAACCGATTATCGATACGCTGCAAAATGCTGAAAATCAGCCCAAAACAGATAACAACGAAGATAGCAGCACTGAAGTTACGAAAAGTGAAAAAGCTGAAAAACAGAACGCTGAGATCACACAAACCAGCAAAAGTTCAATTGACAATCTGGACAAGGAACCAGCTAAAAAGGAACCGAGCGAAAAAATAAGAACAGAAGACAAAACCAAAGCCATATCAAAAAAAATCGCCGCCCTGCAAAATGCGATTTCTGACAAAGAAACCAACAGCAAAGAAAACACTTCTTCACGCAAGCCAGAGAAAACAGAAACCACGGAAGCAAAAACTGAAGAAGAACCAGAACTAGCCCATATTGCCGTGAGTAAAATAACCAACTGGTATGCTAAAAAAACTGAAGCAAACCAGAAATCAGAACCTCAAACAGAAAAAGAATCGGAAGAAATTTAAAAAAATAAATACGATCTGCTCATTTTAGCTCAATCAGCAATCATTCATTAACCGGCAAGAGGCTATTGTATCTGAACACAAGAGAGGCAACGCCTCATTGAACAGATCCAGCATAAGGGAAAATAACAAATGGGACGTATCAAAGACATAAGCACCCCAGCGGAAAATGACACATCTGCGGAGCTTAACTATTTCTTTGATGTACTTGACCATTTCATTAACATCGCCAAAACCGGTGTAACCCACTCCAGTGATGAAAGCCTGACACTCATCACCCGTGCGCCCGATTCTGCGATTGCCCGAGCCATTCTTCAATACCGTGAAAAATTTGCAGAAATTAACATCCCCATGCAGATAATTTTCGCCCATCTCACTCCATCAGAATATCTATGTAACTGGATTGACCCGGAAATTTCCCCATGTGGCGAAACCCCAACAGACAACATCCGCTGGGCCAAAAGACATAACCTGCTGGACGCACACGAGCAGCTCACACTTTCCAATCATTGCAGCTGGTCAGGCGAATCGATGCGCCGTGAAGTCAGTTCACGTTTCGGGTTTTATATATTCGATGAAAACTGCCCAAAAGCAGCAATCCGGGGCGAGCGATCATTCAATGCACTCTGGAAAATTTCAGAAACACTACCGCAGGCTCAGATTAAACGAGCAAAACTTGCCAGAGACTCACAATTTCTCGGTGTACATGGTGAACAAAACAACTTTAGCTCAACAGAAGCTGGCGACCACACCTCAGAATTTACCAGACATTAAGCCTTCCCGAATTTAAAGTGTAAATCACCTTAGTTTTTTACACTTATAAACATTTCTGAAAATCATTCCTGTCATAATATCATCATCAAATCACAATTATGCTGTTGCGGACGAAAATCAATTTCGTCCGCCCAACCGTTATTCAGGAATGAATTACATAGATGAAAAAATTGCTGCCACTCTTATTGTCTGACAAAAGAATGTCCACTCTGAAATTGCTATTCTTAGCCCTGATCATCCAAACCTTACAGCCAGCAATGGCAAATGAAAAAGCCCCTGCCGAAAAAGGAGCTAAACAAGAGCTTTGCAAAAAAACAATGAAGCTCAAAGGTGCACCAAACCTGATGGAATCAGTCGCGCATATGCGTGCGATTATCATCTGGTCAGAAAACGTATCGAAAAAATATAACGGTGATTATGCCCAATGGCATAATGCCCAGAATAAAAGTGTGAAATGCAAAAAGTCACCGGGCTCAGCCTATTATTATTGCGACCTGACCGCGACCCCTTGTTTATCAAAGACCACTGAGAACTCTTCACCCTGATTTTTAAAGTCTTAGGGGTAACTAACTCGTTGAAGTTTCACTCGAAGGGTCACCCCCAGCAACATCAACAGAAGTTTCAGCGGCTTCCTGCTCTGCCGCTTCCCCAACCCGGCTGGCTTCATTCAGCACAGTCAGAAGCGGCGTAAGCCCTTCAGTATCAACAAGTTGAAACAACTCAAGATCGCGCTGCGCTGAAGCACTCCACCCGGCAATTTCCAGCACACGCCGCCCTTTTGAAAGCAAGCCATGATTGCGAATATGCTCATCTTCTTTCACCCGGCTGCGGCTTTCCCGCTCTTCTTCCCGGCGCGCCCGTTTTAGTTCATATGGTTTCAGCGTCCGTATAAGCTCAAGATCATCAAGAACACCCGTGAGCTGGTTCATTGCCAGCGCCCGAAGTTCCTCTTCTTTATTGTCTTTTTCCACCGAATAGAGGTTGGGAATAATAAAAAACGATTTCCCCCCATGATGAACCAGATGTTTTCGCACCCATTCTATATCAGCCCCCGGCGCCCTTGAAATAGCCGTCTCAATCGCCGCAGTCAACTGGCGAATAACCGTCATATTCGGCAAATGCAATCGTGCCTGGTTCCGCTCAAGCCCATCACGGCGCAATGGCGCAGCTGATGGCGGGTTAAGTGCCGTTAAAGCAAACAACCCCAGATCAACACCAAGCGTCGCCAATAGCGCGATTAAATCCCGTCCGGTAATTTTTGACCCATCTTCAGTGTCATTCTCGGCAACATCACCACCAGAAGCAATATATCCGACGAGCGACGTCATATAAGAACCCATATTCGCCCAAAGCCGTTTCACAGCATTGGCCACCCCGGCCGGCCCTTCATTAAAGGCAGCTTCGCGCAACTTCAGAACGGCCGGTTCACCAGCCTGTTCAGCCGCCTGTCGCAAACGCTGCGCCAAAGTCGGGTCATAACAGGAAAAGCCCGGGTCATTTGGCCCGACAGAAACACTATCCGCCAAAGCCAGCATTTCTGTGCCGGTTGATTTACCAAGTTCATTACTGCGTGCCGCAATATTTTTCGCTCTTGTGCGAACGCTCGCCGCCGTAATTTCAAATATCTTCTGCCTCTCAGCAACAGTTGCGCCTTCAATGCGCGCCACACTTAACCGTAATTTCTCAAGATCAGCTTTAACAGGCCCAAGCCATGATGTTGAAATACTATCTCGAAGAGAGGCCACCTGGTCACGCACACTGCGCCGTGCATTATAAAGCGGGCCGCGTCCGGCTCCTGATGGAACACCGCAACTACCCCCGCTGCTTTCTTCCCGCGCCATCTGGTTCTCTGACCAGCTCACGACATTATCCAGTTGAATTTTCACGGCGTCCAAACGCGCCGCCACGGCGTTCCCCGCATCCCGCGCATCTTCCTGCAAACCGGAAAGACTTGTCCGTGTTGCCTCTTCACCGGCTATCAAAGACCACCAGAAACCATAACCAAAGCCAATAGACCAGAGCGCGAGAAACAGATAAAGCGGTAAGGTAATCAAACGTTCAGTGAACCGGCGCTGAGCCCCAAAAGTTTCACGAAGTGCAAGCCACATTAAAAAAGTCAGCGCGACAACAATCGAAATCACCAGCGCTTCATTCGAAACTGAAAGGCCACCTGGCATTGTGCGCCCCTCGCTAATGCCGCTGGTCTGCACACCAAGAATAAAGTCGCTCATCCCGCTCCAGGTTGCATAACCGGAGATCACAAGTAACATGAGAGAAGCAATACCAATCAGTGAATTTCGGCCAAAGAAATAATCAACAATCCGGCCAAAGCTGGAAAATTCCGTGCGTCTCTCTTTAATCATGGTCTGGTTTTGAGGTGTCGAACTCTGCGGCATATTACTCATCCCTATACACAAAACAATTCATATAGCCAGAGACACAATCTACCAGCTCATATCCAGCACTAACTTGTGCCCAAGACCTCGTCAAGCCGATTCCCTGATCGGTTCCTTGATAGCTGCATATTCTGTAAAACAGTTGCCAAGATCACTCTGAAATCACAAAATTCACACCAGACAAACGGTTAGTCACCCAGGAAAAGCAGCTTCAAACTGCACAATAAACACACACTTTCCCTGCATTTATTGGCCCTAAGTTCAACCAGAACTTCAAAACAACCAACAGATGCTTAAAAAAAAGTCATTTGGTCACATTCCAATTCAGCCTATACTATAAAAATATCAGAGACAGAAAATCTCACGCAAGGATGATATCATGTTCGAATATTTTGACGCGCTGCTGCTCGCTCGTATCCAGTTCGCTTTCACCATCACTTTTCATATCATCTTCCCTGCAGTATCCATTGGTCTTGCCAGCTTCCTTGCTGTTCTGGAAGGTCTGTGGCTCATCACTGGCAGAAGCGTCTATATCGAACTCTTTAATTACTGGAAAAAAATATTCGCCATCACCTTTGGCATGGGCGTCGTCTCTGGCCTTGTCATGAGTTATCAGTTTGGCACCAACTGGAGTGTATTTTCAGACAAAACCGGCCCCGTCCTTGGCCCCCTGTTAGGCTATGAAGTGCTCAGTGCTTTCTTTCTTGAAGCTGGCTTTCTTGGCATCATGCTGTTCGGTATGGATCGGGTCGGCAAAAAGCTGCACTTTTTCGCAACCTTTCTCGTCGCCATTGGCACACTCTTTTCAGCCTTCTGGATCCTTTCCGTAAATAGCTGGATGCAAACCCCGGCAGGTTACAGCATCAACGAAGTTGGTCAGTTCATCCCGGCTGACTGGTTTGAGGTCGTCTTTAATCCCTCCTTCCCATATCGCTTTGTGCATATGGTTTTTGCCGCTTATCTCTCAACTTCCTTTATCGTCGGCGCTGTAGCTGCCTACCATCTGCTGAAAAACACCGCAAACCAGCACGCCAGAACCATGTTCTCCCTCGCCATCTGGATGGCCACCCTCGTTGCCCCGGCTCAGTTAATTGCCGGTGATATGCACGGCCTGAATACATTAGAACATCAGCCCGCCAAAGTCGCCGCGATGGAAGGACATTTTGAAACCCAGAAAGGCGCCCCGCTCTATCTGTTTGGCTGGCCAAATATGCAAACCGGCACAGTCGATTACGCCGTGAAAATTCCAAAAATGGGCAGCCTCATTCTCAAACATGGCTGGGATGAGGAAATTCAGGGGCTTGATGCGATCCCGAAAGAAGACTGGCCCAACGTGCCCATTGTTTTCTTCGCCTTTCGCATCATGGTCGGCATCGGCATGGCCATGATCGCCATCGGCCTGTTTGGCCTTCTGCTCCGCTTAAAAGGGACACTATATACCAACCGCCTCTATTTACGTGCAGCCCTCATTATGGGCCCCGCTGGTTTGCTCGCTCTTCTGGCCGGCTGGTTCGTCACAGAAGTCGGTCGCCAGCCCTATACCGTTTATGGTTTGCTGCGCACAGCAGATAGCGTCTCACCCATCGCAGCCCCCGGTGTCTGGGGCTCATTGATAGCTCTGGTTTTTGTCTATTTTCTCGTCTTTACACCCGGCATCATCTACATCCTGCGCCTGATGAAAATAGACCCGGATGCAACAAACCAACCGGATGACAACCCACCCATGTCACCTGTCAACATGCCAAAAGAACAACATTCGTGAGGAATTTAGATTATGGAACTTGATCTCGCCTTTGTCTGGACAATTCTAATAGCAACCTCAGTCCTGCTTTATGTTCTGCTTGATGGCTTCGACCTTGGCATCGGCATTCTGTTTCCCTTCTTTCCAGCAAAAGAAGACAGGGAAGTCATGATGAACACCATCGCCCCGGTCTGGGATGGAAATGAGACCTGGCTGATACTCGGTGGCGGCGGCCTCTTTGCCGCTTTCCCTCTGGCCTATGCAACACTGCTCCCCGCCTTTTATGCCCCGATCATAGCCATGCTTCTGGGGCTGATTTTCAGAGGTGTCGCCTTTGAATATTGCGTCCGCTCCAAAGAAAAAGACCGCCCGAAATGGGAACTCTCATTCTTTATGGGCTCCACGGTCGCCGCATTTTGCCAGGGCCTGATGCTGGGTGCTTTTATTCAGGGCATCGAAGTCACCGGGCGTAATTATTCCGGCGGCTGGTTTGATTGGCTGACACCTTTTTCAGTCACTGTCGGCTTCGCTGTCGTTGCTGCTTATGCCCTGCTCGGCACCTGCTGGCTCATCATGAAAACTCATCAGGAACTCCAACACGACTTATTCAGAACTGCCATGCCAATTGCCGCAATCGTTTTTGCATTTGTTGGCATTGTCAGCCTCTGGACCCCGTTTCTCGATACTGACATCGCAGACAGATGGTTCTCCTGGCCAAACATTCTCTTTGTTGCCCCCGTTCCCTTGCTGGTACTGGGGTGCTGGGTGTTGCTGTTTAACTCAATCCGCAAACGCCACGAATATTACCCCTTCATTGCCACAATATGTTTATTCATTCTCTCATATGTCGGCTTCGCCATCAGCATGTTCCCCTATCTGGTGCCACGCCATTTCACAATTTGGCAAGCAGCCAACCCACCGGAAAGTCTTTCATTCCTGCTCTATGGCACCCTCGCCCTGCTGCCCGTCATCCTCGGATACACCGCCTATGTTTATTGGGTTTTCCGCGGTAAGGTAAAAGCAGGAGATGGCTACCACTAATGAATATGAGCAAAACTAATGAGCATAAGTCTGATCATAATGAGATCGAAAAAAAGCCCGCACCACTGCCAACACCACTGAAAGGCCGCCTGTTGTGGTTTGTCACCATCTGGGCCTTAAGTGTCGCCGCACTCGGCGTAATCAGCTATCTTTTGAGAATGATTTTATCGGTGCCATTTTAAATGTTGCGTCGTTTGATAACAGCATCCGGCTTATTGCTCAGCTTTTAACCTACGGTACTGATCAACAGAAATTAACTTTGGTTTTGGTCGGCCGTCAGAGCCGATGACCTTGTCAATCTTGTCATTCCACCATACGGCAAATTTATTCCGCATTGTCGCCGGATAAACATTGCGCAATTTTTTCTTTTCAGCTTTGCGTTTGCCAGGCTGGATCTCACGAACAGGTGCACGCCGCACTCTTCTGGTAGATCCGGTCACATCAGTTCTCTTCACCCCTGAAGCGACAGATCCCGTTACCAGTTCCGCACCCGTATCAAGCGGTTTCTTGGTCGGCAATGGAATCATATGAACTGAAAAAGCTTTGACCTGAGGCACCAGCGCGAGCTGCTTTGGCGGCTCTGTCCGTTTAAGTAACTGCTTTTGAGATTGTGCAACCTTAACGTCTTTCCTGCCGATATCGCTCGTAGTTCTGTCTTTCTCAACCACAACTTTCGAAGATTGAACTGGTGCCTTATCAACGACCTGTTGTTTCAATAGCAATTCACCAACAGGGTCTTCAATAATAAAACCATTGGCTAGCTGCTCTTTAGTAATAGAGCCAGTTACAAGTTCCTCATTCTTTTCACTCTTGATTTCACTTTTGGGCAAAACTTTACTGTAAACACTGTTTCTGTTTTCCAGCTTTTTCAACGGCAGGGCATCATCCTTGCGCATCTCATTTAAATCAGTCTTCTTTAAATCCGGCTGATGATCAGCAGTCTCACTGCGCTCTGGTTTAATCCCGTGACTGGTCACAGTTTTAACAGCTGCATCAGATTTCAGGTCAGCTTTTATCTCAACCTTTTTATTCTGTGAGGATTTTTCTTTCCCCGTCTCAGTTTCAGTTCCGGATCTAGTTTGATTTTTGGACTTAATCTCAGCAGAACTTTCATTCCTGTCCTTAATCACTTTCAGTCCGCCTTCAACAACAGCCGGTTTCACAATTACTGTTTTTTCTATAACTGATTTTTTAACCGTCTCAGTAACAGGATCACCCTCATCGATAATAACAGCCGGCCGTTCTTTTAATTTCGGCAATGCCGTCAGCTTCATCTCTTCTGGCTCAGAAAAAGATTTCTCAGTCGCAACGGCATTCGTCGTCCATGGCTCTGAAATCAGTTTTTCCGGCAACTCAATTTTATGCCCCCCCAAAGCGGCCAGTTGAGTTTTCTTATCAGTTTTTGGCGTTATATTTTTTTCAGCTTTCGCCTGTTTAATAACTGTTTTATGCAAACTGCTCTGGCGCCATTGCCCGTCAGACTTTTGCTTCTTTTCAGCCAGCCGTACATAGTCGCCATAACCATCTACAGCCTCAGTCCCCACATCAAGTTCTCCAATTGACGAAAGCAAAAGATGAGCTGACATGTACTTTTCATATTTAGCTTCAGCCGCACCAACTCGCGCCTGCACTAACCGCTCTTGTGTGTCCAACACATCAAGCACAGTTCTCTGTCCGGCTTCTAGCTCACGCCGCATTCCTCGCGCCGCTGCCCGCGCCGCCTTAATCCGCACCAGCCCAAGCCGATGACGTTTTTTAGCGGTATGAAAACTGCGCCATGCAATGGTTGCCATTGCTTTCGCTGAAAGCCGTGCATCACGGGCTTCATGTTTACGCTGCTCAGACACATGCTTGCTGACCTGCGTCGTCGCCAGAGCTTCTGGTTGAAATAAAGGAACTGTAAAATTAAGTTTTACCGTCAGGTCACTTTCATCACCAAGATTCTCACCATGATAGCGCTCCTCGGTATAATCCATATTCAGATCAACTTTCGGCAATATACCGCTATAAGAAGCCTTCACTGAATGCTGTGCTGCTTTACTTCGAAACAATGCCGCTAACAATTGTGGGTTTTGCTCCTGTGCCAGAGCAATCGCCTGGTTAAGACTGCGCGGCAATTTCCGCTCCAGCCCTTTCGGTAAAGACAATCGACCAGGCTTGCGGCCAATTATCCGCAAAAATTCCGTTTCATTAGACCTTAAATTATCAACCGCCTGTGTATATACCGATTGCGCGGCTGTGTATTGATCTTCAGCAATAGCAATATCAGTGCGCGTAGCCTCACCGCCTCGGTAGCGGGACTGAGTGATCTCTAAAATCGAAGCGACATTGCGCTGGTTCTGGCGTTGCAAACTCACAATTTCACGGTCACGAATGATCCCAAGAATAGCCCGCGCGGTTTCAAGTAATAAGAGCTGTTTTGTTTCCTTATAGCTGTGCCCTTCAGCCTTGGCATTCGCTCTGGCTTCTTTCAGCCCGTAATAATTTTCACCGCCCCGGTAGATCGGTAAAGTTGCCGAAACCCCATATTCACTCGAATCATAATTGCTCCGGCCACCCCTCATCCGGCCAAGCGCATTGTCCCGGCTGTGACCAAATTCACCGCGCGCATTGATAGAAGGTAAGAATTTAGACCAGGCTTTGCGAATAGAACTTTCAGCCGCATCCTTGCGTGAGCGGGCCGCATCCACTTGTGTTCCCTGCGTAACGGCTTCACCAAGCAAATCATCAAACTCGTCAGCCAGACTAAGCCGCGGCTGGCCAAACAACAGTACCCCACTCGCAAAAATGAGGACCATAACCAAACTGGTGATCAGAATGTAAAACCGCCGCAGAACAACCAACATTGACAACTCCAGGAATCCAAAAAGTCCACATCATTTTCAATGTGAACCCCTAGTCTGATCCTAGGTCAGTCAGTGTTAAATTAGCATTAAGTCTTGTTTTATTTTATGACAATCCTGCTGCCCAATCAGCAGTTCTGAACTTTGTAGTGAAGCCAATTTATTCATGGCTAATGCTCACCAAAACTATTATCAAGTGCTGTGTAAATCGGTTTTAACAAAAACCTTAATACAGAACGCTCACCCTTAATGAGTTCAGCCCGGACAATCATACCCGGCAAAATCGGATAAACAACGCCTTTGCGCTCCAGCTTCAATTTTTCCAGCTGAACCCGCACTTCGTAATATTCTTCATCTTTGTCGTTTTTGAATGTCGAAGGAGAAACACTGATCACTTCACCATCAATCGTACCAAATTCTTTGGAATCAAACGCAGTGATCGTCACTCTGGCCATTTGACCACGGCTGATATTAGTGCTGTCTTCAGGTTTTAATTTAACCTCGGCAATCAGGTTATTCCCCTCGGGCACCATCTCCGCAACCAGATCACCCGGGTTAATCACCTCACCAACAGAGCGTGGCACAACATTTTGAATCACACCTGAAATCGGCGCCCGCACATCAAGCCGGTCAACCCGGTCTTCAATTTTCCCGACCGCTGCCTCTATTTCCGCAAGGCTGGCCGAAGTTTGCGCAAGTTCATTAGCCCATTTTTGTCTTTGTTTAGAAATCGCTTCAGAAAGCAAAAGTTCAGCCTCAGATAATCCATTTACATTTGAAATTAATTGCCCCTCAAGCTGAGCCAGTCTGGCCTCTGTCTGGGCAACTTTCACTTTCGCTTCAAGAAAAGAATTTCGCGTCGTGTATCCATCCTTCACAAGCGATTGTCTCATTTGAAACAGCTCTTTATGAATGGCCAGCTGGCTTTTCTGGCTTTTAACTTCAAGCTCTGTCGCCTTAACTTCAGCAACTCTCTGCTTTACCCGCGCAGTCAGGCTGCCAATGCTGTGTTTCAGAGAATTTTTTTCTTCCTCAAATTGCGACATATGATTGGCTACAAGCCTTGGGTGACTGTTTTTAAATGTGCCAAAATCAGGCTCGGTATCATTTAACAGCGCAGTCAACCTCTGTTTGATGATATTCAGATTGATATTGCGGGCCAGCATCTGATCCTGATCACTTTGCGCCGCCGCCGGTGTCAGAGATAAAATGATATTACCCTTCTCTACCTTCTCACCCGGTTTAAAATTGATTTTTTTAACAATCCCGCCTTCATAATGCTCCACCCTGACAACAGAACCTTCCGGCACAATTTTCCCCTCTGTTAAGGCGACTTCATAAACCGGTGCAACAGAGGCAAGTCCAACAACAACAATAAAAAAAACGCAGACAAGACCGCTCATCCGCAGGAAAAAGCTATCCCATTCTCCGCCTTGAATATCAATCGGCAAAGCCAGATTTTCTTGTTGAATATGCACCATAAAAAAAGTCAAACCCTAACTTCAAGAGCGGCCAGTCATTAACCGCACCCGCTTAACCATATAGAAAGAGTTTTAATATCCCATTACGTTTAAGAAGAATTTGAAAGGAAAATAGTCAGTTCACAGATTTCACGAACCGGTTTGTGCCTGCTGCTCCATAGCCTTGAGATAAGCCTCAACCGAAACATCATTCACCAAAGCCCCCCCGTGAAATTGCAATAACCTGTCACATGCCTTGATGTGACTGGGGCGGCTTGTCACCAGAATGACAGTTCTCTTACTTCTGAAACGCTCCAGTTGCTGAATGAAAAATTTATCCGCCTCGTTATCAAGATACCCACCCGGATTATCAAGCAGCAAAAACGGTCCATCAACTGAATAAGCCCGTGCCAGCGTGATCTGAGCAATAGAGCTGTCACTTAACTCCATCGATTCCTGCCGCAATGGCTGATCAAGACCTGCCTTAAATAAAGGATCATCAGCATTGATACCCGCATCCATCAAAGCCTTCGTGATTTCATCACGGCTCATGACAGGGTTACCCAACAGCATGTTCTGCGCCAGTGAGCCATAAAACATCGACATTTCCTGCGGCATATAACCAATAGATGATCGAACCTCACCAACATCCAGCTGCTGCACATTAATTCCATCAAGAAAAATGCGTCCGGCTTGTGGCTGATATAACCCAAGCATCAGTTTTAAAATGGTCGATTTACCCGAACCGGTTGCACCGGATATCGCAACAATCTCACCATGGTTGATTTCAAAATTAACCCCCTTCAGCGCCGGTTCAGAACGAGGGCCATATCGAAAGCTGACATTCTCAAACTTAACACTGCCTTCAAATTTACGCAGCGAATTCGGTCGTCCCTTAAAGCGTCGCTCACTCTTAATCTTCATCAGCCGGTCAAGCTGTAAAACAGTCTGTTTTAACTGACCAATCCGGTTAAGGGAAAGAAACGCAATCTGAATAGGAGTTAAGATCCGCCAGACAATCATCATAATCGCAATAAGAGCCCCGGTATCCATCGTCCCTTCGATCACTTCATAAGCACCAATAGAAATCGTCGCCAAACCAGCAAGCATCACCAGAATTTGCCCTGCCACCTGCAAAGACGTTTCCATAAACCTGGCCGAAAACATGCTGTGCGCAGAAATCGTCGCAACTCTTGAGTGACGGGCAAACCAAAGCTCTTCGGCACCAAGCTCCCTGATCGCCTGCATCTTATTGGCAAGCTCCATCGACATCCGGTTGTACTGCGCCCGATTATGACCGGATTTGCGCCCTCGCCGCCGCACCACAGGCAAAGTCATCATCGCTAACACACCAAATACCAACACGAGAGCAAAAGGTATCAGCACCAGCAGTCCCGACAGGTAAGCAATCACACCAAAAAAGATAAACAAAAACGGCAGGTCCAGCAGCGTACTCGCAAGGTTGCCTGTTAAAAGATCCCTGATCGATTCAAATTGCCTGAACTGAACAATCTGCTTGTTGACCGAAGCCGATTCCGTCATCAGCAATGGCAGAGTGATCACCTGCCTGAACACCCGGTTGGTAATCTCAGCGTCTACCCGCGCACCAATAAAGCCGATGATCCTCCCACGCTCACGCCTGATAAGCACTTCAGCAGCAATCGCAACCAGAATGCCGGCAAAGAAATAGCCAAGTGTGTCAAGCGCTTCACTATTGATCACCCGGTTATAAACATTCATCGTGTAAATCGGTGTCGCAATAGTCAGAATATTGGCGATAAAAGTCAGCAACATCGTGCCCCAGATAGGCCGTCTTAATTTATGCAGCACACCCATAAACCAGGAGCCGGTAGCCTCTTCTTTCAAGCCATTAAACGTTTCTTCCGCTTCAATCAGATAGAGCTCTTTAGCCCGGCGCACCCTGCCCCATTTAAATGTGCAGGCTCCGTCCTTATCAAACCCGCTATAAACGCCCTTCCGGCTTCGTTCAGTAACAATCACCGGCCCATCTTTAAAATCGAGCAGACAAGGGAATATATTTGTCTTCCTGCGTAAATGCCTCGTATTATTTCGGCTGGTTTTAAAACCAATTCTGAGCAGAACCGCACGTAAAACATGGATATCATTGATCTTTTCAAGATGCGGCAATGCTTCCATCAGATACCGGCGGTTACCATCCCACTTTAAAACTTCAACCAGCTTATGCAGACATTTTTCATAAACCGAAAATGTCTCTTCCTGAGCCGAACTATCTTTTGTGAACTGTTTCTGAAGCAATAAATATTGTTCATGCACCTTATTCACTGAAGCACCTTCAGCTTCAGGCATCATATGATGCAGGTGTCCGGGAATTTTATCGCGTATATCACTCATTACCCGGCCTCCCTAACAAAGGGCTGGGTGTCTTCATGCCCATTATTCCGGTAATCAGCCGTCACAAGAATGCCACCATGATCAAATGTCAGCATGCGGTCAGCCAGCTGAAAATAAGAAGGCCTCATCGTCGATAGTATAATTGTCATATGATGGCGCAGAGCGGAAAGGCATTTCACAAGCTGCTTATCCGAGGCATTGTCGAGAAACATCTGCGGTTCTTCAAGCACAAGAACCCTCGGCAACATAGCAATCGCTCTCGTTAGCAGAATACGGCGAATAAGCCCTTGTGACAGTTTTTCAATCGACCCATCACCAATCGGTGTATCATAACCATTGGGCAGGCAGTTGATTTCATAATCAACACCGCTCATTTGCGCAGCCCATCTCACTTCATCAACATTTGGCCCCGTCCCAAACAATGTGAAATTCTCAAGAATGGTACCGTCAAACACACTGGATTTCGGGCCAACAAAAACAATACTGCCCGGGTTACCGTTTCGATAAAGCTCAACATCAATATTGTTAAAACTAACCTGCCCCCGCTCAGGGACAAGCAATCCGGAAACGGTTTTTAAAAATTTTGACTTATTCGCCAGATCCGGCCCGGTAATGCCAAGACACTCCCCGCCTGCGATGGTCATATTAAGCGGGCTTAACTCAGTACCGTCATCATCCTGAAAGCGCACATTAACAAGGCTGATATTGGGTGGCCCTTCCCGCCCGTCAGCAACCATTTCAGTTGTTTTCTGTGGTATTTTAAACAGCTCAGAAGCTTCCATCAAAGCCAGCTCAAGCTTTTGAAATTCTGACCAAAGCCCGGCAAACCGAACAACCGGCTGAATAATCCGCCCGGCCAATAAAGTACAGGCCGCAAGCGTACCGATCGACAAATCACCAATCACTGAAAAGACAGCACCCGTTGTAACAGTCGCGATAATGGTTACATTCCCAAGAATTGCACTGGCTGATTGCGCACTTGAAGAAGCTTCAATGGTTCGATAATTTGTAATCGCCCTTGATTTCTGCAAACGTTCAAATCGGCGCAGCATAAAAGGTTCCATAGAAAACCCCTTAAGGGTAATCACACCCTTCAGACATTCAGCAACAAAATCATAAGTCCTGTTGTCCTGCACTTCCCTTGCTTCAAAATGGCTTCCAAGGTTGCTGCTATATTTCAGCGTTAAAACACCAAAAACCATCAACACACCAAGTGGCACCAGAACGAGGCTCCCGGCAATTAAAGCCATTGTTGCAATCAGTATGATAACAAACGGCAAATCAATCACAAGCAGACTGTTCGGGCCGCCAAAAAAATCAGCCAGTTTCGAAATCGAAGTCATCCGCTCAAGTTGGGTCTGAGTTTTATCACCCGAAATCTTTTCAAGTGGAGCATTCAGCAAACGGCGAATGGCCATCTGGCTCACCGTCATTTCGAAGCGGGCCGCCGCCCAACCAAGAATATAAGCCCGGCCAATCCTTAAAAGAAATTCCAGCCCAAGCACACAAACAAAACCAAATGAAAGCATAACAAGCAGGTTTAATGATTCATTCGGGATAACACGGTCATAAACCTGAAGAATGAGAATAGGTAACCCAACACCAAGCACATTGATGATGATCGAAGATACCCAAATCGTAAACGGCATGTGCAACATCTCTGTCGCCGGGATATTATTTCGTTTTAAGCGTTTCAGGTTAAGAGGCCACAACTTATCCATCAGCCCGGAGTTCTTCTCCAGTCTCGCTGCAGTCTTTGTTGATTTTCTATCACCCGCATTAAAAGAATTAGTTTTGGCAGGCGTGGTGACCTCTGTGCTTTTAGGCATCTAGCCTTTCTCTTCATAAAACAAATAATCCCACGGGCATCGTGGACCCCGCTACACACTGCCACGTGCATATTTTATAAAGCTTTAATTTTCTTAAATTTTTATTGAATTTTAGGTTACAAATACGCACTAAAAAAACTAGCGAAATTTAAACCGTATACTGAGATTGGAAATGAGACGAATACCCCTTAAAAATTATGTCTCTTCGCTGAATTTTCAGTACGAAGCCACCTCTAAAACCACAACATCTAAATTTTTATATAATCCGTTATAGATATATTAACTAACCTTGCAGCTATTTGCCGTGAAATCGCCAATAGTAACCATCCAGTCATACATTATGACAATGATGATGCCTTGATCAAAAATTGTATCAGCCGGTCATCCGACTGAAAATGTTTAAGGCAAAGTTAATGAGTAAGAACGACAAAAACGGCGGCAATAACGCTAATTTCTCTCCTGAAAACACAAACAGTACATTAAAAAACCAGGACACAAACTCAATACAAAGCCAACGGGATTATGAAAATCTCGTCAATAAATCACTCGACGAACAAATCACCGATACCCAGGTGACCAGGGCAGATATTACCAATCCAAACCTCCACTATGGTTTGGAGGATGAATTGGAATCTATCGCCTCAGCAAGTGATGTTCAGAAAGAAGCTGACAGTACAAAATTTTTAGATCAGAATTCACAAAGCTCCGTCGAAGAAAATACCCGGCCTGAAAATGATAATGATGATAGTTTTATAAGCAACCCCATATCATCTTCACCCATATCAGAAGCAGACCCACTGGCTGAAAAAGCTGAAACAATTCAAACAAACTCTTTTCGCCCGATCACACCGGAAGTAAAAGTTGAGCGGCCGATTGAAAATGAGGGCACCGCACCCCCTTCCACCATCTCTTCTTCAGATGGACCCGCGCCGGTTGTCACACCTGTAGATGGTTCCACCGCGACTGAAATCTTTAATCCTGACCTTGTTGTAACAGGTGACAATATTGATGAAAATTCAGCCGCTGGAACAGTCATCGCGACACTAAACCTCGAAGACGCCGCCGGGTCTGACTATACCTATTATATCTCTGATGCAAACGGTTCAGCCATTTCAAACGAGAATTTTCAAATCATTGGTAGCAATGTTGTTGTTGGCCCGACCGCTGATCTTGACTATGAAACAACACCCTCGCATGATTTTTACATCACAGGTATTGACGCTTCTGGCAATAAAGTGACGGAACAATTCACAGTTACGATAAATGACGTCAACGAATTTAGCGTCAGCGCTATTTCTGACACTGACGCGGCAGCAAATTCCCTGGCAGAAAACAGTGCAATCGGCACACCAGTTGGCATCACAGCTTTCGCAACAGACGCTGACGGAACCAACAACACTGTAACATACAGCCTTTCCGATGACGCGGGCGGTCTCTTCGCAATCGACCCCAACACCGGCGAAGTCACCGTTGCAGGTCCTCTTGATTATGAAACTGCCTCAAGTCATATAATAGAGGTCACTGCAACAAGTGCAGATGGTTCCACAAGCACCAAAAATTACAATATCAACATTGATGATACAGCAGAAAATCTGGTTTTATCAGATGAAGATGATAATTTCACCGACACTGGCGTTAAAGAACTATCAATCAATGCAGGCGGCGGTCACGATACTGTAACCGGCACCGATGGTAACGATGAAATCCACGGCGGCACCGGTTTCGACACCCTCCATGGTAATGATGGTAATGACACACTTTATGGTGATGACGGCAAAGACACTTTATATGGTGGCAGTGGTGATGATCATCTCGACGGCGGTGCCTGGGATGATACACTTGACGGCGGCGAAGGAAATGACACCCTGTTAGGCGGTGGCGGCAAAGACACTCTTAGTGGTGGAGATGGTGACGACTATCTGGATGGTGGCTCCTGGGATGATAACCTGGACGGCGGCTCCGGAGATGACACCTTAATCGGCGGCGGCGGTATCGACACGCTAGACGGTGGTAGTGGCAATGACAATTTGGATGGCGGCGATTGGAATGACACACTGACTGGCGGTAGCGGGAATGACGTGCTCGACGGTGGCAATGGTAATGATATAGCCGTTTATTCTGGCAACTGGGCTGATTACACAATCACGCACGACCAGGGCACAGACACTTACACAGTGTTTGACAACCGCCCCGGCTCACCAGATGGCACAGACACAGTCACAAATATTGAAACTTTCCAGTTTGCAGATGGAAATGTCTCCACCGCAGATGTGCTGAACGACGCCCCAACTGATATCACATACACAGGTGGGACCATTGAAGAAAACAGCGCTCAGGGCAGCGTCGTCGCAACATTAGATACGATCGATTCAGATAGTTTCATCCCTTCTGAAGTCGCAGCTTACACACTGACAAACGACCCATCAGGACATTTCGAAATCGTTGGTAATGAAGTCCGTGTAAAAACCGGCGCAGACATCGATTATGAAACCGCGACCTCACATGACATCACCGTTCAGGTAACTGATGTTCATGGCGCAACATATTCTGAAGTCATTACCGTCAACATCATCGATCAGGACGAGTTTGACGTCTCCGCCATCTCAGACACTGACGCCACTGCAAATTCTGTTGCAGAGAACTCAGCCGTTGGCACATCGGTCGGCATCACAGCCCTCGCAACAGATGCGGACGGATCAGACACCGTCACTTATAGCTTGAGCAATGATGCAGGTGGTCTCTTTGCCATCGACGCGAACACAGGTGAAGTCACCGTCGCAGGCAATCTCGACTATGAGACCGCAACAAGCCACAACATTGAAGTCACAGCAACAAGCTCTGACGGGTCAACATCAACCCAAAACTACAACATCGCCCTCACCGACCAGGACGAGTTCGACGTCTCTGTTATCTCAGATACGAACGCAGCAGCAAATAATGTCGATGAAGACGCCTCTGTCGGCGATGTCGTTGGCATCACAGCCCTCGCAACAGATGCAGATGGCTCAAACAACAACGTCACTTATTCTTTAAGCGATGACGCTGGCGGCCTTTTTGCCATTGACGCAAACACCGGCGTCATAACCGTCGCTAATGGCCTCGACACCGAGACAGCTACAAGCCACTCAATTGAAGTCACA